>JAKLKB010000059.1 GCA_023150835.1 Myxococcota bacterium | reverse complement strand
AAGCATACGTGAGAACGACAAATCTTCCCCCTATCAACAACTCCCGTGTTCGGGCTCGTCCAAGCGGAGCCGTTGTTTGTTTGAAAAACATCTGTTCGTTCCGCCAAACACGGGGTCAAGGGAGCGGACTCCCTTGTGGGGTGTGGGGCAAAGCCCCACGAAACTTACACGAAATCCGCGAGACGTGTTATCGAAGATGGGCGCGGAGACACCCTGTGATCGGGCAGCCACACCTGTCTGTCCCTGCATCTTTACGATCACACGACAGGCGGATTTCGTATTCTCCAAGCAGATCACTTCCGATCATGGAAAACGTTGTGTGAGGCATCATGTGGTTGCGTTCATCCCTTTTGGAAGAAGTCGGTTTTCCCAAACACGGTTTTACAACGCGAGCAGGCGGAGTGAGCGAAGGGGCGTATGCTTCTTGGAATTTTTCGACATCGACGGGTGATCGAGCCGATGCTGTCGAAGAGAATCTTCGCTTGCTCGCTTCGCGTTTGGAAGTGCAACGCGAACAGATCCGAAGTGTGACGCAGATCCATTCGGATCGTGTGGTGCTTTGTGAAGAAGCAGAACAACCGACGGCCAACGAACAGGCGGATGCGCTGTTGTCGTTTGTGTCGGGGCTGGTGGTGGGGGTCAAAACAGCGGACTGTGTGCCGTTGTTGCTGGCGGAGCGAAAAAGTCGAGCCGTTGCGGCGATCCATGCGGGTTGGCGGGGTGTGGTGTCTGAGATCGCGGTGCGGGTGATCGAGCGTTTGCGTGCGCGGGTATCGTCCCCCGATATCTTTGTGGCGATCGGCCCGCATATCAGCGCCGAGGTCTTCCAAGTCGGGGACGAGGTGGCGGCGCATTTTGCAGAAGCCGCACGTCCTGATCCAAGCGCAGAAGGTCGGCATCTGGTCGATCTGCGCGGTGCGTTGGTCGCGCAGCTAGAGCGTGCGGGAGTTCCGAGGGAACAGATCGATCACGTTCATGGCTGCACCGTCTCGGATGTTTCGTCTCGTTTTTTTTCGCACCGTGCAAGCGGCGGGCGTTGCGGGCGGATGTTTAATTTTATCGCTGGGGAGAGGTGAGGTTGTGATCCGCAGGGGCGGGGCTGGGTGGGTGAAATGGATCGTATTGTTGCATCCGTTTGTGCTTTTCGTTATGCTGCCGAAAGTTCCATGTAGAGCTTCACGAGGGATGCTGCACCCAAAGGAAAGAAGAAGGGAAGTCGATGCGAGGACGTTATCTGTTGAGTGGTTGGTTGGTGTTCGTGGTGTGTTGGGGTTGTTGGAGGACGGAGGTTGCGGCCAAGCCGAATCAAACGCAACGATGTTTGCGCAAACGCGATACATGCAAGAAGCGCTGCCTTGCGAAAGCGGCTGTGCGTGAGCGAAAGTGTCGAAAAGACGTGTTGAAGCGACGTCACCGATGTATCAAGGAAGCCCACAAAAATGGGCGTCGTTGCGTTCGAAAACTCGAATGTTCGGATGCTGACAAGTGCTACGCGAACTGCAAAGACAAAAATGATCCTGTGCTCTGCTACAACAGAGAAGGTTGCGGAACGATCAAAGAAAAGTGCTACGCAACCTGCCAAACCCCTCTCGGCGAAGCACTCAAAAGCTGCCTCAAAGAAACCCAAGATGGCATCCGAACTTGCGAACAAGACAAGACGCGCTGGACTTTTGCTTGCCAATCAAGCTGTCCGACTTGCAACTAAAACAGCGTTTTTCTGATCGGGGGCAAGGGCTGTTTCGGGTCGAGGCTTGTGTTGCTTTTGGCGCACAAGCTTTGTTGTGTTAAAACGCCTTGACGGAAACAAAAGAGAGGTCATCCGATGGGTCGTAAAAAGAATAAGTCTGCGCCGCCTGCTTCTCAAAAACAGCACGAGCCACCACGCCCCAAAACAACAGCCGATGCACTTGCGGGAGATCCCGAATCGCCTCGACCGCCTGTTTCCAAAACAACAGCCCCTTCCTCTCTCCACAGATCGGGAAGCGCAGCAGAATACGCCGCACGCTCGGTCGATATCGCAAAAAATCAAAGAGAGATATCTCCTCCAACCAAAGATCCCGTTCGTCTCGAAACGACCGCTCACACCGCACAGGCATCGAAGAAAGAAGAGGTGGGTGAGGTATTGGGCGTGGATGTGACGTTCGATGCGGGGGCATCGCCAGAGACCGATCTGTGGGAGGAGCGCATCAAGGAGCAGATCGAGGCGGAAGCGTCGTCACAAGCCGAGCAACGCAAAAAAGAGAAAACAGAGGATACCGACGCAGAGGCCGAGGAGAATGTTGGTGGGGATGTTGACGGAGATACGAAAGAGAGCGTCGAGGCGGAGGAAGATTTGTATGGCCCGATGTATTCGGGACGTTCGATAGACGGACTGTCGGCAGCGGGGCGACCGTTGGTGACGATCAAAAAACACAATATTTCACCGTTGCGGCCTCCTGAAGAAGTCGAGTTGGAAGAGATCGTTTTTACGCAATCAGTCGATGGCTCGGGGCTTGGGATGGGTCCGATTCGTTTGCGGGCGGGCGTTCGTGATCACGGAGTGTTGCCGCTGTCGTTGCAGATCTCGGAGATGGTGTACATCCGCACGTTTGTAATCGCGTTGTTGCTGATCTTTTTGTTGTTTATGACCTATTACTTGAGTCCTGTGTTGACGCCGATCTTGTTTTCTTTGGGCGTGGCGTATCTGTTGAACCCGTTGGTGGTGCGGATGGAAAAGCTCGGGATCAGCCGAAGCGCGGCGATCTCGATGTTTGTGTTGTTGTTGGTGGTGCTGTTGGTGTCAGTGGTGTTGCTGTTGTTGCCGGCGTTATCGCACTCGTTTGATGAGTTTGCGCGCTTGATGCAGCAACTTCCGACCGCGCTAAACAAACTTAAAGTGTGGGCGGAAGTCAATTTCAAATTCCATTTTCCCAAAAATTTCACCGAAGCGATCACACAATGGGGCGAACAGATCCAAAAATACGTCCCAAGCATGGTCAAGCCGCTCACGCAGTTTTTTTCGTCGATCTTTTTGAGCGGTGTGACGCTGTTGATCGCCCTTTTCAACTTTCTGTTTATTCCGCTGTTCACATTTTATTTTCTCAAAGATTACAAACATGTAGAGGAAAGGGTGGTCAAATCGATTCCCCCGCGTATGCGGGGTTGGGCGTTGGGCCGTTTGCGTGAGATCGATCAGATGATATCGGGATTTATTCGTGGGCAGATCACGGTCTCAATGATCGTTGGTTCGTGCTATATGATCGTGCTTTCCGCTGTACAAGTGCCGATGGCTCCGGCTATTGCGTTGCTCGGTGCGCTGATTAACGTCATCCCTTACCTTGGCTTTTTTATCACCTATTTGATCGCGCTGACGGTTGCTTTGATTCAATTTCAATTGCAGTGGCAATTTTTTATTGTGTTGATCGGGATGTTTACGATCCACATGTGCGACGTGTTTGTGTTCACGCCAAAAGTCGTGGGAGAACACACAGGGATGTCTGAACTGGTCGTGATGATCGCGATCTTGGTGGGGGGGAAGTTGTTTGGGAT
Organism: Myxococcota bacterium; assembly: GCA_023150835.1. GTDB lineage: Bacteria > Myxococcota_C > UBA6777 > UBA6777 > UBA6777 > JAKLKB01. The sequence goes on along the minus strand of JAKLKB010000059.1, from coordinate 33,205 downwards.
CGTGGGGATCTTGTTGGCTGTGCCGATGGCTGCGGTGGTCAAGGTGTTTTTGAGAGAGGCCCTCTCACGCTATGAAGGGAGCCATTTTTTTCGAGGGGAGATCGAAGAAAAATCACCACCGACAGGCTGATCGCGATCCGAAAAACCATACGATCGCGGTGGGAGAAGCGGTGCGAGAAGTGGGTGGGAGAAGCGAGCAAGTGAAGGGGCGGATTGCGGGGGTGTGGGGCCGGTCTTATGTTGCGAGAGGAGTAGGCGCTTTTTGGCGGTTCTTGGTGATCAAGGGCTTGACCGGACACAGCGGTGACGCAGGGGAAGCGCAAAGCAGAGAGGAGGTTGCACATGTCGAACCACTCAAAACAAAACAAGATCGGGTTGTTTTTGCTTGGATTGTTCGGCTTTTTGGGGATATCTGTTCCCTTGCCTGTGGGGGCCAAGCCGATAGAAGAAGAAGGGGTTTGGGTGCGCCTTTCGATCGTGGGAGCGAAGATCTGGCCGGTGAAAGCGACAGGCGAGTGTTGGGATGCCTGTGGGTGGGGCAAGATATCGTTGCCTGAGCGGGGGTTTCATCCCTACGCCCATTATCTGCGGCATACAGGTTTCCGCCAGATGACGACAGGCTGGAAAGCGCCCGATGTTCGGGTGATTTTGCGCATCGGACCGCATCAGATCGTGACACCTGTCGTCAAAAACACCACGCAACCAACTTGGGAGGTCACAAAGTTATTGCGGGTAAAACCCACCGATCGCTTTGAGGTGCAGGTCGAGGACGTGGACGCTTGGGGAAGCGATCGGATCGGACGCGTCGAAGAAGAACGCCTTCCACGCGAGATATTGGAAGGTGGGCGGCTGATCTTGCGCAAAGTAATGCAAGTGGAGTCGATCGAATTCAAGATCGTTCGTTTGAACGTCGAAAAGAAAGAGAGCAAGATCGCGAGAAGCCCTTCTGTGATGCCGATGGCCGCGTTAAAGCTGGCCGAGCCTTCAGGGGCAGTGGTGTATGCGCGTGGAACAGAACCCAACTCGCCCTCAACCTCTGCACAAGACAAGAACAAGCCCAATTCACCGAGTGTTGCGCCTGTGCCAAGGACTCTCGCCCATGAACTGACTGCCAAAAAGACCGCGCAAGAAACGCCCAAACAGACCACGAAGCAAACGCCCAAAGAGATCGCGAAACAAACTCCCAAAGAGACTGCACAAAAGACGGATGTCTCGAAGATTACAGCATCTCCTAAGGCCACCGACACAAAAGCCGAAAAGAGCGAAACCAAAAAGGCTGTAGCTGAAAAGACCGCACGTACGGAAGAGATGCGGCCTGTAGCGCAACCCAAGCGATTGTTTCGGATCTCGATGATCCGTGCGCAGATCTGGCCGGTGAAAGTATCGCAACAGTGTTGGGATTGTTGGGGGAAAGTGAAGGAGCTTCCGCCGCGTGGTTTGCGTGAGTTTACGCCGTATTATACGCAGCCAAGTTTTCGGGAGGTGGCCTCGGGCGCAGGAGCGCCTGATCCGTGGGCGGAGATCAAGATGGGCGGCCATGCGTGGAAAACGGATGTGCGCCAAGATACCTTGCAGCCTGTGTGGAAAAAGCCCGAGTTTGTGCGTCTTGGGAAGGATGATCGGATCGAGATCAGATTGCTTGACAAGGACGCCTTTTCTTCGGAAGAGATCGGTGTCTATCGCGGACATGGCCTTCCTGCGGCGGTTTGGGAAGATGGCGGAGTTTGGGAGATCCCGACATTCGGGCAAGTCGAGCGGGTGTTTGTGCATATGGAGCGTTTGAAGCAGTTTGAGGCGAATTTGCCGATCACGCAAAAGCCTTTTGCGATCCCGCCTTCTGTGCAATTTGTGCGGGTGACGGTGGTAAAAGCCCGCTTGTGGCCGCTCAACGAAAAAGGCGATTGTTGGGATGGTTGTCCGGGGGCGGGTACGCCGAGTCTTCCACCACGCGGGCTGCAAGATATCTCGATCTACACGCAAAACGAAGATTTCAAGAGGTTGAGCGAAGGCCGTCGTGCGCCTGATCCTCGGGTGAAGATCCAGCTTGGCGATTACGATGTGTTCATTACACCAACGCTCAACAACACGGTTCATCCGGAGTGGAATGCCTCGCACGTCTTTCGTATTCGAGGCAACGAGCCGCTCACGGTGACGGTGACGGATGATGATGAGACCGTGGCACACGACTTTTTGGGGACGTATCGCTCGACGCGAGAACTGATCCAGCGGTGGGCCGAAGATCCGATCGGGCGTTTTTCAACACCGCATCTTCCTCGGGTGTTTGTGGAGGGGGGGCGTTTGATCTTGCGGTCGTTCGGTCAAGTTGAGATGTTGGAACTCAAGATCGAACCCTTACAACAAGTGGTCAGTGATCCGCGCTGCGAAGGTGTGTATCGCGTGCGTATCGCAGAGGTCGATGTGACGGAGACCCGCGCTGATGGGAAACCTTGGCATACAGGGATCGGCTCAATGAAACTGCCTTCACCGTTTTTGACGGTTTGGTTGGGAAGTCAAAAGCTTGAGACGCCTGTTGCGCACCATCGCCTTAAGGCCATCTATCAAAGCCATCGATTGATCCCGATCCGACAAGACACGACGTTTACGCTCGAAGTGTCGGACTTTTCGGTGGGGCTAAATCTTTCTGTCGATCAAAGCGTGCGCGTGCCATTTTTACCGATCCGCGTGGGGATCGGGATGCGACGCGATCCGGATGTCCAACAGATCGGCCAAACAGCCCATCTTTCGGTGTGTGAGCTGATCCAAGGTGCAAAACAAGGCAAAGTGCGTATCCCTGCTTTTGGTCGCGTCAAATCTGTCTTGATGTTCTTCGATAAGGTGCGTTGATCTCGGCCTTTTGGGGATGGGGGATGGGAAGGTCGGTGGATGTATGCGGAGGTCGGGGATGATCTCGTCTCAGCCGTCGAGGAGGTGGTTGAGTTCGATCAGGCTGCGTTCTTCGGCGAAGTGGAGCGATTGCAACACATCGTAAAATCAGCCGTCGAGGAGGTGGTTGAGTTCGATCAGGCTGCGTTCTTCGGCGAAGTGGATCTGTTGCAACACATCGTAGAGTTCGTCATTTTCATCGATGTGTTCGAGCAGTCCTGCGTATCCCGCTCCAGCGCGCTTTTCGGTTTCCAAGGCTTCGGCCAACATCTCGCGGTAGTTGGTGGTGTGCTTGATCGCGGTGGGATCTTGTTCGGTGATGGCGACACCGCCAAGGTGGACGATGGCTTCGCGGACTTGGCGAGCATGGAGGGTGGATTCGTTGGCTTCGCCTTCAAAGAAGGGCTTGAGGTGCAAGCGATGGAGTCCTTTCACATACGCGGCGTAGTGCGAATACATCGCTTCGGCGCGTTTCTCCCAAGCCAAGATCTGGTTGAGTTTTTCGATCAAGATGGCGCGATTTTTTTGTGTTTTGTTCACGGGGCGAACCTTTCTGTGTTTCTGTTTGTGGGGAATGACCAGCCGCCTTGCGTTTCGAGGTGCGGTGCAAAATTGCGCATCCAGCGGGAGCATCCGAGGCAGCCGTTGAGCGACGGCAAAGGTTACGTTTCAAGTGAGAGTAGTCAAGGGGCGAATGGTTTTTCGTTGTGCAGGGGCCGCGACATTCCACGAGCGGTTTTGTTTGAGGCGTGTACTAGTCGCCGTATTGTAGGCGCCTTCCTGTTTCTTTGAGATCCCAATGCACGATCAATCGGGGAGATTCGAGGTGTCCTTGGATGGAGATGATCTGGGCGTTAAGGCCATCGTAGCGAAGGCGTTGGGTGTCGATCTGTTGAAGTCGGTCTTGGTCGTCATAAGTGAGTTTGATGTCGCCGATCTGTTGGGGTTTTTGGTTGTTCCCGTAGCGTAGGAGAAGCGTTCCGAGGTGAGTGAGGCGTGCGTTGATATCGTAGCGCAGTTGTAGTGTGTCGATCTGTTCGATGCGACCGAACTTATCGTAGGTGAACTGTATTTTTCCGATGCGTTGGATCCGCCCGAGGTCGTTGTATTCGAGCGTGTAGCGATCGATGCGCTGGAGTCGGCGTTGGAGATCGTAGCGCAAGGCGAATCGGGGGTGAGTGCGTGTGGCTTCGAGGTGGACTTGGCCGTGTGGATGGACGCGGAGCGTGGCGTGCGAGAGGTACACCCGCATCGCGTGAACGTTCCAACGTTTGTTAAGGAAGAGTTCGGCACGATGGGAGATCGGCAACGCCAACGAAGCACCGATGATCTGCCCACCCGCAAGGATATCGAGGCGTTGGAGTTGGGCATGGAGGCTGTTTGGGATGCAGAAGACGCAGAAGAAGAAAACAAGCCACAAGGGGTGTGCTTTGGGTGAGGGAGCTAGGAGAGGAAAGGCATGGGGGAGCGTCATGGTTGAAATCTCCGTTCTGTTGGTCGTTTTTGTGTTGTGATGCAGCGATGCGATGGAGGTGTCGTGTCTTTTTGGGAGAGGATGTAGGACGCAAAGCTGCTTGCGGGCGTTTGTGATGTGTAGTATAGGCCAAAGTGGGCTGGTCAAGCCAAAGAGAAAAAAGCAGGACAGATCGGTCGATACGCCGATATCTTGATGTGTAGGGTTTGTTGTTTTGTGGATGTTCTCGGAAAGTTCGTGATCTTGCGTTGTGATGTGACCTCTTTGTCGCGGTACTCGCTCGGATCGTAAACAGCGATCCGTTGTGTAAGTCAACTTTCTTGTCCATTGACCGAGGTTTTCGATGGTATTAAGCGCATAAAGGCAACTCGTTGGATGTGCTAGATGTTCTCGCCCGTTGAAGGTGCTGGATGTTCTGGTGAGAAACGGCGTCGTCGTTTCGTGCATGAGTTTGTGTTTTTGTCGGAAAACGAGAGCCATCGCGATCTTTTTTCGGTCTTGCTTGAAGGATGTGTGGATGCGTCACACAGAGTGCAGTCATTGTCATGCCCCGCTGGAGCAGATCGCGGCCCACAGCCGCTTTTGTCCAGTTTGCCGCTTTCCTCTCGATCCCGTAGAAGGCGGGTTTGTACTTGAAAAGCTGTTGTTAAAGACAGCGATGAGTTCGCTGTATCTCGCTTCTCCACCCAAGGATTCGGATCTACCTCACCCTTGTGTTCTCAAATTTCCCCATCCTTCGCTTTGGACTCGCGAGGGCAGCGAAGAACGTATCCGTGAAGACTTAGCGAAGATCAACGGTGTTGCGGCTGATTGTTCGCAGATCGTGTGGATGGATCGCCATCTCCACCAAGATCCCGTGTTGGGGCCTTTTTTTGTGATGGAACATCTGGAAGGGCGCACCCTGCGGGAATGGCTGACTGAATACCCCAGCCCTACGCCCAAACAATTGTTTTCTTTGGTTTTTCAACTTTGCCAAGCGTTGGAGGCGCTGCATCGGGGGGGCGGGGTTCATCGAGATCTGCAACCCAACAATATCTTTGTGCTTTCCCCAGAAACAGAGAGCCTCGTGATCAAGCTGCTGGATTTTGGGCTGGCAAAGCCCAACGCAGGCAGCGATGGCGGGGACTTTACGCAAGGCGTGGTCGGATCGCCCTATTACCTGTCACCAGAGCAATGCCTGAATCAAGAAGTGGCTGTGCGCAGTGATCTGTATGCCCTTGGTGTGATCTTATACGAGCTGTTGGCGCAACGATGGCCGTTTGGTGAAAAGCCCGAAGATATCGCGTCTTCTTTGTTTACGACTTTGCACGCGCATGTGTCTGTCCCTCCCGAACCGTTGCGTGTGGCTTGTCCTGATCGTGGTTTTGCCGAAGATCTGGATCGTGTGGTCATGAAGCTGCTGGCCAAAGCGCCCGAAGATCGGTTTGCTCGCGCAGAAGAGTTGTGGTCTGCTTTGGCCCAAACACCGATCTTTGAAGGCGAAGCCACTACGCCTGCGATGCTTTTGAGCGAAGACAGGCCGCCTCAAACCCACGCCGAAGCAGAAGTGATGCCCTCGGATCGTGCGTTCGTGGAGCCTCTTGTGGTGGAACCTGAAGTCCCTGCTGCCGTTCGCGTGTGCGTCCACCGCTATGAACCCTCACAACGCCCGCGCTGGATCTCTGGCTGGTTGATGTTGTTTTTGGGGACGTGTGCGGGAGCGTCGATGTGGAGCCTCGCTCCTGAAGGCCGATCTTGGTGGGAGATGCAAGCTCGCAACATCAAAACATCCGTACCTTGGGTGCCTTCTTGGGTTTTCCCCACCTCGCCTTTTGTCGCACCCCCACCTAAGGCGCTTGTCGCACAACCGCAAGGGAAAAAGCCCACAGCACGCACAAGTCCCCTCGCTGCAATCCACGCCAATCCATCAAGAGTTCCTCGCCGCCCAGAGTCCCCGTCACTTCGGGGCGTGAAACATCTTGCTGAGCCACAACACACCCCCCCACCAAGTTCCATCAAAACACGCATGGCTCGGCGAGCGCGTGCTGTCCGTAAGCGGCGAGCGCGCTCCGTCGCTTCCGCCTCGCTTGATCGACCCAAGCCCACCACACAGCAGGCCGAGCCAGCCTCGCGCCCGCGCTCTGTTGTGCCGTCAGACCATGAGACAAAGATCCCAAACGCACAACAGCCACCCACCGAAGATATCCCGCGTTTGGTTCGCACGATCGAGAACGCCCCTTCCGTTGTTCCGAGCATCCCAGCCAAAGACACCACGCCTATCCGTCTCCCTTCTTCATCTACGCCGTCTCTTCGCCCTGTCGCGCTGCGTATCGTAGAAGCCCCTTCTGCTTTGAAAGACGGCGCGTCGCCTTCGATATCTCCGTCCGCTTCTCGTGCCCGCGTGAGCGCGCAACCGATCTTGCCCTCTTCGTCGCACGATCACCCATCCCTTCAAACCGATCCAGAAACACCTTGCGGATCAGCAAAAGCCCCTTGCAAAAAAGCTGTTAAACTCACGCATAAAGAACCCGAATCCTCTCCCACTCTCATCACCAAAAAGCCCAACTCTCCGACTTCTGCGGAGCTTCCTACTCAACCAGAAGCTCCGCCCACTCCCCGCATCGCTTCTCCTGTCGTTGTTGCAAACTCTGCTTCGCATCCAGCGATCCCAGCCACTCCAAACAAGCACGAGCCACCGAGTAAATCGCCTTCTCCCACATCAGCGCAAACACAACCAGCCTTAGCACGTAGCCCAAAACCCCTTGATGCGGGAGCTTCACAACCCAACGCAGCAGGCAATCCACAACCAACCGCCGTCGCAAATGCACAAAAAACAAACGTTGCTTTGAAGAGCAAAAACGGTGTCAAGGCGGTTGTCGCTGCTTCTACGCATGACAACCCGCACCCTTCGCACAGCGGCTCATCTTCCCCATCGCCGCAACAACATCCACCGATCGTTTCTGCACAAACATCTTTTTCTTCTAAATCACCTGTGTTGGGGCTTTCTGTGATGGCGGGGATGCGCATTCTTCCCTTAATCCCGCAACAATTGGTGCGCCTGATCTTTCCTACCCAACAAAACATCCTTCCCAACGCCAACAAAGCAACCACCCCTACCGCCAACAAAGCGACCGCCCCCACCGCCAACAACCCCGATGCCTCGGCTCCTCATGTGCCAACGTCCCCAAAGGCTCACCCGAATCTTCCGTTGCCTACGCCTTGCTCGGCTTCTACTCGATCGCCGAATCTTCCCTGTCCATCGAATGCTTCACAACAAACGACCGAACCCTCTCGCTCTGCGCCATCTCCCGAAAAGCGAGAGGGTGCGTTGCTGCCGTCTCCGACACTCCCTCTTGGCGGGGCTTTGGAGCGGCCAAGCCACAAGAGTCGCCGCGCTCATGAACGTTTTCACGCCCAACATCGGTTGTTTGAAGCGTTCCTTTTTCCACAACATCCCCAACGCACCGAAACCACGACACAAAAACACGCCCTACGTTACTTCCTCCCTTTTTCGCAGCGGTGGGTGGCCTTGTCTGATCTGCCCGTCTCTGCTTCGGATGCCCCTCCTTCGGTCAGCCTGACGCAAGAAAAATCGGTCGATGCGGCGTTGTTGCGTCTTGAATCTTGCGCAGCAAGGATGTTTTTGTTGTTGCGAACAGGCGCAGAAGACAGCGTGTTAAACGCTGCGGTGTTGTGTGTTCTCGCGCAAAAAGACCGCCTGAGCGCCATCGAAGAACCCAAAAAAAAGGCGAACATTCGGGAGTTTTTGGCGAGCGCCTACTATCTCCATTCTTTGCGGGGTATGCGTCAAATCTTGCAGTTCGCATGGGAAGAAAACTTTGACAAGGAACCGTCCCAAGGTCTCGAAGAGATATCGCGTTTGTCAAACGAAACGGCAGCAAGCCTACAGCAGATCATTCCCTTAGAGCAGCCGCTGTGGTCGTCTTGTGCGCGCTTTCGTGGAGCACAAACCAAGGCTTGGTTGTCTTGGCGTATACGTGGTTTCTTGGACAGTGCGTTGTTTGGGCATCGTCTGACGCCTGTTCAACGGAAGCATTTTGCCGAAATAGATGCGCGTCTTCGTCGAGAAGCTCGCTTGTTGTTTCGTGACGCTGTTCGGGCCGACCTTGACGCTGGCGTCGAACACGTCTGTGCGCAGCGCTCGTTGTTGGGACTCCATCTCTTGCGTGAACCCGCGCTGCTTCTCCCCAAATCACCGCGCTAGGATGGTGTTCGTAAGCGTTCTGGACTTACGCAGTAAAACGGTTTTTTGGGGGCGCTGCCCCATACGCGCCTTGTTAAGGCGGAAATACCGGAGAGTCGAGGAGGATCGCTCTTTCTTTTAAAAAGAAGTGAAGGTTTTTTAGGGAGAAGCGGGTAGCGTGTTCTGATAAAAATGGACGACACGTTCTTCAAAGGTTTTGCGTTGCTGTTGCCAAGTTTGCGTATGTTTTCCGCCTTTGACGATCCAGAGCGTCTTGGGATCTCGGGCAGCACGAAAGAGTCGATGGGCGTGGGATGGAAAGACTACACGATCCGCGTCGCCGTGGATCAACAAGATCGGGCGGGGGGCGATGCGAGCGATGTGGGTTTCGGGGTTGATCGCGTCGAAGTCTACGCCCGTTCGCAAGTTGTACAGCCAAAAGACGATAGGCAAAAGCGGCCAACGCGGGAGCCCGTAGAGTTCGTGGGCGCGTTGTGCGACGACGTCCTTGACGGATGCGAACCCTCCTTCAAAGATGCCGGTGGCGACACGTGGATCGCTTGCCATGATTTGGATGCTGATGGCCGCACCCAAGGACTCTCCGAATAAGCCGATGCGATGGATACGTTTGGTTTTTTCAACAAAGTCGATGGCGGCGCGGAGGTCTTGGCGTTCGAGTCCTCCCATGCTGTTGAAACTGCGCTGGTTTTGACCGCAGTTTCGGTAGTCCAAGGCCATGACGTGAAAACCGGCCCGATGAAGCGCAGGCAACAAGCGCAACGAAGCACGGCGATCTCCGCCTCGACCATGCGAAAAGATGATCGCCCTTGTCGCTTTGGGTGCAGGAATCCACCACCCATGAAGACGTGTCCCGTCTGCCGAGGAAAAGGCGATCTCTTCGTAGGAAAGACCCCGTTCTTTGGGGGTTTGGCAAAAGACAAAACTCTCTGCCCAACAACGCGGGGGGCCGGGATACATCAACATCGAGGAAAAATACCAACCCACCCCAAACAACAGCAGAACAAACGATCCGAAAAAGATCGACACAAGGCGGAAGATTCGAGAAAAACGAAAAGACGAGAAGGAAGCCTCGGTGGTTGCGGTCATGTGAAACCCTTCAAAACGAAAAGAACAGAGGGAAGCCTCGGTGCTTGTGGTCAGATGAAACCCTTTTGGACGGATTGACGGACGTTTTCAACAGCATCAGACAGCCAACCGCTTTGTTCGAGCCAAGCCACGATGCGATCACAAGCCTGTTGTGGGGAGAGTTGACTGCTATCAAGGACACATTCGGCGCAAGGATCGATCTCAAATTCGATATCCACGCCGATGACTTCGCCCAGATCAGGGACCGTCTGTCCTGTTTGTTTGCGCCAGAGGGCCTTGCGGTACATCTCGGCCATCACAAGACCTTGAGGGCGTGATGACTCCCGCTGCATCGCGATCTCCAATGGACACGTCACGTAGATCTCGGCAAATCGAACGATCTTGTCACGTGCATATCGGCGCATCGTTTGGCGGTAGGCGGTTCCATCAAGCAAGAGGCGATCGCCCGCATGGACGCGCTCGGCGGCCATCTGGGCAAATGCGCGGTACGCAGATTCGCGCTCTTCTCGGGTGTAGCCGCTGTCTGGCAAGTGCAGCTTGCGCCACGCATCCATCTGCAACAACACAAGTCGCGGCTCCTGCGGATGTAGCGCTTCAAAGACGCAGCGAGCGATGGTGCTTTTGCCAGAACCCGGCAGACCCACAAACCACAGCGCCCATCCTTCGGTGTTTTTTGGTGTCTGGTTGTTCGTTTTGTGTGCAGTCATCAACACTCCCGAAAGCATGGGGAATACCTACCCGAACACGGGGGCCGCAGCGCGAGTTCCCTCGTCTCAGCCTTTGATGTTCCATGTATCGACGTAGATAGCCGATTCCAAAGGACGAAGCCGCAGCGCGAGTCCCACCGTCTCAGCCTTTGAGGTAGCGGTTGATCTCGCGGTAATCGAAGTGTGACTCTTGGAGGACAGCTTCGAGAAAATGCAAGAGGCTTCGGCGCAGGGCGGGAGGATGCGTGGGATACCACTGCGGCGAGGCGATCACAAGGCCACGAAAGACATAAAAGGGGGCGATCACCTCGCAGATCTCGCGATCTTGCGTCGCTTCGAGATACGTCTCCCAAAAAGCAAGATACATCTCCCAAAAAGGCCCCTTGAGCGTCGAGGCATCGGAGAGTCCGAACAGCAGATAATTGGCGGTCATCGTGGCGATATCGTCGGCAGGCTCGCCCCATTCGCCACGGCTGCGATCCAGCGTCATAAACGCCCCTTCTTCGGTGACCAGCACATTCCAAGGATGAAAGTCGCCATGTACCGCAGCCAAACGATGCGGATACCCGCGCAAACGCCAACGCCAATCCACCAAGGTATGTTCGAGCGCTTGGAACCGTTTAGGAGCAAAGTCCTCGTAAGGATGGGGATAACCGTCGATCAGGCCGTAGATGCACTCCGAACTGCCGATCAGCTCGCGGATTCGGCGATGGTAAAGATCGGGTGCGGTGTGTTTGTGGGCATGGACGCGGGCCAACCACCGCGCAAAGTCTTCGACCAGTCGCCGATCTGTGCTGCGATAGTCGCCTTTTTGGATGCGGACGAGATCTTTGAAATAGTCGTACCCTTCGAGCTTTTCATGCAAGATAAAAAACTCTTGAGGGCGACGAACTGGGATCATCTTTCCTGTCTCGTCGATGTATCCGATGCCTTTGGGACGGACATGCTTCTCCATATTGGCTTCGGTGGCGTATTGAAAAAGCAAGACAGCGGCGCGATCCCAAAAAAATTGGTGGCCATAAGCATCTCCTTTCATCACCGAAAGAACGGCCTCTTCGATATCTTTACCCCGCCGATAACGCAACAACAGCGGCTTACCATAACCAAATCCCTTGATCCCTTGTTCGCTCAAGTCTCCGATCGGGCCGATCCCTTCGAGGGTGACGGGTTCTTCAAAGGCTTGTTCGAGGTATTGTTGGATGGCTTCTTTGCGTACATCGACGGTCATCGATCGATCTCCTTGCACTTGGTTTTGCAGGTTGGCAAAGGTTGTTTGTTGTGCGATCTTGGTCGTTGTGTCAAGCTGTTGCGGTTGTTTGGAGTCTTTGCAGCTTGTCTTGAAAGAGCAGCCTCGCGTATTCGTGGGGGCGTTGTTTTGATCCGCTCGGTGTATAGGAGTTTTCGGTGAAAAGGTGGAGACAGGTGCGTCGTTGGTTTGCCTTGGATGGGGCGATCGGTTTGATGGGGGTGATCTTTTTGGCGAGTTGGTTGGTGGGTTGTGCGCAGCCGATCTTGTCGATCGCATCGGTGACATCGGAGCGTCTGCAAGATGACCGCGTGTTGATCAAAGTCGAGATCAAAAACACAGGAACAGCCGCTTGGATCGGCAGTGTCGGAGATGGGGAAGATCGCTTTTGTGTGCGCGTGTCGTGGTTTGCGCAAAAGCCCGAAGAATCTTTTGCGCACGCTGAACGCTGTTTTGATCAACAGATCAACAAGCAACAAGGCACCACACTCAACTTGATCTCCAGTTGGGCGATCCCAAAACCCACCACCACCGCCACCAAGATCCAGATCCGTCTCGATAGCTTTCTGCCCAACCCGGGGGCTGCCCTCCAAAAAGAGATCGATAGCCCTTGAAGGGGCGCACGAAGGTTCGAACGGACTTCTTTCGGATCATCGCGTTACTCCTTTCTTACTGTATTGGTATGAAATCAAGTCTGTTTGTGTGGGGAGTGCCTTGGTTTTCTTGGTGAAGGACATTGTTTCAAACTTTTTTCTTGCGTGTAATATTTCTGCTTGACTTTTCTTTGAACTTGCGTTACTGTCCCGCCGCGTTTCAAGACGGTTTGGTCATCCCACCGTATCCATCGCCTTTTTAAAGCGTTCCGCTTTTTTTATAGATCCATTTTCTCCTTACTCGATACGTTTTTTCGGGTTATCCCGAGCAGAGAGGTTTTGTCATGTGTATGCAAGTGAGCCGTCGTTTTGAAGAAGCCTTCGTCCCTTCGGTAGCGCGGGTTGGTCTGGTTTGTCCATCGTGGCCGCATCCTGAGATGGGTGTGGTCGAGTTGCAAAACACCAGCATCGTGTTGGGGCCGCAAAGCGATCTGAAAAGCAAAGAAGCGATGCACGATGCGATGGGCTGCGTGGAAGTCTATCTTCAAGTCTTTCGCGGCCTGCCTGTGCGCTTTCGCATCCAACACGAACTGCGTCAGATCTATCGCCCCTTGCCACCGCGTTTTCAGGCTGCGCTTGAACAAGCTCTTGCTCATCACGCCGCACACATCGAACAAGATGCAACGTGGGAACTGTACGGCTTGCGTTATGGCAAGTTGAGCGAAGTCGCGGATCTTGTGGTCGAAGAACTCAACCGTGAGATCGATGCTGTCGAGTTGTCACGCCGTTTGTGTGCAGTCATCGGCCACGATGTCGCGATGTTGCCTTACCCTGCTGTGTGTCTTGAAGCGCGTACCACCGATATCCTTACGCACAAAGAATGGCGTGGTCCCCTTGCATCGGATGATATCGCGATGATCCACCACACCTTCCCGATGTTGGCTGTGGGCGAGGCAGACGGTAAAAGCTGGAATTAGTCGAGAGGTCTCAGGTGAGGCGGGGTGGCTTGAGGGTGAGGAGGGAACATTGTGCGCGGCGGGACACGCGATCAGCGGTGTTGCCGAGCAAAAAGCCTTGGAGTCCTGTACGACCGACGGAACCCATGACGATCAGATCGCAGCTATTTTCTTCGGCATAACGGGTGATCTCTTGATCGGGCGCACCGACAGTCAGGTGGGTGTGGACGTGGATATCGCCAAAGTCAAAGTCAGCGATAAAGCGGGCCATCTCTTCGCGTGCTTGGTCCTGCATGACCAAGGGAAGATTGAGGGCTTCTTCAAACGCACCGACACCAGCGGGCAGCGGAAGAGTGCCAAACTCGACGATGTGGAGGACTTCGAGGCTGGCGCCTTCGTGGATCGCGAGTGCGAAGGCTTCTTTGAGCGCCATCTGTGAAAGCTCGGAGAAGTCGACGGGAACAAGGATCTTTTGGAAGCCGGGTTCTTTGTCGGGGCGAACGAGCAGGACGGGCACATCGGCATGACGGAGCAGGCGTTCGGCAGTGCTGCCGAGCAGGATGCGCTCAAGGGCGGATGCGCCTGTTTTTCCGATGACGAGCAAGCTCACATCGTCTTTTTGGCAAAAGGCCAACAGTTCCTTGTAAGGTTTTCCGCTACAGATGTGGACTTCGTAGATCACCGATCCACCGACTTTTTGAAGTAGTGCATCGATATCTTTTTTGGCTTCTGCGTGGATGGCGGCTTCGAGTTCGGGCGGGGAGAGGGTCATCAGGTGGTTGTATTGGAGCAGAAGGTCGTCGATGGCGTGAAAGAGGGTGAGTTTGGCGTGGTGGCGCTGTGCGAGGCGGACAGCTTCGTGGAGTGCGATGCGGCAAGACTCGGAAAAGTCGTAGCCGATAACGATGTGTTCAAAGATCTTGGTGGTCATGGGAGATCCTGTGTGCTTTGAAGGCCGGGATGAGGCCGTTTAACGTGGGCTGGCTGCGATATTTCCGCCATCGACGGTCAAGATCGTGGCGGTGGTTTTTTCTGCAAGTGCAAGATGCAGGAAGGCTTGCGCGACATCTTCGGCGTAGACTTCGACACCAAGGAGGTTTGCGCGGAAGTAGGCTTCGGGAGCGAGGCCACGCGCAGCGGCGCGTTGTTGGACGAACTCTTCGGTAAAGAGGCCTGTTCGGATACGATCCGCGTTGACGGCGTTGGCGCGGATCTTGTGGGGGGCTCCTTCGAGGGCGTATTGCTTCATCAGGGCCATTGTTGCGGCTTTTGCGGTGGCATAGGGGCCGAACTGAGGGCCGGGATCGAGGGCGGCTTTGGAGACGTTGAACAACAAAGCGCCGCCGTATCGTTGACGTCGCATGATCTGTGTGGCGGCTTGGGCGAGGGACTGGTGGGAGAAGAAGTTGAGGGCAAAGCTGCGTTGTAAGAGATCGTCTTCGCAATCGGCCATCAGGGATTGGAAGGCGGCTCCTGCGTTGGAGAGGACGAGGTCGATTCCGCCGAAGCGATGGACACAACGGGAGACAGAGGCGCGGACGGCGTTGGCATCGGTGACGTCGACCATCTGCCATTCGACTGATGCGCCCGAACGGCGGATCTGTGTGGCGGCTTCTTGGAGGCGCTCGGCTTGGATATCGACGAGGTAGAGGTGAGCGCCCGCTTTGGCGAAGGTTTTTGCACAGGCGAGTCCGATCCCTGAGGCCGCTCCTGTGATGTAGGCGACATGGCCTTGGAGAGGGGGAGCGCTGCTTTTGCCGAGCTTGGCTTGTTCGAGCGACCAGTACTCCATCTCAAAGATATCAGCTTCGCTGACGGGCTGATATCGGCCAATCGCCATCGCGTCTTGGATGGTTTCGAGGGTGTGTTCGTAGATATCGGCGGCGATCTGGGCGGCTTTTTCTTGGGGAGCGATCGTCACGAGGCCGAGGCCCGCGATCAAAAACACACGCGGCAGGCGGTCGAGTTCGGTTTTGGCGGTCTTTGCGCGTGTTTGTTGGCGCGTGAAATAAGCGTGGTAACGTTCTTGGTAGGCGATGATCTCGTTGCGAAGGTGCATACGCAAGGCTTCGGGTTCATGGGGGATATCGTGGATGACGCAGGGGGTGGCTTTGGTGCGGATCACATGATCGGGAGTGATCGGACCGAACTGCGTCCAAGACAGGGCTTCGGTGCTGGAGGAAAATTGGCGCGTGGCTTCGGTGTTGCGGGTGTGGATCACCCAAGGCTTTCCGCTTAGTTCGTGATACAAACTCCGCAGTATCGGATAAAGCTGTTCGATGATCTGTTCGGGTAGTGCTTGGGGATGGGGGATCGTGAGGGCGCGGCGTTGGGATTTTTGGATGTAGGTTTCGGCGAGAGTGACTGCTTCGATGTGGCGTTCGTAGCTTTCTTGAGCGGTGTCGCCGAAGGTGAACAGCCCGTGTTTGAGCAGCAAAAGTCCCTTGACATGGGGGTTGGCTTCGTAGGCTTCGGCGGCTTTTTTGGACAGCGCAAAGCCGGGCATGATGTAGTCGACGATGACAAGGGAGTCACCGTAGATCTGTTTGCAGATCGTCACGGCGTCTTCTTGGTCGACGATGGCGAGGATGGCGTCTGCATGGGAATGATCGATAAACTTGTGTGGAAGGAACGCATGCAGCAGCGCTTCGACCGAAGGGTTGGGCGCGTTGAAGTCGAGTAGGTGGGTTCGTAGCTCGTTGACCATCTCTTCGTCGGAGAGAGCGGGAAGAGCGCGAAGTTTGCGACAATGGTTCAGATCAACGCAAGGAAAGCCTTGGGGTTCGATGGTCTTGAGATCCCAGCCGCTGCCTTTGACGGCGAGGACTTCGATCTCTTCGCCGAGTTTGTTGCGGACCACCGTCTTGACAGAGGTGTTTCCGCCTCCGTGTAAGACCAGCGCGTCTTCTTGGCCGATCAGACGGGAAGTGTAAACGCGCAGGGCGATATCTTCGTTGTGGGCGGCGTAGTGTTGGATCGCCTCTTTTGCGGCTTGATCCGACCATCTTGTTTGCATCCGCGTTCCTTTCTTGTGATAAGTTTTGTGGGGCGAGATACCACACCCCGCTATAGACTGTCGCCCCTTGACCCCGTATCGGCGAAGAGAGCAGAGGTCTTTCAAACCAACGATGCTGTCGCTTGTTGTTGCCCGAACACGGGGGCTTTTGTCTTCTGTGTCGCCCCTAGGGTCCTCGGGGTCGAAACGTTGGCGCTCAGAGAATATTAGAGAGACTCTTTTCGTAGGTATTTGCGCAGCGAAGGATGAGGGGAAGCGATCACGTGTAGGCTGATGACTTCGCCGACCTGTTCGGCCATCTCAACGCCGATCTCGATGGCTTTCTGGACTTGTTCGACATCGCCCCAGATCTTTGTGGTGATCGTGCCACTTCCGATATCTTCCAGTCCCAAAAACTCGATTGTGTAGGCTTTGAGCATCGCATCGGACGCTGCGAGAGCGGCTGTGTAGCTCGCACATTCCAACAGGCCAAGGGCTTCTTCCAAGCGGTGAGAAGTGTTCATCGACTCTTCGGCGTGGAAACCCCCTTCTTTGGAGGGGGAGGAAGCGCCGTCCTTTCTTCGTGCGTGGTGGTGAGGTTCGATCGGCTCGGTTGTGAGATGCGTTTGGGGCGCAAAGATCGGGCTGTTGATTGTCGCGACACAAGGTGGGAGGCTTAGGAACCGAACCCATTTCGTTCCGAGTGCGCAGAGAGTAGGAGCCACCCGTTTTGTTGTCAAGCCTGTTCTCTGGGCCTTCTCCACACGAAGCACCTCAAGACGCTCTCTTTTCGTGCTGGCGTGATACGATCTGCAAGAGAAGTGTGATCGAAGGATAGGTGTGATCCGCTGTAGACGCCCTGTTGTTGGGCATCCTCCTGTGGCTGCCCCTATATGTTAGCGCACTGTGGGCGGATTTCGTATGGTACGTGGACAAGAAGCCCCCTGTGTTCGTACACGCTCAAGCGACATAGCCGTTGGTTTGAAAAGTGATGTTCTCTTCGCCGATACGGGGTCAAGGGGGCAAAGCTCCCTTGTGGGGCGTGGGGTGAAACCCCACAACACAAGCGAACTGCGCACCTGAGAAATCAAGTAAACAAGGTTGGAGCGGTCGGGTCGAGTTTACGGGCGGAAGATCAGGGAAGAGACGGTGCCGTTGTGTGCGTTGGTGAGGGTGGATTGGATGGTTTGGGTGGTGAGGTTCCAGAGGATGATGTGACTGTTGTAAGTGCCGGATGCAAGGATGTTTCCTAGCGGGTGGAAGGCGACGGCGTAGACGGGATCGCTGTTGGGAGCGGTGAGTTTGGCGCGCTGTGTGGGAGGAGAAGTGGTCATGTTCCAGAGGGTGATGGTATAGTCGGAACTCCCGACAGCAAGGGTGTTTCCATCTTCTGAGAAGGCGAGCGATGTGATCCCGAGGGTGGGTCCTGCGAGCGTGTAGAGCAGTTTGGGGTTGTTGAGATCCCAGATCATCGGCTTGGCATCGCGGCCTCCCGAAGCGATCCATCGGCTTTTTGGATCGATGGCGATGGCGTAGATATCGAGGGTGTGGCCCGAAAGCGTGTTGACGGCGTTGGGATTGGATGCGGCAAAGTCGCGGATCTGGACCTTGGCATCGGCCCCACCAGAGACAAGCCAACGGTCGGTGCGGTCGATGGCAAGGGCATAAACGCCGCCTGTGTTGGCGTTGATACGGCGATCGACTTTTCCTGTGGTGGGATTCCACAAAAAGATCTTTCCGTCGGAAGCGCCCGAAGCGATGATCTGGCCCTTGGTGTCGATGGCGGTGGAAAAGATCGAGGCGTTATGGTCGGTCCCGCTCCAAAGCAGCTTGCCGGTGTCGACTTCCCAAAAGATCACGCGCTGGTCTTGGCCGCCTGTGACGATGTATTTTCCGTCTGCGCTGATACGCACGCTGTAGACGATATCGGTGTGGCCGCCCGTATAACTGCGCAGCTCTTTGGGGGTTTTGGTGTCCCATCGTTTGATCGGAGAAAGGCTGTCCCAACTCGCGGAGAGTAGTTCATCACGGGCGACGCAACCATCGACCTTTCCGTCACAATCGTTGTCGATGCTGTCGTTGCAGATCTCCGCCGAAGGACCGACCTCTCCTTTGCATGGATCCCACGTTAGGTTGGGTCCGCAGTTTTGCATTCCAGCTTTGCACGCGCCTTGGCAAGTGTATTGGCCTGCTGCATCGGCCTTGCAGCCCGAAGCTGCTGTGTAGCAAGGCCGTACCTCGCCGAGTTTACATTGGTTGGGGTTGAGGCAATCGTCGATCTTGCCGTTGCAGTCGTTGTCGAGCTTGTCTTCGCAGATCTCTTTGGTGGGGAGGACTTGGCCTTGGCAATCGGACCATTCGCCGTTGACGCAGAACTGTGAGCCGACTTTGCAGATGCCGACGTTGCGGGTGCTTTCGGGGCCCGAGTAACATTCGCGTTGTTGTCCTGCGGTGCAAGTTTGGCCGCACTTGTCGTCTGCAAGACCGTTGCAATCTTCGTCGATGCGGTTGTTGCAGAGCTCCTTGGTGGGGAGGACTTGGCCTTGGCAGGGGCCAAAGACGCCGTTGATGCAAGACTGGATGCCGCCTTTGCAGGCTCCGATGCCTTCGGTGCCGACGGGTCCATCGTAGCAAGGGCGGGTGTCTCCCGCTTTGCATGTGATGGTTTGGCACTTGGGGTCGTCTTTGTCGGTCAGGCCGTTACAATCGTTGTCGATGCCGTCGTTGCAATTGGCGCTGTTGATGGATTCGGTGATCGGGTTGTAGGTCGACTCGCAAAGGATCTTGGCGGCAACACAGCGGCTTTGCACTCCGAGGCGGCATGGGCCGAGTTTCCCGGGTACTTCGCAGGCTTCGAACTTTCCTTTGAAGTCTTCATCGACTTGACCGTCGCAATCATCGTCGAGGCCATTGCAGGTCTCGGGGACGCCTGTGGCGTTTTTGGGTTCGCAGCCCGACCAGATAGCATTTCGGCAAGTGCGTTGTCCGACCGAGCAAGGGCCGGTTTGGCCGCCGATAACGCAAGCGATGGTTTCGTTATCCGCACAAGATTGGATGGTGCATTGACCTGAGATGCAGGATTGTCCAAGAGGACAGTCTTTGTTGGCTGTGCAAGTGGGATTGATCTTGTTGGTGACGCAGCGTGCGGTGGTAAAATCGCAACGCATCGAGACGGGGCAATCGGCATCGCTGCTGCACGTCGTCCGAAATGTGGGAGGTGTGCAGACGCAAGCAGGAAACAGCACAGAGAACACAAGCAAAAAGCAATAAGTACCATATACAAACGGGCGGCGAATCATCCAAACCTCCGATCATCTGAAGGCTTACAAGGGCGGACATACGGGGGACTGTGTGTGCGGCGAGGCAAGACAGCAGAACAGGCAGCAAAAGGCCAAAAAAGCCCCGCGCCAAGACAGGATAGGCGAGGGGGGGAGCGCTGTCAATCGCTGGACTTTGGGGGTGCCTCGGAACTTTTGGTGCGGCGTTCCCCTCGATACGACGGATCTTCTCGGCTTCGCGTGTGCCTCACAACAAGGCGCTCACGCTGCGCGAGCTTGCAAAAGGCGAGCTAGGCTCCGCGTGTGCGTCGGAGCAAGACGTAGGTGGCTCCCGTCCCGCCGTCGTGCGGGCGAGCGGTGGCAAAGGCGAGGATCTCTTTT
This sequence comes from Myxococcota bacterium, assembly GCA_023150835.1. Lineage (GTDB taxonomy): Bacteria > Myxococcota_C > UBA6777 > UBA6777 > UBA6777 > JAKLKB01. The sequence goes on along the minus strand of JAKLKB010000059.1, from coordinate 13,402 downwards.
TGTAGAAACCCTTGGGTTAGCCAAGAGATCAGGCGGCGTTTGAGGACAGGCTCGCCGTCTGGAGAGTGGTTGCCGCGACCGTGAACAATAAGCAAGCAGCGATGGCCTTTTTTGCGATGTTCGTCGATAAACTGCAGCAGGTCGTCGCGGGCCTCGTCGACCCGAAGACCGTGTAGATCGATATGCCCTTGCCATGCGTATTTTCCGCGCCTGAGCCGTTGAAGGATACGCGGATCCAGCCCTTGGACGGAGCCTTCCATAAACTCATCGCCAAAGATGATATCAAAGGGAGCGCGCCCTTCGACGATATCTTCCAGTTCGCGCACCACAAGGCGTTCTTCGTTGAGAGCGAAAGAAGAAAGGGGAGGGGGATCTAGATCAGGCGGAAGGATCGGCTTTTCAGGAAGTGGCGTCACGTCGGCCATGACTGCGGCGAAGAGTTCTTCATCGTCCACTTGGGCGGGTATATCGGTGGGGGGAGGGGGTTTGTCCATCGAGGGCGGGAGGGACGCGGGATCGGGAAGCCCCTGCTTTTTTTGTAGAAAAGGCAGATGCTTGAAGCCTTGTTTTTTGGGTTGGCGGTGCATGGCGTCCTCTGCGCTGCGGTGGGTGGACTCGGTTGGTCTGGCAAGGTAGCGCGCTCGCTTCGGAAGTGCAAGCACAAGACACAAAGGGGCTTGTCGAGCGCAAGGAAAAAGCGCCACAATTTCGATGCTTCGTACATCCGAAAGGTGCGGCATCTTGGGAGCCGAAGGATGCACTGCAACACAAATGGCCGATTGATCGCAGCGAAGGCCCGATGAGGTGCGGCCTCTTGGGCGTCAGAGCAGGCGCGGCCTCTTGGGAGTCAAAGCACACACAAGAACGAAGGGGATCTGCATGGGATGGTGGTTGTTCGGGAGTGCTGTTGGAGCGTTGGTGTTGTTTTTTTCGATGGGATGGGTGTTATGGGTTTACCGTTGGCGGGTGATGTTGGGGGCTGCGCAACGCGAAGCAGACAGCGGAGATCTGGAGACCGCAGAGCGCCATCTTCAAGAAGCCTTGAACGAAGCGGTGCGGCGCTATGGGGAGGGTGGTGTGCGTGTGGGTCAGATCTGGCGCTTTGCGATCGATCTGTACCGACGCAAGGGGCAGATCGAACAAGCGCGGCAAGCCGCCAAACAAGCCTTGTGGATCGCGGAGGCTCGATATGGCGAACAGAGTCTTGAATCGGCGGAGCTGCACAGCTTGAGTGCGGCTTTGGCTTTTGAAGGCCATGCTTTTCGAGAAGCCGAGGCGCTCGCGCTGCGGGCGATGGCGATCCAATCGTCGTCTCCATCGGCGTCTGCGATGGAGGGCGCTCGAACCAAGGTCTTGTTGGGGCGGATATCGCTGCGTCTCGATCAACCTCAACGTGCGGTCGTGTACTTTGAAGAGGCGTTGCGTGTGATGGAAGTTCCGCTCTTGGTGGGAAGAGGAGATCGAGGGAACGTCGTGTACTTTGAAGAGGCGTTGCGTGTGATGGAAGCCCACGCCGAGCATTCCGAGTCAAAACAGGCCCACACGATCCGTCTCGAAATCGCCGATCTGTTGGCGTTGCAAGACCAAGACGAAACAGCGTTGCAGATGCTTGAACCGTTGTTGCTTCTGCCTGATTCTTCCGAACCTACGGTGCTGCGAGATCGTGCCGAGGCTTTTTCTTTACAAAGCGCGTTGCTGTCTCGCCAAACCAACAAAAAGCAAGAAGCGCGTGTTGCGCTTGAACAAGCCTTGAGGCTTTGGAGAGAAAGTACCGCGCACTTGACACAAGGCCAACACACCGTCGAATCGGGCTTTGCGCGAGATCTGTCTCGTCTTGGGGCTTGGTTCCAAGCAGAGGGCAAACAGGCCGAGGCGATCCCGTTGTACGAAGAAGCCATCGCAAGGCTGCGTAAGGATCTGTTGGAGGCTGACAAAGAAGCGATCGGCGGCTGGCTTGCTGCATTGGGGGATGCTTACCGCCACACGGACCAAGCAGAGAAAGCGGAAGCCGCATACATCGAGGCTTTAGAGTGGCAGCAGGCGATCAAGGGAGACACGCATCCCGATGTGTCGGTACTCCGCAACAATCTTGCGTCGATCTACCACGCCCAAGGGCGTCTGGATCAGGCAGGAGCGCTGTATCGTTTGGCGCTGCGTTCTCTTGATGCGGCTCACCCCCAACATCCGTCGATTCCCGCGATCCTCAACAACCTCGGTGGGATATGCACAACCAACGGACAATACGGAGAAGCTGAACAAGCTTATCAACGAGCGCTTTCTGTTGCCGAAAAAGTCTTCGGTCGTGATCATCTCGATGTAGCGGGGATCTTGGAAAATCACGCAGCGTTGTTGCACCAAACAGGCGACTTCGATCGCGCAGAGCGTTGGACCCAGCGCGCCAAAAAGATCCGCCGAAATAACGCTGCAAAACATCGTGAGGGGATATAGAATAGGGCTTACGCGGTTGGTTGGGGTTTGTGGGGTTGGAACCCCAAACCCCGCCATAGACTGTCGCCCCTTGACCCCATATCGGCGAAGCGATCATTGTTTTTCAAACCAACGACTCTGTCGCTTGGAGAGGCGCGTACACGAGTTTTTCGGGGCCAACTGCGTCACTTCTGCGTAGCCGTAGAAGTTTCGGAGGTTTTTTTCTCGGCTCAGTTTGTCAGGTCGGGTCCTTAGAGACGGGGTGGGGGTTGACCGAGACACACCTGTATAAGTTTTGAGGGAGACGTATCATGCCTTACCAAAAAGTACGTGGTATCGAGATGTATTATGAGTGGCATGGCCCTAAAGATGGCGATGTCGTGGTCTTTGTGAATGGCCTTTTTGCGGATACCACAAGCTGGTCGCTTCAGCGCGATGCGTTTGCGGCGTCTTATCGTGTTCTGTTGTATGATGCACGCGGTCAAGGGCGCTCGCAAAAGCCCAATGGTCCGTATTTTCATCACGATCATGTCGCGGATCTTGTTGCGCTGTTGGAGGCTTTGGCGGTTTCGGAAGCCTTGTTTGTGGGGATATCGCATGGAGGGACCGTGTCGATGCGGATGGCTGCGGAACATCCTGCGTGTGTGCGTGGGTTGGCTGTGGCAAATACTTTTGCGCATTGCGATACGTTGATGCGGGCGAAGTTATCGAGTTGGTTGTGTGCGTTGGAATGGGGCGGCCCAGCGGGGCGTTTTGATATCTCGTTGCCTTGGGTCTGGGGGCGGCGCTTTGCTGCCGAGCAATGGTCGCTTGTTGAACATCTTCGTGAACTTGCTGCGGAGGCCGAACCCGACGCCATCCGCGCCCTGATCGAAGGTGGTTTGAACTACGATATCCGTCCCTTGCTACCGAAGATTCAAGCGCCCACGCTGGTGATCGCGGCAGAAGAGGACGTGTTGACGCCGCCGTTTCTTGCGCGTGAACTGGTCGCAGCGATCCCGCGAGCTGTTTTTGCATCCATCCCTGACGCTGGCCACGCTGTGAACTTTGAGTCTCCACACACATACAACCGCTTGATCCTCGATTTCCTTTCCCGTATCACATAACCTGCTGCTTGGGTCGGCCCTGTGCTTGTCTGACGCGTTGTCGTGTTCTAGCAACGCAGCACCGATCCCAAGAACGTCGCTCGAAAAGGAACCAAGTGATCATGGATTGGAAAGAAAGAATTGCGGTGGATCCGCATATCTGTCATGGAAAAGCCTGCATCAAAGGCACTCGAATTATGGTTTCTGTTATCTTGGACAACTTGGCTGTAGGCGAAAGTATCGAGAAGATCTTGCAAAGCTATCCAACATTACGCAGAGAAGACGTGCAAGCTGCGTTGTTGTATGCTTCGGAGCTTGTGCGAGAACGCTTTGTTCGCTTGCCCGAGACTACGATATGAACGGCGCGTGCGGATCCGTTGACGGGAGCAGCGCTTCGTATAACAAGGCATCTTTTCACTTCAATTGTCCTTTGTATCCTCTTCTTTTTGATAAAAAATTGCGTCTCCAAGAGTTTGCCTCCAAGATCGGACGTGCGCGAGGCGATGCTGCGGTGTCTTCGGCATCTTGCGCATTTGGGAAGATTTTTAGCCGAATCGCATGCGAAAAGAAGCGCATGATTGGGCGTTTTGATGATTTGTGGAGGTTGTGATGTTGGAGAGCAAACGGATTTGTCGTGTGGAAGCTTTGAGGACAGGGGATATCCAGTCGATGGGAGCGGGGGTGATGTTGCGTCGACGGGTTGCGGCCCCTCAAGACGCTCAGTTTCATGGGCTTTTTTCGGATTCTTTGCGCGAAGAGATGCGAAAACAATTGCGCGACATCTTTCGTGAAGCGGTCCTTGCACCCGCAGACGAAGAGTGGTTGGCCGATCATTTGTGCAAGGTCGCTGTCAAAGCCGCTCAAGGCGACGTGGAAAAAGTCGCTCGCATCGAAACACGTGTCCAACAGGTGCTTGTGCATACAACCCAACAAACGCTACGTTTCGGCTGGAGTGGCGTTTGGCGATTGGAAGGCGAACCTCGCGGTATGAACGCCATGATCGATGAATTGGTGCGCGCTCTTCTTGAACAATAATTCGCTTTGTGCGGTTGCATGGCTTTTGTGGGACTCTGCCCCACGCCCCGCGCCCTTAGCGCGGCCCCCTTGACCCCGTATCGGCGATGCGAGTACAGGTTTTTCAAACGCACAGCGGTGTCGCTTGTACGCCCACGAACACGGGGATTTCGTCAAGCGTGCCACGGCTCAAAGAATCAACGAAGTTGCGGTACGTTCTCGAACGCGAGAGAAAGCTCTTTGGAGTGAGGGTGCATCGGTGCAGTGGGTGAAAAAAGCGGCGATGTGGGGATTTGGGATGGTTGTGGTCTTGGGCGTTGTGGTGGCCTTGGGGCCACGTGTCGATACAAACACCACGACCCAGCCTGTGATGCTGGAAAGCGATCTGGATGCCTTGCTCAGAAAGCAAGAGGCGCGTTTCTCCGATATTCGGCCCCAAACGCAAAAGATGATCCGCTGGTATCATCCAAAGACCAAAGCCCAAACGCCCGTTTCTATCGTGTTTTTTCATGGATTTTCAGGGAGCCGCATGGAAGTGGAGCCGCTCTGTTCCAAGTTGGCGGATGCTTTACAAGCGAATGTGTTTTTCCCTCGGCTGCGTGGGCATGGGCGTTCGGGAGATGCTCTTGCAGAGGCGAGCGTGCAAGCATGGGCGCAAGATGCCCGTCAACGACCCACCCCTGAAGGGGCGGGCTTGCTTCGGTAAGCCCCGTTGACCCGCCCCCTTTTCGTAAGGAAAGGAAACGTTGGGAGAGAATAAATAGGCACAGTCGGATGCTTCTCCAGTCCGACGCATCTGCGCGACACTTCAAACAGTTCTTGGGTAAGACTGTGCGGTGTCTTCAAAACCTCTCGTCCAACCGGGCAAGGAGAACTTTACCGAAACGCACGTTTCGAGAACACCCCGTCAATACGGGGAAAGGTAACGTCTTCATGGCACAAAACAGAGTCTTGGTACTCAGCGAGAAGAAAGAGCCGTTGATGCCGTGTCATCCTGCACGCGCTCGCCAACTGCTTTCCCAAGGCCATGCTGCGGTGTGGCGGCGCTTTCCCTTCACCATCGTCCTCACACAACCCACCACCTCTCATGCACAGCCCCTGCGTTTGAAGGTCGATCCCGGCAGTCGCACCTCTGGACTCGCGGTCGTCGCCACATTCAAACGTGGACAAACCTGTGTGTTTGCAGCGGAACTCCAACATCGCGGTCAGGCGATCAAAGAAGCCTTGCAAAAACGTCGCGGTGTTCGGCGTTCGCGAAGGTACCGGCACACACGTTATCGCAAACCGCGCTTTCAGCACCGAAAACGAAGAAAAGGCTGGCTGGCCCCCAGTTTGGAAAGTCGTGTGCAAAACGTGGTGCAATGGGCCAAACGACTGAGGCGTTGGATGCCTTTGACCGCTCTCTCGATGGAATCGGTGCGTTTTGATATGCAACGCTTAGAGAATCCAGAGATCGAGGGTGTGGAATACCAACAAGGCACCTTGTGTGGCTACGAAGTGCGGGAATATCTGCTCGAAAAGTGGAAACGAAAGTGTTTCTATTGTGACGCCACAGAAATTCCTTTGCAAATCGACCATATCGTGCCCCGCTCGAAGAACGGGACGGATCGTGTGAGCAACCTGACGTTGGCGTGTGCGAGGTGCAACCAAGAGAAGGGCAACCAAAACGCAAAGACGTTTCTGGCCAAGCAGCCGGAGAAATACAAGGCGTTGATGGCCAAAGCGAAGGCATCGCTGTCGGATGCGGCGGCGGTCAACAGCACCCGACTGGCATCGCGAGAGCGGTTGTGTGGGTTGGATGTACCCTTGGAAGTGGGAAGCGGTGGGCAAACGAAGTACAACCGAAGTGTGCAAGAATATCGGAAAACACATTGGCTGGATGCGGTGTGTGTGGGCGTGTCGGGAGAAAATGTGCGCGTGGACTTCGCGCAAGAAGTGCTGGAGATCAGAGCGATGGGACGGGGAAGTCGGCAGATGTGTAGCGTGGATCAGTACGGTTTGCGAAGCGCGAGACTCCCAAGGGTCGTCTTCCCCCGAACAGGGGCGAAAGCGAGACAGAAGAAAGTGTACGGTTTTCAAACAGGAGACATGGTGGAAGCGGTGGTTCCGAAGGGAAAGAAAGCAGGCCGATACGTCGGACGGGTGGCGGTGCGAAGCACGGGCAGTTTCAACATCAAAACCCGAAGTGGCACCACACAAGGCATTTCTTACAAACATTGTCGTCTCCTTCAACACACCGATGGATACGCCTACACACGAAGACATGACGGCGATCAATCCCCCCTCGCCAAGTCCTCGATCCCCGACTGATCGAGTCGCGCTTTGCGTTGTTAGGGAGTCCACACAAAAAGCTCCTTGTCTTGGACACTTCCAGCGATCCAGCCTCGCATGTTCTCGCGGGGGACATCCTTTCTCCTCGTACCACTCCCGTCCTTTTTGACGCTGTGATGGGGTTTCTTAAGCCTCTTCTGCCCAAAACCTCTGTTGCACCTGCTTCGCCCACCCCCGCTGTTCCTATACGCTAAGACGATATCCGTGAGAAGCGTACACGAAGGGCCGATGCGATCCGTTGTGAAAGCCCTGTGGTTAGGCAGCCACAGGGGGACTGCCCCTACATTTTTACGCTCACACACCCTGCGGATTTCGTATAAATCAAAAAAAGCCGTGTTCGCGACACTTCAAGCGACGGAGCTATTTTTTTGAAAAACCTGTGATCTTTTCGCTGATACGGGGTCAAGGGAGCCGCGCTAAGGGCGCGGGGTGTGGGGCAGAGTCCCACATCATCGAATTGTGTCGATCTTATCCCATTGACAAACGTTTGCGCGGATTGCACTAATCGCCCGCCTTTTCTAAGATGTGTTTTTGTTTGGATGGCCCAAGAGAGCGATACGATGGAGGAGATGGCGATGGCACTGCGTTACCATTACCTGATGCGGGTGGGGATCATCGGTGGCGGTCAGCTTGGTAAGATGTTGGCACTCCAAGCCAAGGCGATGGGGTTTCATGTGAGCATCCTTGATCCTTCCCCCCATGCACCTGCGGCGCTGATCGCCGATACGCATATCCTCGGAAGCTACCACGATATCCGTAAGCTGCGAGAAATCGTCGATGCTTGCGATATCACCACCTACGATCTCGAAGAGATCGATGCGCAGGCCCTTGCTGCGCTGGAAGCTGAAGGCCATGCGATCGCGCCTTCTCCGCGCATCTTGCAGATCATCCAAGACAAGCTGACCCAAAAACGATATCTCGCAGCGAAAGGAATTCCTGTTCCTCGTTTTCGAGAGGCCGATGTGTTGGATGAGGCGACTTGTGAGGCTTTTGGATTTCCCTTAGTGCAGAAACTGCGGCGGGGCGGGTATGATGGGCGCGGCGTGATGGTGATCGAGGATGCGCGGGATTTGCCGCGTGCGCTGCAAGGCCCCAGTCTGATCGAAGAAAAAATCGCTATCCACAAAGAGCTTGCGGTGATGGTGGCGCGCAATGCCAGCGGCCAGATCCGTTGCCATCCGCTTGTCGAGATGGTCTTTGATCCTGCGGCCAATATCTGCGATGTGGTGATGGCTCCCGCCCTTGTGGAAAAACACATCGCAGAGCGCGCCATCCAGATCGCCTCAGATGCCATCCAAGCGCTCGAAGGCGTCGGGATCTTTGGCGTTGAGATGTTTTTGGCCCAAGATGGGCGGATTTTGCTCAACGAGATCGCGCCCCGCACCCACAACTCAGGGCATTACACCATCGAAGCCTGCATTACAGATCAATTTGAACAGCATCTACGGGCCATTGCGGGGCTGCCACTGGGTGAAACGGATCTCTTGATCCCCGCCGTGATGGTCAATCTTCTCGGTGCGCCCGACGCTTACGGACCGCCGCTGATCCTTGGGATGCGCGAAGCGATGGATATCTCGGGTCTATCTTTTCATCTTTACGGAAAAGCCGAAACACGGCCTTTCCGAAAGATGGGCCATATTACGATCGTCGATCACGATGTTCATCGAGCGCGTGAAAAAGCCCAAAAAGCCCGTCAGATCATCCAGATCATCTCCATGTCTCAGGCTGAAAAACACAAAGGAGCGCCCGCATGACCGAAGCGATGGTCGGGATCATCATGGGCAGTGACTCCGATCTGCCTGTGATGCAAGAAGCTGCAAAAGCTCTTGATGAGCTTGCGATCCCTTACGAGATCACGGTGGTTTCGGCCCACCGCACTCCCGAGCGTATGGTGGCGTATGCCCAAAGCGCCGAATCAAGAGGGCTTTGCGTGATCATCGCAGGGGCGGGTGGTGCGGCCCATCTGCCCGGCATGGTGGCTTCCATGACCGATCTGCCCGTGATCGGAGTGCCGATCCAGTCGGCTGCGCTTCAAGGACTCGATTCTTTACTCTCCATCGTGCAGATGCCGAGCGGGATCCCTGTCGCCACAGTCGCGATCCAAAACGCACGAAATGCTGGCCTTCTTGCTGCGCGGATCTTGGCGGCTTTTTCTCCTGCCATCCGTATGCGCTTGCGTGATCTGCGCGCTCGCATGGAAGAGGCTGTTTTGGAAAAAGCCCACAAGCTCGAAACCCTCGGTTATCGCGCTTATCTCGCCGAATCCTCAAAGCCCACCTCTTGAGATGCCTTTTGTTTTCCCTGCTGCGCGTATATCTTGGTATGCTGCCTGTCTTCAACCGTAAAGGAGTCCACGATGCGAAGCGTGTTTGTCGGTGTATCCGCCCTGATCTTTGGATCTTTGTGCAGCTTTTCTCAACCCAATTATGCACACGCAAACAAGTCTTGCGTTCAACTGAGCAAAAAAGTCTGTCAAACCTTTGGCTTTTTGAGCTTCGCTTGTCGTGTGCATGAGCGTGTTGCACGCCATCCAAGTGCCTCGCACAAGATCTGCTCCGAGCGCATGAATGAACAATGGACCGCGTGGGAAGCCTATCTACGCAAACAAGAGACCAATATGCAGTCGCTTGAAAAGATGGCTGAAAACTACGGTAGTGCCGGCGAAGCGCGTGTCGAAGCCTTCCGTCAGAAGATATCCGACAACATCCTCGCCCAGATGATCGGGATGCAATCCAACGCGCAAGCCGATCCCCATGCTTGTCGAAAACTCCGTAAGTTGGTCTGCGCGGACTTTGGCCCCAAAGCCTTTTATTGCCAAGTCTTTACGCTCGCCACAAAAGCCCAAGGCGTCAAAGCTGAACGATGCCAAGATATGCGCGAAAACTGGTCCACACAGAAAGAAACCTATGGAAAACAAGAGAAGATCTTGTTCAACCTCTACCTTCAAGCCCGAAAAGATCGCTCTCTTCAACCCAAATACGTACAAACCCAACAAAGCGAATTGCTGCGCATCCTCGCGTATCTCCGCAAATAAGACGATATTTTCCTGCGCCAGTGCAACATCCTCTCACACTCAGGGTTGGCCATGCCACCGACGGCACAAGATATCCGCTTTGATCAAAAACAATTGATGATCCGTTGGGATGACGGGCAGATCGCGATGTACGATCTGTTGGCGTTGCGGAAACATTGCGCGAGTGCGCAGTTTGAAGCGATCCACTCCGAAGAAGCCCGCCGTTCGCTTGAAGCGCTGCGCACGATCCATCTGTTGCGTTGGACGCCTGTTGGACATTATGCCATTGAGTTGCATTGGTCCGATGGTTACGGTCCTTGCATCTATAGCTTTGATCGCTTGTGGAGCCTTTTTGAAAAAGCCCTGCAAAGGCCGATGCCTCTTTCCTCCTCAAATTGACTTCTTCTTGAAGCGTCGCATCCGCCAAAAAACCCCGTGTTCGTGAAGGTTCAAGCGACAGAGTCGTCTGTGTGAAAAATCTGTGATCTCTTCGCCAATACGGGGTCAAGGGGACAAAGTTCCCTTGCGGGGTGCGGGGTGGAACCCCGCAAAAACGATCCAAGGCGTGGAGTGGAATCCCGCAAAAACGATCCAAGGTGTGGGGTGGAATCCCGCAAAAACGATCCAACAAGTGACGCCTGCCTCAAAAAAAGATGATCGACTCCACTCGAAATCGGGCTGGCTGTTTTGGGTGTAGACCTTCCACAAATCAAACAACAAACAACAACATCGATCTTTGCGCGAGGATGTGTTTCAAGACGTCGCAGTACAGGCCGAAAAAATCGGCTTGACGGGCATTTGGGCCTTGATTACAACGCCTCCCGATCACTTGAGGATGCGCGATCTCAGCGCATGGCTCTGCTTTTGTGGAGGTTTGTTATGTTTGCTCACGCTCGGCGCTTTGCGACCCATAAATGCGCCACCCCTGCCTTTTTTGCCCGTGTGTGCGCTGTGTTCAGCGTGCTTTTTTTGTCTTGGCCTGTGTTTGCTGACTCCCCACCGACCGCTCCAGCGGCGAACACGACGTCGAAGCCATCGGTCAAAACGACGTCGAAACCATCGGTCAAAACGACGTCGAAGCCTTCTGAGCGAATGATCTCCGAACCATCGGCGAAGATGATGTCGACACCTGTTTCAAAAAAGACAGCAGCAGTTGCCGAAAAGCCACCAGCGAAAAAAGACCGTCAATCGGGACGAATGGCGCAATTCAATCCACCTACAGAACCGAAATTACGCGAGCGCTCGGAGGAGATCCTTGTGCCGCAGATCGACGTGATCGGTCGTCGCCGTTCTGCATTGGACAGTGTACCGGGGTCAGGGACGGTGATTACGCCGCAAGAGATCCAAAACAGAGGCCCTGCTCACATCGAAGAGATGTTGCGCACGACTCCCGGACTCAATGTGACGTCCGAAGAAGGCCAAGGCTTGCGCCTGAATATCGGGATACGTGGCCTTGATCCGAATCGCTCGCGTCGTGTGCTTTTGCTTGAGGATGGTGTGCCGCTGTCGATGGGAGTGTACGGGGAGCCTGAGGCTTATTATACCCCGATGATCGAGCGTGTAGAGCGCATCGAGATCCTCAAAGGCAGCGGTTCGATCCTTTGGGGGCCGCAAACGGTGGGAGGGGTCGTGAACTTTATCACCCGCGAACCTCCGAAGCGTTTGACGATCGGCGCACGTGCGGCGTATGGGAGCTATAATTACTTTCTTGCGCAAGCCTTTGTGGGCGACACGGTGGGAGCCTTTGGTTATTTGTTCGAGGCCGCCCACAAGCGTTTTGATGGGCATCGCAATCTCGGGCTTGCACAGACCGATGTGAGCGCCAAGTTTCGTATCCAGATCTCGCCTCGCAGCGTCTTTGGGATAAAGCTGCATTTTTACGACGAAAGCTCTCGCTCGACTTACCTTGGTTTGACGACTCCACAGTACGAAAACAACGCAGCCGCCAGCCCTGCGATCCACGACCGCTTCTTGGTGCGTCGTTATGCGATCTCCGCCACACACAAGCATTTTTTCGAGACAGCGGGGAGCCTTCAGACGACCTTTTATGCCTATCAGATCGAGCGCGACTGGATGCGTCAAGACTTTGATCGTGAAAACAAAGGCGCAAACTACGAGCGGATCGTCGATGGAAACAACCAAGTCGTCGCAAGCAGCGATAGCAAAGATGGAAGTACGCTGTATTTTCGCCGATCTACAGGAAACCGAGATCGGTTGTTTCACAACGCTGGGTTGGAAACTCGTTATGTCGTCAACTTCAGCTTTGGAAAGGTCGTAGACAACGAGCTTTCCGCAGGCGTGCGTTTGCACGTTGAGGCTGCAAATGAACAGCATATCAACGGAGAGCGCGAAAACTCACCGAGCGGCGATGTGCGCGATGATGAGCGGCGTTGGGCTTTTGCGAGCGCGTTGTTTTTGCAAAACAAGTTTATGTTTTTAGACAAACGCTTGCAGATCACCCCGGGGATCCGAGTGGAGATGCTTCGTAACGAGCGACACATCTTGCGCACACGAGTCAAAGACGCCAACGGAAAAGACGTTCCCACCGATGTAGATCGTCTTGCAAATAGCTTTACGGCGACGCCGATCCCCGGTCTTGGTATCTCGTATCAACCCATCAACGGCCTCTCGATCTTTGGAGGGGTTCATCGTGGGTATGCGCCGCCTCGGATCAAAGATGCGATTACAGCGGGTGGTTCGAGCATTGAGATCGATGCAGAGTTCTCGTGGAATTATGAAATCGGTTTGCGCTCGCGGATCAAACGGTTCTTCCAAGCCGAGTTGACGGGCTTTTTGATGGACTTCCAAAACCAAGTGATCCCGCCCGCCGAAGCCAGCGGCGCGGTCGCCAACGATCCCGCCAACCAAGGCAAGCCCTTTGTCAACGCAGGGCGTACTTTGCACGCAGGTCTCGAAGCTTCCGCAATGTTCGATCTCGCAGAGGCGATGCGTTGGGGATTTCGCTTGCCGCTGACCCTCACTTACACGTGGGTTCCGTTGGCGATCTTTGCAGAACCCGGAACCAAGTATTACAACAATCGCCTTCCTTACGCCCCCGAACATCTGGTCTCTGCAAATCTTGGATTCTTCCATCCTTTCGGTTTTTCCGCTTCGGTGACGGCTCATTACATGAGCGAGCAGTTTGCTGATAACGCGATGACGGTTCAAGCCAGCATGGACGGCTTGGTGGGCCGCATCGAGGGGCGTTTCTTGTTGGATGCGCGGATCGCTTACACCTACCAGATGTCGCATTGGAGTGTGGGGGTCTTTTTTGAAGGAAAGAACCTCACAGATGCCCGCTACATCGCGTCGCGCCGCCCCCAAGGCATTATGCCCGGGATGTTCCGCCAGTTTATCGGAGGCATACACGGCAACTATTAGCCCCGTCTGTTGGCACGTATCGCACGATATCCGCTCGTTGTGTGCTTGTAAAGGTGTAGGGGCAGCCCCCATACGCGCCTTGTTAAGGTGGAAACCTCGTAGAGTCGGTCTTGATCACCTTTTCTTTTGTTCGCCCCCCCTCAATCCCCTT
>JAKLKB010000058.1 GCA_023150835.1 Myxococcota bacterium | reverse complement strand
GAACGGGCAGCGTCTGCATCTCGTGCATACAGCGTGCGTCATGAAAAAACAAAATCCCCGATGCTTCCGACTTTCGCTCCCTCCCCTGTTCACGGGGGAGGGCGGGGTGGGGGGCTTTCCTCCGCTTCACCTAACGCCTACGGGGCGTTGCCCCACGCCCCACAAGGGAGCGTTGCCCCCTTGACCCCGTATTCGCGGGATACACGGACGTTTTTCAAACGGACGTCTGCGCCGCTTGGTGTGGTGCGAACACGTCTTGTTTGAAAAATACCGTCAGCCCGATGGATGTGTCGTATATCCGCTTCGGTATCGTTGTGTTGCTCGAACTATCCGTTCAAAGCGCACTCGGATGAAAGAAGAAAAAGATCAACAACAACGAGATCGCTTCCCATACCAAGGCCGCAAACAGCGTTCGACGAAACAAAAATCCAGCAGAAAGATCGCATAACTGCCGAAGTTTTCGCCACGTCAACCAAAATGTCAACAACCACAAAAGCATCGCCAACACAAAAGAAGGCCGAATATAGGGGCTTGGAGACGACAGCAAAAAGAACGAAAACTGCGGCAACGGAACCACCGTATGCGCCGCCGTCAACCCCAACGCCGCGATCGGCGGAAAAAACAGATGCGCAAGGATATGACGCGCAGGCAACAACAACGCTTTGATCGGCAACAACAACACGATCGGTACCAAGCCCAAACTGCGCGCCAACAACACCGTCGCCCACGTCGGGGCGGGCTTTTCTCCCTCCCCTCCGCGAATGCTTGCGTACAACAGCAAGCTATATCCCCACCACTTTAACAGCGGAACCCCCACCAGCAACACCGAAGCGATCCAAAAAGACCGCTGGATCGTCGCCATAGACAATCCATCTTCCGCAATCAACCGACCCATCACGATGCCAAGCACCGGCAATGACGCAAAAAACGTCAACACCAACGCAAATCCCAACCCCAAAAACCCCGTAATATGGACCTTATGCGCCTTTATCGCTTCGATCAACTGCTTCGGGTGCCAAAGATAACGAAAAAACTTCCACATCCAAACCTCCCGTCTGTTCGCGAAAAATCTACATCCCTCTTAGCATGGACAACCCACCAAAGAAAGTCTACGCTCAACGAAGAAAGGTAGCCTCGCGCTTCGCCGTACGGACTCTCGGAGTTCGATCGTGAAAGCCCCCATGTTCGCGGCACGTCATACGAAATCCGCCCGTTGTGTACACGAAAGATGTAGGGGCAGCCCCCCGTGGCTGCCCAAGAACAGGGCATCTACAGCAAATCGTCCCGACATTTCGAGCACACATCTCTCGAAGATCGCATGATCGTGATGCAAAAAGAAGAGAGGCAGAAGGCGAAGAGGCAGAAGGGAGGAGATTATTTCACGCAGGTAGCGCGCAAGGTGATTTGACCGCCTGTGCTTCCTGTGCCTTGGCAAGTGGTGTCGCCGCTGCGTCGGAAGTTTGCGGGGCATGCGCAAGTGTAGCCTGTGGGGCAAGTATTGGAGTTGTCAAAGCGGCAGGTGACGCGGCAAGTGCGGCCTTGGTAAGTGTCGCAGTAAGCGTCATCGATCCCTGCAGCGCCGCACTGATCGCTGGCTGTACAGGCTTTGCCTTGGTCGACCAACGCTGTGCAGCTAATGTAAGCGATGTTTCCGCTGCTTCCGTAAGAGAAGGTATACGCGGGATAGCAAAGCCCGGTGGTTTGGGGTTCACGCGGATCGAAGCCGATGCGTGGGCCGCAAACATAGCCTTTGGCGCAATCGGTGTTGGATTGGCAGTTTTTGGCGCACATCCGCTCGCGAACAGTGCCGCTGCCTTGTGTACGGTATTCGTAGCAACGGTGGTTGGGGGCGCAAGCGTTGTTGGCTCCGCAAGGTTGGCATTGCGTCGGTAGCGCGGGGTTGTAGCAAGTATTGGAGACCACGTCGCACTTGGTATTGGGGGCGGTGGTACAATGGCTGTCTTGGGTGCATTGGACGCAGAGGCTATTGAGACAGACGTTCTTGCCAGCAGCGGTGCAGTCGCTGTTGGCGTTGCAGCCGACACAGGCTCCTGAGGTGTTGCACACGGGTCGGGTGGGATCGGTGGTGCAGTTTGCGTTGGTTTTGCATTCGACACACTTGTTGCTGACGCAGTATTGGCTGCTTGGACACTCGTTGTCCGTGCGGCATCCAACTTCGCAGAGCGCGTTGGTGCTGTTGCAGATATAACCACGACGGCAATCTGTATCGGCCTTGCATCCGATACATTCGCTTTTCGCAGTATCACACACGCCGCCCACGGCTCCTGCGTTAAACGCGGTACATTGGGTGTTTGCATTGCATCCACAGCGGTTGCTTGCGATACAAGCAGGGCGAACACGGAAGAAGTCGTTGCCATAACGCTGGCAATCGGAGCTTTGAACGCACATCACACACTGCGCAGGCGTCGGCGTGGTGCGACAAGCCAACGCACGACAACGGCCTTGCAAACAGACCGAGTCTGCGCCACAAACTGCTTGAGAAGTACACGTGGGTGCGCTATTTGATGCGTTGAAACAGTCTTGTGTACTGGCGCACGTCGCGACACACACGCTGTTTTGGCAGGTGTAGTTGGAGGCGCAGTCAGCGTTGCTACGGCAGCCTACAACGCATTTGAGTTGTTGGGCGTCGCAGATCTGGTTGGCGGGGCAATCGCG
This sequence comes from Myxococcota bacterium, assembly GCA_023150835.1. Lineage (GTDB taxonomy): Bacteria > Myxococcota_C > UBA6777 > UBA6777 > UBA6777 > JAKLKB01. The sequence goes on along the minus strand of JAKLKB010000058.1, from coordinate 54,529 downwards.
GTCACGACGGCATCCGACAACGCACTTGCTGGCCGTACAGATCTGACCCGCGCTGCAATCCGTGTCTTGCGTACATTCAACACAGACATTGTTTTGACATTGGCGGTTGTTCGTGCAGTTGGCGTTGGTCAAACACTCGACGCATTTTTTGGTGGTGGTATTGCAAAACTTGCCTGCGGTAGAGGTCGCGCACTCGGCGTCGTTGACGCAATCGGGCTTGGCTTCGCAGACGTTGGTGGTGGTGTTGCAGATCTGGCTTGCGCTGCAATGGGCGTTGGTCGTGCAGATCACGCACTTTTTCTCAGCAACTTTGCAATAGGGTGTGGGGGCAGCGCACTCGTTGTCTGCCGCACATCCGACAAAGACGCACTTGTTGGCTTGGCAATCGAACTGGACCTTGCAATCTGCTTTGGCCTTGCATTCAACGCAGGTGTTGCCCACACAAGCGGGCTTGCTTGGATCGGCTTTGCAGTCCGAATCGATCACACAGAATCCTGCTTTGAGTTTGCAAGTCTTGGTTCCAGCGTCGCACTCTTGGTAAGACAAGCAATCGGTGCTGGCGACACACGCATAACATTGTCCGTCGGGTACGTTGCAGATCTTCTTGGCGGGATCGGCGGTACAGTCGGCGTTAGAACGACAGCCTGTCGACGGTGCGCACTTGTTTTGGACACAAACGGGGCGTGCTGGATCTTTGCAATCGGCGTTGGTTTGGCACTCGGGGGGCGGCTCGACGCACTTGCCTGTTGCGGCATCGCACTTGGTTTTGGGGGCTTTGTTTGCACAATCGGCATCGCTGGTACACTCGGGAGGGGCGGCCACACAGACGCCTCGGGTGACATCACAAACGGGCTTGGTGGGATCGGCTTTACAATCATCATCGGAGCGACAGCCACCTTTGGGGGCGCAAACGCCGTTGGCTTCGCAGACTTCGTTCGCTGCACAATCGGCATCGCTTTGACAAGGTTTTGTCAGCGGCTTACAAGCGCCCGCTTCACAATTGGCCCCAAGGCCACAGCGATTTCCGCACGTTCCACAGTTGGTAAGATCCGTTTGCAGATTCACGCAAACACCGTTGCAATCGGTCTCTCCGTTTTGGCAGGGTGTCGCAGGTTTACAAGTGCCAGCTTCGCACTTGGTACCGACGCCGCAAGCCTTACCGCATGCGCCGCAGTTGGCAAGATCCGTTTGCAGATTTACGCACTTGTCAGCGCAAAACGTCTCGCCGCTTGGACAAGCCTCACAAGTTCCCGTTCCCGTGTTGCACAGCGGCTTGGTCGGGTCGGTACAGTCGGCATTGGCGGTGCATTTGCGCTGCACAGGCTCGACGCATTGGCCGGAGGTTGTGTTGCAAGAAGTTCGCGGAGCTTTGCTTCTACAATCCGCATCGGTCTTACATTCAGGGGCTTGTTTGTCTACGCATTGGCCGTTTTGACAAACTCTGTTGGGGTCGTTGCAATCGGCATCCACTTTACATTGCGAAGGGATAGCTTCACAAAAACCATTGTTGCATCGGGGCTGATCCGTTGGACAATCGCTATCCTTGCCGCATTGTCTTTTGTCCACAGTGGTCTTTTCCGTATCGCCGCCATCGGTTGTTTTTTCAGTTTGCCCTTCGGGCTGCGGCGTATTTTCCGGGCAGCCTGTCTGTGCCACCAACAAGATCCCCAACGCAGCAACAGCCAGACTGCGCTTGAAAAGTTCCCACGGTTGTGAAAACAACATACTCTTCCTCCATCTCGTGCCTACCCAAACCTGCGACCTTGCACGGTTTGGTTGGTTTGCGTACAACGCAAGCACCAAACATACAAAACCGAGCTCTCACACGAAACCTTGCCTCGTTCACACTGTTTCGTTCAATTTTTGAACCCCCAAAAAACAAAGCTTTTTCTTGATCCGCCCAGCCAAAGAAGTATACGGGCAAGTCGTCACTCAAATCACATCCGAATGACACGGTTGGATGGTTTAGGTGGAGTTTCACCCCACAGCACGCCCTCGGATGGGCCGAATACGATATCCAAGTGACGTACACAGCAAAGGAGAGTACGTAGACGCCCTATGATCGGGTAGACACAGGGGTCTGCCAAGGATACATCTCTTCGATGCGCGATTGTAATTCTTCCTATGATCGGGCAGACACAGGGGTCTGCCCCTACATCTTTACGATCGCACAACGGGCGGATCTCGTCTAACCCACGCCAGACTAAGTGAAAACTCGCCGTTGTTCAAGAAAACAAATCGACCCGCCACCCACTCCCCTCAAAACACGCTCACAATACACCCACAAGACACACGAAAATAACCGAACGACCGCTATTCAGAGAGTCCGCACATCTCGCGGACTTCTGGGTGTGCCTTCCGCAAACGCCAACACTCTTTCTTGCATAACACCAACCGCCGTTTCACCGACTCTCTCGGCGCATTACGTTTGCGGCGATCAAAACAACTCAACAAGCACGTATCCAGAAATTCTTGGCAAAGCTCGGGAACTCGTTGCGGCCATGTAATACTGCGCAACAAGGCCCGCTTGCGCGCTTCGAGTGGATCGATCGGTGGTTTTGGTTCTTCCCGTCGCTGCGGGATCTCGACACGTTGACGTGGTTGCGGCTCTTCCCGTCGCTGCGGAACTTCGATGCGCTGCTGTGGTTGCGGGATCTCGATACGCTGTCGGGGTCGCGGGATCTCGATACGCTGTCGGGATCGTGGTTCTTCCCGTCGCTGCGGGATCTCGATACGCTCTCTCGGTTTCGGAACTTCCACGCGCTGTCGGGGTTGTGGTTCTTCCCGTCGTTGCGGGATCTCGACACGCTCTCTCGGTTGCGGGATCTCGATACGCTGTCGGGGTTGCGGTTCTTCCCGTCGCTGCGGGATCTCGACACGCTCTCTCGGTTGCGGGATCTCGATACGCTGTCGGGGTTGCGGTTCTTCCCGTCGCGGCGGAACGTCGATGCGCTGCTGTGGTTGCGGAACGTCGATGCGCTGCTGTGGTTGCGGAACTTCGATGCGCTGCCGAGGTTGCGGAACGTCCCGTCTTTGGGGGATTTCCACACGCTGTCGGGGGTGTGGTTCAGGAGCGGCAAGACGGCGGAGAGTCGGTTCGGTGATGCGGGTAGGAGAAGGGCGACCGACGGGTTCGGAAGGGCGATCAGAAAAGGTCGAAAGAAGAGGCGTTGTTTGAAAGAAAGGGAAGATGGAATTATCGGGTCCATCGAGGTAATACCACCATCCACCGCCAAGGATCGCAAGCAACAGCAGGAAGCGAAATAGAGACGAAACAAAGCGGCGTTTGTTTTGGGGCGGAGAGGGGGGGGAGGCGAACGAAGAGAAGTGCTTGGCAAGAGGCTGTCCAGTCGGCAAGGAAGAGGAGAGCGCGGTAGGAGCGTTGTATTGGACAGAGGGCCGCTGTGTGTGGCGTTTGTTTTCTCGATCAAAAGCAGCGGTAGAAGGGAGAGGATCGGCAGAGGAGGGAGAGGTTTGTGGTGGGCGATCCGCAGGCCGAAGTGAGGGCTGCGACTGTTGGGGTGGGGTGATGGGTTGGAAAGGCGAGGAGGGAGCGGCTTTGAGCAAGGCGGCAGAAGCAGGAGAAGCGGGTTTGCCTTGGGTATCGTAGAGGTTTGGGATACCTTTTGCGAGCGAAGAGACTTCTTCTTTGGTTTCGCGGGTGTGGAGCCACGCTTCGGAGGGAAGGTGTTGGAGCAAAAACTGGCGCATCTGGGCGGCATCAAGAAAGCGCTGATCGGGGTGCTTTTTCAAACAGCGCAGGGTGGCTTCGACCAAAAAAGCAGGGAGTGTCGCGTCTTGGATGGGCGGAGGTTCGGTGTGGACGTGGGCGAACAGGATCACATAAGAGCCTTCGCTCTCTTGGGTGCGCAAGAAAGGCAAGCGTCCTGTGAGCATCTCGTACAACATGATCCCAAGGGAGTACAGGTCGCTGCGTCCGTCCATCTCTTTGGAGGTGATCTGTTCAGGGCTCATATAATCGGGGGTGCCGAGCAAGGTGCCTGTGTTGGTGAGTCGACTGGTGAGATCTTCTTGCAGAGCGATACCAAAGTCGGTGAGCTTGATGCGTCCGCTTTCTTCGACGAGGACGTTGGAGGGCTTGAGATCGCGATGGATGATGTGCTGTGCGTGGCAACATTCCAAGGCGTCGAGCATCTGGATCGCGATGCTGGCGACCTGTGCGGGAGATAGGCGTTTTTGGAAGAAGATGATCTCGTCGAGTGGACGGCCACGTATGTACTCCATCACGAGGTAGTACGTGTGTTCGTCAACAAGAAAGTCTTCGATCCGAACGATGTTGGGATGTTCGAGAGCCATCATGGCTTGGGCTTCGATCCGAAAGCGCGCCAAGAATCGCTCCGAAGCAGCCAGTTCTGGGCGCAAGCGCTTGACGGCGTACTGTCGGTTATGAACGCGCAGATGGGAAGCCACAAAGACCTGCCCCATCCCTCCCTCGCTAAGCGCTTTGTCTAAGCGGTAGGTCTGGTGAAGCACCTTACCGATGGTCGTGGACACAAAAGCCTCCTTTGTATTGAGGAAAAACGAGCCTGCGTCAGGCGAAGAAGCCGTCTCAATGTGGCAAGGGCTCTCGCAAGAAAAAAGGCTTGTGCGGAAGAAATGGGGGTGGGAGAAAAGCAGCGAGACATCGGGGGCGCATCTGGGAACGAGAGGCAGGAAACGATCACACCGAAAGAGACAGAAGGTGTTCTATCGAACACGCCCGAAGGAGCCACTTGGTTGGTTAATTGGACAGGGTGGTTTCCGCTTCATCGCCCGAATAGATCTCGGTGGCGCTTTGGATCACCGCAGCGACAGAGCTATCTTTGCGAACATCGATCACGACGGCTTTTCCGATGGGTTGGCGAGTAAAGCGCTGGCGTGCGCTGATCGACATCTGATCCCGCAAACCACCCCCACGCGCAAACAGTTGAAAGGTGTTGCCTTTGCGTACGCCATGTCGACTGCCACGATTCACAAAAGCTTGAAAGAACTGGCCGATCAACGTGACGTTGTTGGTGGCACGGATCACATGCCCTTTGATCAGGGCTTCGTTGCGGCGGATCTTGACGCGTATTTGGTGATCGATGTACGGGCCGACGAGCATCCCTTTTTGGATCTCGGAAAAAGCTTTGGTGATGGTGCCGGCGGCTTCTTCCTTGTTGCGTTCGGAGATCTTGACGGTGCCGTGTATGCGGATCATATAGCCCACAAGGCCGCCTTTTTCAGGATCATGCACAGAACTCATCTTTTGGTAGATGGTGTAACGCTCGCCTGCACGGACGTTTTTGATATTGCGAAAGCTCATATAGATCTTGTCGCCTTCGGCGTGCAAAGAGCGCGCATCGATTCCGCGTAGGAGCACACCGCTTTCTTGGAGATCTTTGGCGTCCACAAAACTTTCGCGGCGTTCGATCAATACATCGGGGAGACCGATATCGCCGACGGCCAAAGCATCCCCCGAAAAAGAGACATCGCCGCTGCCCAGTTTGTCTTTGTCGGAGGCGCGGGAGATATCGGCCATATCTTTGTCTTTTTGTTCGGGTTGGGTGGGTTCTGCGGCTCCCTCACCAAAGCTCACGCGGTTTCCCGGGAAGATCCAGTGCGGGTTTTGGATCTGTGGGTTTTTGGACCACAGCTTCGGCCAAAACCAAGGACTCCCAAGAAAGCGCCGCGAGATCTCCCACAAGGTATCTCCGGGCTGGACGATATAAGAACGGGGAGCATTGCTCCATGTGGCGCGGGGGTCAACTGTGAGGCTATCGCCCGAGGATCCCGAACCACCGTCTTGTTTGGGTTTCGCATCTTCTTTTTTGTCTGCCGCATCCGTATCCGCTCCTGCACCGGGAGGGGGTGGCGGGGGGTTATTTTGCGCAAACACAGGGAAAAGGGGAGCTACAGCACAACAAAGCATAAAGAAAACAAGACCGAATCGACGCATAGTGAATACTCCACAGGAAGAAGCCCTTGCTTGGCTTAGTCTACCTCGCCACAATAAAGAAACACGCGACAAAAAGTCAAGTTGGCGGCTTTAATCGTGCGAGGAGAAGGGGCGCTCGTCTTCGTTGGCGGCGGATTGATCGGGATCGAGAACTTCCTCTTCTGTGGAAGAAGGCGTGATTGTCACAGGAAACAAAAAGGGTTGGATGGGAGGAGGTTCTCCTTGCGAGGCTTGCCAAATTTGTAACTCTAACGTGGCGAGCAGCGGGAGGAGAGCATGGGGATCTTGAGCGCAGATAGGCAGTGCATCATAGAGGCGACACAATCGCTCGATTTCAGCAGGATCGCTGATCAAGTCGACTTTGTTGAGCAAACAAAGTCGCGGGATCTCGTGAAGTTCCAATTGTTCGAGGATGCGCTCAACAGCATGGATATGCTCGTCGACAGCGGGGTCATGAGCATCCACAACGTGCAGCAACAAGTCTGCATCGGCGGACTCTTCGAGTGTTGCGTGGAAAGCTGCCACCAGTTCTTCTGGAAGATCACGGATAAATCCGACGGTGTCGGTCAAGATCAGTTCGCGTTCGTGATTCTGGGCCAAGCGCAGACGGCGACTGACGGGATCAAGCGTCGAGAACAGCTTATCTTCGACGTAGACATCGCTGTGCGTCAGGGTATTGACGAGCGTGGACTTTCCAGCGTTGGTGTACCCCACCACCGAAACGATCGGGACTTGGCTGCGCAAACGCCGACTGCGCCGAAGCTGGCGTCGTTGGGCGACTTGAGACAACAAGGTTTCCAAGCGGCTGATGCGTTCGCGGGCACGGCGGCGATTGATCTCCAGTTTGGTCTCGCCGGGTCCACGTCCTCCGATGCCACCCGTCAAGCGGCTCATCGCCGTATTCATTCGGTTGAGGCGAGGCAACAGATACTTGAGCTGTGCGAGTTCGACTTGGATCTTTCCATCGCGTGAATGGGCGTGTTGTGCAAAGATATCCAAGATCAGCTGTGTTCGATCAAGGATCTTGAGGTCGGTCATCTCGCCGATATTGCGTGATTGTGTGGGTGTGAGATCGCTGTCAAAAACCAACAGATCCGCCCCAAGCTGCATCGAGCGCAAGATCACAGCTTCGACTTTACCTTGTCCCAAAAGATAGCGCGGATCGGGTTCATCGCGGCGTTGGATGACTCGCGTCATCACATACAACCCCGCAGATCGGGCCAGTTCGTGAAGCTCATCCATGCGCGCATCAACGTCTTGTTGGGCGGGTGGATACACTCCCACCAACAAAGCGCGGTTTCCAACACGCACCTCGCTCGCCACACTCGCCACACGCGCAAACTCCTCTTCCAACGAACGAATCCATTCGACAAAGTCGATCTCTTCCAAAGAGAACGCCGACACAGGCCCTTCGACGCGCCACAACTTGCTTTCTTGGTTTTCGGGCAAGAGGTGGGCGTAAAAGACGTCTTGGGGTAAACCGTCTTCCCCCGCACCAACGGCCATGATCAGATCAAGCCGCAAGACGGTGAGGTCGTTGAGGTCGTCTTTGGAGAGGGGTTCGTTGTAAAGGTGCGTGTGGATCAAACGAAGACCACGAAAACGCCCCGTCCCTTCGCGTTGGCGCTCAAGCGTCGGGATAAAGATCTTGTTGGCGTCTCCCACGATCACCATCTCGATCTGACCTTTGCGATCCACCAGCACTCCGATTTGACGCTCGATCTCGCGGGAAACCTCGGTCAACGCACGCAAAAAATGTGTGGGAGCCATCGTCTGGCTCGGGAGTTTTCGGCGAAACAACGTTTCCAAACGCTTTCGCTGACTGGGTTTTAGACCCGTCGTGTTGCCTTGAATCTCTTTCATGTTCGCCTATACATCGGTTTTTTGGTTGTGAGAAGCAAAACAGGTGAGTGGGTAGAAAGCAGTAGCACAGGATGCGAAAGGAGCGCAGGGGCGGGGCATCGAAAAGGATCAGTCGTCTTGGCTTGCTTCGGTTTGAGGTTCTTCGGAGGAACCTGCTTCTTCGATTGTTTCCGATGGTGCTGCTTCTACGGTGGCTTCAGCGACAGGCTCATTGGCGTTGATACATAAGCCCGGGACGTTGGGATTGGTGGCATTGGTTTGACAAGTCCACCCCGCTTCTTTCGGATACAAGGGCTTCTTGGTGTTTGGATCGACCCGCGCATGGCATTCTTCTGCGGTAAAGCATTGTGAATGGCAAGGCTTTTTGAGATCGCTGACATCGCAGCGACACAGACCGCTTTTGTTGGTGGTGGTGTCGCACTTGTAGCCTTGCTCGGCGTCACAATCCACATCGCTTACGCAGCTACTTTTGCACAGCAGATCCACGCACTTATAGCCGTAGACCGTCACTTGTGTGACAGCATCGCTTGCGTCGCTGAGTTTTTCGCCGAGTTCACGGATCATGCAGACCACATTGTCTCGGCAGGCCCGAGAGGTCAGCGTACAAGAGTGTGCAAACAGCCCGCCAGCGGCCAGAAACGAGCAAAGCGCGACGAACTTAAACAGAGACAACCACGAGATCGAACGCATACGAGCTCCTGCAAACGTCAAGGCTTTCGGATGTTGTACTTCTTATGGCTTTCGGATGTTGTGCTTCTTCATCAGGTATTCTAACGATTTGCGATGGATACCGATGCGCTGTGCGGCTTGTGTGATATTCCATCCATCCTCTTGCAAAGCCGCCATGAGGTAGTCTCGTTCAAAGCGATCCACAAGCTGTTCCTTGGCGAACTTGAAGGGTACATCCAGATCGATGACATGTTCTGATGTCGCGGTAGGTTTTTGCGAGGCCAACAAACCGCCCGGGCCTGTAGGCAACAAAGAAGCGTCGATCTCACGGCCTGTCGACAAGATCATCGCACGTTCGACATAATTCTTGAGTTCGCGTACGTTGCCCGGCCAAGGATAGTTCTTCAATTTTTCCATCGTTTCGTGGGAGACCACATACCCCGGGCCTTCTTTGCCTTGCTTTCGCAAAAACAGGTCGACCAAAAACGGGATATCTTCGGGACGATGACGAAGCGGTGGCAAGGGGACTTGGATCACAGCGAGCCGATAATACAAGTCTTGGCGAAAGTTTCCATCTTGGACCATCTGTTCGAGAGGACGGTTGGTGGCTGCGACAATTCGGACATCGATGTGCGTGGTGTCGTTGCTTCCGAGAGGTTTGACTTCGCGTGTTTCCAACACCCGCAGCAGCTTGGGTTGCAGATCCAACGGAAGTTCACCGAGTTCATCAAGAAACAAGGTGCCACCGTTGGCAGCGACAAATGCCCCGGGCCGACTTTGAACGGCCCCTGTAAAGGCCCCTTTGACATGCCCAAACAACTCGCTTTCGATCAATTCACGCGGAACAGCCGAACAATCGAACACCAAAAATGGTTTATTGGCACGTGGGCTATGATCATGTACCGCACGAGCGGCCAATTCTTTTCCTGTGCCGCTTTCGCCTGTGATCAACACCGTTGCATCGGTGGGGGCGACACGTTGCAGCACCCCAAAAACTTCTTTCATCTCCAAGCTGCGACCGTACAACTCGCCGAAGCGGTCGCCTCGGCTGAGGTAGACATTGACTTGTTCGCCGACGATCAAATCAAACAAGATCGTTGTACTTCCCAAGCCGATCCGCACACCCGGTCGCAAAAAAGCCGCCTTGATCCGATAAGATTCGAGGTAGGTGCCGTTTTTGCTGCCAAAGTCTTCAAGGATGTAGCTTCCTCCATCAAAGACGATGCGGCAATGACGGCGCGACACGGTCGCGTCATCCAAAACCAGATCGCCATCATGCGCGCTGCCGATGGTGATCACGCGGCGTTCGGCGATCACTTCTTTGCCTTTGTCGGGGCCTTCGAGAACGTGCAGGCGATATTTGTTGAAGGTGTAGATCTCCGAAAGATCTTCGACCCGCATCGCCTGTGTGACGGGTGCGCCGGGGGGAGGGGGGGGCGGCTGTTGATAGCCTTTGTCGTGCTCGCTCAACGGCGTGTCTCCGTGTGATGGCTTGTGAACTGCCTGCGGACCCAAGACCGCGATCGCTCCAAGCCTTCGTGCAAAAAAAGGCAACGCGCCTTTCGGTCCTCGAAAAGCGACGTGCTTTTAACCCTTAAAAGGAACATACTCGAATTCTCGCACATGATGCTCTTTGCCGTCAAAGGACAACAAGCGTCCTTTGTTGTCCATGCGCGTCGAAACGTGGGTTGGGCGCTTCCATAACTTGTGGATGTTTTCCAACACAGCCTTGGCATAATCCAACCGCAGATCGACACCTTCGTGGCGGTGGCCCAACAACAGCTCAGCGCGATTTTCAAAGTTGGCATCGAGGATGTAGATAAACGGCTGACCGAAGTTGGTGAGTTGAAACAACAGCTTTTCTTTGATCTGTTTGAAGTCACGGGTCGAGATCTCATAACGCCCGGTGCTTCGGTTATAATCAAAGCCAAACAAGTTGTGTTGTTCGCAAAATTCTCGCGTCAAAAACTCGTCGATAAAGTTGACGTCGTTGTAGATCTTTCGCACTTGAAAGATCTTTTCTCGTCCGAGGCCGAGTTTGCGATCCCATGAAGAGCGTGTGCGCATATCGTCGCACAGATCGTATTCTTTTCCAAAACGGCCTTTGTTCCAACGGTCCTCGATATCGCGCAGCAGTTCAAGCCCCAGTTTGTAGGGGTTTAATTGTTCGCGGCTGGTGGCAACAACGCCCGAGTGAGCGATCGCAAAGTCCACGATCTCGCTGTCTTTGGCTGCTTTTTGCGTCATGATCGTCGAGTGCCAGTACGAGTTGTGGTTGATCAACCCCTGTGCAGCGTAGCGATGGGTTTGTGTGACAGAGATATCGTACACATCGTCGCACCCTGTTTTGATCACCGCGACTTCATCGGCCCATTCTTCTTGGTTTGTAAACGAGGTCTCCAGCAGATAGGCTTCTAACGCAGCGCGATGACGTGGCTGCAAAAAGCCGATGCGTTCGGCAAATTGCTTGGCGGAGTGACCCGATATCGTCAACGTGGCGCTACCATCGAGGATACCGCGAGAACTCAAGATCGAATCATTCATCAACAAAAGCTGTACTTGTTGTGCCAAGCGCTCGCTTGAAGCGCGCAAACGGATCCCTTGTGGCCCGACATCGCTTTGGCTCTCGAACAAGGCGCGCAGAAACAGCCGAGCAGCCGCCATCGGCGCACGCAACAGCGATTTGGGGACGGTCCGCAACAAACCAAAGTCCGAGATACCTTCGATCAACGCCTGTGCGCTTGTCGTCCCCATCGCTTGTTCTTCGCGTGGCCCGAACCCCTGCCCACCGCTGAGCTTGACTTTGTCGCCCACCACCAAGGCATCCAAGCGCTTCCATGTCTCGCCATCCGCCAACAGCACGCGATGGTTGTTCGAGCCACAAAGCACCAAACCACGGCGCGTTTGGACCTCGACGGTGGGGTGTTGCCTCAAGACGTTTCGATCGTAGACTTTGCGGGGAGTCTCTCCATCAAACACCCATCCTGCCGCGCCTTCCACCATCTCCGCCATCGTGATCAAGCCTTTTTCGGTATACACCAACGAATCCGCACGCAAACACGCCCAACCTTCGTTGAGGATCTTGGTCTGCCCTTGCGGTGCAAAATAATACGCTTCTTCGCGGATCATCCCCAAAACATCGCGTTGCCAGTTGGTCAACGGAGCATAATTGCGCAAAAACCACAGCACGTCTTTGACCGCACGACGCGGAAAACGACGGCGCGCCTCTTTTTCTTTTTGCATCTTGCGCCGTTGCTCTTCCAAAAACCATTCGGGGTTGATGTAGTCTTGCATATACTCTTTTTCAACCCGAAACTTCGGCGTCTCTTGCGCTTGAAAAGGTTCATCTTCGTCGTCTTCGAGTTTCATATCCTCGAAGTATGGGGAATAATAGTCGATCAAGTTGTCGAGTGACAGACATATATCGATGAACGTCTCGACTTCTTCGATGCCATAGCGATCCATATAGCGCCGAACACGGATCGCGTGGTTCGCCATCTCGTCGATCATACGGCGGTTGGTGTGTTTGAAGTACTCGTTGTTTTTGAAAAAGTCGTTGTGTGCGTACACATGCGCCATCACGATCTTTTGATCGACATACGAGTTGGATTCGAGCAGATAGGCATAACAAGGGTTGTTGTTGATCACCATCTCATAGATCTTTTGCAACCCGTATTCGTAGCCTTTCGAGAGACGTTCGTAATCCATCCCAAAGCGCCAGTGCGGATAACGAATCGGAAACCCACCATACGCCGCGACTTGGTTGATCTGATCGTAATCAAGGACTTCAAAGATCTGCGGAAAGAAGTCCAGCCCGTAACCTCGGGCGTATCCTTCGATCTCCTCTTGGAGTGCCGCCATCTCGGGCGGTAAGATCCGGCCTATCTTCATCAAAAAAATCTCCGCATCCTCGGGGTTCTCGGGGTTCTCGGTTGGCGATGCTGTCTGCTTACGCTGCAAGGGGTCATCGTCAATTCGCCCCTCTGATCGCGCTGTGAGAGGTCACTGTCAAGCCACCCACCACACGTTCTCGGTAGACGGCCCGGTCCGATCGGGTGGCACACGTCAGCGTCCTTTTCCAAGGAACTCCTTGATCGAGGCGACGATCCCGTCCTTGTCGCGGATCTCGGACAAGATGATCCGCTCGTCGTCGGGGAATTCGTGCTCCAGATCTTTCATAAACTGCCCCGATCCATAGGGGCTTTCGACTTGTCCATAACAAAAGACGTTGCACGTCGGAAACATATACTCCCGCAAGATCTGCATACAACGAGCGGTATCGTCTTGTGACCAGTTGTCGCCATCGGAAAAATGGAATGGATAGATATTCCATTGATCCTTGGGATATTCTTCTTCGATGATCCGCTGCGCAAGGCGGTACGCCGAAGAGATCATCGTCCCGCCCGACTCACGGGTGTGAAAGAAGGTATGGGCATCGACTTCGCGGGCGGTGGCATCGTGGATGATGTAGCGGCTTTGCAAGCCTTTGTATTGCGAACGTAGCCATGTGTCGATCCAAAAAGACTCGATGCGTACGATCTCTTTTTGTTCGTCGCCCATCGAACCGCTAACGTCCATCATGTAGATGATCACCGCGTTGGATTGGGGGATCTTGGTGGTCTTCCACGAGCGAAAGCGCTTGTCCTCGCGGATCGGCACGATAATCGGGTTGTTGTGTACATAGGTCCCCGAAGCGATCTGGCGCTTGAGGGCTTCGCGATACGTGCGCTTAAAGTGGCGCAACGACTCCGGCCCGACGCGCCGAATCCCCGAGTACTTGTCGCGTTCCGTCGCGATCTGCTTTTCGCCACGTGGTTGGATGCGCGGAAGCTCAAGTTCTTCGCCCAATATCTCCGCAAGCTCATCGAGATTGATATCGGCTTCGATCGCGTGTTCTCCCGGCATCTCGCCTGCTTTCTTGCCTTGGCCGGGCTGGTTGGGATCTCCGCCTTGTTGTACTGGATCACCGACCTCTCCTTCGCCTTGGCCGACGCCTCCTGCGTTGCGCGTACCGTAGCGAAAACGCGGGATATCGATCTGCGGCAAGGGGATCGCGATGGTTTCTTTGCCTTGGCGACCGATCAGCTCTCCTTTGCTGATAAACTTCCTCAAGTTCTTTTTGATCTGGCCGCGCACGATCTGGCGAAATCGACTCTGGTCTTGTTTGATCTTCACAAACATCTCCCACTTGCGTCCCTTGGACTTGATCACGCGCTGTCTTCGGAGCAGTTGTTGCGAACCCCCCAAAGCAGAAGCGCGCCACCCCCCAACCACTCGTTGGAGGGGGCGCGTCTACCTCTGTCCCCAACAACCACCAGAGCGACGCAAGCGCGCAACGACCGAAGGGACCGTGTCTGCCAAAAACGGCTTAATCCTTTTTCACATCACCACGCGCAAAGATCGACGCCACAAAGTTCAACACATCCGTCGCGCTTTCCTCGCTGTATCCGTAATCGCGGATCAAACGCGTCTTGACGATATCGATCTTCTCTTGGGTGTCTTTGTCGATCACATTCGACACCAACGACGTCAAGCGGATCGTGTCTTTTTGATCTTCAAACAGCTTCAACTCCAACGCTTTGTGCAAACGCTCGTTGGTGCGGTAATCAAAGATCTTTCCTTCGACTGCCAGCGCGCCGATGTAGTTCATGATCTCTCGGCGGAAGTCATCTTTGCGTGCGGGGGCCACATCGATCTTTTCTTCGATCGAACGCATCAAACGCTCGTCGGGTTCCTCGTATTGGCCTGTGTAGGGGTTTTTCACGCGCTCGCGCTGCGTGTATGCCTTGACATTGTCGATGTAGTTGGCGCACAGCTTGGCGATGGCTTCTTCGTCTGCCGATATCGCCCGTTGCACCTCGTTTTTGACCACATCTTCGTACTCTTGTTTGACCACATCGAGCATCTCAAGATAACGCTTGCGTTGTTCGTCGTTGGTGATCAAGGAGTGGCTGCGCAGACCGCTCGATATCTCATTGAGCACCATAAAGGGATTGATCGATCCTTGATTTTTCTCGGAAACAAGGGTGTTGGAGATCTTGTCTTGGACATAGCGCGGCGAGATCCCTTCCATCCCTTCGCGGGTTGCGTCTTTGCGAAGCTCTTTGACGTTGTCTTCGGTGTACCCGGGCAAACTCTTTCCGTCATACAACTTCATCTTCTGCAACAGCGACAGATTGGCTTTTTTGGGATCTTCGAGGCGCGTCAACACCGCCCACATCGCAGCCATCTCTAGCGTGTGGGGGGCGATGTCTTTGCCACGGATCTTGTGCTTGTTAAAGTCGCGCCGATAGATCCGCACTTCTTCGCTCAAACGTGTGACGTAAGGGATATCGATCTTGATCGTACGGTCACGCAAAGCCTCCATAAACTCGTTGTTCAGGAGCTTTTTGTATTCTGCCTCGTTGGTGTTATGACAAACGATATTGCCCACACCACAGACAAAGTTGTGAAGACCGATGCACTCGATATCATAGACCCAGATATCCGAAACGCTGCGCGGCGTCACGCGAGTTTCGACATCGGCCCGACGCCCGCCTTGTTTGCCTTCGCCCGAAGCCAAATGTACGCAGTACATCGGAGAGCGCTGTTCGCCTTCTGTGCGGGAGATGCTGTAATCCAGCCCCAAAAGAGTCGCCAACGTACCGACCTGCGCCGCCAACATCGGCGAAAGCGTGCTGAAGGAGCGCTCGTTGTGTGTATCGGAGGCCGTTTGTTGAACAGCAGCCGACCGTTTGCACGCTCCCTCGACGCGCATCAGCTCATCGAAGGCGTGCTGTAGGAAGGCATGAGGAAGGTTGAACAGGAAATCAGGCAGACGCTTGAAGGCGGAGCGTTCGCCACAATGAAAGGCTGCGATCTTGGCGAAGGTCTCGGAACCAAGGGAGAAACTGTCGCTGCCATCGAGGTGGCTTTCTGTGGCGTATCCGATCAACGCCGTCAACAGAGCGCACATCGCGCTTGCATCGGCGTCTTGTCGAAGATCGTAGTGAGAGCGGATCGCGGTGGCGTCGGAGGAATGGTTGAGACGAACATAATCCGCAGGGCAAGGCTTAGAGAGGGCTTCGCCTGTGGAGGTCTCCATCGCGGTGTGATCGAGCAGTCCCTCGATCCCTTGTGTGATATCCACGACCTCCAGAGAAGGTCCACCAAAGGCTTGATCAAAGCCACGCAGCGCCATCATCTCGTGACGGCTTTCTTGGATGTTTTCTTCGGGGTAGAAACACTGGCCTTGGCGGTTGTAAATCGAGTGGTTGGGGGTGGTTTCGACGCTGCCCCATGTTTGGGCGGTGGTCAGCATCTTCCCTGTGAAGCGGTGGCGAAACACGCTTTTGACGGGAGTCCAAGCCACGTGCTGTTTGTCGAAGTTATAAGCCAGCACTTCGAGGCCGGTCGGATCGGAGGAAAAGCGCTCGTGCAGTTGTTCGAGCGTGGCCCAACGGATCAAACCCTCCCACCGATAAGGGATCGGTTCTTCTCCCGCCACAGAGTGCCCGATGATCACCAGATCGATGTCGGTTTGCGCAAACTTTTTGGGCTTGATGCGATGCTCTTGCGACGCACCGAGCAGATCGTACAAAAACGCAACATCCAGCTTGAGCATCTCGATAAACTCGATGATGCCTCGGTTTGCGATGTTGAATTCACCGTCAAAGTTAAAGGCCCGTGGGTCCGAGTCCGAGCCATAGATCGCGATCTTGCGGTAGTTGATATCGCCCGTGAGTTCGGTCGAATCTTGGTTTTTCTCATCTTTGGGCTGAAACGTACCGATACCGACGCGGTCTTGCTCGCTCAACAACAAGCGCTTGACCCGGATATGCGAAAAGACTTTGGACAGATCCCCGTGGTAGCGCTCCATCAGCTCGTTGAAGACATAGCGACAAGGCGGGCTTGGATCTTGTTTGAGGTTGATCCGCAGATCGACTTCGATCCCAAGGTCGCGCAACACTTGAGCGCGGATCTCTTTGGGGATCAAAGTCAACGGTTCTTCGTGCATCGGACTTGGCATGATCTCCATGCCTGAGGGAAACAGATCTTTTTGATCTTCGCGGGGGATGTGCCATTCATACGTATACAGCGCGCCTTGCGGCGTTCGCGAATACGCTTCCAATCCGCGTTTGAGCAGGCGTGCGATCGTACTTTTCGCCGATCCAACGGGGCCGTGCAACAACAGCACCCGCCGCTCGGTTCCGTATCCCATCGCTGCCGATTTAAAAAAGTTGACAAGGCGCATCAGCGGGATATCGAGGCCGAACACGGCATCGTCGCCCCCAAATTGTTTGGCGCTAAAAAAGAGGTAGCGCACCATCCGCTTTTTGCTGTCCATATAGTCTTCGGTGCCGTGTTCCATGATCATGTCGTACACGCGCTGGTACGCATTGCGGATGACCTTGGGGTTTTGCCGGACAAGCGCGAGGTATTCCTCAAAGCTGCCTTCCCAATGCAGATCACGGTATTCGTCGACGTTGTGATAACGACGCAAGACACCTTCCAACGAGGATTCGGAGGGATGTCCGTTCTTGAGCTCAGTTGTGGACTCCATCGAGTCTTTGCCTCCTTGCTTTCGGTTTCGGCACATCAATCGAGGGCGTGTTCAGGAGCGACAAGGGGTCCGTGACAAGGGGGCGGGGTGAGGGAGAACACCCGCCACCCAATCACCGCCGTATCGGCAACAGCGGACGCATCAAATGCGAGGGAAGGGAAAACACCCGCCACCCTCGACCGATCGCGTCGCTCCTCTTTTTTGGATTCTTGTCGATGCGGGGTCTGTGTGCGGTTTGGGTTATTTTTTGGGAGTGGCTTCGACGGCCTCTTCTTCAAAAGCATCCAAGTCTTCCATGGATTCTTCGGTCGATGCGGGGGTTCCTTCGGGGTTGTCCATCGTGCGCACCGTCGCGCCACCCTTGCGATTTCCCACCCGCTTTTCTTTCAAACGCCGCAATTGTTTGGTCACTTGTTCCGAAACTTCCGTAATGGCCTTGTACAGGTCTTCGCCTTCTGTTTTGGAGACGATGTCATTATCCCAGACACGGAAGCTCACTTCGGCTTGGTGCGTGGCTCCGTTTCGAGCGGATTCATATTGAAGGATCACATGGGCTTCGATCTCGCCCGGGAGGATTCGGTCCAGTTTACCGAGTTTGTCTTCCACGTGACCACGCATCGCATCTGTCAGTGCCATTCCTCGTGCCTGAATATTCAACTTCATCGTTTCTTCGGCGTGGAGACCCCTGCCTTTAGGCGGGCTTTGAAACGCCGTCCTTTCTTCGTGTGTAAGCGTATCCATCGGTGTGTCATCGTTTCTTCGGCGTGGAGACCCCTGCCTTTAGGCGGGCTTTGAAACGCCGTCCTTTCTTCGTGTGTAAGCGTATCCATCGGTGTGTTGAAGGATACGACAATGTTTGTAAGAAATGCCTTGTGTGGTACCACTTCGGGTTTTGATGTTGAAGCTGCCGGAACTTCGGACGGCCACTCTTCCCACATAACACCCTGCTTTCTTTCCCTCGACGACGACAGCTTTCACCATGTCTCCTGTTTGAAAGCCATGCACCTTCTTTTCTCTTGCTTTCGGGCTTGTGCGTGGAAAGCCATACTGATCCATTCTGCACTTCTGCCGACTTCCCCGTCCCATCGCCTTGATCTCCAGCACTTCTTGCTCTGCGGCCACGAACACACGTTCTCCCGACATACCCACACACACCGCATCGAGCCCATGTGTTTTCCGATACTCTTGTCGGCTGCGGTTGTACTTCGTTTGCCCACCGCTGCCGACTTCCAACGGTACACCCAACCCACACAACCGCTCTCGCAATGCCAGTTGGCGAGCATCAGACAACACACAAGTATCGTCAGGGGAATGTTGATTGTTTCCTGATTTTTCAAGGAGTTAGTGAAAGGCTTTGGATCTCAAGGCCGAAGCACCCGAGGCTAGAACGCGTTCTAGTTTTTGTGCTTGTGGGGAGAGGGCTTTGTGGAAGAGCGGAGGATGGTTTGTGGTGTAGAGATCGAGGAGGCCGAAGACCGCGCAGGGTTTGTGGTTTAGAGATCGAGGAGGCCGAAGGCAGCGCGGGCTTGGGCAGAAGAGACACCCTCGATCTGGAGGGTCTTGCGTTTGTTGGAAGAGCCCGAGGCGAGGTGGACGGCCTTTTTGGATACTTGGAGGGAGAGTGCGAAAAAGGCGATCAGCGCTTCATTTGCGGCTCCATCGACGGGGGGGGCGGCGATCTGGACTTTGAGCATACCGTCGTGGATTCCGACGAATTGCGTTCGTGAAGCACGCGGAGCGGCGTACACATGGATGAGACAGCCGTTGTGGGTGGGTTCGATCGGATCTGCCATGAGGGGACCTTTCTGTGCGAAGGGCGGTGATGGGTTCACCAATGAGGTGTCGAACATCGAAACGAGCGGATATTGCGGTATGCTGTGGGCCATCCGTTCGGATGATCTAGGCTACGATCGGCCAACGAGGGCAACGCTGTGCAGCAAGTCGATAAGCTGTCGAGCATAAGCGCGCCAGTCGTAGCGTGCAGCTTGTTGTTTCGATCGAGCACGCCAGTCGGTGGTTGCGCCTTGAGAGCCAAGCGCATGGAGGATTTTTTGGGCGCAATCTGTAGGATCGAAGGTATCAAAATAAAGTACGGCATCGCCGCCGAGTTCGCGATGTACGGGGCGATCGGATGCGACGATCGGGAGGCCCGCAGCCATTGCTTCGATCAGCGGTTGTCCGAAAGATTCCGTATAGGAGGGAAAGACAAACAGATCGGCGTGGCGATACAGCCAGACCAATTCTTCGTGGGGGAGATATCCACTGCTTTCGATGATCTCGCTGAGACCCAAGGCTTCGGCACGTTGGAAAAAGGCGTCGTATTGTGGTTTGTCGCCCGTTTTTTCGCGGGAAAGGGTGGTCAGCCATTTGATCTTGTGGCCTGCACGCAAGACCGCTGGAAGGGCCTCTAAGACGACTTCGATGTTTTTGTGTACAGCGTACCAAGAAACATGCAAAAGGATCTTGTAACCTTCTTTTTTCCAGCGTTGGACCTTGTCCGCGATGGCGGGGCGTGGGGGATCGTTCACGGAAAAGGCAGAGAGATCGACGCCATAGTGATGGACTTGGGTGGGTTTGTGTTCGAGGGAGAGCAGGCGTTGGACTTCGCGTTTGATACTTTCGGTGGGAAAGAGGACGGTGTGGGCGGCTTGGATGGAGAGCAGGCTGAGACAGCGTCGGATGTAGAGATTGAGGTTGTTTTGTCTCAATTGCCACGATTTTTCTTCGTAAGCCTGACAGAAATACGCTGAATTTGGAAGTAAGAGAACTTCGGGACATGGGCTATTCCAGACGCCAAAGCCTGTGGAGGAAAAAAGAACATCTGCTTGAAACTTTTTGATGATGTTGGGAAGCCACGTGAGTCGCTGGTAGAATTGGGCATAAAGATCTGAAGAATCGGTCTTGCGCAAGTAGAAGCGCATGAAATCAGGCGGCAAGCTACTGTTTGTGGTTGCGCGGTCAAGATCATCGAGCAAGCCATCGTACATACTTCCAGGAACGACAACGGCGAACTTGTCGTTTGGGGCGACGGCGGGAAGTTCTCGAAGAATGCTTCTCATATAAGTTTGAGCTCCGCCGATGTTTGCTGTGGATGCGTCAATCAAGATTCGCATGATTATGGTTTGCTTTCCCTAGTTTCTTTGGTTGAGAGGAGGCAACCAAGGCAGCTTCGGCCTTGGCTGAAGGGCGAGTGTTCTTTGTAGATCAAAATCAGTGTGACGGGGGAGAACTTTTTGTGTATAACGTGCGCGCAAGGTAACGCAAGAGATTGGATCAGCCTGTGATGGCCGCAATGATCGATGTGTCAACGCGTTGATGTTGTGGCGGTGGCCTCCGTTGTGACGTGTGGAGTTTTTTTGTATGAAGCAGGTGTTGCAGCATTTACGGACGGGTGAGTTAGAAGTGGCTGAACTACCCGCGCCATCGTTGTCACGGGGGGCTGTGTTGATTCAGAGCCAAGCCTCGTTGATCTCGGCAGGGACGGAGCGGATGTTGGTTGAGTTTGGCAAGGCCAATTTGCTCGACAAGGCCCGCTCGCAACCTGAGAAGGTCAAGCAAGTCCTCGAAAAAGTCCGAACGGATGGCCTCTTGAGTACGGTGGATGCGGTGCTGCGAAAGTTGGATCAGCCTCTTCCGTTGGGGTATTCAAACGCAGGTGTTGTGTTGGAAGTGGGCGCGGGGGTACAGGATATCCAAGTCGGAGATCGGGTTGCAAGCAACGGCCATCATGCGGAACTCGTCGTGGTTCCGCGCAATCTGTGTGTCAAACTTCCCGACAACGTCAGCAGCGAACAAGGGGCCTTTACGACGCTTGGAAGCATCGCTTTGCAGGGGATGCGGCTGGCTGCACCGGCGATGGGTGAGCGGTTTGCGGTCGTTGGCGTCGGACTGTTGGGGCTGTTGAGCATCCAGTTGTTGCAAGCGAATGGTTGTGAAGTCTTAGCGATCGATCTCAACGAAGAACGCTTGAATCTTGCTGCTTCGTATGGCGCAGAGGTTGTGCGTTTGGGGCGGGGAGAAGATCCGATCGCACACGCCGCTGCATGGACCCAAGGGCGCGGTGTAGACGGCGTGTTGGTGACGGCTTCTGCCAAGACTGACGAGATCATGCACCAAGCCGCCCAGATCAGCCGACAGCGCGGAAGGATCATCCTTGTGGGCGTGGTGGGCCTCAACCTTCGGCGGAGTGATTTTTACGAAAAAGAACTGACGTTTCAGGTGTCTTGTTCCTATGGGCCCGGGCGTTACGATGCGGCGTACGAAAAGCAGGGCCACGATTATCCGTACGGATTGGTGCGTTGGACCGAACAACGCAACTTTGAAGCCTTTGTGCAAGCGATGGCAAAAGGGCGCGTCGAAGTCGATTCGATGATCTCTCGCCGTTTTGCGATCGCGCAAGCCACCCAAGCCTACGAGGTAATCCGCCACGATAGCGAAGCTTTGGGTGTCGTCTTGACATATCCCCAACACACTCCGTTGCGCAGCGCACAGATGGTACTGGAGGTTGGCCGCGTCGTGCCACGTGAGGCCGTATGCGTCAGCGTCGTTGGAGCGGGAAACTTTGCGGTCAGCACCTTGATTCCGGCCCTTGCGAAGACCGTTGCGGTGATCGATTCGGTGGTCGATCACAAGCCTTTTGCAGCGCGTCATGCAGCGAAACAGGCAAAAGCGCTGCGAGCGTTGACGTCTTACAAGGAAGTCTTGGCCGATCCTCGCGTCGATGCCGTGTTTTTGGTGACGGGGCATCACGTCCACGCTCAACAAGTCTGCGATGCCTTGCAAGCAGGAAAGCACGTCTTTGTTGAAAAGCCCCTTGCACTCAACGAGATCGAGCTTTCCAAGGTGATCGCTCACGCACGCAAAGCACCCAGCAAATGCCTGATGGTCGGCTTTAATCGTCGCTTTAGCCCACACATCCAGCACATCAAACAAGCCCTGCGTGGACGCAGTGGACCCTTGTGTATGCAGATGACCGTCAACGCCGGCTATATCCCAAGCAGCCATTGGACCCAAGACCCCGAACTCGGCGGCGGTCGGATCATCGGCGAAGGTTGTCATTTCCTTGATCTGTTGTCCTTCCTTGCAGGCAGCCCGATCACTGCGGTCTCTGCGATGATGGTGGGAGAAAAGGCCGATATCCGCGAAGACAAGATGTCGATCTTGTTGCAGATGGCCGACGGATCGGTTGCAACCTTGAATTATTTTGCCAACGGCAGCAAAAGTTTCCCCAAAGAAACGCTCGAACTGTTTTTTGATCAACAAGTCATTCGGATGGATAACTTTCGCTCGACCGAGGGCTTTGGCTTCAAATCCTTCAGTAGCCTTCGCACCTTGCGTCAAGATAAAGGCCATCAGGCCGAGATGATGGCCTTTGTGGAGACCTTGCGCACAGGCGGCCTCCCGCCGATCCCTTTGGCCGAGATCGTCAACGTCACCCGCGCTTCTTTTGCGGCGGTAGAAGCTGCGCGAGAAGCAAAGGTGGTCTCGATCCCACAAGGCTTTGAGAAGTCTGAATCAAACGGTTCTTTTGTTCCCGAACGCGCAAAGGCCGAAAAATCCGAGCTTTTGGCACCTAACGAAACGATCTCTCAAGATCTTGCAGCCTTGTTGTTGTCATCCTTTGAGACGCACCTTCATTGATGGCGATGCTTTCCACGCGCAGAAGAGTGCGCTTGTTGATAAAAAATCCGATGGCTTGGGGTTTTGTGGATGATTGAGATGATCCAGCGTTACTGGCACACGTTGTCTTCTTTGCGTGCGGAGCAGCTTGTGGGGCAGGTCTGGACGCGGATACGCCCGTTGCATCGGTGGTATACTCGCCTCAGTCAGCATCCGCCGTCACCATTCCCCGGGTGTACAGAGCTTTCGACTTCGGCATGGCTTGAACCGCCGAACGAGGCAGGACAGCATGACGCGATCTTGGCGGGGCGATGGTGCTTTTTGCATGAACACAGATCCCTTGGTTTCCCGCCGGATTGGTCGGCTTTGGGGGCCTCGAAGCTTTGGCTGTACAACCTGCATTACTTCGAGTGGCTGTGGTCGATGTCGTGGGACAAAGCCGTCGAGGTGGTCACAGATTGGCTGTCCTTTGTGCAGAAAGCCCCCGATTCTACGGCGATGGAACCCTACCCAACATCGTTGCGGCTGATGAATTGGTGCGGTTATTTTTTTGAACGACACCGTGAGAAAACGACGAGCGATCCGAAGCTTTGCGAGCGGCTTTGGAGAAGTCTACACACGCAAGCCGAATCCTTGTGTGCGCGCCTTGAGTACCATCTGCTTGGAAATCACTTGTTTGAAAATGCCGCTGCGTTGGCGCTGTTGGGTGCGCGGTTTTTGGGGGCGGATGCTGCGCGCTGGCGAGCCGTCGGCTTGTCTTTGCTCCAACGCGAACTGCCCGAACAGATCTTGCCGGATGGGATGCACTTTGAGCGTTCGCCGATGTACCATCTGCGGATGACGGCGGTGGTTCGGCTACTTGCGACTCACGGAGATGAGCCGACACGGGCCTTGGCTGCGCGCTATTTGCCCGCGATGTTGGACGCTTTGCGTGTCCTCTGTCATCCTGACGGACAGATCGCGCTGTTGAATGATAGCGCATTCGGGATCGTTCACGAACCGTCTGTGTTGCTAGAGAATCAGTCGTTTGAGAGCGAGAGCGGTTCTTCGGTTTCATTCGATGAGCAGGGGCTTGGTAGCGTTCACGAGGCGTCCTTGTTGCGAGAGAATCGGCCATTTGATGGCGTACACCATGCTTCTGCGCGGCTGGCCCCCGATGCACCGATGTCTGCGAGAGACAAGGTTTGGGCGCTTCGGGATGCGGGTTATTATGGCGCAAGCAACAAGAGCGGTTCGTATGTGATCTGTGATGCAGGTCTGATCGGACCCGATTATCTTCCGGGCCACGCACACGGCGATACTTTTTCGTTTGAGTTGTCGTTGCGTGGACAGCGGATCGTCGTCGATAGCGGCGTCTGTGATTACCTCGATAGTCCGATGCGGCGTTATGTTCGATCTACCCGCGCACACAACACCGTCGAGATCGAAGGTGTCGATCAGTCCGTGTTTTGGGGAGCATTTCGTGTGGCCGAGCGCGCTTTTCCCCATGATGTCTTGTGGAAGGCCGATGATGCAGGATTTTCGCTGCAAGCGTGGCACGACGGCTATATGCGACTCCCCCAAAAAGCCCGACACGAGAGGCGCTTTGATTGGTCACACACAGGGCGACTGGTGGTTTACGATCAGATCTCGGCCCAACAACCCGTGTCTGTGATCGCACGCTTGCATCTTCATCCGCGTTGTGTCATCACCCACCAAGACGAGCAAACAGCCGAGTTGACTACACCTGTTGGCGTCGTGCGGATCCGCTTCTTTGGCGACGGCGCTCTCTTGCCAAAACAGACCGAAGAAAGCTGGTACTGTTCGCACTTTGGGATCGCTACACCCAACCCTGTCTTGTGCTTTCGTGCGGGTGGAACCGATGTTTCTTTTCGCCTGGTGATCGAGTAATACGATATCCGAGTGATGTGTGATCGAAGGATAGCACACAGACGCCCTGTAATAGGGCAGCCACAGGGGGCTGCCCCTACGTCTTTACGATCACATCACGGGCAGATCTCGTCTAAGTGCTTTTCTTTTTTTCTGCCTTTCTCTTTTTGGGTGAGTGAAGCTGTGCGTATCTTGTTTTTCTCTCATTATTTTCCGCCCGAAGTGAATGCTCCTGCAACCCGTACTTATGACAATTGCAAGCGATGGGTCGAGCTCGGGCATGATGTCACGGTGATCACTTGCGTGCCCAACTGCCCGTCGGGTGTGGTCTTTGAAGGCTACCAAAACAAGCTCTATCAGCGCGAACAAGTCGATGGGATCGATGTGGTGCGGGTGTGGACGTATATCGCTGCAAACGAAGGCACGATCAAGCGGATCGCCAACTACACTTCTTATCTGATGACTTCGGTGCTGGCGGCAGCGGGGTTGCAGAGGCCCGACGTGATCATCGCCACCTCTCCGCAGTTTTTTTGCGGATGGTCGGGCGTGCTCACTCGCCTTTGGCGGGGTACCCCGTTTGTTCTGGAGATCCGCGATCTGTGGCCCGATTCGATTACGGCGGTGGGAGCGATGCAACAGCCTGCCTTGTTGCGCCTGCTCTATCAACTCGAAGATTGGATGTACAAGGCCGCCACCCACATCGTGACGGTCGGCGACGGCTACAAACAAGAACTCTTGCACAAAGGCGTGAACCTCGAAAAGATCTCGGTGATCACCAACGGCGTCGATCCCGATCGATATCTTCCCCAACCTCCCGCAATTTCCTACAAACAGGCTCTCGGCATCCAACAGCCTTTTGTGTGCAGCTATATCGGAACCATCGGGATGGCGTGTGGACTCCAAGTGGTGTTGACCGCCGCTGAAAAACTCAAGGCCCTCGGACGCCAAGATATCGCCTTCCTGCTCGTGGGCGACGGGGCCTTGCGTGCAGAACTTCAACAAGCCGCCCAAGACAAACACTTGGATAACGTGATCTTTACGGGGCTGCTCGAAAAACGCCGTATGCCCGATGTCTTGTCTTTTTCAGATGTCACTTTGGTGCATTTGAAAAAAACCGATCTCTTCAAAACCGTACTCCCCTCCAAGATCTTTGAGGCTGCTTCGATGGAACGCCCGATCTTGCTTGGCGTGGAAGGCCATAGCGCCGAATTGATCCGCACTGCCCACGCAGGGATCTGTATGGAACCCGAAAATGCGGACGATCTGGTGGCCGCCGTCTGTCGTTTGGCCGATGATCCCGATCTGGGCGCAAAGCTCGGTAAAAATGGCCGCCGTTATATCCAAGAACACTTTCATCGCGGGAAACTGGCCGAAAGATATCTTTCGTTGCTCGAAACACTCGTCGCAAAGGGGAAGATCGCGTCGTGAAGATCCTGAATATCGTGGGCGCACGCCCAAACTTCGTGAAGATCGCGCCGTTGATGGAAGCCTACAAAGCGTATCCTTCTATCCAAGCCTTGCTTGTCCACACAGGCCAACACTACGACAAAAAGATGAGCGATTCTTTCTTTGAAACGCTCGATATCCCTGACCCAGACGTCCATCTCGGCGTCGGTTCAGGCAGCCATGCTGCCCAGACTGCCGCGA
Organism: Myxococcota bacterium; assembly: GCA_023150835.1. Lineage (GTDB taxonomy): Bacteria > Myxococcota_C > UBA6777 > UBA6777 > UBA6777 > JAKLKB01. The sequence continues at coordinate 28,382 of JAKLKB010000058.1, read as the reverse complement.
TCATGGTCGCTTTTGAGCCTATCGTCCTCCAACACAAACCTGATGCGGTGCTTGTGGTCGGTGATGTCAACAGCACCGTTGCGTGCAGTCTTGTTGCAACCAAGCTTCATATCCCCGTGATCCACGTCGAAGCCGGCTTGCGCTCCAACGACCGCACCATGCCCGAAGAGATCAATCGCATCGTCACCGATGCCATCTCTTCCATGCTCTTTTGCACCGAAGTCTCTGGCGTCGAAAACTTGCATCGTGAAGGCGTCCCCGAAGATCGCGTGTTCTTGGTCGGAAACGTCATGATCGACACACTCGTCAAACAACAACCCAAACTCCAAGGACTCCGTACCTTCCAAGAACTCAGTGTTTCCGACGGGGCCTATGGCTTGTTGACGTTGCACCGCCCCTCGAATGTCGACGATCCCACCGTCTTTGCGCGCATCCTCGATGCTCTCGAACAGATCCAACAAGACCTCCCCTTGCTGTTTCCCATGCACCCCCGCACCCGAAACAACCTTCAACACGGCCCCTTCGGTCAACGGCTCCAGCGCATGACCCAGATTCGCTTGCTCGATCCTCTCGACTATCTCGGCTTTTTGCATCTGATGTCTCATGCCAAAGTCGTCTTCACGGATTCGGGCGGCATCCAAGAAGAAACCACCTTCCTCAAGATCCCTTGCATCACCATCCGAGAAAACACCGAACGACCCATCACTTGCGAGATCGGCACCAATCAACTCGTCGGCACCCAAACCGACCGCATCTTGGCGGCTTATCAGTCTATCCTCCAAGGCTCCCTCCCCACCCCCTCGCTCCCACCCCTTTGGGATGGCCACGCTGCCGAGCGGATCGTCGATGCCATCCATCGCTATCTCCCTCTTTTGTAAGCTACCCCAAAAATTTTTGAAAAAACTTGCCCAAAACGCACCACCTCTTTGATCCATACCCACACAGCATGCAAAAGAGCTTGCTTGTGGTTGTGAGGAGATCGTACCCTCTGCGCGCGTGGGGATGTGCCTTCCAACCGACAAATCAGAACAAAGATCCTCGGATGGATGAAAAGGAGAAGGACGGATGAGAAGGTGGATAGGCGCTTTGGCGCTTGGTTTGTTGGGAGTGACTCTATTTTCGGGCTTTACGTGTGGGCCTACCCTCAAGGATTGCGCGCAACAATCGGACTGCCCGATCGATCATCGCTGCCGTAGTTATCGTTGCCAACAACTCGATCACTGCCAATCAGACAGTGATTGCAACGCTCCGCGCACTTGTCTTCGCAACCGCTGTGTGGACCCTGCGATCGAGGCTTGCCGCATCGATCAAGAATGTGCAACGGGCGAGATCTGTACGGCTGGCACCTGCAAGAGCAACCCCAAACCCACCTGCCAAACCAAAAGCGACTGCAAAACGGGCCAGATCTGCCAAAGCGGAGCTTGTGTCGCCGACCCCAACAAGCCTTGCGCACAAAACGCGGAGTGCAAAACAGGCGAGATCTGCCAAAACGGAGCTTGTGTCGCCGATCCCAACAAGCTTTGCGCACAAAACGCGGAGTGCAAAACGGGCCAGATCTGTCAAAGCGGGGCTTGTATCCCCGATCCCAACAAGCCTTGCGCAAAAGATACGGACTGCAAAGCCAACGAGACGTGCCAGAGCGGAGCTTGTGTCCCAACGCAAACAGGGATCTGTCGCATACAAGTCTCGCCTTCTTCGCTCAGTTTCTACGAACTCAAACTCGGCGAATCGAAGACCCAAAGCCTGACGCTCACCAACCAAGGCGACGGCTCTTGCCAGATCAGTCATGTTGCCCTGACCAACGCAAGCGCCTCGGTTGGCGTCTTTTCCTTACCCACAGCCTTTTCTGCACAAAGCCTTGCAGCATCGGCCAAGATCACTCTCGATATCCGTTTTGAGGCCGTCGCTGCGGGAAGCCACAAAGCCACCTTGGATATCTTCTCGAACCAAAACGTCCTCCGTTCGGTCGATTTGTATGCCTCGGTGAAAGGGGATACATCTCTTCCTACAAGTGGTTGGGCGACCGTCTCTTACGAATCTTTTGGTGGCGGGGATTACATCGGAGGATGTTTCTGGGACGACCAAACCTTTGAAACCGCGACCATGCGGGCGTTTCGCGAAGGTGGAATCAATATGCAGTACGGAAATCTGCGCGTCACCAAAGACGGCGGCAGCACATGGACGTGCGCCAACTGCATCCAAGGCCAAGGCTTTCCGCGTACCGCGCATTACGAGATCGTCGATCTGACCGTCTTTGGGATCGCTTGTTTGGGGGGACGCGGTTATGTCTTCGGTAGTTTCTGGGACGCCAACCCAAGCGACTTTCACCCTTCGCTGTTTAGCCGCACTCCGCAAACCAACTGGACGCCCAATCTCGACCGAAACAACATCCTCAACGGCTCCCTCTCCACAAACCGCAAGCTGCTCGTCGTGGATGGCCGCTGGTTCGTCACCATGGAAAATATGATCCTCTCTTTTGTTCCCGAATCCAACGGTGATTGGAAGACCCAAAAACTGGTTTACTTCAACGATCCCGCCAAAAACAACGCACGTTTTCAAAGTTTCCATGTCGCCCAACAGACGGCCCTTTTGGTTGGGTCGCGGGATAGTTTTGTCGGCGGAAATTTCCAAGTCATCCCTTTCGTCTCGTACAACACCACCAACGCCGAACTTCCCGCAGGAGCGACGATGGCGGATATGCCCAAGTATTGGACGGATGCGACCATGCCTTGCACTTCTTGTTCGCTGACCGTTGGGTATGTTCTCGGATCACAGAGCTTCTTGGTGATGGGGCATCTTCTCGATGCTCAAAAACAGCCCGCAGGCATCGCCCTCTGGCGCTCGGATGATCGCGGTGCGCGCTGGCAAAAAGTCTTTGAACACAAGACCACCACAAGCCTGCCTCACGGCGATATCTTGTCGATCGATGGAAATCGGATCGTTGCGGTCGCGGGCGGCCATTTTGAAAATCAAGGCGGTACGCAAAGCGAAGGTCTGTTGCTTGAAAGTACCGATGGCGGAAAAACCTTTGCCTCGATCCCGATCACCCAACTCAAAGGCAAGCACATCGACACAGGAAAGATCCCATCGCTCTATGCTTTGCGCCTTTCTCCTGACCAAAAGACCTTGTTCGTCCTCGGCCAAGGTGTGATCCTGCGCTGGAAACCCTAAGACAAACGACGGTATGTGATGTTCTTCGGTGTACTGGTCGCCTTTTTTACTCGTTGGCCGTTGCGCAAAACAGCACAGCCGACGCACGATATCGCCTCGCGTGTTCGTGCGTTGTATCAAAGCTACGGATATATATTAAAAAGGCGATGTCGTCGGATACTTCGAGATCCTGAGCGTGTGGAGGACGCGATGCAAGAGATCTTTTTGACCTTGTGCCGCAGCTTGGATCAATACCAAGGCGAGCCGCAACACATCCTTCCTTGGCTTTATCGCGTCACCACGACCCACTGCCTGCGCATCCTCGACAAAGACAAGCGCCACCTGCGCTACTTCTCGCTCCACGAAGACGATGAGAACACCGATGCCACCGAAGAACCCTCCGACTGGACACGCGAAGAGCAGATCGCACTCGCACGATTTCTCGAACAACTCCCCGAAACACAACGCGCCGCTGTCTTGTATCGCTACGTCAGCGGCATGACCCAAGAAGAGATCGCCGAAGTCATGGAGGTTTCGCGCGATCAGATCCGCCGATGGTTGCAGCATTTTCAGCAACGTGGCCGCATCGTCTTGCGAGAAAAAAATCCATGAGATGGGAACGCCTTTCTTCTTCCTGTTTGTCTGAGTATCGGATGGATCGCCACTTGCTCTGCCTTGAGCCAGAAGCCGAACGCCGCGAGTCCGAAGCCCATATCGCGGCTTGTCCGCGCTGTCGTCAAGAGATGGCTTGGTTACGTCAAGAGCGCGCTGACTTCCTTTCTCATCCAGCCCCACCGCTTGCCCTCGAACAAGCTCTCGCCGCTTCTTCCACACCGCAACCCACGCCGTCTCGTGGCTTTGATCCCACGCAAGGCAACGGCCCCACGTGGGCCACCGCTTCCTCCAGATCACAACCCACGCAGCCCTCCAGACCTTGGGCGATCTGGGCGAGTGTTGCGACCTGTTCTGTCGCTTTGTTGCTGTCGCTGTCCTTGAGTTCGCTGTGGACGCCCCAACACACGATTTATCGCGGGGTCGAGACGCCTGTTTTTCTTATCGGCTTAAAACGCGGCGCGGTGATCCGTCAGATGGCATCGGGCGAATCCGTCAAGGCAGGTGATCACATCCGCCTTGCGTATCAATGGCGTACACAAAAACCGGCTTATCTTTACATCCTCCACCGCGATCAAGAAGGCCGCCTCTCTCCGTTGTATCCGGCCTCTGCCGAACAACCCAGCCTGCGGCTCGATTCACCCAACGAAACCACACTCCCCGGCAGCTTGGAATTCGATCAAGCCACACACGGCCACGAAGAGATCTGGGCTTGCTTTTCCCGTCAACCCTTGCACTTCCGCGCTTTGAACGCGCAGATCCCTTCTCCCGATGCGTGGGCGCATCAAGAACCCAAGCCTCACGGCCCATGCGCCTACCTGCTCTTGTATCGCTTTCGGCGTTCGCCCCCCTGATCAGGGGCTACATCACGCCCTTTTTTCTGTTCGTGGTGCGCTGCCCCATACGCGCCTTGTTAAGGTGGAAACCTCGTAGAGTCGGTCTTGATCGCCTTTTTTTTTTCTCCCCCCCTCAATCCCCCCGGCCAACGGGGGGAAGTTGGAACGGGCAGCGTCTGCATCTCGTGCATACAGCGTGCGTCATGAAAAAACAAAATCCCCGAGGCTTCCGACTTTCGCTCCCTCCCCTGTTCACGGGGGAGGGCGGGGTGGGGGGCTTTCCTCCGCTCCACCTAACGCCTATGGTGCGCTGCCCCACACCCCGCAAGGGAGCGCGGCTCCCTTGACCCCGATTTGGCGGGGAGAACAGACGTTTTTTACACAGACGTCTCTGGCGCTTGAACGGGCGCGAACACGGCTTTTTTGGGAACGCTGCTACTGGGATTGAAACCATACGTATCCCCTAATAGTGCGCGAACACGGCTTTTTTGGGAACGCTGCGCTGCTTCCTTGCTTCCTTTCTTGATTTCGGCGTTCTCCCCAACAGAAGGGATCTCTCCGATGGATGCTCCTTGCTTCGTCTACTTCTTTCGCGCTTTTTTTCCTCGGATATCCGCTTGGAGAGCCTTGTTCTTTGGGGTCTGCGCTCTTTTCTGTTCGGCTCCGTCTCTCGCTTCTTTGCCGCAACACTCCTTTTGTGCGGTGGCAAGCGGGAATTGCAACGAAGACAGCGAGGTGTTGCGTGTGGCCTTGGTGATCGGCCACAACCAAGCGGGGGAGCGAGCTTTGCCCCTGCGTTTTGCAGAATTGGATGCGCGCAAAGTGCATGATCTCTTGGTGCAGTTGGCGGGGTACAAGGCGGGCGATATCTGGCTATTGACGGGGCAATCTGCCCCTGCGGTCGAGCGAGCGATGCTCTCGATCCAGCAGCGCATCGCCGAACAACGCAAACGATGGGGGCCGAAAAAACGCATCATCTTGTTTGTGTATTACTCAGGCCATGCTCAAAAAGGACGACTGTTGCTGGGGGAAAGCACGCTTACTTTTACGCAGATCAAGCGGTTTGTTCGGGGGACGCTGGCTTCGCTGCGTCTGGTGGTCTTTGATGCTTGTGAAAGCGGCGAGATCTTGCAAGGCAAAGGCTTAAAGCGTCGCAAAGAAGGCTTTCGTTTTCCTTTTGTGCGGCTGGCTCCTTCGGCGACGGGGGAGGTGATGATTACGGCGACGGGACACAAAGAAAGCGCCCACGAAGATCCCAGTCTGCGTGGTGGGATCTTCACACACTACTTGCTTTCTGGATTGCGCGGAGCTGCCGACCAAAACAACGATGGCCACGTCACGCTCGAAGAAGCCTACAACTATTCTTATAACCGCGCTTTGGCGCGCACGATCTTTTCACAAAGAGGGCCACAGCGGGCGCGTTTTTCCAAGCGTTTGTCTGGTTATGGCTCGCTGATCTTGACGACGCTTTCTCAACAGCGGGCTTGGCTTTGGCTTCATCCACAGCTTGCGGGGGAGTTTTTTGTTTGGACTTCCCAACGCGACTTGTTGCTTGCAGAGGTGGTGAAAAACAAAGGCCGCGAAGTCCAAGTCGCCCTTCCTCCCGGGCGTTATATCTTGCAATGGCGCAGAAAACACGGGATCTATCATCAGTCGATTGCTTTAGAAAAAGGCCAGCGCTTTCGACTGCGCCATCTTGGGCAGCGCCTTGCGTATTGGATCCCCAAAGATCTGCGCGGTGGAACCAAGGCTTCCAACGGGGATTGGCGAAGTTTCGAAGGGCAGCTTTTGGGGCCGAGTCTGGGTGTGTCTTATACGGGCGGATGGAGCGGGGTGGATCAAGGGGTCTGGCATCACGGGCCAAGTCTGCATCTCCGTTTGCCTTTGGATGGCGTTGGGACGGGGCGGATGTCTTTGCTCTTGCAGTTCGGTTCACAACACGGCAGCACCACACTCCCCAACACCCTTGGTTTTCACTTGCATACGCTTCAACTGGATATCGGTCTTCAATGGACGTTGCTGGCGCGGCCTCATTGGTGGCTTGGGGCGGGTGTCCTTTTGCGCGGATCTTTGTTGGCTCAAGCCCTCTGGCCCCGCGAACAAGCCTCCGAACAAACCCTCTGGTCGGGTAGTTTTGGACCCGCAGGGATCTTTAGCGTCCAATATGGCTTTGCGGTGCTTTGGTTCCTCCAGCTCGATCTGCTCGCTGGGGCGCGCTTTTTGAACCTTGGCGGCGAATGGACCGTCCGTTGGGATCTCAATGCCTCTCTTGGAGTGGGTGTTCGCTTCTGAACCGAGAGGCTTCCTTGTGTAGGAATTACGCAGTTCGAACGTTTTTGTGGGGTTCCACCCCAAACCCCGCCATAGACTGTCGCCCCTTGACCCCGTATCAGCGAAAAGATCACTGCTTTCCAAACCAACGATGCTCTCGCTTGAAGTGCCGCGAACACGGGTTTTTTGTCAACTGCGTGATACGATCTCCGCGTCATGTATGATCGCATGATGTAGGGGCGGTTCGCGAACCGCCCTGTTCTTGGGCAGCCACAGGGGGCTGCCCCTACGTTTTACGATCACACAATGGGCGGATTTCGTATAAGTCCCATCATGGTCAAGTTTCTTTTTATCGAAAGCGGCGCGGTAGATAAAAACCTCCCGTGTTCGCGGCACTTCACGCGGCAGTGCTGTTTGTTTGAAACACGGCTGCTGCTTCCGCCAAAACAGGGGTCAAGGGGCGTCAGTCCCTTGCGGGGTTTGGGGCAGCGCCCCAACCCAATAAAGCCCCAACCCAATAAGAAGCCAATAAGAACCCAACAAAAAGCCCCACAACACGACCAACCCAACAAGGAACCACACGCCATGCAGCTTACCGATATCGGGATCAATCTCACCCATCGTTCGTTTGAAGCAGACCTCGAACAAGTTCTTCAAGATGCTTTTGCAGCGGGCGTCACGCGCCTGATCTTAACGGGAACTTCGTTGCGTGGGAGCCAAGAAGCCCACCGCCTCGCGCTGCGTTATCCTCAACACCTCTTTTCAACGGCGGGCGTCCATCCTCACGACGCCAAGTCTTGCGGCCCACAAACCATCCCCGCACTCAAAAAACTGCTGCAACATCCGAGTGTTTGCGCGGTCGGAGAATGTGGACTGGACTTCAATCGCAATTTCTCCCCGCCCGACACACAAGAAGAATGGTTCCAAGCCCAGATCGAACTCGCCATCGAGATCCAAAAACCCCTCTTTCTTCATGAACGCGATGCCCATCCTCGTTTTCTCGATATCCTCAAAAGCTACAGTGCTCTTCCTCCAGCCGTCGTCCATTGTTTTACAGGCGAGGCCAATGCCTTGAAGGATTATCTCGATCTTGGCCTATGGATCGGCATCACAGGCTGGATCTGCGACGAGCGGCGAGGCCGTCACCTCCGCCAACTCGCCAAGCGTATCCCCGCCGATCGTCTGATGCTCGAAACCGATGCCCCTTTTCTTCTCCCTCGCGACCTCCCTCAGCCCCCCAAAGATCCGCGCCGAAACGAACCCGCTTATCTCCCCCACATTTTACGCACCGTCGCCGCTTGCCGAAATGAAACCCCCGACACTACCGCCCAGATCACCACGCAAAATGCACAGCAGTTTTTTCGCTTGCCTTGATTCCCTTTCTCTTTTATCTGTTTGTAGATGTTTCTTTTGTCTGTTTATAAATGTTTCTTTTGTCTGTTTATAAATGTTTCTTTGTGGGGCGCTGCCCCACGCCCCGCAAGGGAGCGCGGCTCCCTTGACCCCGTATCGACGGCGAGACCGAGTCCTCCAAACAAACAGAAGTGGCGTTTGGGTTGTTGCGGCCACGGGGCGGGAAATTTTCTTTTTGTCGCTTTGTTCAAGGAATATCGCTGGGTGTCATGGGGTGGCGGCGAGCAGGATAAAAGAGTTCGAACCTATTTTGCGAACCAAGAAAGCAAACGTCGAATTGTGTAAAAAAGTTTGTTTGGCCGAGCAAGATCGGCACTTGATCGCTCGATGTCCAAGCAAACGCAAGCTTCACAGAAGGAAAAGGATAAATAACACAATCTAATAGCGCTCCCCGTTTGGTTTAAGCACAGTATCCGCATCCACGAAACCAACCTTGCGCGTTTTCAGCAGTCACGGCCAAATATCCTTCGCAAAAGGCATCATAAAGTCCATCCACAGTGGTTGCCGCAGCACTTCTCATGATCGTTTTGATCTTTGACCAACACTGTTCTATCGGCGAAAGTTCAGGACTATAAGGAGGCAAAAATAAGAGATAAACCCCTTTCTCGTTCAGCATTTTTTCGTATTCGTAGCGTTTGTGGACACTATAATTATCCCAGATCACGATGTCTCCGGGCTTTACATTTGGAAGAAGGTAGTCTTTGACAAAGATCTCAAAGGCTTCTGCGCCCACATAGCCTTCCCAAAACATCCCTGTCACCAACCCGAGAAACCCAAGCGCACCCAACATACTGATGCGTTTTCCTCGGTGGTGAGGCCTCCTTCCGTATACTCTTTTGCCTTTTGTAGCTCTTCCTTCTGTCCTGACGAGATGATAGTTCGCCGCTGCCTCGTCGACAAAGACAAAGCGTTCCGGAGGCAGTCCATCGATCTCATCAAGATAGTCTAAGAAACTTTCTTGCACGTCTTCTCTTAGCTGCTCTGTTGCATGAAAAGTCACTTTTTTTTTGAGAGAGCGAGTTTCTGAAGAGCTCGGTTGAGCGAACTTTTTCCGAGCTGAATGCCATATCTTTCTTTGAGAAGTCCGCAGTACTCGCGATCATAGAGAGTATTGTTTTCCTCTACAAGCTTTCTCAGCTTCTCGTAACCGTCGTCTTGGCTTAAGATGGATTGGCGTCCACCACCATGCGGTTTTTTCTCAAGGGAGTTCTTTTCTCTGTAAAGCTTAAGATATCGACGTACGGTGTCTTTCCCAACGTTGAATCGTTCGGCGATCCCGCGAACGGTACCCTCTCCATCCATATAAGTTTCAACGATTTTTTGGCGAAAGTCTTCTGAATAAGCCATGCAACACCTCCTCGCCTGAGCATGATTTTCTTTTGTGCTTATGTCAATCGGGGAGTGCTATAAGATAACCCCAAGTGCTTGTAAGCCTTTTAAGTTTCCAACCAGCGACGGAAGAGGGAATGTTTGAGAGTGCCAGTCTAACCCAAGCTGAACACCGACGGAGTACGGGAGAACATTGAGAGTGCTTCCCGAATCAACAAGAGCAGATACATCAACAGAATGATGTTCACGGGAGAGCGTAAGGGAAAGATAAGGCATCCCCGTTTGAAGACCAACGGGAGGAGTGCTATAGTTTATTTTCCGTGAAGATGTCATCCTTGTTCCCGTAGCATTTCTTGGAGTGCGACGGCTGCTTCAACAGCGTTTTGTTGGCTCCAGTAGCCTTGTTCCATTTGTGCATCGAAAGGGGGTGTCGTTTGTTCTTCCTGTGCCAGATCGGCAATGAGTTGTTGAACTAATTGAAATTTTTCCCATCGAGAAAGTTCTTTCACGCTTTGACAGATATCGAGCAATGTCATCTTTTTTTCCTTTTCTTTTTGAACCGCTACCCGTTGGTTTTGTCAGTTCTGTTGTGGAGGTCAAATGTACAACGAAATCGATGCAACGCAATCGAAATGCTTGGAAAAGCATCTTTGGGGTGGGGTTCCACGCCCCGCCGTAGAGCGGGGTCAAGGCAGCCCCGCTCTACGGCGGGATCGAGTTCTCCAAACAAACAGAAGTGGCGTTTGGGCTGTTGCGGCCACGGGGTGGGGAAATCGAAATGATTATGGTGCTTTGCAGACCGATTCGAGGTAGGCCAGCCATTCTTGATGACGGGCAGTCCAATAACGCGGTTCCAAGCTGCGTGTTTCCAACAGCATCTGCAACGCTGCGTGTGGATCGGTTTGGCTCTCTTGTTGGGCGGCTATGTTGGCTTGCTTTTCTTGTCTGGCTAAAAGAAAATATCTTGACAAGCGAACGACAACAAAGATAATCCAACAACCAAGAAACTTTGCCGTATGAAAAGAAAACGTATGGTGGAAGCGAACAACACGAAGAGGCATCAACATGACTTTCGAGTACAGATCACAACCACTTTCCACTCTGATGGGTAACATAGACACGAACTCCCTTATCCTTCCAAACTTTCAACGGGAATTTAAGTGGAAGATCGAGCAGATCCAGAGCCTGATAGCCTCTTTTCTTGTCGCGATACCTACCGGCAGTCTGCTTGTGCTACAAGGAACTCGAAAAGATTTTGCTGCGCGGCCCATCGGCAGGTTGGAGTCAATAAACGATGATAGCGCCTCACCTTGCGAGTACCTTCTCGACGGCCAGCAAAGGATGACAGCTTTGCGTTCCGCACTTTATGATCTCTTTTCGAATGAATGGTTGGAGTCGTGGGACTCGGCTTATTCTAATGTGCGGCTTCGTTGGTTTTTGAAAGTCAACAGCGGCGACGAAGATTCTGATCTCTTTGGCTGGAATACTTTGAGTTCCAAAGGCTTTCAAGACGTCGATCCCAACGATTTAGAGCAATACATCGTTTTTAAAAGAATTTTTAAAAACCAAGTGTCCGACTGGTGGCATCCAGCTCATAAACCTCCACCCGATCCAAACCTACCGCTGAGAAAGTATCTGGCTAAAGAAGCCGCAAAAGAAGGTCTTGTGCCTTTGTACGAAGTATCAAAAAGAGACAACGGTTGGTTAAAAGAAGCGCTGAGTGTTATTGGCAAACAACGGGTTGAAAAACTGCAAGAGGCGATAGAAGCCAACCGCGACAGCCCACTTTCACAGGGGGTTTTGCGAGAATTGGAAAAATACAGGGAGCCTGCTGATAGCGTATGGCCTTCGGATGACGCATGGTCTGGGCTCAGAGCTGACTGGTCCGCGAATATTAGTGCTGCGTTGTTTTCTGTTTTGGAGCAAAAGTTGCCCCTTATCGTGGCTCCAACAACTGAATTGCCTAGAGCTGTTGCTACCTTTGAGGCGTTGAATCGAGGCGGTACGAGGCTTGATAATTACGATCTTGTTGTTGCGAGAGCTGCGAGAAACAGCCACTTGCCCAATTTGTCTGAGCGGATTGTTTCTCAGCTTGAAAGCGCTTATAGACCTCCAAAACATCTGAACGATGAAAGCACTGACTGGTCCCCTAAATATATGAAGGTCGTTGATAACCAAGCCCCGACATCAGAATTCAAAAAATGGTATTTAAATGTACTCTCGATGTGTTGCTGGGCAAAAGCAGGAGAAGAGTTACTATCTCAGCACGTTAAGAGCCAAAAAATACTCACGTTATCAGAAGAGCAAATAAATACGAACACAGAAAGTGTCGTGGAATCAATTATCCGTTCCCTCATGTTTCTTCAATTTCGTTGCGGCGTTGTTCATGCTTCTGATCTGCATTATAAATTAATGCTTTTGCCGATTGCCTTTTGTCTTTCTTTTGATGACGTTTGGAAATCAAAGAAAGCTCTTGATAAAATCGAATACTGGTATTGGGTTTCTTTATTTGGTGGAGGTTATATAAAAGATCAAAACAACCAGTGTGTAACTGACACAAATGATTTGCTTGGCTGGATTAAAAAAGATCTAAAAAACCCGTTTTCGACTTTAGAAACAGAAGTATTAAAGCGAAAATATTATTCTGACAAAACAATATTGTTACGAGACAAATACGAAGGGGCTGATAAAGTTGATGATATACCCAAAGCGGTCGTGTTGGGCTTCAACCAATTCGTTCTAAGCCGATCTCCAAGAGACTTCATCGGAAACCAAAACGAGCACAAAAAAATAAAACCTTGGCAAATTGCAAAAAACAATGACGAAAAAATCGAAATACACCATGTTTATCCATTGGCGTCTGTGACCAACATCGGCGAGTCGACAAGCGAACTTCGCAAGGATGCGGCCAACATACTGAACAGCCCACTCAACAAAACGCCTATCCTAAGCAATAGCAATAGGATAATTGGCAGCTACGATTTGGGAAGGTACAAAAATTTGCTGACTGCGAATGTTCTCATCGATCATCTTCTTCCGAACGATGGCCATGAATTGCTCTTGTCTTCGTCCGAACATCGTTATCGGGAGTTTCTTGTCGCACGCTATAATACTTTTTCAGCAAGATTGATAGAGCATCTAGACGACCTAAAATCCTAAATCGTTGCGAACGAAATTTGAGAGACGAATTGCCTCCCTCTTTTTTCAACCCTTCGGTTTATTTGAAAGCGATCGATGATCGAGCCGAACGTGCATCTTTATCTCGACAACAACGCCACGACGCGGCCTCTTGAAGAGGTGCAACAAGCAGCGCTCTTCGCGATGCAGGATTGTTTTGGGAATCCATCAAGCGCCCATTCCCTCGGTGAAAAAACACGTACTCTCTTGAGTGAAGCCCGTCAATCTTGCGCTGACTTGATCGGTGCTTTGCCTGAGCAGATCATTTTCACTAGCTGCGGTACAGAATCCAACAACCAAGCCCTTCATTCTGTGGTGTCGAAGTACAAGCAAGCTCACATCGTCACCACAACCATCGAACATTCCGCAACGCTCCGATACTGTCGGATGTTAGAGCGAGAGGGGCATCGAGTCACTTATCTTCCTGTTGATCACGATGGGCGCATCTCTCTTCATAACGTAGAAACATCGCTTGAGTCATCCCCATCGCTGTTGTCTATCCAGTGGGTGAACAACGAAACAGGCACGATACAACCCATCGAAGAGATCGCCAAACTTTGCAAAGAAGCCAACGTTCCGTTGCATACAGACGCCGCACAAGCTGTTGGAAAATTGTTTGTTGATCTTCAACAGCTACCGATCTCCTATCTTTCCTTTACGGGGCACAAGCTGCACGCTCCGCCCGGTGTCGCGGTCTTGTACGCCAAAGATCCCACGACGCTGTCGCCGTTGTTGTACGGAGGAGGCCAAGAGCAAAGCCAGCGCCCAGGAACAGAGAACGTTCCCGGAATCGCGGCGTTGGGAAAAGCCTGCGCTCTTCGCTTGGCTCGCTTTGACGAAACGCAACAACATCTTCGGCAACTGCGAGATCGTCTCGAAGGCATGATCATCCGAGCCTGTCCGGAAGTTCGGATCAACGGCAGCACAGAACATCGGGTTTGCAACACGACAAACATTCAATTCACAGGCGTCGACGGACAAATGCTGATGGCGCGGCTCGATCAAGAGGGCGTTTATTGCTCGCAAAGCTCGGCGTGTACAAGTGGCCTTCCAGAGCCGTCCTATGTCCTGTTGGCGCTCGGACTCTCCGAAGATCAAGCCTACGCGAGTCTTCGGCTGAGCTTGGGTGTTGACAATACTCTTGCAGAAGTAGAAAAAGCTGCGGACGTGATCGTTCAGCAGTATCGGGCAATACAAGAAATCATCGGCTGATGGAGCCATTACAAAAAGGTAGCGAGATGCAGTTTGGTGGTCATGAAACATTCCCCATCCGAGAAGGATGGCTTTACAAAGGACTTAAAGCACTCAAGGAAGCTCCTGATGTGCTGTACAGTCCCGAAGCCTCCGATATGTTGGGGCTTGGGCGGAATATGGTGAAATCTCTCCACCACTGGTTGATTTCTACAGGTCTTCAAGACGATGCGCCATCCGTCAAACCGAGCCTTTTGGGCGAACTGATCTGGGACGCCGATCCTTTTTTCAATCTTGACGGTACGTGGTGGGCCATCCACATCAACTTGGTCACAGCAGCCAAACATGCGGCAGTGTGGTCTTGGTTTTTTGATACGTTTCATGAAAAGCGGTTTGAAAAGTCCACGGCCCTTGAACAATGGAAGCGATCCCTTGATCTCCAAGGCGAAAAAGAGCGGAGCAGTCAAACGCTGGCGAGAGACTTGGGATGCCTTTTACAAAGCTATTCCACAGTTTTACCTCCTCCAAACACCGATCCAGAGGAAAATCTAACAAGCCCGCTCGCCGATCTGGGCTTGTTGACGCACTACAAAGAATCCGGTTTTTATCGGCGAACACCCTCACCCCAACCCCCACCACCCGAACTCTTCTTTTATGCTCTCGAAGCAAGCGGTCTGCTCAGCCAAGAAGAGCTACCGTTCGCCTCTCTTGTGACCACGAGGTTCGCGCCTTCAAGCCTTTTCCAAATGACACGAGAATTGCTCTATGAATGGCTGTTAAGCATCCACCAAACGTACGAGAAAGAACTTTCTGTGGTCGATTTGGCCAGCGAGAAAGGAATACGCTTCAAGTCTAAGCCCCCCTTGTCGTGGCTTAAACTGTACTATAAAAGAGCATCTCTTTAGGTTTGCCCCTCTTTGTCGTGCTTTTGGTGAGGAAGATGTCTACAAGCGAACGAGAAACAAACAAACTGCCTCTCTTTTCACACCGCATCCCATCGGTTCCTGTTCTGCGTTCTATCAACGTTCGCTTGGACATCGAGCATCCCGAACACATCGAACACTTTTATCCGACATCGAAGTCGCGTGAGGTTATCGCGGCGCTTTGGGGGGTAGAACCACAACAGCGAGCCTTCATGATCATCGCTCCTTATGGCACAGGAAAGTCGCTTGCTGCTACTTACACTGCCTTGCTGATCGAGAACCGCGCTGAATCCAAAGCATCGCTGGAGAAAATCAGTCGCCGACTTGCTGACGTCGCCCCTCTTTCCGCGCCGGGCGTGATAGGGCGGCTGGATGCGCCCACAAGAAGAGGGCTGTGCATCGTCATGGAAGGGGCCACCCAAAACCTCGCACAGGAACTCAAACGCGCAACATTGGACGCTTTCCGTCGGGTGGGGTTATCTCATCAAGCCCGAACCCTCGAAAAAGAAAAAGAAGTCCACAATATCCAAGACGCGATCCGCTTTTTGGATGCCGCAAAAGAAAAATTGCTGAACGTGCGAAAAGAGGCCCAAGATTACGAGCGCATCTTGATCTTGTGGGATGAATTTGGACGGCATCTTGAATATACCGCTCAACAAGGGAATAGTTTCGCAATCAACGATCTACAATTTTTTGCAGAGTATGTATCGCGATCAAAAGATATACCCATCGTTTTTGCACTGTTGCTTCATCAGCAAATGTCTCAATATGGCGCGAACTTACCTCAGCAAGCACTCAAAGAATGGAAAAAAGTAGAAGGCCGCTTTTCTACGCTGCTTTACGTGGATCAAAGTCGCGAGCTTTACCAACTCATCGTGAGGCTGCTCAAGGATCGAAAAGAAGAAACGGGCAAAAGGCTGGAAATCCCTGAAAAAGTCGACTGGGCGAACGTTGCAAGGAAAAGCAAAGAGCTTGGCCTTTACTCAGATTTCACGGAGGAAGAATTGGTCCCTCTTTTTGAGGGGGCTTGGCCGTTGGATTCAGGAGCGTTGTATCTTTTGCCTCTTGTGGCTGCGCGTGTTGCGCAAAACGAACGCACGATCTTCAATTTTCTCTATCAAATTTCACTAAATAAAGTCACTTCCGCCGCTGATCTGTACGATTTTTTTTCTGCTTCAATGCAGATGGACGTTGGTGTGGGAGGAACCCACCGCCAATGGCTTGAGACGCAAAGTGCTCTGTCTAAAATAGAAAACGAAGCTGTTGCGGTAGAAGTATTAAAATCGGCTTGTTTGTTGAGCCTGGGGTTGGCCGGAGAGAGAAAGAAAACATCAAGAGCTTTGTTGCAGCACGTTGCGCAAGGCCCTCACGAAGCCCTTCTGATCGAAAAAACGGTAGAAGATCTGCTAGAAAGAAAGCTGCTACTCCATCGAAAACACAACGACGCCGTAAGTGTTTGGCATGGTACGGACGCAAATCTTCGAGAGAAGCTTCAAGAGGAGGTGCAAAAAAGAAAAAATATGTTTCAACTGGTTCCGTTTCTCAACAAGGAGTTCCCTCCCAAAGATTGGCGCCCGTTGCGGTACAACGATGAAAAGGCCATCCGTCGTTATTTTCTAGGCAGGTATCTCACTCTCGGCGATCTTGCAAATCCGATGGCTTTGCAGCTTCAAAGCAATGAAAAAGCAGACGGAAATATTTTTTATATTTTAGCAGAAAATGAACAAGAACTGAAAATGGCAACGGATCTTTTGTTTCAATACGAGCGGATTGGGAAACAACAGCAGATCTTTGTCTTACCAAAAGAAAAAACGCCATTTCTCTCCTACGCATTAGAAACGTATTGTTTGCTCCAATTGCAAAAAGATCACGATTTGCTGGCAACGGATCCTCTCGTATCCAAAGAAATTCAACATATGCTCGAAGACGCACAAGGCCAGCTTCATTTGAGCCTCCAAAATTTGCAATCCCCTGATCTCCAAAAAACGCGCTATTTTTCTAAAGGACAAGAGCAGAAAGTTTCCAACTCCGCTGCATTTCGGGAATTACTATCCCAGATCGCGTACGCGCTTTATCCAAAAACACCAAAGTTCGACAACGAATTGATCGTTAAACACCGCCCAACGCAGCCCGTCGTAAATGCAAGGAAAAAAGTGATCCTTGGTCTATTGGAGCGTTACGGGCAGCCTTTTGTGGGCTTGGAAAGCAAGACTTCTGCGGATGCTTTTCTTTTCAGAACTCTTTTCCTTCGATCGGGTTTATACCGACCTTCCCTTGCTTCGGGAGAACGAGAAGAAAAAGAGAGTTGGCGGTTGGTTTATCCAGAGGAGCTTGATAATCGGGAGCTTCGTGAGGTGTGGGAGCTTTTTTATGAGTTTGTTGCGCGACCTTCCACCCAAGCCAAATCGATCGAGTCTTTCTTACGCCAACTTGAATCTCCGCCTTATGGATTGAGGCAAGGTATTCTGCCTCTGTTGTTTGCTGCGTCCCTGAAAGCTTTTCCTGCGACATACTCAATACGCCGCAGCAACGGAGAATATCTTGAAGATCTTTTGCCTACGCACATCGAAGATATCTGCAAAGAGCCTGAGAATTATCAATTTTTCTCTTATTCTTTTCCAGATATAGAGAAGAGATATCTTACCCAAGCATACAAGCTGTTCCAACAAGAAGAACTGAGTTGGTCCGACGCGGATGTCTTGAGGCGCTGCTACGACGCGATGATTCAATGGAAGAGCGAGCAGTCCCCGGGAGCTTTTCAAAGTAAAAACGTTTCCGAGAGAACTCAGCACCTCCAAAAGGCTTTGCGCGTTTTCCAAGATCCTTACAATTTCTTTTTCCGAATACTTCCGAGCATTTATCTTAAAGGAGGAAATGAAGATTCTCCGTTGAGCCGCTTAGTCGAAAAAAATCTGAATCTGATTGTCCAAGAATTAGCCGTCGACCTGTACGAGATATCCGAAATCAAAGAGTTATACTATCAGAGCGCAGAAAAAAGCATCCGTGTCGCTCTTCGTTCGCTTGACCAGCGAGAAAGCCTCCAATCCGTTACAGCGCGATGGAGTAGCGCATTCCCGCTCGCGCTCGATCAGCAACTCAATGCGATGCAGCGCGGATTCCTTACACGTTTGAAAATGCCTTATGAAACAAGTCATTTGTTACTTGATTCGGTCGCGAGCTTGCTTGTTGGGAGAAGCCCTGATAAGTGGGATGATGCGCAAGAGGCCAACTTTGACAAGCAAGTGATTGCTTTTGTTTCAGACATCGAGGCTTCAATGCTTTCGTTGCCACCCCAAGCCCTTGCACAACATGGGGCTGCACTTCATTCCTTGGTCGAGCAAAGAATTTTCGATCTTTTTGACAAGTTCTGCATCCTAAACACAGGAACCTCGCCTCGTGAAGCTTTAGGCTGTTTGGTCGACCGTTACGAATCACAAAGGAGCAAAGCCGATGGCGACGATGAAAGAAGCGCTTGAAAGTATCTCGGATCCTACGATGCGCCACATCGTTTCGATCTCGGGCGGTAAAGACTCTGCTGCTCTCGCTTTGCACATACGGATGAACTATCCGCAGATCCCTGCGGAGTATGTGTTTTGTGATACAGGTTGCGAACTTCCTGAAACGTACGAGTATTTGGAAAAGCTAGAAACGTTGTTGGGCATTCAGATCAAGAGAGTGAATGCTCTTGATACATTAAAAATCAAGCAAAAGCCGGGGCGCAATCCATTTGATGTTTGGCTGCAAGAGATGTATGGGGGCTTTCTTCCGAGTCCGCGTATGAGATGGTGTACAAAAGTCTTGAAGATCAAGCCTTTTGAAGATTACGTTGGCGAAACGTACGCTTTTAGTTATATCGGTATTCGTGCTGATGAAAATCGGGAAGGCTACGTTTCTCAAAAAAAACCGCCTGTGCTGAGCCAACGCCCGAATATCGTTCCAGTGTACCCTTTCAAAGACGACAACATGGGCCTTGAAGACATAAAAAACCTGTTGGAGAGTTCTGGGCTTGGTTTACCAGAGTACTATAAGTGGCGCTCTCGTTCGGGTTGCTATTTTTGCTTTTATCAACAACTTGGAGAGTGGCAAGGACTCAAAGAAAACCACCCCGATCTTTTTGAGCAGGCCAAAAAATACGAAACGAAAAAAAATGGCAAGCGTTTCACTTGGGTGGATGGACGCCCTCTTGAAGAACTTGAGCGTATGCCACGCAGAGAAACCATCCCCAAAGACGAAGAAGCCGAAGGTTGCGCGATTTGTCACATTTGAGGCTTCTTTTTGGAGCGTAATTTTTTTATTTCAAGACCCTCTATCTTGTACCCTTTTTCGCAAAGTTCGTCTTGTAAAGATCGCCAAGACGGACCATACCCTTCGATGGGTATGATCTCAGACAAACGGAATTCAAATGCTTTTTGAGCCTCGAATTGCGGGTGCTCTGGGGTCAAGTACATCGATCGATGATAGAGTGGGGATGGGGGAAAGAGTTCTCCGTGCGTAAAAATATCTGTTTCCAAAGTGCGCAGGTTCACTTTGATCCGTTCTTGTAAGAGCGGGATCGCTTTTGTGTGGAAATCATCGTAGCGCATGAAGGACACTTTGCGGCTGTGAAAATGAATCTTGATCAAGTCGATCATCTCCAAATCACCGTAACGATACGCCGCGCACCCTACATAGATACGTAGAACAGGTTCAAGTAATTCCAGAAGATCGCGTGGGAAAGTGTAAGTTTTGTGTTCTTCTAAAAAGCCGATTTGAAAAGTTCTGTACGCTTCGCCACATTGCTCTTCTAGCACGCTTGTGTCTGCTAAGGAGTGCAACAAGGCTTCTGCTTCACAAGCGAGTTCTTTCGTCGTGGAGAAAAAGGCTTTCACATCCCTTTGAGCGCGTTGCGACAATGTTTTGTACGGCTTTCTTCGGAGTATAAGGTTGATCGCAGAAAACACTAATAAATCACTTTTCCTTAATTCTGTGCCCTCTTCAAATTCAACAGGATCGTAAAGCTCGGAACAGATTTGATGCGCTTTGCGAAAGGATGAAAATTTCTTTTTCAAAATATCGCTATGCGCGAACTCGTCCTCGAAAGGTAACCTTCCGAAAGAGACGCAGTGTTGCCAAAAGTCTTGAAGAAGTTCTTTGTTCGCGTGGATGAGAACGTCTCGCCTCTTCGATGGTAACGCTTGCGTTGGCCTTCGTAATATCGAAGTTTGCGAGTGGCCTCTTTGTTTGAGGAGAAGGATATCTTGTTCGAGCAGTTTGTCCTTGAAGATAAAAAAGATTCCCGGCCCTGCCGCGATGGGTTCCTCCTCCAAGTGAAGAGATAAATACTGTCGAAATTCATCTTGACTATAATACTTTTGGAATGTGTTGCGGGAGGTGAGGACGCCGTCGCGATAGCGGCGTTGGGTTTCGGTTTCTTCGTTCTTACCCAACATGACGGATACAACAAACAAGCGTTGGCTCAAACTGTACGCATCCAACAAGGCTTGCTTGCGTTCTTGGGGATTTTCGATCACGTTCAGTACAAAGCCCAAATTCACAATGTCAGAGGGCTGCTTTGTTGCAAGAGGCTGATACACAGGGTCCCAACCAGCCGCGTTTATACCGTTCAATGCGAGAACTTGCAGATCGTCCCCTTGCCCGCAACCGTAGTCGAATACTGCGTGTTCGCCTTTTAATAAGCCAAATTTTTCTAAAAGTTGCATTGGACGGGACAGGTTTGAGCGCTTGATCGCAGTTTTGTGCCGATCAACCAATACAGGTTCGCTACCCAAAGGCGATACTGCTTGCGCGGAAAGCACGATGCGATCTCCTCGTACTTCTAATCCTTTTTTTTGAAGTATTTGCAGCCAAGCGTTTTGCCGCCCAATCTTTGCGGTTTCCTCGAAACATCCGTGATTCTCAGCAACATCGGTGTTCTCCTTGGCTTGTTGGTACGCGTGGTGTGTTGAGGGCAACATAGTTTCTTTTCGATGCAAAATAAAAGGATTTTCTGATGCGCTGTAATCTCTTTCTGAAACAGACAGGCTGCCCAATTCAATCTTCGTGCTGTAGAGCAAGGAAGGAAAGGCGTCCTCGAAAAAACGAGGGTAATCCAAGAAAGAGACGCTGTGATCCGACGTACCTAACCTGACGACGCTCCATGACTCATGCTTCAAGCAGCGTTTCGCGAGCGTCCAAAGGAAATCTTGCAAAGAAGCGGATGCCTCGCTCAAGGCATCACGGTGCATATAAACAGCCCCCCTTACCCGCTTCCCCACGAGTAGCCCTTCAACTAGTGAGATGTATTCTTTTTTTTCCATTCTGAAATGATCCTGTTCGTGGAATGCTTGTGAAAAAACATCACCAAGAACGCGCAAACCACTGCGCTTTTGAAAGCTTCTTGGGCTGCCCTTGCTCTCCGAAGATACACAGATAATGGCTTTGCTCAGGGCCGTGACTCAGGTGGATTGGGCGAGCATCACCGTAAAAGTACAGCCGATCAAACGGTAACTCGTTTTCAAGAATCCAGTCCACCACCAAGCGGCTGTCTGTTCCCTTCACACAAAAATCACAAGCTGCTCCGCGCCTCTTGCAATAAAATTTGCCGTTCTTGGTTCGCTCTGCGGCCATGTGCTGATCGAGTTCAGGGGATATGCGACCGTTGCGCTCGCCTGTAAAGGGATCTTTTTCGATGTGCTTTTTCAAATCTTTTGAACAAAACCCGTACGTGAGAGCGAAGCAGTCGCGTGAAAAATGATCTATGATCGGATCAAGAAGATACACCGCAAGCTCTTGGAGTGCTACGACGCTATCTTCGGAGGTCGGGTAAGGGTTCAGCCTGTTTTGAAAACGTTGGTATGTTTGTGTACAGGTACAAAAATCGTCTAACGACAAATGTCGGCTGAGTTGCTTGGATTCCATGATAATACCTGTGGCGAAAGCGTGGCATTCGATCATCTCCGCCCTTCGTTGGAGACTTCCTTTCTGGCTTTCACGCTTTATAGCAGATCTGTGCAGCGAGGGTGAAGTCGTTTGATTTAGCGCGAAAGATTTTTTTAGGGGCCGAAGTCGCGTCTCTCCCTGTAGCGTTGCGGTGAGAGATTCTTTGCGGTGGGGGAGATTGGGGCGCATACGGAGCTTTGCTCCCGTGCGGAAAAGTCAAGGAAATTCAAAAGAAGCGTAGTGGCGCAGTTGACAAAAACCCCCGTTTCCACGTCGTTTCAAGCGAAACCGCTGTTTGTTTGAAAAAACGCTGTTTCTTCCGCCTGTACGGGGTCAAGGGGCGACAGTCTATGGCGGAGCGCGGGGAAGAATCCCATCGAATCCCACCGAATCCCACCGAGCTCCACCGAGCCTCGTCGAACCTGACAAAAACCCCCGTGTTCGTGTCGTTTCAAGCGGCGCTGTTGTGGGTTTGAAAAACGACTGATCACTCCGCTGATACGGGGTCAAGGGAGCCGCGCTCCCTTGCGGGGTGTGGGGTGGAACCCCACAAAAACCAAAGAAGTCCATCTCACAAAAACCAAAGAAGTCCATCTCACAAAAACCAAAGAACAAGCCCGAAAAAACCAAAGAACAAGCCCGAAAAAAGAGATCAGGGATGTGGGGATGGAGTGTGGAGGCCGAAGAGCCGGGAGGTGGGGATGGCGAGGAAAGACAGGCCGTGTGCGTGTTGTGGGGTGTAGGTTTGGCGATCGACGTGTAGGGGCGGGCTATCGGGTGGGACGGAAAGAAAGAGGGTGCCTTGGCGGCGGGTGTGGGGGTGAAGAAGGAGGGTGAGGTTGTGTTGTTGGATGGAAAGTGCGGAGACTTCGGAACAAGGGAAGAGGTGAGCATCGCCACCGATCAGGGTCCAAGGTTCGGTGGAGACGTGAAGGAGGCAGCGGCTTTGGTGGGGTGCGAGGGAGAGGGTGGTGTGATCGCGGAGGTCGAGCCATCCGAGGTTGCGCTCGTAATAAAGGCCGGGGGAGATCGCGATTGTGCTGGGTTGTGCGTGGAGGTTCATGGCGACGGTGTAGCGGAGGTCTTGGATGCGGAAGGTGGCGAGGCGGAGAGGGCCATCCCAGAAGAAGTCTTCGAGGGTTTTGGGGAGGACAGGGAATTGGGAGAGGTAGAGAGCGCGTTGTGCGTCGTTGTATTCGCCGATGGGATCGGAAGTAAAGAGCAGGCTTCCGAAGATCTGGTTTGCGAGGAAGAGGGAGTGTTTTTGGTGGTCGTTCATGGAGAGGTTTTGGTCGCGGAGAAAGTAGACATCGGGGTCATTGAGGAAGGCGCGGTGGTTGAGGTGGCGGCGAGCGAGGGTGCTGTTGAGTGAATTGACGGTGGATACGCGCTCTTGGTAAAGGATCTGAGAGAGGTATTCGTCTTCCCATCCGAGGCCGACGTCGCTTCCGATGCGGCAAAAGTCCACGCGGCCCCATGCTGCGCCTAGAGGGACACCACAACCGAGGATCAAGCGATCTTTGCACCAGCGCCGCAACAAGGCCATGCCATCGCTCATGACCATGCCTCGGCTTTTGTGGGAAGGCGGCCACAGTGCGGCTCCATACAAGAAGTCGAGCTTGACCATATCAAAGCCCCAATCTTCGAGGATGGTGGCAAAGACTTGTTGGAGATAGGCTTGAACTTCGGGATGATAGATATCGAGGGCGTAGAATTCGCCGCTCCAGTAAAAGGGATTGTTTCCGACCACACGGGGGTTTCCGTGTTCATCGCGCAAGATCCACGAGGGATGCTCTTGAGGGAGAGAAGACTTTTGCTCACAGATGAAAGGAGCCAACCACAATCCCGCCTTATATCCGGCCTGATGGATGGCCTCTGCGATGGGCTTCATGCCGTTGGGAAAGCGATCAGGAAGCGTGCGCAACCAGTCGCCGATGGCCCATTGATAGCCGTCGTCGATTTGAAAGATATCGGTGGGGATCTGTTGCTCTTGGAAGGTGTGGAGGTTTTGTAGGATAGTGGCTTCGCTGATGTCGGTATAATAATGATACCAACTGGTCCAACCTGAAAGCGGCGGATAATCGGGACTTTTATGGCGGAACGCGGCGGTGTAGTCGGTGAACAGGGCTTGTTCGTCACCTTGTCCGAACCAGAGGGCAAAGGGCGTGGTTTGACCGACGAGATGGAGTCCTTGCCAATCTTTTTGGACGCGCAGATGTCCTGTGGACGGATGGGTGGTAAAGATCGTGTAGCCTTGATCTTCGTCGATCGAGCCGAAGAGTTGGGGAGTGCGGGTTCCTTTGCGAAACATCAGGTAAGTGTAGCTGTGAAAATGACCGGGGCGTGTATCGTAGTTGAAAAAGCTGTAATCTCCGTAGTTTTTGAGCAGTTCGTACCAATCGGTGGCGTCTTCTCCGACGTGCAAAGGGGAACGCGTGTCGTGGAGGCGATATTCGCCTGCGCTAGACCACGATTGGAAAGCGTTGATCAGGATGTGTTCTTGAGGGTCGAAGGTAAAGGCGGTTTCAAGTGTCAAAGATTCGATCACGACGGGCTGTGGGCAATCGAGGCTCATCCGCAGTTGTGAGCCGTGGGGATGAGGAGAAAGTATCCATTCGACTTGGATATCGTTGTAGGTGGTGGGCTTTCCGACGATCAAGTCGAGGCTGTGGGCGATACCGTCTTGGTGAAAGCGCAAGGTTCCATGTGAAAAAGCAGACATAGGGCTTCCTCCGTTGGGGTGGGTGCTTGGGGAGTATCTTGGCTTGACCGAGGTTCAAAAGGCAAGTAGCATGCGCGTTCTTGAGGTGTTGATTCGAGTGCAAAAGATCTTCTCGTTGAGGAGGGAGTCGTTGTAAAAAAGCCGTGCTTATCGTGGAATAGGACTTATACGATATCCGAGTGATGCGTACACAAAGGAGAGTACGTAGACGCCCGATTCTTGGGCAGCCACAGGGGGCTGCCCCTACGTTTTGCGATCGTGCGCCCTGCGGATTTTGTATGACGCAGTTGCCAAAAAAGCCGTGTTCGCGGCACTTCAAGTGAGAGGGTTGCTGATTTGAAAAACATTGATCGTTTCGCCCCTTTCGGGGTCAAGGGGCGACAGTCCCTTGTGGGGCGTGGGGTAAAGCCCCACCAAAACGAGCGAACTGCGTAAGTCCTATCCTACAAGAAGATTAAAGAGAGGGTGAGATGTCGTTGATGCAGGGTTATCGGGAGATGTGTGCGCTGTTGGAAGACAAGCTAGAGGCATGGTTTGGGGAGAGCGAGGAGGGTGTACGCTGGTTTTTTGCGCCCGGGCGGGTGAATTTGATCGGAGAGCATATCGATTATTGCGGAGGGTTGGTGTTTCCAGCGACCTTGCATGTGGGGACGTATGCTGCGGCGCGGATCGGTCGAGAAGAAGGGGTTGCGGTGCGTTCAACGCGATTCGATCGGATCGTGCGCTTTCCGTTGGATGCGGCGTTGGCGTATCGAGAAGAGGACGACTGGGCGAATTATCCGAAGGGTGTGTTTTCGGAGTATTTGACGCGAGGGGCAAAGATCCCGCCGTTGGAGATCTTTTATCACGGGGATATCCCGGGGGGAGGGTTGTCGAGTTCAGCGTCGATGGAAGTGTGTACGGCGTTGATCATCGAGGCTTTTTCGGGGTATTCGTTGGCAGAGGATCCGATGGAAGCACGTAAGGAGATGGCGCGTTTGACACAATATGCGGAAAACACCTTCAATCGGGTGAATTGTGGGGTGATGGATCAAGCTTCGGTGGCGTTGGGTCGGGCGGGGCATGGGATGTTAATGGATTGTGAGACGTTGGATATCCGTTATGTACCGCTGCCGTTTGAGACGCATACGCTGATGATCGTAGATTCGCGCAAGTCGCGGACGTTGGCCTCTTCGGTGTACAATGAGCGCCGTGCAGAAGCCGATGCCATCGCCAAGCGGGTGGGTGCAGCGTTTGGGGAGGCGGTCTTGTGCAAGCTGCCTGCTGAGAAATTGGACGCGGCGTTGGCGTTGTTTTCGGAGCCGATCTTACAAAAGCGTGCGCGGCATTTGTTGACGGAGCCGCAGCGGGTAGAGGCCGCAGCAAAAGCCCTTGCATCGGGAGATCTGGTGGGATTTGGACAGGTCTTAAATGCGGGGCATCGTTCGTTGGCCGAAGATTACGAGGTTTCGGGTCCACAGATCGACTTTTTGGTGCAACACAGCCAAGCCTTTTCGGGATGCGTCGGCGCACGGATGACAGGGGGTGATGGTTCGGGCGGCTGTATGTTGGCAGTAGTCGAACAAGAGCGTGTTGGGGCCTACTGTGCGGAAGTTGGAGAGGCGTACACAGCGGCGTTCGGTTGGTCGCCTGCGTTCTTGCCTGCTCAGATCGGCCCGGGAGCGTTGGAGATCGAGAAGAACCATTCTGTGATGCCACAAAAGGAGGGCGCATGATCACGTCATTTCGAGCCGAAGATCATCCACATCGTCGCTACAATCCGCTGCGTGGGGAGTGGGTGTTGGTTTCGCCGCATCGCACAAAACGACCGTGGCAAGGGGCGCAAGAAGCACCTTCGACGGCGAAACGCCCTGCCCATGATCCGCATTGTTATCTCTGCCCGGGTAATGCGCGTGCAGGAGGTTTGCAAAACCCGCCTTATCAGGACACTTTTGTGTTTACCAACGACTTTGCGGCTTTGTTGCCCGACACACCAAGCTCCGATCCCGAACACGGCGAAGATCCGCTGTTTCAGATCATGCCTGCACGCGGAGAGTGCCGCGTGATCTGCTTTTCGCCACGCCACGATCTGACTCTGCCCGAGATGGAAGTGGACGCCATCGAAAAGGTTGTTGCGCTCTGGCAAGACCAATACATCGAGCTTTCAGCGCGTTATGCGTGGGTGCAGATCTTCGAGAATAAGGGCGAGGTGATGGGCTGTTCAAACCCCCATCCTCACGGGCAGATCTGGGCGAGCGACTTTTTGCCCAACGAGGCCGCGATCGAAGACTCCCAACAATACAGCTATTGGCAACGCCACAGGCGCGTTTTGCTCGAAGATGTCGTACAGCGCGAAGTCGAGGCCCAAGAGCGCATCGTCGAAGAAAATGACGACTGGTTGGTGGTCGTGCCTTTTTGGGCGATATGGCCGTTTGAAACATTGCTACTGCCCAAGCGCTCGGGGATTCGGCATCTCCACGAGGTCAGTCACGAAGAACGCCACACTCTCGCACAGATCCTTAAACGCTTTTTGACGCGCTATGATCGGCTGTTTGGTGTGTCCTTTCCCTATTCGATGGGCTGGCATGGCGCGCCTTCGACCGAACAGGATGCCGAACATTGGCTGCTTCATGCGCACTTTTATCCTCCGTTGTTGCGCTCCGCGACGGTAAAAAAGTTTATGGTTGGTTATGAGATGCTCGGCGAATCCCAACGCGATATCACCGCCGAACAAGCCGCCGCCCGTTTGCGCGCTTTGTCTGTGGATGACCTACCCTCGTTTTGATGCCGTTCGGGCTTGTTTTGTGGGAGGCGTTTTTGTGGGGGTTATTTTTGTGGGGGTTATTTTTGTGGGGCGAGGTACCACACCCCGCAAGGGAGCGCGGCCCCCTTGACCCCGTATTGGCGGGGAGAGCAGATGTTTTTCAAACCAACAACTGCGCCGCTTGGGGGGGCGCGAACACGGGGGGGTCACGCAGCGACAATCTCAGGTGGCGCGAGCACGGGGTTTTTACGAAGCGACAGGCACTATGGTTTCACCTGCAACGTTGGTCGAGAAGTGGAGGGGGGCGGGGATACAGTGCGGTAGGAAGCCCAGAGATACACGGCAAAAAGCAAGACACATCCCGTCAAAGCGCCCCACAAAAAAGAGCGCACAAGAAAACGCGGTTCGGTTATATTCGATTCGTACGGAAAATAGGGGAAGTCGGGATCGATAAAAGTATCTCTCACCGTGAGTTGCTTCGGAGGAAAAGTCCAAGATGACAGCACTTCGTCGGAGTCTTGGGATTCAGAAACCGTGTGATGAAAAAGTAGCGAGGGGGCTTTGGATATCGGCGCAATGATCTCCGTTTGCCCCGTTGTTGCGGGCGGAATGGAGTTGGTGGAGGCGGACGCGAGCGGCACTTGCTCCGTTACTGTAAGTGCTGCCAAAGGAAGGACGCTTGAAGTTTCCGTGGGAACCAGCATTTTAGACGTTTTGGTCAGAGTTGATGCGGTGGAGGTATCGGATAGTTCCGATGTTCCGGATTCGGTGGAAGAGTTCGATGGTTCGGAGGAATTGGAAGTGTCGGAAGCATCGGAGGTGTCGGAAGCATCGGAAGTGTCGGAAGCATCGGAAGTGTCGGAAGTATCGGAAGTGTCGGAGGTGTTGGAGGTGTTGGAGGTGTTGGAAGTGTCGGTGATCGCGAGTGTGGCGGGTGCGGTAAGATCGGACGAAGTGGGGGATTCATTGGGGGTGGGGTTGAGCGATGCGAGATCGGCGAGGGGTGGGGTGTATTCGACGGTGTTTGTGTGGAGGATCGGGGAGATGTTTGCTCCGAGAGGCATGGCCATTTGCGGGGGAGGGACTGTGGGGTGGGG
>JAKLKB010000057.1 GCA_023150835.1 Myxococcota bacterium | reverse complement strand
GGACGGGGTTATGAAAGGAAAGAGCGGCCCAAGCATCGAATGGGCGGGGTTATGAAAGGAAAGAGCGGCCCAAGCATCGAATGGGCGGGGTTATGAAAGGAAAGAGCGGCCCAAGCATCGAATGGGCGGGGTTATTTGAGGAAGTGCCGTTTGACGATGTTGAGGAAGTCGTTGGAGAAGTTGTCGATCTCGCCGTCGATGCCGCGGATTTTGCTGAGAAAGAAGTTGTAGGCGATGACGGCGGGGATAGCGGCAGCGAGTCCAACGGCGGTGGCGATCAGGGCTTCGGCGATCCCGGGGGCGACGACGTTTAGGCCGGCAGTTCCGGCTTCTTTGATACCGATAAAGGATTTCATAATGCCCCAGACGGTACCGAAGAGGCCGACGAAGGGAGCGGCGGAGGCGGTGGTAGCGAGGAAGGGCATATAGCGTTCCATGTAGGACATCTCGGTATTTGTGGCGCGTCGCATGGCGCGCTGGATATTTTCGAGTCCACCGAGGGCTTGGCTCATGGAGCTATTGTCGGTGGTGGCGGCGGCTTGTTTTTGGATCTTGTTGAGTTCGATGTATCCGGCGCGAAAGACTTGTGCGATGGGGCTGCGGCTGAGTTCTTCGGACTCTTTGAAGATGTTGTCGAGGCGCTTGCTACCCCAGAAGAGATCGAGGAAGTCGAGGGATTGATTTTGGGCTTGGTAGAGGACGAACCACTTGTAGACGATGATGCCCCAACACATCACCGAGAAGCCGATGAGAAGGATAAGAACAAAAAGGACGACGCCACGCGATTGTGTAAGAAGTTCCATGATCGCGGCGGTATCGCTTTTTTGGGAAAGGATGAGATAAGCGGCCACAGAATCCATCGGGTAAGCCTCCGTTTGCGAGGGACGGCCCGCGAGAGAGGGGCGTCAAAGTCGGGTTGAGGAACTGTCGGTATAGAGGGCATCTTGTTTCCATGCGACGCGGACTTCGCGGATGGTCGGGTTTAGGATTTGTCGATAGAGAGAGCATCTTGCTTCCATGCGACGCGAACTTCGCGGATGGAAGGTTCGGAGTATACGTCAAAGGCGACATCTTCGAGCATACGTGAGAGCGTGGAACGAAGGCCACGAGCGCCTGTTTCGCGGCGTAGGGCTTGATCGACGATATAGGAATCGAGCGAAGGATCGATGTCAAGGTGGATGCCTGCGAGAGAAAATTCTTTGCGGAGGGTGGAGATGAGGTTGTTTTGGAGGATGGTGAGCAGGGTGTCGCGGTCGAGGGCGCGAAAGGGGATGATGCGGTCAAAGCGGGCGATCAGTTCGGGGAGAAAGCCGTATTGTTGGAAGTGTCGGGTTTGTTCGACTTCGTCTTCGGTGTAAGAGACGGCGATCTCTTGGGGTTCGCGCCCTTGTGTGTGGGTGGTAAAGCCGAGGCGAGGGGTGCGAGAAAACAGGTGGGTGATCAACTTGAAGCCGGAAAAAGCACCGCAGGCGATGAAGGGGATATTTGCGGTGGACATCATGACGAATTGTTGGTAGCTGCTGTGTGAAAACTCGGTGGGTACGGTGATTTGTGTGGATTCGAGGAGTTTGAGCAGTTCGCGTTGAACGCCGAGGCCGCTGATATCTTTGGTGGTACCGGCGCCCGAGAAGACAGCGTTATTTTGTCCGCTGGCGATCTTGTCGAATTCGTCGAGGCAGATGACGCCTATTTCAGCGAGAGCGACGGAGTTTTCGGCGGCGTAGATTAGGCGGGTAAGGATGGAGTTGACGTCTTGGCCGACGTATCCCGTTTCGGAGTAGTTGGTGATGTCGACGAGAGCGGTGGGGAGTTTGAAGATGTGGCGGAAAAGCAGTTCGATCAGGTGTGTTTTGCCGCAGCCGGTGGGTCCGATCAGGAGGTGGTTGGACTTGGGGGGGAGTTGTTGGACGGGGACAGCGTCAAGATGGATGGCGCGGACACGTTGGACGTGTCGATAAGCCATGAGGGACATGGTACGTCGGGCGTTGTCTTGTCCGACGTAGCCGAGTTGTCCGAGTTCATCAAAGATCTCGCGTGGGGTCAAGCGTGGGATATCTTCGACGATATCGGTGATATCTTCGTCGGTCTCGTGGCGGTGGAGATCCATGCTCATCGTCAAATGGCCTCGACATCTTCTTTGTTCGCGGTGGAGCTTCGCTGTTTTTTGAGGCGAAGGAAGGTCAGGGGGTGTATTGGATATATTTGGAGCCGAGTTCTTCGTGAGAGATGACGAATTGAGAGCTTGCGGAACCGAGGCCGCCCCCGTAAGCGACGGCTCCTGCGGGGCCTTTGCGATGGATGGTGCGAAAGAAGATCAGGTCGTCTTTTTGGAGGGTGATATCGGCGTTGATCTCGCGGTTGGGTTGGTCGTAGCGGGCGTAGTTTTGGCCGCGAGGCTTTTGGAGACTTTGGAAAAAGAGTTGTTCTTTGCCGTCGCGGAGGATGCCAGCTTGGAGCAAGACGATCGCGCTTTGTTGGAAGCCAGCGGGATCATTGTAAGTGGCCATGACAACGAAGTTGCTGATGTAGGAGCCGATCTTTGCGCCTGCTTCGGGGCGCAGGCGGGCGAACCAAGTGAGGGTTTGTTTTGGGCGCAGATAATCTTTGGACCAGTCGTCTTTTTTGTTTTGTGGGGCGTCGGCTTTGAGCAGGCCGTTGGGGTGGAGGAAGGCTTGGAAGAAGCCTTTTTTGGGAAAGACGATCGTCTCGAGCCCATCGGGGAGGCCGAGTTTTTTGTTGAGATCGTCTGGGTTGGTTTCTTGAGTGGGGGCGGGCTTGTCTTCTTTGACTTGTTGGGTTTTGGTGCAAGAGATCAGCAGCAGGCTACAAAGCGAAAAGATACCGAACCATCGTCGCATCGTTGTTCCCATTGAGGAGTGTCGCGGTGGGTTTTGGTTGTTGTGGGGCGCTGCCCCAGACCCCGCAAGGGGCGGTCGCCCCTTGACCCCGTGTTGGCGGAGTGAGCAAACGTTTTTCAGTCCAACGTCTGTGCCGCTTGGGTGTCCGCGAACGCGGGTTTTTGTCCACTGCGTCCCCCTGTTCCATGACGTTCAAAAGAACCCGATCTCCTCGGAGATGGGGGGAAAGGAAGGTTTCGCAAAACAAGGGCGCATCATGGCACATCCTCTTTGAAGCGTCAATGAAGATGGAGTTGGAAGCGTCAACGAAGATGGAGAGCAGGGGCGGGCAAAAAAAGTCTTGTCGATCGTCGAGGTGAGGGCTAGTATGTGCATCGGTTGCGGGTATTGATTTTGCACGAGGCGCGAAAGCGCTCCGCCGTGAAGGGCGTTTGAGGGTCGGGTGCGAGACGAGAGAGAGCACAAAAGCAAGGGCTTTGCGAATGGGCAAGGTCGGAACAGATAGAAAGGGTCAAGCGATGACATCCTTTGTGAAGAAGACGTTAGCGATGTTGGTGTTGTTGGGTGGGTTGGGTGCGATGTCGGCGTGCAATACGCATCATGTGAGTTCGGCGCACGCACCCGGAAGCAAGATCGTTCGGACCTGGTACCGTCCGAACGGCTGTTTTGTGCGGCGTGTGGTGTATCCTTGCTACAACGCGCAAGGGAACTTGAAAGTGCAAGTGGTGCGTTGTCCAGATGGTCAGGCTTTTCGCCGCCAATGGCTGCATCCAGACGGTCGTTGCGGTGGCCAAAGCACCTTTATTCCTTGAGGATCGGGCGAAGGCCCTGAGTGCAAAAGGTGGAGCGCGCAAGGGACAGGGTGCGCAGGATAGGGCGAGGAAGGGGTGAGTGCAGAAGGTGGGTCGGGCGTGAAGGTGGGGCTTGTGAGAGCGAGGGGGTGTGGGGTAAGTTGGAGGGCAGATTATCCAAGCCAAGGAGCAATAGACTTCCAACAAGGAGAGTGAGGTATGTCTTTGTATGCGGTATTGCAAGCGAAGGGGCTGTTGGGGATTGGTGTTGCAGAAGAGGCGGAGTCGATCTTTGATGAGATCGCGGAGACGCTGTTGAATGAGACGATCTTGCGGGTGGGAGGGCGACCGTATCGGCTGGTGGAGATCGAGTTTTACGCGAACGGTTCGACGCATCCTGATCCATTTGCGCACTGCGACGAGATGCAGTTGCGGACGGCGCATTGGTACTTTCATCGAACGGGAGAAGAGTATCGGGGTGGGTCTTTTAAGGGGCTGGATATCACGTTTGCGCCCGAAGGGTACTATGGCGGGATCTTGATCCGCACGATCGAGGGGTTGGTCGGAGAGGGAGAGGAAGAAGTGTTTATCTCGGGTCCGTCGCTGTCGGTGGATCACATCTTGGCGGGTTGTGGGGCAGGATCGGTGGTGGAGTTGGTGGAGCGGATGGGGGATCGTTCGGTGGTGCGGGAGGATGCGGAGCGGTTGTTGTGGTTGGAGCATGATCCGTCCATCTCGAAGCGCGAAGTGGTGAAGACGCCGCGTTTTGGGCTGTTTTTGAAGCGTGGTGATGGGAAGAATACACCTGCGGAGAGCTTGCCATCGCGTTATGTGATGCGTGAATATCGCTATATCTCGGATGCAAGGCGTGTGAAGAAAGGTCGGCATTTCACGAGTCTTTCTTTGGCCTTGCAGGGAGCGGATCTGGAGACGATCCATCAGCGTGTCGGCACGCCGCGCAAGTCGATCGCGAGTTATATCGAGGCGTTTGAAGCAGGGAAGCAGAAGGCGCTGCGCTCCTTTTTCTACAAGGATGTATCCACGACCGAACAATGCGAGTTGTACGGGGCTTGCGCGGCAGCGGGTTATACGCGCTACGGCAAGGCATAAAAGCAGCGGGTTGTATGCGCTGCGGCAAGGCATAAAAGCAGCGGGTTGTATGCGCTGCGGCAAGGCATAAAAGCAGCGGGTTGTATGCGCTACGGCAAGGCATAAAATTTTGCGTTGGGGTGGAGGGCGTCGTAGGGTGGGAAGGTACGCGGTTTTTTCACGGGGCTTTCATCGAAGATTCGAGGGTTTGGGTGAAAAGGATACCGAGGTGCGCGGCGAGAGACGGAGGCGACGATGGCAGGGATGGATCTGACGTGGATCGAGCTAAGCAAGGGCGCTTTGGAGCATAACTTGGGCTTGTTTCGGGAGAGTATGGCTGAGGGGGTGCGTCTGCTGGTGCCGATCAAAGCGAATGCGTATGGTCATGGGCTTGCGGAGATGGCGCGGGTGATGCCGTCGTGCGGGGCGGATTGGTTGGGAGTACACAGTCTTCAAGAAGCGATGATCGCGCAAGATGCGGGGGCGACGTGTCCGATCTTGGTGTTGGGCTACGTACCGTTCGAGGGGATGGAAGAGGTGGTACGTCGCGGTTTGCGGGTGATGGTGACCAATTGGGAAAGTGCCGAAGCCTTGGCGCGGATCGCAGAAGCGTTGGATGAGCGAGTGGCGGTACATCTGAAGATCGAGACGGGGACGAACCGGCAGGGGTTGCAAGGGCGGGATCTGTTGATCTTGGCACGGTCGATCCATACGTCAAAGCATCTGGTGTTGGAGGGCTGTTATACGCACTTTGCGAACATCGAAGACACGACGGATCATTCGTATGCGAAGATGCAGTTGGAGCGTTTTGAGCGGGGTTTGGAGATGCTAGAAAAACATGGGATCCGCCCACAGATCCGCCATGCAGCGGCTTCGGCAGCGTCGATGTTGTTTCGCGAAACGCATTTTGAGATGATCCGCCCGGGGATTAGCGCATATGGCTTGTGGCCGTCGCGGGAAACGTATGTCTCGCTGCTCCAAGAAGGGCGCTCCTCGTTTCCGCTCAGGCCCGTGTTGTCGTGGAAAACGGTTGTCACGCAAGTCAAAGAAGTCGTTGCGGGCGAGTACATCGGGTATGGTTGCACGTATCGGACAACACGGGGGATCCGCTTGGCGATCTTGCCGATCGGCTACTACGACGGTTATGATCGGGGGCTGTCCAACGTTGGGTATGTTTTGATCCGAGGCCAACGTGCGCCTGTGCGTGGGCGGATCTGTATGAACTTGACGATGGTCGATGTGACGGATATCGGGGGGGTGGATCTTGAAGATGAGGTGGTTTTGATCGGCAAGCAGGGAGAAGAAGAGATCAAGGCAGAGTCTTTTGCTTCGTGGTTCGGGACGATCCATTACGAAGCGGTATCGCGCCTTCCGCATCATATCCGCCGACGCTGGGTCGCGTGAATGGTTTTGTGGGATCGGAACCCCACCCCCCCTCAAGGGAGCCGCGTTCTCTTCTCCTGCTCTCTCCCCCGTCCTTCCGTGTGTATCGCCTTCTTTTCCAAAAAAAGCCGTTGTGCGTTTTGATCATCGCCTTCTTTTCCAAAAAAAGCCGTTGTGCGTTTTGATCATCACCTTCTTTTCCAAAAAAAGCCGTTGTGCGTTTTGATCATCGCCTTCTTTTCCAAAAAAAGCCGTTGTGCGTTTTGATCATCGCCTTCTTTTCCAAAAAAAGCCGTTGTGCGTTTTGATCATCGCCTTCTTTCCCAAAAAAAGCCGTTGTGTACCGCATTCGTCGCCTTCTTTTCCAAATAGGACTTATACGAAATCCGCAGGGTGTGTCACCGTAACGGTGTAGGGGCAGACAGGTGTGGCTGCCCAAGAATCGGGCGTCTGGGCGATATCTTACGATCACACATCACTCGGATATCGTATGACGCAGTTGAAAAGGGAAACCCTGAGATGTCAGAACGTTGTAGGGGCGGTTCGCGAACCGTCCACGCCCGAACATGGGCCTTTTTCGTATCGAACTGCGTAAGTCCTTTTCCAAATAGGACTCACGCAGTCGCCAAAAAAGCCGTGTTCGCAACACTTCGGGCAGCCACGGGGGGCTGCCCCTACTCCTTTACGATAACGCAACGGGCGGATCTCGTGTTATGGAGTGTTTCGCATCTCCTCGTGCCGAGGGAGGTTTTCGATGGGGCGGACTTTTGCTGCGAGGGTGCTGCGGCCTTTGTAAAACGCAGCGTCGGAGTCTCACCATTGCCCACGAAGGAGGGGGACGTGGATCTCGACGCGGTTTGTGCCGGGAGCGGTGGGATCGTTGGTGAGGATGGGGATGGGAGCGCCAAGAGACCACTGTCCGTCGCTGTAGTTTGCGAGCGCGCCAAGGGAGGCGGTTTTACGGGGGGTTCCTTCTTCGCTCGATTCGGTGGGCATACTGCCCGTGAGGAAAAAGGTGAGGACTTTTCCTGCGAGGCTGCTGAGGAGGATGGTGATCAACAACGCGGGCGTATTGAAGGTCCCACCGACAGAAGCAAGCGTGAAGATGCCTCCAGCGAGGACGATTCCCAAGATGCCACCGAGATTGACAAATAAGGTTCGGCTGCGCGACCAGTCGAGCTTATTTTGCAGAAATATCCCACCAAATAGCCCGCCATAGGCCGAGATCAAAAGAGGGATAACCAAGGACCAAGGGCTGATGTTTCTCGCGCCTCCTGTGATGAAGCTACCCCAGATCAGCCCCGTATAGCCAGCCAGCCAAGCGCCCATCGACGAGCCGAGCGCGATCTGGCCGGCGGTCGGTCGCGCAAAACGCGGGATAATCACGCCCGCCGCGTAGCCGAGAAGCGGGCCAAGGAAAAAGAACTTGAACATCTCGTTTTGGATATTGCTTCCTGAAAAGCCCGCGAGCAGCATCCCACCCGTAAGCAAGCCCCAAAACATCCCGACGCTGGCGCTGCTGGCTTGTCCGGGTGTCATCTCGCTGTTCATCGTGCCTAGAATCGAGGAGACGACCGCAGCAGCCGTAAAACCAAGCAAAGACAGGCCCACCCATCCATTGCCCGGGTTGTTTGCGGAGATAAACGCAAACGGCATCATCGCGCCAAAATAGATACCGTAAAGGCTGGTCATGACAATGAACTCGACGCGCCCACGCTGATCGAGTCCGTTGGGAGACAAGGGGATGTTTTGTTGGATGTTTCTGTAACTTTCTTTCTGCGTGTCCCATTGGAGAAGATGAAGCTTGGCGATACGGGCGATGCGGGTGTTGGTGTAGTACAAGAGGATGTGTTGGAGATAAGAGCGGGCCATGCGGGTATAGCCGATCCGCCGAAAGCGTAGAGCGGTGTGGTAGAGGATCGAGGCGAGAGCTTCTTGGCATGGGCGGGAGCAGTCTTTGGGCGGGAGCGCGAATTCAAGTTCTTTGAGAGTGGTGGGATCGAGCTTGATGTCTTCTTGGAGAAGCATACGCTTTTGCGCTTCGATGGAGGAAAACGGTGCGATGCGTTCTTCGGAAGTTTTGGCAGAGGGGGTGGCTTGTCCTTGGAGGGCCGAAGTGGGCCGTGAAGTGGGTGACATGGGAGAGGCCGACGGTGAAAGGAGCGGTGGTTTCGATGGAATGGAGGTTGGAGTGGGGCTTTGAGCGAAAGAAAGCGCTGGAAAGAGAGAGAGGACAGAAAAGGCCAGTATTGAAGAGAGCGAGCGGATCGGGTGAGACGGCGTTGAAGAGAGCGAGCGGATCGGGTGAGACGGTGTTGAAGAGAGCGAGCGGATCGGGTAAAACAGCGCGTGGAGTTTGGGTAGAAGAGGGGGTTGTTTGGTTTGCATCAGGCGCTCCTTTGGGGATATCTGTTGAAGGGAGTCGTGCGGGCGCGAGTGTTTTGGGGGGTATCTTCTTTGGAAGAGTGTGGGGAACGTGTATCGCAAGTCTAGTACCGCCAAAGATAACTATCAGAGAATGCCTAGACTTTTTGTTTTTTCTTTGCTGTTGTGGTCGCGGCTTGCAGAGAAGCGTGTGGGAAAAGATACACCGCAATTTTGGAATGCCGCGAGAGAAGCGGCAGGGTTCTACTCCACCAAAGCGGAGGGGGATGCTCCACGTTCGAGGAAAAGCAGAGCGAGGGGATCTGGTCGATCCATCGATTTACTGATTTTTCGCTTGTTTTTCATCGTTTTGTAAGATGTCGCGATGTGGCACGATCTTTGTTTGTGTGCTTTTCCAACCGCCCACAACGCGCCGAATCGGGTCGCTGTTTTGAAGAGAAGGAAGCATCAGGTTATGTTTGGAAAGAGCAACACAACACAAGGTCAAGTCATCCGTATGTGGGCCGGTCATGCAGCGCGTGCGGCGCGTGTGGCGTATGTGGCCCAGTGGGCGTTTGTGGGGTGGGCGTTGCAAGGCTGCGTCCCGACAAATACGGTGCGGGCGGTACAAACCCAAGATACGTCGGTGATGACGATCTCGCGCTATCAAGGCGATGCGGAGGCTGCTTCTTCGCTGCGCTTTGGTCCATATCAAGTGAGAGAAGTGCGGCGCAACGCCAGTCCGATCTCTTCGTTGGACGAGGAATCGGGAGAAAGCCGAGATGTCGGGCATTATCAAGGGTATGCTTTTCGTTTGGAAGGTAGGGAAGCGCCCGTGGTGGGGGCTTGTACGGCGGAGTTTCGCCAAGACCAACAAAAACAAGCGTTTGAGTGCGAGTTGGCGGGTCGAACCAACAAGCGTTGGCAGATGCGCCTCCAAGGGGCTACGCCTGAGGGGCTTTCGGGGGCGGTGGCTGATGAAAGAACCACGATGCAGATCGTGAAAGAGCATCTTGCCCAAGCTACTGTTCCCCAAGCGATTCAAAAAGCCGATTATTATATCCTCAAACAAGGCCGATTGGTGGGGGCTTTGCACAGGCAACAAAGCATCGTCTGGATTAGACCAAACCTCACGCCGCATGAGCGCGAGTTGGTGGCAAGCGCAACGGCTGCTCTGTTGCTTTTGCAAAAAGCACCAAGCACACGTTAGCGCGCAGGATAGAATACGATATCCGCGTGATCTGTGATCGAAGGAGAGTACGTAGACGCCCGATTGTTGGGCATCCACAGGGGGGGCTGCCCCTACATTTTTACGATAACTCAACGGGCGGATCTCGTATAAGGGGATCGAGGCGGATGGCTGGGACGTTCTGTCACCTTTTTGTCATTTCAGGGGAGTCGGGGTACATGGGGAAAAGGGGATGCTGTATGTTCTTCTTCAGCGGGTGGTGTGGTTTGCGCCACCAAAAAGAATTGACGTGTGCTGAAGGAGTGTTGGATGTACGATACAACCCGATCTTACGACGAGATCACGACGCATGAAATCTGCCCTGTTTCTCGACAATCCCCGAAAGAAGAGCGCGCAAACGCATGGACGCATGGTTTGGGGCTTGCTTTTAGCGTGGTGGGGTTGTTGGTGTTGTCCTTGTATTCGTTGTATCAGCGGCATTGGACGGCGTTTGTGTGTTGTGGGATCTTTGGTGTGACGATGGTGATGACTTACGCCGCATCGATGTTTTATCACAGCGCAACGCGTGAAGAACGCAAGCGTTTGTTGCAGGTTTGGGATCACGTTTGCATCTATTTGTTGATCGCGGGATCATACACGCCGATCGCTGTTTTGGGCTTGAAGGGGTGGTGGGGATGGGCATTGCTGAGTTTTGCGTGGAGTTTTGCCGTGATCGGGATCGCTCTGAAAGTCTTGATCAAGCGGCGTTATCACTTCGTTGAGACGATGTTGTATCTGTTGATGGGTTGGGCGGCGATGGTGGTGATCGTGCCGTTGTACACCAACTTGCCTTCGTCGGGCTTTGCGCTGTTGGTCGCGGGTGGGCTGGCGTATAGTTTGGGGGTGATCTTTTATCTCAACCACCGCCTGCCTTATCACCATGCGATCTGGCATCTGTTTGTGATGGCGGGTAGCGCGTGTCACTTTTTTGCGGTGTTGGTATTGTTGATGTTCTCGGTGCGTGGGGCTTGAGCGGAGGGATGGGCGAGGGGAGGCGAGGGGCTTTGTGTGTAAAATGCAGAAGCTGGGGGAAGTGTGTAAAATGCGGAAGCTGGGGGAAGTGTGTAAAATGCGGAAGCTGGGGGAAGTGTGTAAAATGCGGAAGCTGGGGGATTTTGGGGGATACGATATCCGCGTGATGTGTGATCGAAGGAGAGTACGTAGACGCCCTGTGCTTGGGCAGCCACACTTGTCTGCCCCGACCTCTTTATGATCAGACAACGGGCGGATCTCGTCTTATGGATCTTTTGGAGCCCAAGAGACTTTGTATTCGATATCGGCTTCGCGTTTGAGTTTTTTGAGTTCGTTTTCGAGGTGGCTTTGGAGCTTGCCCATGCGCAGTTCGCGGACGAGTTGTTCTTGGACTTGAGCGAAGGGGGGCGGTGCCTTTTTGTGTGTCACTTGGAGGATATGAAAGCCAAGAGAAGAGCGGATGGGGCCGCGTATCTCTTGGAGGTCCATGGAAAAGATCACGTGATCGAGTTCTTTTACAGCATCGCCGCTTCCAAGGAATCCGAGATCGCCGCCCTGTTCTCCGCTCAGATCATCGGATCGCTTCTTGGCGAGATCGGCGAAGTCTGCTTTGGGGGCTTGCACTTCGGTGAGGATCTTTTGGGCGCGTGTTTCGGCCTTTTGGATCTCTTCGGGTGTTGGGGTTTCGCTGAGGTTGATCAGGATGTGCCGAACGCGGACTTGGCCTTTGCCGAGCGTTTCGTCGTAGCGGCGTTTGACATCCTGCGGTGAGAGCGGATAGTCGCGGGCGATGTGTTGCATATACAGATTGGTGATCATCTGGAGTCGGAGATAGCGGGAAAATTGGGCCTCGGTGAGACTGTGGGTGCGTAAGAATTGCGCAACCGTGGTGCCGGCGGGTTGGGCTGCAAGAAAGAGACGTATCGCTTCTCTTTGTTCTTGCGGCCCGTATGGAACACCGATTTGGGCGGCTTTTTGAGAGATCAGGATCTGGCTGACAAGCCCCTCCAGCGTTTTTTTGCGGATCTCGTCGAGCATCGCGTCGTTGAGTTCGATCGCTTGTTGCGATAGGACGAGTTGTTTGGCTTGTTCAAAGGCCACGCGAAAAGTGATCGCGTCGATCTCTTCGCTGTTGATCATCGCGATGACGCCCGATGTTGGAAGCGAAAAGGGTGCAGGGGCCGAAGGTGCGGCTTTTTTGTTCGCTTTGGCTTCTTTGGTGTCGGTGTCTTGGGTGTCGGTG
Source organism: Myxococcota bacterium (assembly GCA_023150835.1). Lineage (GTDB taxonomy): Bacteria > Myxococcota_C > UBA6777 > UBA6777 > UBA6777 > JAKLKB01. Next base: position 25,131 of record JAKLKB010000057.1, on the reverse strand, counting down.
TCTTTGGGGGAGTGTGGAGCGGAGGTCGGGCGCGAAGAGGCGGAGGTTGGCTGTGATGTCGGCTGTGATGTCGGTGCGGAAGGCTCGGTGGTATCGGTGTTTTCGTTGGTGTTAAGTTGGAGCGAGAGGCCGTCTTGGGAGGGCGGTGTGAGTCCGCTGTTGTCGCCGAGCGAAGGCATGGTCAGGCCGAGGCCAAAGCCTTTGGTGGGCGCTTGGAGTCCGAGTCCTGCGGTTGGCGTGGGAGAGGGCGTTTCGCCTTCTTTGCGGGTAAACAGGGCTTTTTTGGGCCACTTGTCCTCTTCGTTTTGACCGAGGCGGGGCGAGGGAAGTTCCATTTGTGCCGAAGGAAGGCCAAGAGAGGGCATCGTCGAGGGTGGTGTGGACTTGAGGGGGTTGGAGGGTTGAGTCGTGGGTGACGGCTGTTCGGGCGTCTGTGCGCTTTTTGTGGCGGTCGTGGATTCTTGGGGTGGGGTGGGGGTTCCGTGGGTGCTGTAGGGATCTTTGCATCCAAGGAAGACGGTTGCGAGAAAAAGTAGAGTGAACGATGTGGTGTAGGCTGGCTTGTTGAGGCAGGCCATCGTTGTCTTTTTGCTCCTATGGCTTTGTTTGCAATGGATCGCATCGGTCGGTAGTTTGCACACAGGCGATCTTTTGTGCAAGCGCCGCGTGCGGATGGGGAGGAATTCTTTTCTGCCAGTCCTTATGGGGGGGAGGAATTCTTTTTTGAGAGGTTGTGGTTGGAGAGCGACTAAGTGAGGGCTGGAATCGGATGGGTGGTGTGGAGGTTGTTTTTATTTCGGGGCTTGGCAATCGCGCCTGTGGCGTGTAAGACTCGGATGAGTGGATGGTGTTTGTGGTCGCTCTTGCCTCGCGGAGTTGTTGTGTGACAGCGTTGAAGCCCGGCACAGTATTGGGAAACCATCGGTACGAGTTGGTCTCGTGTCTTGGGAAAGGTGGACAGGCGCAAGTTTGGGAAGCGCGGCAGGGGGGCATTGGTGGGTTTTCCAAGATCGTTGTCTTGAAGATCCTTGAGTTTGATGCAGCACGAGAAAAGCAGCGCAGTTTGCTTTTGCACGAGGCACGGATCGTTTCGCAGCTTCAACATCCCAACTTGGTGTCGATCTTTGATGTGGACGAGGTTCCCCCTTACCTGTACATCGCGATGGAATACGTCGAGGGGCATGATCTGGAGGACTTCATGGCCCACGTGATCGCAAGCGTTGGGCGGCGCTCTTTGCCTTGGCAGGTGGCGCTAACGATCTTTCGTCAAGTTTGTCGGGGCCTGTATCATGCACACACCGCAACGGACGCCTACGGACAACCTTTCCGCTTGATCCATCGGGATCTGAAACCCACCAACTTGCTGATCGGGCGCAATGGCCTTGTCAAGATCATCGACTTTGGTATCGCTAAATCCACAGCCAATACCTTGAAGACGCAAACGGGCATCATCCGGGGAACACCCGCGTACATGTCGCCTGAACAGATCCAAAGCAAAGAGCTCGACGAACGCTCCGACCTGTATTCGCTCGGAGTGATCTTGTACGAGATCTGCGCAGGCATCAATCCCTTCGCAAGTTCCGACACGTTCACCACCATGATCCAAGTCACCCAGATGCCCGTACCTTCTTTGCGTGAATTTGTGGACGACTGCCCACCCGCTTTGGAAGAGTTGCTCGCGAGTCTACTCTCGAAACACCCTGAAGATCGGCCTCCTGATGCGAGAGCCGTTTATCGCCAAATCGAGCAGATCTTGCGCGAACGCAATTATCCTCAGGAACAAGAGGATCTCGCCGATTGGTTGACCCTTTTTCGCCACAGCCCTCCTGCTGCCTTCAATCCCTTCGGGTTCTCCGCAGATCCGCGCCAAACATACCTCGACTCAAGCTCTTATCAACCTCCTGTTGTGGGGTCTTCGCAGAACAACGAAGCCAGTCCAGACGAAGGCAGCACAGACGAGGGCCACACCACCACGACTTCCAACCCAGTGCTTTCTTCGTCGGAGCCCGTACTTTCTCTGTCTCCTAGCGCGAGTTCTCTGCCTCGCCCTCCGATGTTGCCCCCTCCCAAGTTTCCCGCTCAAACTGCCCCTTCGCTACCTCCGCACGAGCCGAGCTATTCTTCCGAAAACATCGCACAAAGCGTAGCCTCCGAGCCATTACACACCGAAAAAAACATCGCACAAAGTGCAGCCTCCGAGCCATTACACACCGAAAAAAACATCGCACAAAGTGCAGCCTCCGAGCTTCTACACACTGAAAAAAATATCGCACAAAGCGCAGCCTCCGAGCCTTTACGCACCGAAAAAAATATCGCGCACAATGATCCGTCATGGTTTGACGCACAAGGTCGTGTGATGATCGATCGCGGAATAGGTACGCAAAAGCGCGAAGGATGGGGAGATATCTCGTCTTCTTCGTCAACCAAAACCAACATCGCTTTGATGCAGGGTTCGCCTCGCGATACCATCGAGCAAAGCGAATTCTTCAAGATGACGATGGAGATCGGCCCCAAACCCCCCGCACTTGTCGAGCGCGGAGAACGTCTGTCCGTTGCCCCCGCAGACGCGCAACTGAATGCCGCCACCTTGACCAACCTTCCGTTTGTTCAAGTCGATGACAATGGGCAGATCTCTACCGGACATCCGTCCTCTCTCAATAAGCCGATCTCCGTTGGTCAACCCTCCACAACAAAACAGGATCACCGAGAGCAACAGAGTTCAACGTCTCTCGTGTATCCGTTGGCTCCTTCGGATGATGAGCTGATCGCGCTTGATGAACAAGATCTGATCACCGCAACGGGTATGCACACGCATCCTTCTGCTTCAAAAGGAGAGGCGCAGCGGGCTGTCTTGATTGAGAAAAAGGCCGTTGGAATGGCCTCATCGAAGGAGCATCCTACGAAGGAACATCCTTCTGCACAAAAAGCGACAACAGCGGGATCCGTGTCTGTTTTGGTTGCCCGACCGTCTACAAGCGGATCTCTTTCTGCGCAAAAAGTGGCGGAGGGCGAGTTGCTGCTGGATCTTGCCAACAAGGATGCTTTTTTTACAACAGAGTCCGATGAGCGGATCTCGCCCTTGTATGGGATATTTGCAACGCAGCACAACGATGGATTCGGAACCTCGGATGCCTCGGCAGGTATCGTAAACAAAACAGAACCTGAGAGAAAAGCTGTCTTAGAGGACATCTCCTCTGGTTTTCCCGCGCAACAAGCCGGACCAAGAGCCTTTGCGCAACAAGCCGAATCAAAAAAACATGAAACGTCGGGGGGGTCTTTACCACAAGCGGATCCGATGCGTGCAACCATTGAATACCAACCGAGCGGTAGTCTGAGCGCGTACGAAGAGCCTGCGTTCTTTTCGGAGGCGGCGGGGCAGGAGAGATCGCGATGGAGTGAGGAGATCTCCTCTCAAAAGAGCTATGATCTCGGTGCATCGGGCGTTTTTGATTCGTATAAAGAGGGACGATTGGATGGCGAAGGCAGCTTCGCAAGAAAGCCGAGTGTTGGGCGGCGTTGGTTGCTTTGGGGGTTGGTGATCGGGTTGGTCGGGATGGCGTTTGGGATCTGGTGGTTGTTGGGCTGGTGAGAGGGGCGGCGTTTTTTATTGGCCTTGTATATTTTCTCCGTTTTGTGGGGCTTTGCCCCACGCCCCACAAGGGACTGTCGCCCCTTGACCCCGTATTGGCGGAAAGATTAGGCGTTTTTCAAACCGACAACGCCTCCGCTTGAGCGTTCGCGAACGCGAGTTTTGTCTGGCGCGTGAGTTATCGTGAAGAAATAAAAGACATCTTCGACAAAGCATGAACTTCTGACCGCTAACGGCTTGCGGGTGGTGGATGCTTCTTGCGTGTCGCGCTCGCTTTGGCTTCACTTCTCGATAGGATGGACATCATGGATTTGCGTCATCAATATCAATACCGATCCGTCTGGTTTGCAGCTTTTTGGGGGGTTGTTCTGTTCTTTGGGTGGGAGGCTCCGTCGGTGTACGCCGCGCCGACTTTTACCAACACCCCTACCGATTATGCGATCTTGGGATCTTCTTACCTGTTTGATCTTGACGCGGTGGATGCTGGAGATCCGAACCTGACTTTTTCTTTGATCGCGAGTCCAGCAGGTAGCACGATCAACGCAGCCACAGGGGTGGTGACGTGGCCTAATCCTACGGGGGTTGCGACGTTTACAGCGCGGGTGTGCAACACCGCCAATCAGTGCGTCAACACGACGTGGTCCGTCACGGCCAAAAATGGGCCGGTGTATCTTGTTTATAGTGCCTCGAATCTGTTTCTTTGGGGCTATCAAGACAATGCGCGTTATTGGATCCATCGCATCTCGGATAATTCGCTGATCGAGGCGGGTACGATCCCTGTCGCAGGGCGTGCCAAGTTTGTCGATCTGAGCGTGTATGGGATCACCTCGACGACGGGGCATTTGTATGTGCGTGCAGACAAGCCGTTGTCGATCGTGGCGGGTGACAGCAAAAGCACCGCAGGCGGCGAGGGAACGTACTTTTACAGCCAAAATGGAACGTACGTTGGGAAGGTGTTTGTGGGCTACACACGAAAAGATATCCTTGTGTATTGCCACACGTCGGATACGACAGGAACGATCGTACCAAACATCCGTGTCACCGATGTTTCCGACTCTGATGACAGCACAACCCTGACCTCTGCAAATGTGAAGTTTTCCAATCCATCGCGTGATGTGAATGGTGTCGTCTCGGGTCGTTATTGGATCTGGGAACTCACCACCTTTGACGACGACGAGTTTCGCATCGAACCCACCAATCCATCCAGTCCGAATAATCCCGATTGCTCCGTTGCTGCGGGGGTGATCGTTGGTCGGAACGATTGGTCGATGACAGCCCCGTCGATGACACCTGCGGACCTCGGTCGTTCGTACGGGACACGTTTTTACACGCATGCCTCGATCGAGACTGCGATCTTTGCTTCGCAAGCCAACACCAAAGTGACGATCCGAAACATCACAAACCCCGCAGGAAACAACAATACGACCTTCACCCTCAATGCAGGGGGAGTCCCCTCGTTTTGGACTGCGACGCTCTTTCCTGACGTTTACAACGGCTTTTCGCAGATCTCGAATGGAACGGGGTTTAATGGGGAATACATCGAAGTCGTATCAGACAAGCCGATTAGCGTGTATCCAACGGCGATGCGGGCGGTAGGATCGTATATTACGAATGTCCAACTTTTCAAGCGCCCTGACAACAAGTACGAAGGTTATTGCTACGTCAACAAGGTCGCGGCACAAGGCGCAGATATCGGCATTTACACGAAAGATGCGCAAACACGCGTCGAAGTCCGTACCATCGGCGGGCAAAAGAACGACACTTCCATCAATTACTACATCGGTCCATGGACAGGGGGGCAAAGCCCGTTGTTGCCGTGGTCTGGGCAAACGTACAAATACGCCCAAGCACCCGCCAACTCGATCAACGCAGAGCTTGTGCAGATCATCGCGGATCGTTATCCCGTCTTGGTGGTTTGTGGCGATATCAGCGGATCAACGCAACTGTATCATCTGACAGGCAAGGAATCGCCGTTGGATCTGCCTCCCGTGATCGCCGCTCCTCCGCCTCCTTCGCTCACAGCCGTTGCGGGGGCTCCTTACAAGCCCAACCAAGTGGTCGCGACGGATCCCGAAGGTGGGCCGTTGTTGTACTTTCTTTCTGCCGCCCCCGCAGGGGCGACGATCAGTCCGAACTCTGGGCAGATCTTGTGGACGCCTTCGGTGGGAGAGATCGGTCAAACCGTCACGTTCACGGTAGTTGTGGTCGATCAAGAAGGGAATACGGCGACTCGGACGTGGCAGGTTCGTGTGGTGGTCTGCAACAACGGCGACACTCGGGCTTGTTATACAGGGGCAAGCGGATGTTCGTTGCTCAACGGTGTCTATTCGTGTGTCGGAGAATGCCGCTCAGGAACGCAGACTTGTACAGGAGAGCAATGGCCTGTCACTTGTGGAGGACAGCAGCTTCCGAATTCGGAGATCTGCGATGGCAAGGACAACAATTGCGACGGTCAGATCGACAACGGCCTGACCGCGCCGCTTTGTACGAAACAGCAGGGCGTTTGTAGTGGGGCGCGGCAGATCTGTATGGGGGCGGCGGGCTGGCGCGATTGCACAACTGCCGATTATACGGCTCATCACGCAAACTACGAGACGACCGAAACCAAGTGCGATGGCCTCGACAACGATTGCAGCGGTCAGATCGACAACAACTTGATTGCACCGCTTTGTACGAGGCAGCAGGGCGTATGCAGCGGTTCTCGGCAGATCTGCACAGGGGTGACGGGTTGGCGTGATTGCACAACTGCCGATTATACAGCCCATAACGCAAACTACGAGGCCACCGAAACCAAGTGCGATGGCCTTGACAACGATTGCAACGGCCAGATCGACAACAACTTGATCGCGCCGTTGTGTGCGAACCAACAAGGCGTATGCAGCGGGGCCAAACAGACTTGTGGAGGAGCGGCCGGTTGGCGAGCTTGCACCAGTGCGGATTATGCGGCGTATACGCCTGATTATGAAGCGACTGAAACCAAGTGCGACGGCAAAGACAACAACTGCGATGGGCAGATCGACAACAACCTAACGGCTCCGCTTTGCTCGAAACAACAAGGCGTATGCAGCGGTTCTCGGCAGATCTGTACGGGTGCCACAGGATGGCGCGATTGTACAGATGCCGATTATACGGCGCAATCGCCTGATTACGAGGCGACCGAAACCAAGTGCGACGGCAAAGACAACAACTGCGATGGACAGATCGACAACAACCTGACGGCCCCGCTTTGCTCGAAGCAATCGGGGGTTTGCAATGGTGCAAGACAATCTTGTACAGGGGCGAGTGGTTGGAAAGATTGCGATGATGCCGCATACACCGCACACAACGCGGATTATCAAGCGACTGAATCCAAGTGCGATGGCAAAGACAACGATTGCAACGGTCAGATCGACACAGGCTGCCAATGCCAAGACGGGCAGAATCAAGCCTGTTATACGGGTGGATCAGGCTGCGTTAAAAGCGGCAACACCTATACTTGCAAAGGCGAGTGCAAGTCCGGCACACAAGTTTGCACCAACGGCCAGTGGGGGGCCTGTACGGGCGATGCCATCGAAAAGGCCGAAGTATGCGATGGCAAAGACAACGATTGCGACGGTCAGATCGACAACAACCTTATCGCGCCCAATTGTGCGAACCAACAAGGCGTATGCAGCGGGGCCAAACAGACTTGTGGCGGTGCGGCAGGCTGGCGAGCTTGTACGAGTGCGGATTATGCGGCGAACTCGCCTGATTACGAGGCCGCCGAGACCAAGTGCGACGGCAAAGACAACGACTGCGATGGTCGGATCGACAACAACCTGACGGCCCCGCTTTGTACGAAGCAACAGGGCGTATGCAGCGGTGCGCGACAGATCTGCACAGGGGCGACAGGATGGCGCGATTGCACAGATGCCGATTATACAGCCCACAACGCAAACTACGAAGCCACCGAAACCAAGTGCGACGGTCGAGATAACGATTGCAACGGCCAAGTCGACAACAATTTGACGGCCCCGCTTTGCTCGAAGCAAGCAGGGGTTTGTAGCGGTTCTCGGCAAACCTGCGATGGTGCGAATGGTTGGAAAGATTGTGATGCAGCTTCTTATCGAAACCAAAACGCCGATTACGAGGCCGTCGAGACCAAGTGCGACGGCAAAGACAACGATTGCAACGGTCAGATCGACAACAACCTAACGGCTCCGCTTTGCTCGAAACAACAAGGCGTGTGCAGCGGAGCCAAACAAACTTGCGCTGGAGCGAGCGGGTGGAGAGATTGCACAAACGCCGAATATACCGCTCACAACGCAAACTACGAGACCATCGAGACCAAGTGCGACGGTCAAGACAACGACTGCAACGGCCAAGTCGACAACAACTTGACTGCGCCGCTTTGCTCGAAGCAACAAGGCGTGTGCAGCGGAGCCAAACAAACTTGCGGGGGAGCGAGTGGCTGGAGAGATTGCACAAATGCCGAATACTCCGCCCATAACGCAGACTACGAGGCAGTTGAGACCAAGTGCGACGGCAAAGACAACGATTGCAACGGCCAGATCGACAACAACTTGGCGGCTCCGCTTTGCTCGAAACAACAAGGCGCGTGCGTCGGAGCCAAACAAAGCTGTACAGGGGCAGGCGGCTGGAAAGACTGTGATGCTGCTTCGTATGCCGCCCAAAATGCCGATTACGAGGCCACCGAAACCAAGTGCGATGGCAAAGACAACGATTGCAACGGCCAGATCGACGAGGGACTGGTCGCCCCCAATTGCACCAAACAGTCCGGCGTATGCAACGGCGCAAAACAGCGGTGCGACGGGGCGGCTGGTTGGAAAGATTGCAGCACAACGGATTATCAAAACCACAGCACAGACTATCAATCCACCGAAACCAAGTGCGACGGCAAAGACAACGATTGCAACGGCCAGATCGACGAGGGTTGTCAATGCCAAAGCGGCCAGACACAAGACTGTTATACGGGCAACCAAGGCTGCACTCAAACAGGCGGGAGCTATACTTGTCGAGGTACTTGTGCAAAGGGCTCACAAACCTGCGATAACACGGGAAAGTGGGGCGCTTGTACAGGCGATATCACCGAACAGACCGAGGTTTGTGACGGGAAAGACAATGATTGCGATGGACAGATCGACAACAACTTGAATCCGCCGTTATGTGCGAACCAACAAGGCGTATGCAGCGGGGCTAAGCAGACTTGTGACGGTGTGAATGGCTGGAAGCCTTGTGGTGCAGCAGAATATACCGCCCAAAACGCCGATTACGAGGCTGTCGAAACCAAGTGCGACGGCAAAGACAACGATTGTGACGGCCAAGTGGACGAAAATCTCACCGCTCCGCTGTGTTCCAAACAACAAGGCGTGTGCGTCGGCTCGAAACAACGGTGCGATGGGACGAATGGTTGGAAGGATTGCGATGCGGCTTCGTATAGCGCCCAAAGCGCCGATTATGAGGCTGTCGAGACCAAGTGCGATGGCAAAGACAACGATTGCAACGGCCAGATCGACGAACCCACCAAGTGTTCCACTTCCACGCCCCCGCAGATCCAAGGCGTACCTGAGAAGACAGCCTCCGCAACAAAGTCTTATGGATACCAGCCGAGTGTTGTTGATCCCGATGCGAACGAGACCCACCGATGGCAAGGCACACGCCTGCCTGCTGGGGCGACCGTCGATCCCCAAACTGGCGAGGTCAAATGGACGCCTGCCACAGGGGATGCGGGCAAAGAATTCGAGTTCGAGATCGAAGTGTGCGATAGCGCTAACCTTTGCGCAAAGCAAGCATGGAAGGTCCGTGTTGGCACAGGAAACCAGCTCCCACAGATCATCGGGACACCAAAAGCCAGCGCAGAAAAAGACAAGACCTACACGTACAAGCCGACAGTTCGCGATCCTGACGCATCCGACACACACACATGGAAGCTTGACAAAGCTCCTTCGGGCGCGACCATCGATCCCAAAACAGGCGAGATCACATGGGTGCCAAGCGCAAGTGATGTCGGAAAAGAGTTCGAGTTCGAGGTGACTGTTTGCGATAGTGCGGGCGATTGCGCAACCCAAAGCTGGAAGGTCTTGGTGGTCGACCCCAATCGTCCCCCACAGATCACCACCACCCCTTCCACCAGCGCGAGTGCTGGCTTGCCTTATAGCTACAAAGCCCAAGCCTCGGATCCTGACGCGGATGTTTTGACGTGGAAACTCAATCAAAAACCCGCAGGAGCCGCGATCGATCCCCAAACAGGCGAGATCACATGGACACCGAGTGCGGGTGATGACGGGAAAGAGTTTTCTTTTGAGGTCGAAGTCTGCGATGCCAAGGGCGCATGCGTGCAACAGTCTTGGAATACGCGGGTGGGTGCGGGAAATCAGCCCCCAAGCATCGAGGGCATCCCAAACAACCAAGCGGCTCCGCGTGTACCCTATGCCTTTGAACCCAAAGTCAAAGACGCCGACGCAGGCGACAAACACTCTTGGAAACTCAACCAAGGGCCAAGCGGCGCAACTGTCGATCCCCAAACAGGAAAACTCAACTGGACGCCTGACCCAAGTGATGCTGGAAAGACCATCAATTTCGAGATCGAAGTCTGCGATGACAAAGGCTCTTGCGCAAAGCTCCGTTGGAGCGTCAAAGTCGGCGGTGTCCCCAATACTCCTCCGATCATCGACGGCGCACCTTCCAACGATGCTGCCCAAGGCCGTCCTTACGCCTACGAACCCAAAGTCATCGATCCAGATGTCGGAGATACGCACACTTGGAAACTCAACCAAGGGCCGAGTGGCGCGACCGTCGATCCTCAAACAGGAAAACTCAACTGGACCCCCGGACCCAATGATGTCGGAAAGGACTTCACTTTTGAGGTGGAAGTTTGCGACAGTCGGGGGGCTTGCGCAAAACGCATCTGGAAAGTTCGCGTCGGAGACAAAGGCAAACCGCCCCAGATGGGCGGTACTCCGCAAACATGGACCAACCCCAACCAAGCTTATCAGTTCAAGCCTTTTGTCGTCGATCCCGATCCCAACGAGGCGTACACATGGAAAGGCAACACGCTTCCTCCCGGTGCGACCGTCGATCCCAACACAGGCGAGGTGAACTGGACCCCCGGACCCAACGATGCCGGCAAAACCTTTGACTTTGAGATCGAGCTTTGTGACAGCCAAGGCCTCTGCACCAAACGCCGTTGGCAAGTGCGTGTCTTGACCGCACCACGCAACAACCCTCCCGAGATCACTTCAACGCCACCGAGCGATGCTCTCACAGGACAAGCCTTCACGTACGCCCCTGTCGTACGCGACCCCGATACAGGCGACACCCACACTTGGAAACTCAAGCAAGCTCCCCCCGGGGCGACCATCGATCCTCAAACAGGAAAGATCACTTGGACTCCCACCCCAAGCGAAGAAGGCAAAACCACCACATTTGAAGTCGAGGTCTGTGACAGCGGAACTCCGCCTCTTTGCAACACCCAGACATTCGAGGCCACTCCCCGCCAAGCTTGTCGGGTCGATATCGATTGCAAGAACGATCAGATCTGCATCTTTGGCGCAAACCCCCAAGGTCGTTGCTTTGTGCCGATCTGTACGCCGCGAACGCAGCCTTGCCTCTATCAAGATGATCTCTGCAAAGAAGGCGCTTGTTTGCCTGATCCGTGTAAAGGTAAGACCTGTGCGGCTGGCGAAGCCTGCCGTCCTGCCGATGGGATATGCTTTAAGCCTTGTGCGGGAGTGCAGTGCAACGCCGATCAGACCTGTCGAGACGGAGTGTGCGGTAAAGATCCTTGCCAAACAGCGGGCCTTACCTGCAAGGCCGATGAGATCTGCGACACCACGACCAGCGCGCCAAAGTGTTCCCCTAATCCTTGCAACAGTATGTCTTGCCGTTTTGGTCGGATCTGCTCTGTCCAAGGCCGATGCACCGAAGATCCATGCCTCAAGGTGCAGTGCCCCGATCCCAACAACCAGCGCTGTGTTCTTGGCCAATGTGTGGATATCCCCCGATGTAAGGTCGATATCGACTGCCCAAATACGAACGTCTGCCTCCAAGGGATCTGTCAACCGGCCCAGTGCTACACCAGCAATTGCCCCCAAACACAGCGCTGCGTCAAAGCCATTTGCGAGCCACAGCTTTGTCCCGCACCCAACGGCACGCCATGCAGCACGGAGCAGTTTTGCCGCCCTTCGGACAACAAGTGCGTAAAAAGCTGCGGCAGCGTGTCGTGCGCTCAAGGCCAACGCTGCGTCGATGGTGCTTGCGTCGCGGATCCTTGTGCATCGGTGTCTTGTGCTGTCGGTGAAGTTTGTGTGGCTGGAAAGTGCGAGAAAAGCAATTGCACAAACGCCAGTGTTTGCCGTCATGGTCGTGTCTGCGATCCCTCAAGCAACGCTTGTGTCGATGATCCGTGTTTTGGTATTACTTGCCCCGTCTCTGGCGAGATCTGTGTGGCTGGACAATGCGTAGCGAAGGGCTGTCAATTTGACAAAGAGTGCGGTGGTACGGAGATCTGCGTTGAGCGTACTTGTATCCCTCGAACTTGCGCAGCTACCGCAGATTGCGCACAAGGCGAGCTGTGCATCAACGGAAAGTGTCTAAAAGACCCGTGTGTCGGCAAAAATTGTACGCAAGATCAGATCTGCCGTGCGGGAGATTGTGTCGCAACTTGCGCGGGGATCTTCTGCCCCGAAAAGCAGATCTGTCTTGATGGACGATGCAAAGCCGATCCATGCGCGGGAGTCACTTGCAAAAGCAACGAGATCTGCCGAAGCGGTGCGTGCGTTCCAAACGAGTGTGTCCCCAACAGCGATCAGTGCAAAACAGGCCGTGTCTGTGAGGTCAGCCGTTGTGTGGATGATCCTTGTAAAGATCTGAAATGCCCCGTCCCATCGACTTGTGAGAAGGGCCAGTGTGTGGGCGGTCGGCCTTGTAAGGTCGATGCCGAGTGTCCGGGCGATAGCATCTGCGTCAGCGCAGCGTGCGTTGCTCCCGGGTGTTATACCAAACAGGACTGTGCGACGGCGCAGCTTTGCGCTCAAGGTGCGTGTAAAGACAATCCTTGCAACAGCAAAACCTGCGCAACAGGCGAGTTTTGCGATCCGCAAAGCGGCGGCTGCAAAAAGTCTTGCTCTTCTTGTGCGAGTGGTCAGCGTTGTGTGGACGGGCTTTGTCAAAAAGACCCTTGTTTTGGGGTGACCTGTCCAAGCGGTGAAACGTGCCAAGAAGGTCAATGCACCCAAGATGCCTGTGCCTCGGTCGCTTCGCCTTGCCGCTATGGCCGCCTTTGTGAAAAAAGCCGTTGCATCGACGATCCTTGCAACAAGGTGAACTGTGGTGGCGGAACTTGTCGAGCAGGCTTGTGCTACGGCGCAGACAAAGAAGTCGGGCAAGAGCAGATCACAGAGAATGTGCCGGACGTGGGCGTGGGGATCGTTGGGGGTGGTTGTGGCTGCGATGCTTCTAACCCAGCCGATACATCGATCTTTTGGTTATGTTTGCTTCTTTTGGCTTGGCTTGTGCGCTTTCGCCTCCGCCTCTTGAAAGGCTGATATCCGCTTTTTGTGGGGAGGCATGGGCTTTTGTGTTGTTGTGGCAGGAGGGCGCTTTGGTTTTTGTTTGGGAGCTGGACGGGGGTGTCTGTCGTTTGGTCGACGGTGCGCTGTCTCTCCGATGGTATCCAGTGAATGTTCTTGAAAAGAAAGATCTTTTTGGATGTTGAACGATTGGCTCGTGTTTTGAGAAGGGGCCGAACGCGCCAAAAAATGGTGGTTGCGTTGCCCTTTGAACAAGACAAAAGGAGAGTCGATCATGAAGGTACAAGAAAAAAAGCAAAGTCTCTGGAGTATGGGTTGGATCGTGGTTTGTGCGGCGTTGTGGGGATGTGGAGGGGGAGATCGTCCTTGTGCGTCGGTCGATGATTGTTTGGCGGGGGAGATCTGCCGAAGTGGTTTTTGTGACACCGCAAGCGCTTCTGATGAAGGAAACACCGAGCAAAGTAGTATAGAAGCCCATCGGGCGGAGGGAGACAAAGATCGCGAAGGCGGTGCAGAAAACACCCAAGATGCGGGAGAAGATGGCGGGAACAAAGAAGCAGAGGCTCCAACAGAGGCGATCACGGAGCCGATTATTCCTGAACATATTCCTGCTCCTTGCGAAGGAGTAAAGCCTCCGAGTTGCCGTATATTGGGGCCGTGTCGTGATGTCAAAGTGCTCTGCGAAGCGGGGGCGTGGCGTTGTGTTTACCCCCAAGGGTTCGAGGAAAAAGAAGTGACTTGTGATGGTGTTGACAACGATTGCAACGGGCAGATCGACGAAGGGATCGATCGCCCTTGCTATGAAGGCCCCGCAGGCACGCAAGATGTCGGAACTTGCAAATCGGGAACGCAACGCTGTGAGAACGGTCAATGGGGCGTTTGTGTCGGACAGGTCTTGCCAAAACAAGCTCCGCACGACCCGACCGCAGAGGCGACTTGTGATGGAAAAGATGACGATTGTGACGGGATGATCGATGATGGTGTCAAGCGCATTTGTTATACAGGCCCTGAAGGTACGGCAGGAGCAGGGGTCTGCCGCTATGGTGAGCAACGCTGTGACAACGGTGTGTGGGGAAAGTGTGAAGGAGAAACTCTCCCACAAGCCGAGGTCTGCGACGGAAAAGACAACAACTGCGATGGCCAGATCGATGAGGGGTTGGTGAAGCGGTGCTATACAGGCCCCGTGGGGACGGCGAGTGTAGGGGTATGCAAAGAAGGGACACAGATCTGTGAGGCCGGTCAATGGGGTTCTTGTGTGGGTCAGGTCTTGCCGCAAGCCGAAAGCTGCAACGGTCAAGATGACGATTGCAACGGGCAGATCGATGACGGCATTCAGCGCGCTTGTTATACAGGAGCGGCAGGAACCGAAGGCAAGGGCCTCTGCAAAGGTGGTACGCAAGTGTGTTCTGTGGGCCAATGGGGGGCTTGTGTGGGAGAGGTCTTGCCAAAAGCCGAAAGCTGCAACGGTCAAGACGACAACTGTGATGGTTCGGTGGATGAGGGTCTTGTGCAAGCGTGTTATACAGGACCGACGGGGACCGCAGGCGTGGGCGTGTGTAAAACAGGAAAAAGCACGTGTACTGCCGGTCAATGGGGCGTTTGTGTGGGGCAAGTTTTACCGCAGGCCGAAAGCTGCAACGGTCAAGACGACGACTGTGACGGTTCGGTGGATGAAGGGCTGACGCGTGCTTGTTATACAGGTCCTGTTGGGACCGAAGGGAAGGGCATCTGCAAAGGCGGGACACAAGTGTGCTTGGTCGGTCAATGGGGTGTTTGCACAGGTCAAACCCATCCGCAAACGGAGACCTGCAACAGCATCGACGATAACTGCGATGGGATGGTCGATAATGGATCGTTATGTGGATCGCAAAAGATCTGCGTGAGCGGTGGTTGTGTGTGCGATACAAGCCGTGGTTACTATCCTTTTAATGGTGGCTGCATCAAAGATGGCGAATTTTGCCCGACAGCGCTTGTTCAAGCTGGGCAAGTCTGCCTTGATGCCGATCGATTGGCGCTTTGCGACCCGAGGGGGCGTGTTGGGATCTTGCGGTGCAGTGCGACTTATGGGACTTCTTGCATCAACTATGGCGGTTATCAGGGCTGCAAAGCGCCTTCGAATATGGATTCTTCGACTGGGCATTATTGTATGGAGTTTACGCCAGACTACGACCCGAACGCACGTTGGCAGTCTGTGGTGGGCGCTGTGGGCGTAAAAGGAAATGCGGTGATCGTCTTCTCGCATTGTACGGGGACGGAGGTGACGGGTTGCGGAACTTACGTCACCAGCTTCGGCCATCAGGCTGTGTGTTTGTGTGGCGAGAATACGTTGTCTTGTTCGGGCCAGACCGTGTATGACTTCCGCTATGTGTCGGGCGGATCGTGCCGTTGGAATAAAGGAACCTCGTTTGGTTGCCCTGATCCCTTGAGTTTTAAGTCCGCCTGCTACAAAGGTTCTGTGGGTCAGTTCCCGTACTATTCTTGCCCTTAAACGAAACGGATGACAAAGGTTCTGTGGAGCAGTTCCTAGATGATTCCTGTCCTTGAAAGAAACCCGCCGATCTGAGAGAGCTTCCTTGTCTTTGCTCTTGCGGTAAGAGGCGGTCAGATGTACAAAACGAAGGCTCTTGGTGTTGGATGCACCAAGGGCTTTTGTTGTTTTGGTGTGTTATTTCCAAGCATGAGCGATGCTGTTTGCCAAAAATCCCTGTGTTCGCGGCACTTCAAGCGATAGAGTGGTTGGTTTGAAAAACGTCTGATCACTTTGCCGACGCGGGGTCAAGGGGGCAAAGCTCTATGGCGGGGCGTGGGGTTCCAACCCCACAAAGCCTATCGAGTAAGTCGCTCCTGCTCAAAGAAGAGAAAAACAAGGAGAAAAAGCAGATGGAATGGCAGGGATTGGGTGCGGTGGTTACGGGCGGTGCATCGGGGTTGGGAGAAGCCACGGCGCGGATGTTGGTGGCAAAAGGCGCGAAGGTGACGTTGTTTGATTTGGCGCAAGAGAGAGGCGCGGAAGTGGCGGCTGCTTTGGGTGATGCAGCGCGCTTTGCGCGGGTGGACGTCACCTCGGAGGCGGAAGTTAAACAGGCGATGGAGGCGCATACGGCGTGGGCAGGGGGGGTGTATGTCTTGGTGAATTGTGCGGGTGTGGCGACGCCTTCGCGGGTTTTGGATCGGGAGGGTGTGGCGACACCGCTGTCGGCTTTTCGCAAGGTCTTGGAGATCAACGTGGTGGGAACGTTCAATGTGTTGCAGCAGGCTGTGGTGTGCATGGCAAAACAAGAGCCGAATGCGGGTGGAGAGCGCGGTGTGATCGTGAATACCGCGTCTGTTGCGGCCTTTGATGGTCAGATCGGTCAAGCTGCGTACAGCGGTTCGAAGGGTGCCGTTGCGGCGATGACATTGCCCTTGGCTCGGGAGTTTTCGCGTTATGGCGTGCGTGTGATGACGATCGCGCCCGGGATCTTTATGACCCCGATGATGGCGGGCTTACCAGAGAAAGCGCAAGCATCTTTGGCGCAACAAGTCCCATTCCCCTCGCGCCTTGGTGATCCTGCGGAGTACGCGCAGTTGGTGTGTCATATCGTTGAAAACCCGATGTTGAACGGCGAAGTGATCCGCTTGGACGGTGCGTTGCGGATGGCTGCGAAGTGACGGCCTTTTGAAAGGGGGCGTGCGTGAAAAAAGTCGCGTTGTCAACGCCGAGCAAGGGAGCGCCGAGCCTTGCGGCGTTCGAGCAGATGTTAAAAGAGGCCAAGGGTGTTCGGCCATCGGATGAACGGCTTGTTCGGATACTGCGGCATCAGCAAGGTTTCGCGGAGCGGATCACTCGGCTGGAACAAGAAGATCCCGATCTTTACGCTGCGTTGGCGTTGGAGGCGGAGCGAGCCTGCGTGCATTTGGCGCATCCGCCTGCGCATCATCGCGCTGCGTGGTATCGGACGTGGAAAAACAAGTCAGGCGCAAACCAAAAGTTCGGTCACGTGCAGATCTTAAAGCACCTGCGGCATGGCAGTTTGTCCTCTTCGACGTCTGTGGGTCGTTTGCCTGATCGGTCGATTTGTCTTGTCAAGCGTTATCGGCCTTTGCGCGAAGCACTTTCTCCACAAGAGATGTTTGCGCATCAAGAGCGGATGATCCAGCGTTTGCGAAAGATTCAAGATCCCCGTGTCGAGGAGATCTTCGATCACTTCTTGTTGGAAGACGACACGTATGTCCAGATCAAGCCGTATCTTCGGTGTGTTTCGTTGTGGGACTGGATGAAGCAACACACCGATCGCGCTCCACGTATCCTGCTGCTTCAAGAGATCGCACGCGTCTTGTTGCTGTTGCATCGGCACGAGATCGCGCACATGGATCTCAAACCTGATCAGATCCTGTTGTTTCCTGAGGAACATGGGGGCTGGTCATCACCTCCCAAGATGACTCTGATCGACTATGACTTTTCGATGATCGACGGGATCTTAACGCTTTCGGTGGGAAGTGCCCCGTATTACGCACCCGAACAGTTCGATGAGTCTCGGCGACCGAGTAGCCACAAAGAAGGCGAAAAAGCCGATGTCTACGCCTTTTGTGTGATGGTGCATCGACTGTTGTCCGAACGCTATCCTTTTGGAGATGGTCGCACCGAACCGACGCATCTTGATATCCACAAGATCGAGCGAGATTGGGATGCTTTGGAGATCCCCCATCCGCCTTTGCATGACGTGATCCGCGCTGGTATCGACCCCGAACCCAAGCATCGCCCAAAGTTATCCGAGATCTTAGAGATCCTAGAAGATCCTGCGCTTTTGGCGGTGGCAGGGGCTTTTCCAACAGAGCGCAAAGTGATCCCTGTTGCGCGCCAAGATATCTTGGAAAGGCGGACGAGTTCGTCGGTGGACGTGGTGTGGGTGTGGTTTTGGGGGCTTTTGGTGGGATTGTTGGCGTGGCTGCTGTTTGGTCGGGGATGTTCTTGAGGTCGGACGTGATCAATCGTCTTGATCGGGTTCTTGCTGTGTGCGCAGAACTTCGGGGTTGACGACGTTGTGGGGGATGCGGCCTTGGAGGATCGCATGGATACCGTCGACGAGTAGGGCGGTCATCTCGGCGCGTGTTTCTGTTGTCGCGCTGCCTGTGTGTGGTGTTACAACGACACGCGCAGAAGCCAGTAGATCGGGGTGGACATCGGGTTCTTGTTCGAAAACATCTAAACCGGCCCCTTGGAGCGGGCCTGTTTGAAGGGCGGCGACAAGGGCGACTTCGTCGATAATCGGGCCGCGTGCGGTGTTGATCAGGATCGCGCCCTGCTTCATTTGTTGGAGGCGCTGCGCGTTGATCAGGTGGCGAGTGTGGGGCGTAAGCGGGCAATGTAGCGAGACAAAGTCGCTTTGAGCCAAGAGTTCGTCGAGATCGGTGTGACGGGCTCCAAGTTCGCGTTCGAGGCCGGGTGCGAGGCGTTCTGGGTTGGTGTAAAGGATCGGCATCTCAAAGCCGCGTGCGCGTCGTGCAAGCGCGATCCCGATGCGTCCCATCCCTACGATCCCAAGGGTTTTTCCCGTGACATGGGTTCCAAGCATCTGTTGAGGCTTCCAACCCGCCCATGCACCCGAGCGCAGCCATTGATCCGATTCGACGATGCGACGAGCCACAGCAAGCATCAAAGCAAAGGCCAGATCTGCCGAAGCATCGGTCAGGACGTGCGGTGTATGCAGGACGGGGATCTTGTGCCGTGTGGCCCAGTCCACATGGATATTGTTGTATCCAACGGCGTAGTTGGCGATGATTCGGAGGTGGGGGGCGGCATCGATCACTTCGGAGGTGATCTCGTCTGTGATCAACGATACCAAAACTTCGGCTGTTTGGAGATGATCGATGATCTCTGCTTTTGTGGGAGAGCGATCCGCTGAAAAGACCGTCACTTGGTGTTCTTCGCTCAGGCGCAAGAAGGCCGTACCGGGAAGCGGATGGGTGACAAAGATTCGAGCCATGCGAGATCCTTCTACGTTATAGGAGCGACTTGTTGCCAAAATAAAGCCGTGTTCGTGTCCCAAAACCATTCCACCGCGTCACTTCGATGCGATATCAACGGCGCGATTTTGATGCGATATCAACGGCGTGAAGGTGGGCGGCGGGTGGTTCGAGCGTTGTTTTTTTGCGCGATCTCGGCTTGCATGGAAAGAAGCTGGCGCTTCCAAGGATCGAGATGCTCGATCTCATTAAGCGCTTGTTCGGCGCGTTTGAGATCGAGATCGCTGCGGTGGTGCTTGAGAAAGCCTTCGAGTTTTTGTGCAACGTCCGATTTGACGCCGTATTTCCCGATCAGTTGAAGCAGGATCGGTTCGAGTTGTTGGGCTTCTTCGTTGTGTTCTTCGAGGATGGAAAGCAGCGTGGGAAGGAGCAGATCGAGCTTGCCTTCTCGATCGAGGATCTGCGCCCATTCTTCGAGGTTGCGCTGTCGTTGTTCGGGGCCGCGTGCAAGCGAGATCGCCTTCGCGTAGGCGCGATCGCGTTGTTCGGAGTGCGGAGTGGTGCGTGCGAGTTTGAACCATGCGAGACCGTACCCTTCGTTTCGCTGCGTCAGGTGTTCGTATCCTTCGGTGGCGAGTTGCACAAAGCCGAGTTGTGCGGCTTGATCGGCGAGGGCTTCGAGTTGTTTGTTTCGGTCGCGTGGGTCTTTTGGACCGCGACCACGTCGATCCAGATCCTGAAGAGCTTTTTGGAGCTTGCTTTCTTCTTGATCAACTTCGCGTCGGATCTGGAGAAAGCGGATCGGAGCGAGGTGGGCGTGTTGTGCAAGGACTTCGCGTGCTTTCTCTCGGGCCTGAGCGAGACGTTGTTGCTTGAGATCTTCTTCGGCTTGTTTGCGCAACGGCGCGAGTTGATGGGCCAGTTGCTCGCGTTGTGAGAGTTCGCTTTCGATCTTGGAAAGTGCGGGATGTGCGGGGAGATCGACGAGAAGGCGCCGAAGTTCGTCAAGATCCGCAAACAAGGCTTCTTGGGCTTTGTCAAGAAAGACGTCGAGCGGATAGTGCCGTGGATTCAGACGATTCGCTTGGATGGCGTATTGAAGGGCGTCTTGCAGTCTGTTGTGTTGCAGCGAAAGGCGTGCAAGCGCTGCGGGATGTTCGGGTGCTTCGGGGCGTAGTTCGATGAGTTGTTTGTGTAGTCGTGCTGCGCGCTTGTGATCGCCTTCTTGTTCGGCCCATAGCGCGACTTGTTGAAGGTCGCTTGTTGTGCCTTCTTTGCGGTCAATGAGTAGTTTCATGATGCGCTTTCGGAGTTTTTCGTCTTGGCGATCTTCGCTTTCTTCGATCAGCCATCGCAGCCAGCCGCTTTTTTCGCGGTAGAGTTGTTTGGGGACTAGGAGCGCAAGCTTTGCGTAACGCTGTTTGTAGCGTTCTTCTTGCTGTTGGGCGAAACGCAAGAGCGGCAGGCCGGCTTCACTTTCACCAAGCAGATGAAGCGTCCATCCCCATGCTGCGAGCGTTTCGATTGGAAAGCTTGTTGCGAGGCGTTGCACGTCCATGCTGCGGAGTTGTGGGACCAAGATCGGCGAGGGGGGATCTGGATCGTGGGTTGGTTCTTCGGTCTGTGCGGGTACAAGGGGTTGTTCGTCGATGTCGGATTCTTCGGTTTCCTTCGACAATTGATCGTTGGCTTCTTCGGATGGAAGGGGATCTTGAGAAAGAAAGGAGCGCGTGAGCTGCGTCATGCTTTGGTGATAACGTTGCAATAACCATCGAAAGCGACCGTGTAATCGAGAGATACCGAGGGCGCGTTGAGCGTTGTGTCGAACAAACAGGTGGGACATCTCTTCGTCGTCTTCGGCGGAAGGAAGGGCAAGTACGTAATCGATCCAAGATCGCGGAGGCATGGGAGCTTGGGACAGGAGGTGCTTGCATAAGGCGAAGAGGCCGATCGGAGCTTGGCGAGGAGGTGGAAGAAGGCGGCGATAAAGGCTCGCATCCTCAAGCGGGGGAAGTTGAAGTGTGGCGATCAGCCCCATCCATAGGGCAAGTCCAGCATCGTTTGGAGCGCGATCCAGCTTTTGTAAGATCCGACCACCAAGTACAAAAAGGCGTTGTTCCTTTTTCGCGTTATCGAGCAAGAAAAGGGCTTTTTCCCAAAAATCGTTTTGTTGTGGATCGAGGTTCCAGACGGCTTGAAGGGCGGTGTCTTCGGGTAGAGGTTGTCGAGAAAAGCTGCTCAGCAGCAGAGGAAGACGAGCCTCTTTGGTGCGTGACCAGAGTTGGACTGCCAGACTGGGTCGAGTGATCTCGCCGAGTTGGATCTGGTATTCGTGTTCGAGCGAGTGTTGCGGACCGGGGAGGTGTTCGAGCTGGTTGACGACGAAGCCCTGTTCGTGAAGCTTTTGGAAGATCGCGTTGAGTTCTCGGACGGTGTAAGGCGTTCGCTTGGCAATGAAGCGAAGATCGAGCGCACGTCCGCTCAAAAAGGATGCGTTGAGCGATTCAAGCGGGCTGAGTTGCTTTTGCATCTGTGCGATGGCTTCGTGGAAAGCCAGCAGATCTGGGTGTTGCCCCATTTGTGCAGGTTGAAAGCCCCGCGCATTAAGGATCTTGGCTTGGAAAAACACAGGAAACCACGAACCGAGGCTGCCTTTCGTTTGAAGTTGGTTGAGCAGATCTTCGAGTGTGTTTAAGCTGCGTTCGTAAGATATCTGCGGAGAGAGCGGTAGCTTCAAGGCTTGCATGATCTCGTGGCTGTTGAGATACAGTGGTTTATCTGGATGGGCCTGCGCTTTTTCTTCGAGGTAGCGGAGCAGATCGTCTTGCTCGGGGGTGTGATGGTTGGGCGTTTCTTGTGGTAGCAGGATGGATATCTGTTCGGGCTGAAGGTTGGCAAGACTTCCGAGGTCTCGTAGTCTGCTTGGAAGGCACCCAACGAAGATGCGCTGTGGAGAAGGTGCGTGACGCAAAGAGGTCGGATCTGGTGGGAAAAGATACACAGTCGCTTGCCCCGACTGGCTGGAGGTTTTCGGCGTGCTGGAAACTTGCGAAGTGTCGGAGTTCTGCTGCGTGCTGACCGCTTCGTCCCCGTATGGAGTGGTCGATGGTTCGCGGTGATTGGCGTCTGATGGTTCGGATGGATCGGAATATGCGGGATATCGGGGAGTTTCTTGGATGTGGATCCCTGTGGTTTGCTCAAGCGCGTGGCGAAAGAGTTGCCCGCCAAACATCCAAAGCACGCGAGCGCCTGCTTCAAGGGCGTGTCCCAGTTTTTGAACAACCGATCCTTCACCAAGATCCCACGAGATCTCAAAGGCTTCGTGGTTGTAATGAAGCGTTTCGTGTGGGATATCGAGGAGGTTCGCCCACCACGCTTCTGCCTTGTGCTCGGTTGGGTAGAAGCCAAAGGGAAGTCCTTGAACAGCGGGCCACCACGACGGCGCTTGAGCAGAAGCGCCGCAACCATCGAAGACGACGCGACGAACGCGGCCAGTCACCCAAGCAGGTAGCTGATCTGCCCGTTGTTCGGCTTCTTTTGTGGTCATCAAGACAACCCCGGAGTGAGCGGGGGGAAGCTCGTGATCGGCTTGTGGGAGAAGGACTTGACCTCCGAGTGCTTGGGCTTGTTGCTCTCGGCGTGTGCGCCGTTGTGCATCTCCACAGATCACCAGCGTGACCCCTGTGGGGGCTTCGAGCGCGGGGAGGAGATAAGAAAAGCCGACGCCACCCCCCACCGGAAAGAAGGCGATCCAAGAGGCCTCTTGAAGCCATTGTTGCATGATATCGCGTTGCCATGGGGTGAGTTTCGCAAAACCACAGGAGAGAAGTCGCTGCTCCCAACGGTTGATCTGTGCTTCCGAAGCGCTCATTCAAAAGTCTCCAAAAAATGTGGAAAGCCTCATCGTTCGCTGCTTTTTGACGTCATCTGTGCAAAAAGGGCTAAACATCTAGCAAAGACCTCTTCGATTGTCAATCGCAGAAAGGACGCAAAGACGGAGAAAAACAGTCGTGGTTTGGGCAATTTGCAAAGTTTTTGTTCAAATCTTGCGTTCGTGAGGCGAGCGTGCTACGCCTTGTTATTCTCTGCATCTTACGCCTTGTGCTTGCAAACACGGAGTCTTCGAGGGGGCGGGCCTCTTTGTGTGCCGAAGGCGTTGCGGAGACAACCCACACCCAAAGCGGTGGGGTTGGGTTTGCCGTATGAAACATCTTTGATTGATCATCCCATGTGCAGCACCCGATCGGAAGTGCCAAGAGGAGAGAACGATGGTGAGTTTGGAATCTTCGCAGACAACCGTCCCTCGTAGTGCAGAGTTGCTTGCTCTTTACGACAACGCGTGTGGCCTCGCAGAACACTCCCAACAAGATCTACAAACGCTTCACTTGTTGTTGGCGATGTTTCTTCAACCCAACAAAGCCGAAGTTCTCTTAAAAGAGAGAGAGATCACGGAAGAGCGTGTGCTTGGTGCGTTGCCTTGGAGCTTTGAGGAGCCTTTTAATGCGTTAGAGGCGACGGCTTCGATGAGTCGAAATCTTGCACAAAGCTTTCAATCGGAAGAGGAAGACACGCTGCATCTGTTGATGGCGATCGTGCGTACGCATAGCCAAGCCCATGTTGCGTTGCGCGGCTGTTTGTCGGATCTTGCACCCCTCCGTAATCAACTTCACCTTTATCTTTCGGGGGCCGTCAATCGTCGCTGGCGAGAAAAGGCCGCAGATACAGAACCGCAAAGTGTTCTTTCCCACGCCCCTTCTTCCCGGCCTTCGCATCTTTCGGCTCCACCGAACCCTCCGACTCATCTCTCGACGCCCCCCAGCAATCCGTCCATTCTGCCCAACCAGACAACGACTCCGCCGACGTTGTCTTCTTTGGGTTCGTCTCCACGTCCGAGTGGTTCTTCGATTCCTCCGGCCTCGCACCGAACTTCTTCGAACGGATCGAATGTTTCTTCGTCTGCTTTGCCATTCGCTCTGTCGGGGGTTTCGCGTGGATCTCAGATCCGAGAGGCTTTGCGTGATCTCGTCGCAGGCCGTTTACCCGAAGATATCTTTCCGCACCTCACCCAATCATGTAAAAACATTACCGAACAGGCTTATTCGGGTGGATTTGACCCGTTAATCGGCAGAAGCCGTGAGATCGTCGAGATGATCGACGTCTTGGGTAAACGACGTGCGAATAACCCTTGTTTGGTCGGAGAGCCGGGCGTTGGGAAGACTGCGATCGTTCAAGGACTCGCGTGTCGTCTGATCGCGGATGAAGATCCCGAGATGTCGAACAAAGTGATCGTTGAATTGGATATGGGTCGCTTGTTGGCAGGGACGCAGATGCGTGGCGCTTTGGCTGAAAAACTCAAAGGCATCAAAGAAGAAGTTGTCGAAGCACGCGGTCAGATCATCGTTTTCATCGACGAGATCCACACGCTCGTTCGGGCAGGAGCGGTGGGCGAAGGCGCGCAAGACGCTTCAAATGACCTCAAGTCGGTGCTTTCGCGTGGCGAGTTCCCTTGCATCGGTGCAACGACGATCCACGAATACAAAACTTATATCGAACGTGATCCCGCGCTGCTTCGGCGCTTTCACACGATCTGGGTCGAAGAGCCTTCCGAAGAAGAGACCTTACAGATCCTGCAAGGCTTGTTGCGCACCTATTCGATCCATCACAAAGTCCACTTTACAACCGCATCGCTACAGTCGGCTGTTCGGCTTTCTTCGCGTTATCTGCATGATCGCCGTCACCCTGCAAAAGCTTTGGATGTGTTGGATATGGCGGCTTCTCGGGCGAAACGACAAGGCGTCAAGACCGTTGATCGCCCCCAAGTTGTCGAGGTGATCGCAAACTTGAGTGCCATCCCCAAAGAGCATCTTTTGGTCGAGGATCGAGAGCGACTTCTTCGGATGGAAGAGGTTTTGGGGCAAAAGGTCATTGGGCACAACGCCATCCTGCGCGAGATCTCGACCGTCGTTCGGCGAAACTACGCAGGATTCCGAGGCCAACGCCCGATCGGATCGTTTCTTTTTCTTGGACCCACAGGGGTAGGAAAGACAGAAATGGCCAAAGCGTTGACGCAGTTCTTGTTTCATGATC
>JAKLKB010000056.1 GCA_023150835.1 Myxococcota bacterium | reverse complement strand
GAGGGCAGGCACACCTGTCTGCCCCTATAAAACACCGTGTGATTTCCAAGACGTAGGGGCAACCCCCTGTGGTTGCCCTGTTGTTGGGGATCGTTCAACACAGATGGCAATGAAGAGGTCACCAACGCAACAGAGATCGGGCAGGCACACCTGTCTGCCCCTATAAAACACCGTGTGATTTCCAAGACGTAGGGGCAACCATGTGTGGTTGCCCTGTTGTTGGGGATCGTTCAACACAGATGGCAATGAAGAGGTCACCAACGCAACAGAGCGAGGGCAGGCACACCTGTCTGCCCCTATAAAACACCGTGTGATTTCCAAGACGTAGGGGCAACCCCCTGTGGTTGCCCTGTTGTTGGGGATCGTTCAACACAGATGGCAATGAAGAGGTCACCGACGCAACAGAGCGAGGGCAGGCACGGGGGCCTGCCCCTACGAAACACCGTGTGATTTCCAACATATAGGGGCAACCCTGCTTCGTGAGATGGATGCCTCTTAACTCGCCTTCAAAACTGCTTTGGCGGGACTCTCTTATCACTATGGGAGCGATGCCCCTGAAGTCCTCGAATTTGTCAGCCCGCCCAAAATTCCTATGGCGACGGTTGTGAACCCGAAAAGCATCTTCGTACGCACCAACGCTTTCAAGAAGCCTTTCAACGCCGCTGCCCTGAATTTGACAGCCTGTTTGGGTGCTTGTACTCTCGAAAAACAGCAAATGGTTTGCTTTGCGCAGATAATAAGGATTGCACGTCGATGACGACGAAAGAAAATGTACTCGAAGCCCTGAGAAATAAACAAGCCAAAACAATCAGCCGAGAAGATTTAATTGCGGAGTGGAAAGAAAAAATCGATAATTTATTCTCTCTGATCGAAAGCTGGTTGGAAACTGCAAAAAAGGAGGAGCTTGTTCGGGTCTCGCGTTCGCCGATCAGCATAGACGAAGAAGATCTGGGGCCTTATCAGATTGATAAACTTGTTGTTTTCTATGGTGGATTAGAGTCTTCCGACTACGTGGAGTTTCGGCCTTACGCGAGGATGGTTTTTCTTGCGCAAGGGAGAGTGGATGTTTGGTCAAGTCGCAACTGTAAGCTCACAAGTCTCTTACGAAGAGATGATAATTGGTTTATTTATCAAGGAGAAGGGCAAAAGATCGATTTCAACGAAGATTTTTTTTGGCGTATGATGGCAAAGGAAATTCAAGCGGATGAGTGATCTGAAGTCCATGAACATTCATCGAGAAATCCTCGAAAAAGGGTTTGCGCTGTTTGTGAGCGGGGTGGTCAAGGAGACAGATATCCCTGATTTCTTGGCAGGTCAAACCAAGGCGGACTTGCAAGAGCTTCTGAGAGAAACGATGAAAACTCTGGAAGAACTGATGATCGTTGGGCTTGTATCGAGATTTGAGAAAGAGATGTTCGGTGTTATCGAGGCATCTATTCGATGTTGGCCTGATGAACAAAACCAGTTTCGGATGAATTTGAAAACCTATATGCTGACTAAGTTTGATCGCTGGAATATCGAAGATCTTCTCGATTTGTTCAAGGGTTCTTTGGACTCCGATCTCGTTGGCAACGTGAAGAATGTGTACAAGTATCGGAATTGGATTGCTCACGGGAAAAAGAAAGCCATGCCGACGCCTTACTTGCCAAAACAAGCAGAAGATGTGCTGTGTAGGTTTCTTGAAGAATTTCGAGCGAGTGCCGCTACGAAAGAGTGGGCGATCTCCGTTTCAAACCCAAACGACCCGTTGGTTTGATTTTTTGCCAAGGCGTGTTCGTGTCATCCCAAGCTCAACCAATTCAAGCAAAGATTGTCTGATGATATTGTCGACGCAACAGATCGAGGGCAGGCACACCTGTCTGCCCCTACAAAACACCGTGTGATTTCCAACACGTAGGGGCAACCATGTGTGGTTGCTCTGGCTGAAATGTGTTGCATCCTGATACCTCTCTCATGGCGTTGGTTTGAACGGACCCGTTGTTGGGAAGCGCTTCAAGAAGGGTTGGTGGTGTGTCTATTCTTGGGTGATACGATCTCCGAGTGATGTGTGATCGTACACAGACGCCCGATCCTTGGGCAGCCACGGGGGGCTGCCCCTACATTTTTACGATCACGCAAGGGGTGGGTGTCGTATGAATGCGGGGCGAGCGTGACGTTGACAGCCTGTTTGCAAGGTTGTACTTTCCAAAAACAGCAAATGTTGATCGATCGAACCAAGGCGAATTCACAAGAGATCGAGACGATGGGCTTTGATGGTTTGGTTCATCTGTGGTTTGATCGACCTTGCGACGTAAGAGCGGTTGCTTTGCGTTGGACGACAAGTGTTTTTTTTGAAGCACCATAAAAACAAGGAGATATGTCGATGAACATTTCGACGGAAAAATTTTTATCTTTTTTGCGTCGAGAGAAAGAAGAAAAAGAAAAATGGGTGGATGTGAAAGCCAAGTGGGTTGACGCTCTCTGTTTGTTGTATAGCAAGATCAAAGAATGGCTCAAAGACGCGGTGGAAGATGGTTTGTTGGAAGTGACGGATAAAACAGTCGAGCTAGTGGAAGACGAACTAGGTCCTTATCAAGCCCCCGGGATCGTTATCCGTTTTGGTGAAAAAGACATCGAGTTTCGGCCCGGAGGCAGGTTTGTGTTGGGTGCTAGAGGCAGGGTGGATATCCGTTCTGACAAAGGCGTGGTGAGTTTGCTCCACGATTCGTCCAAGATACAAGGTTGGTCTCTTTTTGATGCTGGGACGATGGAACAAAAAGTATTCGATCAGGAGTCTTGTTTGGCTTTGTTTGAGGAGCTTCTTTCGTGAGCGAACTGGACGATATACTGCATAAGTACCGTGTTTTTCGGGACAGTCAAGCCATCGTTCGGGAGTGTATCGCCCAAGAGAGCGATTTGTTGACGGGAACCGTTTTTTTCAGCCGAACAAAGAAGGAATCGACGCAAGCACTCAAGAAACTGGGAGAAACGATTGAGCTGCTTGCTGTTCTGGATATCGTTGCTTATTTCGAGAGTAAATTGAGCCAGTATATCGAAGACACCATTCGTCCCTACGAGAAGGCGATGCTTCCGCCGAGCGGATTTGCTCGTAAGCTGTATCAATACATTCAAGATAACGCGGAAAAATGGCGATTTGATGATAAGTTAGAGTTGTTCAAAGAGGAAATAGATCAACATATACTCAGCGAGGCCAAAAAACTCTACAAATTCAGAAATTGGATCGCGCATGGCCAAAGAACGCAAAAGCCATCGAATTATACCCCCGAGGAGGCGAAAGAGGCGGTCGAAAAATTTCTACAAGCCTTTCCGTTGATCTCCGTTTCAAATACAAACGATCCGTTGGTTTGATTTTTTTGCCAAGGCGTGTTCGTGCCATCCCAAGCGGCAGGGCTGTTGGTGTGAAAAACCTGTGTTTGTTCCGCCAATACGGGGTCAAGGGGCGACAGTCCCTTGCGGGGCGTGGGGTGGAACCCCACCAAATCCAGCGATTTGCGTCGACCGAGGCATGAGTGGAACCCCGCAAAAACAAATCCAACGCCGAATCTCTAACGAGGCGTCTGGACGGGTAGAACACGGAGCGTCGTGCGTAAAAAGCCGAGTAGCCGCTCGAAGGGGAGGTTGTGGGGGTAGAAGTAAAGCAAGCGATGGGAGAGGACGTCTTGGGCGACATCGAAGCAGGCTTTGAGATGGGCGAGGGAGGGTTGCTTGTGCAGGCTGAGGCGGTGGAAGGCTTCAAAGAAGTAGAGGTCAGCGATCTTGAGAAGTCCGGGGCGAAAGCGTGAGAGGTCGTGTTCGTCGAGAGCTTGGCGGATCAAGTCGAGAGCATCGGCTTCTTCGCCGGTCTGTAAGAGGCGACAGAGGGTTTGTTGGGTGGATGTCGGGAGGAGTGTATCGAGACGGATCATCTCGACATATCGGCCATGTTCGGTGCGTTCGGCGGCGAGAAAGACGATGTGGTTGTGTGCGCGGTTGAGGATGACGGTGATCATGTTGGGGTCGTTACCAAGGAAGGTGCGGATCAGGGGGCCATTGAGAAGCAAGGGCAAGAGGCGGGCAGGGATGGCGGGGCCAAGCCCGAAGATCGGGGGGATCGTGCCTTGTGGGTGGGACTGGTTGGAGACTTCAAGGATCTTGCACCACGGATCATAGACTTGCTCTTTGCAGAAGCGGCGCAGTTCGGGTTCGATCTGGTTGGACCATTCGGGATAGGTGGGTCGGGCTGATTGATCGTAAGGTGACATGGTTTTCTCCTAGGCTTGTGACATCATGGAGGCGATGTGTGATGCGGCGGCCATGATGGTGATCTGTGGGTTGACGGCGGGTGAAGAGGGGAGGATCGAGCCGTCTGCGACATAAAGACCTTGCCAGCCAAAGACGCGGCCTTGGGGGTCCACAACGCCCTTGTCAGGGGTGCGACCCAGTCGTGCCGTCCCAAGGGGATGATACGCGGAGATATCGATGTGTGATGCGGGCAGGGGGGAAGCTGCGAAGGCGCGAAGGTCGCGAAAGCTGCGCAAGGATGGGCCTGCGTGCATTTGGGGCCAGACTTGTTTTGCGCCTGCGGCGAGGTAGATGCCGGCCAAGATCTCGAAGCCTCGGTGGATCTTGCGGGCATCTTGCGGAGAAAGTTGATAATGGACCGTCGGCTGGCCGTTGAGGGAGGGAAGTAAGCGGCCTCGGCCTTTGTCTCGCACCATGAATCCAAAGTGCGCAAGGCGCGGATAAGCGGCCATCTGCGATTGAAGCGCATCACCCCACAAAGAAGAAGCTCCCGCGAGGATCTCCAATGGAACGGTTCCGCCCTCGAAAAGCAGACCTTGTTCGTGGAAGGATTCTACGGCGTAGCCTTGGGGGATGGCTTGGAGAGAGCTGGGTTGGTCGAACTCGGCAAGAACCGAGACGGCAGGATGGATCGAAAGATTGCGTCCAAGCCAAGCATTTTGAACGCCCGCAGCTTTGAGGAGATACGGTGTGCGCAAGGTTCCTGCTGCGAGGATCAGATGCTTGCAGGGTAGGGTGACGGTCGTTTGGGTCGGGAGATGCAGGAGTTGGGCTTTGCGGATGCGCTGGGTGTTTTGGGCGGAGGCTTCGCCAAAGATCGCGGTCAGGCGGGTTTGTGGGGCGATGTACGCGCCTTTTTTGAGGGCCATCGGGATGTAAGAGGTATTCGTGGAGCGTTTGGCTTCGGTGGGACAGCCAAAGGCGCAGCGGCCTTGTCCGTCACATTCAGGGGCATTGCGCAAGAGCGGGCGATGGATGTAGCCCATGCGCTCGCTGCCTTGGGCGATCACACTTCCTGCTTTGCCAAGATAGGCGGCTTGGGCAGGAGCGACACCTAGCGCCGCTTCGACTTGGGCAAAGTGCGGCGCAAGCTGCTCTGAGCCCCACTGCTCTAGGCCCATCGCTTGCCATTCTTCGAGGATGCCGTGAGGTGGGCGATAACAAGTTCCGCTGTTGACGGTGGTGGTTCCGCCGACGCTGCGGCCTGTCGGCAAGTAGATCGGCGGATCGCCGAGCGCAAAGGCCATCCCTTGGTTCTGATAGAGATGCAAAGAGATATCGCTGCTGCTCGCCAAAAAGGTCTTGCGGTGGTAATAAGCGCCTTCTTCTACGACCAACACACTCCATCCTGCCGAGGCCAAAGCATGCGCCATCACCGCGCCTCCTGCCCCCGAACCGACGATGATCGCGTCAAGTTCCATCTCTTCAAGGGCGCGAAGCTCTGCGATATCTGTGATGGTTCCGTCAGGTTTTTCGTGGATCGCTGCGAAGGGCTGCGCTGCTGAATAGGTCAATCCTGCCGAGCTATAGGCTTCTTTGCTTTCGTAGTGACGGACCTTGAGCGGGAGGCTGATCGCTCGAAAGGCTTGTCGGTCGAGCAGATTGTGGTGGTTTTGGCGTTCGAGGTAGCGGTGGATCGCTTGTTTCCATCCAGCGTGGGTTTGTGGTAGCCAAAGACCTCCAATACGTCGGCGCATGGCGCGCATGGCCCAGACCAGTCCTTTGGCGGTCGATGGTTTGAGCGCCTCAAGCCATCCCTCGAAACGACCGAGACTGGCTTCGTTGTAGCCGAGCATTCCAGCACTCGAAGGCATCAGCACTTCGCCGAGCGCCATCAAAAAGGGCGGTAGTTCGGGATGCAATCTGTTTTCCGTCATCGGTGCGATCCTCCGCCTTGATACAATGGGATGCCGTGGATCGGCTTGTTGTATAAGAATTCAAGCTCGCCTTGCTCGCTGCGATATTCCTGCCAGCCCGTTTTTCCGCGCCGCAAACGTAGCGTTGTCTTGGCCCATTTGGTGTTGTAGCAATAACTTTTCGCTCCGTTGGGATGCAGATAAGGGAGGCCCGCAAATTCCGCAGGTCGGCCCTCTTGCAACCACTCCATCGTCATCTCGCCGCGCTCGATCCGTAGCTCCCATCGTGGAAATTCGACGTGGGCTTTGGCTCCCACGATGCTGCGGATCGCATTGAAGGCCAGATCTTCTCGGCCTTGTCGCACGATCCCCGCGCTTAAAAACGGGCTTTTGAACGGACCAATGCGGATCTTGGCGGAAAAAGCATCCACCACCAAGCCGCTCATCTCAGGAAAATCGTTGCAGTTCCCATACGCATAACGCCATGCGTGTTCGGTCCCCCAGTTGTGGTTGCGAAAGCCGATCCAGTCTGCGATCGGGATCTCTTCGCCATCCCATCGAAACACGCCATCCCATCGGGTCTTGGGTTGCGGCGTCACCAGCTTCTTTTTTGGAAAGGGCAGCGTGTACATCCGAGCATAAGGGAAATGAATCAGCGGCTGCGTTGACACCGCATCATCGGGGCGGATCGAGATATCCCAAGATACCGTATGCTTGCCATCGCGGATCGTGGTGGCTGTGCGCGTTGGCGTTAACAGGATATCTTGGCCTTCCATCTTGAGGCTCTCGGTCGCCAGACGGACGCTTTGCGCGGGGATATCTTGCTTGACCACCCTTGGGGCTTCGCCACGCGAAAAATACACGCACCATAACTCCACCAATGACGGCTTGTTTGGTTGCGTTGGCGCAAGGATGTTGTGCTTTAACCAAAGAGCGCGCTTTCCATCCGGACTGTTCGCTTTGATGTAGTTCGATTCATATAGACCCTGTTTGTCTGCGCTCCATTGATAAAAATCGTAGTTGTGTTCGGGCATTCCGCTTGGTCGCCACAATGACATCTTCTTCCTCCTTGTCGGTTTGTGTAAAACGTGACTGAATAGTCATCTTTTTATAAAGAGCAGGCGATAGAAAGTCAAGAGAGCTTTTCTGTTGTGGTGTGGAGGGGGTTGTTGTTAAATGCAGGCCGTTTGAAAGGCTTGTGCTGAAATAAGACGGGCTATTTGTGCGAGAGCGCGATGCTGTGGAGGTTTGGAGCGATGTCGGAGTTGGAGATCACACAA
Organism: Myxococcota bacterium; assembly: GCA_023150835.1. Lineage (GTDB taxonomy): Bacteria > Myxococcota_C > UBA6777 > UBA6777 > UBA6777 > JAKLKB01. The sequence goes on along the minus strand of JAKLKB010000056.1, from coordinate 38,266 downwards.
TCATACACATCCAACCGAGAGGGTTGGGATCTTGGGCTGAGATGTACGGTGGATCGGGAGCGTTTTGATCCATCGTATCGACCGTTGGTGATTATCCCGGGCTATGCAATGAATTCGTTTATTTTTGGGTATCATCCGACAGGTCTTTCATTGGAGGGATATCTTGCGCAACAAGGGTTTGAGGTGTGGTCGATCAGTATGCGAGGTCAGGGGGATGCGATCTGGCGGGGCGGGGATCGGCTGTACGGTGTGAAAGAGCTTGTGTTGTCGGATATCCCTGCGGCGATTCGGGCGATCTTGGCGCGGACACAAACCAAACAAGATCGCGTGGATATCTTGGGGGCGAGTTTGGGTGGGACGTTGATGGCGGCTTATGTGACGATGAATCCCAAGCCACGGGTGGGAGCGATGGTGGCGATCGGTGCGCCGCTGCGTTGGGAAGTGATCCATCCGTTGCTCAAGATCGCTTTTTCGGTGCCGGAGTTGGTGGGGATGATCCCGATGGGCGACACGCGCAAGATGGTTCGTGCGGTGTATCCGTTGATCGAGCGGTTTCCTTTTTTGCTCAAGATCTATATGCACCCCGAGATGACTTCGCGGGAACACATCGGCGAGATGATCGCCACCGTCGATCAACCCAACCGCGTCTTAAATCGCCAGATGGCGCGGTGGTTTCGGCATGGTGATCTCGTCCTCGAAGGGATTAACGTGACGGAAGCGATGCGTTATGTGGATCTGCCGATCTTGTGTATCCTTGCCAATGCCGATGGGATCGTCCCTCCCGAAACAGCGCGCTCGATCCTCACCCATTCTGGCGCAAAAGAAAAAGCCCTGATCGAAGTCGGCGATGATACGCGGCGTTTTGCACACGCGGATCTGTTTATCAGCCATTATTCGCAAGAACTGGTTTTTGCACCGATGGCGCGGTGGTTGAAAGAGCGCTATCCTGCCTAACCGACAAAAAAACAAGAAGAGTCCACGGGAAGAAGAGGAAGAAGAGGAAGAAGAGGAAGAAGAGGAAGAAGAGGAAGAAGAGGAAGAAGAGGAAGAAGAGGAAGAAGAGGAAGAAGAGGAAGAAGAGGAAGAAGAGGAAGAGGAGGAAGACATGAGAAACGACCAGAAGAAGCCTCATGCTTCGTAATGCATCGCAGTATAGGGGACGTGTGTCGTTCAAAAACCCCGTGTTCGTGCCTGTTCAAGCGACAACGTTGTGGGTTTGAAAAACCTGTGTTTGTTTCGCCAATACGGGGTCAAGGGGACGGAGTTCCCTTGTGGGGCGTGGGGTGAAACCCCACAAACACCTATCCAACCCGAAGGGGTGGAAGAAACAACCCGCAGCATGGTGGAGGTGAAACCCCACAAACACCTATCCAACCGCGCAAGTCTTATTGGAATAGAAAAGAAAAAAGGCCGAATCGATGACGAAGAAGGATATGTTGAGAGAGAGGTTGCCGCCGAATCAAGCGTTGGCGGCGGAGGGCAGATGGCCGTTGGTGGGAGAACGTGAGCCGCGTCGAGAGGATGCGCCGTGGCGTCTTTGGGTGGGCGGGTTGGTGGAGCGAGAGCGGGAGTGGTCGTTGGAGGCGTTGCGGGCGGAGTTTGGATGGCAAGAGCGGGAGTTGGATATCCATTGTGTGACGCGGTGGTCGCGGTTGGACGTGCGTTTTGGTGGGATCGCGTTGTCGGATATCTTGGAGGTGGTGGTTCCAAAGCCCGAAGCGCGTTTTGTGCAGTTTGTTGCGCGGAGTACTTACGGCCATCATACATCGCTGCCGCTTGCGGATGTCCTTGCGCTGGATATCTTGGTGGCTTTTACGCACGAAGGGGAAGCGCTTTCTTCGGAGCATGGGGGGCCGATGCGTACGGTGGTTCCTGCGCGATATTTTCACAAAAGCCTCAAGTGGCTGGAGCGAATCGAGTTGCTTGCCGAAGATCGCCTTGGGACGTGGGAAGGTGGTTCGGGTTATCACAACGAGGCCGACCCTTGGAAAGAACAGCGCTATATCACGCCTTCGTTAGATCGCAAGCTGCTTGGGCGACTGCTTGCAACAAAAGACTTTTCGGATCAAGAGATCCTCAGTTTGCAAGCAGCGAAGATGTCTCTTGTTGGTTTGCAAGCACAACGCGCCAAGCTGCGCAATGCCGACTTTCGCGGAGCCGATCTTTCGGGGGCTTGCTTTGCCCAAGCAAACCTTTCTAACGCTCATCTCCAAGGGGCGCGGCTTTTGGGGGCTGGATTTCGCGGGGCGGATGTGGAGGGTGCGAATTTTTGTGGTGCGGATCTGCGCGGTGCGGATCTGCGTGGGGCCAGCTTGTTTGGTGTTTCATTTGTGCCCGAAGAACACGAGGCTTCGAGTCTTGCTGGTGCGCGTATCGACGCAACTACCCGCATCGACGAGGATTCGATAGCTCAATTAACGCCGATACAACAGGCTTTTGTGCGTTCTGCTCTGATCTCGCTTTGAGCAGGACGGTGATGGTTGGTGTGGGAGTGACGCGGTTGGATGGTTTTTGTGGGGTGTCACCTCACGCCCCACAAGGGGTCTCGGCCCCCTTGACCCCGTGTAGGCGAAGAGATCATCGTTTTTTACGTCGGCGGCTCTGTCGCTTGAAATACCCCGAACACGGGGGGAGGTTTGCCAGCTACGTTGCTGCGATCAGATGGTTGATTTTTCGGGACGTTGGAGACAGTTCGATGGAAGAGAGCCAAGCTTGGGAGAGATTGTATTCGCCGTTGCAGATCGGGGATCTGCGTTTGCGCAATCGGACGATCAAGACGGCGACGTATGAGGGGATGACGCCTGATGGGATTCCATCGGAAGCGTTGATTCGGCATCATCGAGATATCGCAGCGGGTGGGATCGGGATGACGACTGTTGCATATTGTTCGGTATCTGCGGATGGACGGACGTTTGCAGAGCAGATGTATATGCGCCCTGCGGTGATGCCGATGTTGCGGAAGTTGACGGAAGCGGTGCATCAAGAGGGTGCAGCCGCGATGTTGCAGCTTGGACATTGTGGCTATTTCACGAAGAACGAGCAGCTTTCTTCGGGGCGACCGTTGGGGCCTTCGCGCTTGTTCAATCCGTATGGTTTGATGAAAGGGCTTGTGTTTTCGAGGGAGATGGATGCTTTGGCGCTACGGCAGACGGTCCGAGATTTTGCGCAAGCGGCGTGTAATGCGAAAGCAGCGGGGTTTGATGCGGTGGAGCTGCATTTGGGGCATGGGTATTTGTTGAGCCAGTTTTTGAGTCAGTGGAGCAATCGGCGGCGTGATGCTTATGGTGGCGATATCGAGGGTCGTTTGCGTTTTCCGCTCGAAGTGGTGGGAGCGGTGCGCGAGGCGGTGGGGGCGCGCTATCCGATCTTTTGCAAGATCAATCTGAGCGATGGTTTTCGGGGCGGCAATGAAGTTGAGGAAGCGGTGGTGATCGCGCAAGCGCTTGCGCGCCAAGGAGCCGATGCTTTGGTCTTGAGCGGAGGCTTTGTAAGTCGCAGCGCATTTTACTTGATGCGAGGGGGAAGGCCGCTTGAGGGGATGGTGGAGATCGAAAAGAATCCGTTGCAGCGTTGGGCGATGCGATTGTTTGGCCCGTTGTTGGTCAAACGATATCCGTTTCAAGAGATGTTTTTTCTCGAACAGGCTCGGCGTGTTCGGGCGGCGGTGGACATCCCGTTGGTGCTGCTTGGTGGCATCGTCTCACGAGAGAACTTGTTGTGTGCGATGTGTGAAGGCTTTGAGATGGTCGCTCTTGGGCGGCCTTTGATCTACGATCCTGCCTTTGTTCGACGCATCGAGCAAGGCGAGATCGAACGCAGCGGCTGCGATCAATGCAACGGCTGTGTCGTTGAGATGGATCGCCAAGGAGTTCGTTGTATCCGGCCTGATGCGCCTTCTTTTGCGAAGCGAAGGCGTGTGTTGTTGACGGGTGCGTGTGGTTTGCTTGGGCGGGAAGTGTTGCGAGCGTTGCTTGCACAAGGGGATGAGGTGCATGCGTTGGATCTGCCGACGCGAGCGAACCAACGTTGGGCGCGTCGTTTTGCAACGGAACAAGCGGGATGTCGGTTCTTTTGGGGCGATATCCGCGATGCAGACGTGGTGCTGCGTGCTGTCGAGGGGTGCGATGCGATCCTTCATAATGCAGGCATCATCCCACCCAAAACCGAGCAAGATCCGGCCTTGGCGTATGCTGTAAACGTTGATGCTACGCGCCAGTTGATCGGTATCGCAGAACAGATGGCCCCTCATGCTCGGTTGCTTTTTGCGTCTTCGTTTTCGCTGTACGGCGCGGATGCTTCGAGGCAGCCGCCGTTGCGGTCGGATACGCCGATCCATCCGAGCGATCATTACACGAGACAAAAAGCCGCTTGCGAAGAGATGATCCGAGAAAGTCGGTTGGACTGGGTGATCTTGCGTATCGCCGCTGCGATGCGAGCGGATGAGCCGCCGAGAGATCCGCAATTGTTGGCGATGCTCTTTCCCAACGATCCAAAGCAGCGTGTGGAGATCGTGGATACACGGGATGTTGCGTCAGCCCAAGCGCGTGCGATCCATCATCCCGACGCCTGCAAAAAGACGCTGCTGATCGGTGGCGGGCCGACCTGCCAAGTGACCTTTGGTGCGTTGTTTGATGTGGTCGAAGAGATGTTGGTGTGTGGGCAACTCCCGACGGAGGCTTTTGGGCGGGCGGCTTATTATACAGACTGGCTCGACACTTCCGAAAGCCAAGCCTTGCTCGCTTACCAACACCGCAGCTTTGCGGATTATCGCAACGAAGCGGTGGCCTTGACTTCCAAGATCCGTTGGTTGCTCCGATGTCTGCGGCCTTTGGTGCGTTGGGGGTTGTTGCGGATGTCCAAGCCTTGGAGAGAACGAACGAAAGCCTCTGAACGTCCGTAGTTTGATGGTGTTGTCTGCTTTTGGGGTGTGGGTTGAGGGCCGCTTGTTCGGGATCAAGGCGAAACAAAAGCGTTTCGGATGGCTTTGAGGGAAAGGAACAGATGCAGCGGGTCGTCGAGCAATTCTTGGAATCCGTACCGTTCATAGAAGCGTTTCGCGCCTGCGTCTTTTGCGACGACTTCGATCCCGTAGATCCCCATCGCTTCGGACACGTTGAGAACGCGTTGAAATGCGTCCATTAAAAGCAATTCTCCCATCCCAGTTCCTTTGGTGGAAAGATCCCTTGCTAGACGACCGATCCGTGCGATCGGCAACGGATAGCGCGGGAGTCTTTTGGTGAGTTCTTTTGGAACGTCTTGGAAGAGGATTTGTCCTGAGGACAGCGTATAAAAGCCAAGTATCGTTTGTTCGTGTTCGCGTTTGGCTGTGTAGGTGATGCCCAAAGACAAATCTTGATTTTGACGAGCATATTTTTTGAGATACTCGTTGAGTTCGAGGTTTCCGCAATCGAATTGACTGCGATCGTCAGACGCTGATAATTTTTGGAATGCGATCTTGGAGGGGGTCGGCTCGGTTTCAGTCATTCGTCGATGACCTGTAGCGTTTGGTTGCGTTCAAGAGAGCCTCGGTCGGTTCTTGTGTATCGAGCAAGGAAAGGAACTGTTCGGCCTGTTTTCTGGAAAGGACACGTGTGTCTTGCTCCGTGAGGAGGGCGTCTGCTTTTTCAAGCGCAGCCGCCAGAGCAAAAGCACTCAGATCCAGCCCCGCGAGGGTAGCTGCTTGTTGTAGCCGCTGCTTGGACTCTGTGGTGAGGAGTAAATCAAGCTTCTCCTCTTTTTTCGATTGTTCGAGGGTGGTCATCATGTCTCCTTTGCGCATCGTGTTTCGTTGTACACGACGGGTTTGTACGGATGATGACCGTTCGAGTTCTGCGAAGCAAGTATCTCACCCATCGTTGGCGTTGTGGGGAGCCTAGCCGGATGGGGAGGTGGGAGGCTATCCGTTTGGCGGAAGACGAGGGCGGGGCGAGGGTGTAGATCAGGAGGCAAGACACGCGGCGAGGTTGCTTTTGAGAAGAAGCGGTCGCGTGGCAGCTCGGGGAAACTGGGTGGTGGAACCGAGGCAGAGCGTTTTGCGTGTGCGCGCCTCTGGGTGGAGTGTTGCGCAGACAAGAAGCGTACGGAGACGCGGAGGCGAGCGACGGCCAAGGGGGTTGTTGTTTCGTGTACGCCAAAAGCACAGAGAGAACGGGCGTTGGTGTGGTGCGTGGTGGCCCATGCGAACGCCTGTTCTATTTGGGGCATGGAGAAATGGGCCGATGTGGAAAGCATTTTCAGATCAGATCAGCGAACAAGTCGAAGCAGTGGAGAAGTCGTTGGCGCGGTATCGACGCAAGCAGCACAGCGGAACAGCGATGGCTTGTGCGGAAGATGGGCTGTTTGTGACGGTGGCGCATCTGTTGGAGGGGCGAGATCATGTGGAGTTAGAGGACAGTGCGGGAGGGCGGAGCCGTGCGCAATTGGTGGGGTTAGATCACGCTACAGATCTGGCGCTGTTGCGTGCCGAAGGCTTGTCGTGCAAGCCAGTGCGTTGGGCGCAAGCAGAGGGCCTTCGGGTGGGGCAGGTGGTGTTGACGGTGGGGATGCCGCCGAATGGCTTGCGTGTGAGTCTCGGTTTAATCGGGCAGTTGGGCGGTTCGTGGCGAACGCAGATGGGAGCGACGGTGGATCGGTGGATCGATGTGGACGGTTCGTTGCCGATGGGATGTTCGGGAGGGCCGTTGTTGTCGCTTGATGGCGAAGTGGTGGGGTTGAACACACACGGCTTGACGCGCAGCGGGACGACGATCCCCGCAGCGACGGTGCAACGGGTGATCGCGTCGATGTTGTCCGAAGGTGACACACCACGCGGATATCTGGGCGTTGCGGTCCAGCCTGTGCGCTTGCCGACGCGCCTTGTACAAAAAGCCCAACAAGAGGTAGGTTTGTTGGTGATCAGCATCAACGATCAAAGCCCCGCAGAACAGGGCGGCTTGGAACTGGGCGATGTGCTGTTGCGGATCGATGAAAAGCCTGTGGCGCAATTTGCCGATCTATTGGGGATCTTGGCGCATGCGGGTGGGCAGTCGATGCGCTTCACGTTGCTGCGAGCAGGTATCTCAGAAGAAAAGCAAGTCGAGATCGGTGTCAAAGGTTCGGAGTAAGCGAAGCACAGTTGCTTGGGTTTGAAGAGAGGGGAGCGATGAGGGTGTTGGTGTTGTCGAGCGATCCATTGGCGCGTCAGGCGTTGCGTTATGCGTTGGAGCGGGAGGGTGGATTTGTGGTGCAAGAGATCCATGCGATGCGATCGCGGGAATGGACAGATGCTCGATTGCAAGGCCCTTGGGATGGTCTTTTGTGGGATCTGGGGACAGCCTCGGAGGCAGCGGCAACATTCGCAGAAGAGATCGATATCGCGTGGTTGGCATTGGTGCATACGGCGGAAGATGCGCGAGAAGCGTTGCGGTGGGGAGCGCAAGGTGTGCTATTTCGAGACGGTCAGGGGGAGCGGATGATCGCCACACTAAGGGCGATTCCGCATGGGTTGACGGTGATCGATGATCGTTTTGCCTCGGATATCCTCGAAGAGCAGAGCACACGAAGTACACAAGAACTGCCAGAAAGCTTGACGCCACGCGAAGAACAAGCGTTGGATCTTTTGGCGCAAGGGCTTTCCAACAAAGAGATCGCCGCAAGACTCCAGATCAGCGAACATACAGCTAAGTTTCATGTGAATGCGGTGCTTGGGAAGTTCAATGCACGCACGCGAACGGAAGCTGTTGTGTATGCCGCAAGGATGGGGCTATTGCATCTGTAGATTGGGGCGGGGATGGATGGGGGGGATTGCATCTGTAGGGTGGAGCGAAGAAGGGGCGTTGGGTGGGGCTTGATGTGAAGGAGAGGTGTGTGGATGTGTTTCTGTCGTGTGTTGCGGGGCTTTGCTTGACAAGGGGGCGGGTCTGTTGTTTGTTTGAGCGTCGTTCTTTGCGGATCGTGAGATCGAGTCAGGCGAGATGTGTGGGATGGTGTGGTGGTTGTGTGAGGGAGAAGGTGGATGGTTTGGGAGAGGCGTGTTTTGCGTGGTGTGTTGGGCGTGTGCGTGTTTGTGGCGATGTGGTTTGTGCAGGCGTGTTATCTGGATGCAGAGACGCAATGTTCGTCGGATCAGGATTGTGGGGGGGGACAGCGCTGCGAGGGGAAGTTATGCGTTTGCCCCGAGGGGCGGACGTTTTGCGCGAAGGTTTGTGCGGATACCAAGTCTGATGCGTTTCATTGCGGCGGGTGTGGGGTAAGTTGTCAAAAGGGTCAGTCTTGTCGTGCGGGGACGTGCCAAACAGGCAAAGTGCAATGCGCAGCGAAAGCGTGTAGTACCAACGAAGACTGCGATATCTGCGAGAATACGACGCAGTGTATTTTGGTTGGCGGAGGCGCAGGTTTTTGTACTTGAAGATCGACGCGATTGAAACCCCGTGTTCGCAGACGCTCAAGCGAGAGCGTCATTGGTTTAAAAAACGTCTGATCGTTTCGCCAACACGGGGGTCAAGGGGACGAAGTTCCCTTGTGGGGTATGGGGTGAAACCCCACAAAAACGAAGCCAAACGGCGTCACTTCGATGGAATTGTCGTGAGCGTGTGAATTGTCATAAGCGTGTCACAGGAGGATGTGGGGGGGGAGAGGTGCTTGACGCAAGGGCGAGCGGCGTTCATATCATGGGGGACGTGGTTTTTTCACACACAGCCGAGGTTTTGGATGAAGCGCTGGAATGGTTGGGGCGAAGAGGCGACGCAGAAGGCGTTGTCGAGCGAGAGTATGGCGTTGTTGTCGGGATTGACGGGCAATCCACACGAGGGTCAGGTCATCCTTTCAAAAGAAGAAGCGTTGAAGAGGGCGGGGGAAAAGGTCTTTTCGGGATGGGAAGGTGTGGACAGCAGCGCAGAAGCGCGATTGAGCCATGCGCGAGGCCAGAGCTTTGCGGATTGGCTGGCTTTGCGCCAAGGGCATGGTCTACGATTTCCTGAGGGGGTGGTGTACCCAAAAGACGAGGGAGAGATCCGAAAACATCTGGAAGGAGCGCGTCGTGGGGGAGCGCGGATCGTGGTGTATGGGGGTGGGACGAGTGTGGTGGGTCATATCAACCGGCCAGCGGGTGAAAAGCCCGTTGTGATCATGGATATGCAAAGGATGGGTCGGTTGTTGTCGGTGGATCGGACAAGCCAGATGGCGCGATTTGAAGCGGGGGTTCGTGGACCCGATATCGAGGCCCAACTGAGTCCGCATGGGATGATCATGGGTCATTTTCCCCAATCTTACGAGTACGCGACGCTTGGGGGGTGGGTGGCGACGCGATCGAGCGGTCAACAAAGCCTCTATTACGGGCGGATCGAAGATCTGTTTGCGGGCGGGCGGTTAATCACAGCCGAGGGAGAGATGGAACTGCCGCCGTTGCCGGCTTCTTCGGCGGGGATGGATCTGCGGCAAGTGTGGATGGGTTCGGAGGGGTTGATGGGTGTGATCTCGGAAGCGACGATGCGTGTGCGCGCTTTGCCAGAGGTCGAAAGTTTTCACGGCGTGTTTTTTCCGCGATGGGAACAAGCCGAAGAATTTGCGCGAGAAGTGGTGCAGAGCCGAGTGCCCGTTTCGATGATCCGCTTGAGTTCGGGGAAAGAGACCTTCGTCACGTTGGCACTTGCAGGAAAGCCGACGCAGATCCGATGGTTGGAGCGCTATCTTTCGTGGCGAGGCGTGCGTGAGGAAAAGTGCCTTGTGATCGTCGGATTGACGGGGAAAGCGGCACAAGTGAAGCAGACTCGGGCGATGGTAGGGCGTTTGGCGTCTGCGCAGGGAGGGGTGTGGATCGGCCAATCGCTTGGGCGGGCTTGGAAGAAAAATCGCTTTCATGGGCCGTATTTGCGCAACACGTTGTGGGATCATGGGTGGGGCGTGGATACGCTCGAAACGGCCATGCCTTACGCGCAAGTTCGGGCAGCGGTCGCAAAGATCGAGGCTGCACTCGAAGAAGCTGCGGCTGCTTTCGGAGAAAAGATCCTTGTGTATACGCATCTTTCGCATTTTTACATCACAGGCTGCGCGATCTATACGACTTATTTGTTTCGTCTGCAACGCACCCCCGAAGAGACTTTTGCGATGTGGAAAGCGATGAAGTCCAAAGCCAGCGAAGCGATCTTGTCCTTGCGTGGGACGATCAGTCACCAACACGGCGTGGGCAAAGATCATGCGGCTTATCTTGGGGCGGAAAAATCAGCGATGGGGATGGAATGGATGCGTTCGATGGTGGAAAAAGCCGATCCAGAGGGTCTTTTCGCCAACGGAAATCTTTTTCCTGCGGTCGAGTCCGTTCTGTAAGACGCTTTCCATCAACAAGGATAACAAGAAGGATATCGAGCCATGCACCAGACATCGGAAGCTTCGGAGTCCTCACGATCATCGAAAGACCGCCAAGGTCTGCTCGAAGAGATGCAAGCCCATCCACCCGATATCGTGATCGCGGGGGGCGGGATCTTGGGGACGGGGATATTTCGGGAAGCGGCGATGTCGGGCCTGCGGGTGGTTTTGCTTGAAGGGATGGACTTTGGGTGGGGGGCTTCGTCTTGTTCTTCCAAGATGATCCACGGCGGACTCAGGTATCTTCAAACAGGGCGCTTTGATATCACCTATCACGCGGTGCATGAGCGGGAAAAGATCTTGGCAGAGCTTCCCGGCTTGATCGCGCCGCAAGCCTTTGTGGTGCCGGCGTATTCGCGTTGGCGTCGGCTGATCTTTGCGTTGGGTTTGTGGATCTACGACCGTTTTTCTCGGCATACGCGGCACAAGCGCTTTCGCAAAGAAGCGTTGTTTTCGATGTTTCCAGATCTGCGCAAAGAGGGCCTTTGTGCGGGGTTTTCTTATGAGGACGCACTGACGGACGACGTACGCATCGTCTTGCGCAATCTGCACGACGGAACGGAGGCTGGGGGACAGGCGCTGAATTATGTGCGGGTTTTGGAGACACGGTGCCTTGGCGAAAAAACCGAAGTGTCGGTCGAAGACGGCCTCAGTGGAGCGCGGTATACGCTGACCTGTCGGGCGGTGGTCAACGCGACGGGCTTTGCGGCAGATCGTTTGCGTGAGCAGCGCGGATTACGACCGATGATGCGGCCTTTGCGCGGAAGCCATCTGGTTTTTTCAAAGGAAACGCTGTCTGTTCCCGAAGTGTTGGTCTTCGATCACCCCGAAGATCGGCGCAGTGTGTATCTTGTTCCTTGGGAAGGATGTACTTTTGTCGGAACAACGGAAGCGGATGATGCAGGGCGTACCGATCAACTGACGGCGATATCGCAGGAAGAACAGCGTTATTTGTTGGAGGCTGTTCGTTATATCTTCCCACACAAGCCGATCACAGAGCGCGATATCCTGTCGACGTGGGCGGGAATACGTCCGATCGTGAGCGCAGGCAAGAAGAACACTTACAAAGAGCCACGTGATATCCACATCCATTATCGGGATGGACTATTGACCGTCGCAGGGGGGAAGTTGACGACTTTTCGCCGTGATGCGGTGCGTGCGCTGCGTCTGCTTGGCCCGTTGTTTCCGCCGTTGCAGCGGTTGCAAGGGCATTCTTTTGATCTGCCGACCTCTGTTGTTGCCGCGACGAGCGAAGACGCGAGAGTTTCTGTGTGGGAACGCGCAGCGTATGGTCCAAAAGCGCGGCGGTTTGGGATGTATCGACGCCCTGAAGATGATGCTGCGTTTGCGTCGACGGCGGTGACTCTTGCGCGTGTGCGTGTGGCCCTGAAAGAGGAGTGGGTGGAGCATCTCGACGATCTGATGATGCGGCGGACTCGCCTTGGTTTGGTGCTAAAGGATGGCGGAGAATCGGTCTTGCCGAAGATTCGAGAGATTTGTTTGGAAGCGGGTTGGTCTGCACAGCGCTTTGAGGCGGAAGCATCGAGGTATCGGGCTTTGGTGAAGGAGCACTATTCGGCTCATCTCAAAGCGGCGGATACATCGGATTGAAAGCGAGCAGTCCACGGAAAACACGGAAAACACGGAAAAGGGAAGAGGAAGGGAGCGGAAGGAAGAGGAAGGGAGAGGAAGGGAGCGGAAGGAAGAGGAAGGAAGAGGAAGGAAGAGGAAGGAAGAGGAAGGAAGAGGCCTCACAAACCACTGCTGCGGTCGAACCTTTTAGGAGAACAGGGCGGAGAGGGTGGACACGATCGCGTGGGGGTCGCATGCGTAAAGGTCGGCACCACCGAAAGGATTGAGTTCGAGTAGTCGCAAGGAGCCTTGGGTTTCGCAGATATCGAGGACGTAGGCATCAGCAGGAGGGGAGAGTTGGGTTGCGATCTCGCGGGCAAAGAGGGCGGCTTTGTCGGTGTTTTGGGTGGTCGAAGCGGTTCGTGTTGCAGGATCATAAGCAGATCCCGTGACGACGGTTTGTCGAGCGATCACAAAGCGCCATTCGCGGTCGATTCGACGGACAGGGGCGACAACGACAGGCAAGGTCTCGTCGTCAAAATAGAAGCCAAAGTCCAAAGCTGCAAGCGTAAGCGAGGCGACATCGAGAACGCGACCGCTGAACGGTTTGAGCGGGCTATCGGGGCGGATGAAGATTTTTTCGGGAGAGCCGAGAGCGTGGGCGATATCGGGGGCGTGGGCGATCACTTGGTTGGCAGGGCCGATATGCCATGTGTGATGAACAAGCCAATGTCGGGTGTTGGGGTACCACGAAGCACAGCAAAACTGGGCTGTTGGGCAAAGAGATCCCGGGAACCATGCAAGGGATCGATCGATCCGATCGGCATTTTCGAGCGATCCATGAAAAAGCACGGGTGAGTCGCCGAGTCCTTGTGGAAAGCCCTGTGACCACCATGTATCGGACCAATCGAGCAAGCGGTGTCCTTGTTCTTGGATGGCTCGGCGCAGGGGAGCGTGTGTGCGAGGAAATGCCTCGGATTCAAGAAGCCATAGAAGGGGAGAGGGCGTCGGCTTCATGTTGTTTTTCTCTGCCACTACAAGGGTTGGAGGAGTTTAAGGTCTTGCCTCTTGATGTTTTGATGGTATCAAACAAAGAGGGTAAAGCGTCAAGCGACAAGATTTGATCAGAGCGGATAGAGCGAGGAAAGCGAGAAGGGAGAAAAAGATGGAGAAGCTCAGAGGATATCTTGTGCGGTGGGAGGCTCCGAACAACAAAGGAGATGCCGCACGTTATTGGGGGCATACAGGGACATTCACTTTAAAGGTTTTGGAGGATGCGGATATCGCGGTGAGAAACGCGGTGGGAGGGGTGATCTTGCGAGCGACCGAAGAGATCTCCGAGGGGGTGCTGGAGGCGTATCTTGGTGCGGAGGTCGAAGTCGAGGGCGAGTATGATCAGGGGCGTGTTGTGGCGGAGCAAGACGCCGAAGAACGCTCTCCAAAAGAGGCGGATGCTGCGGTTCAATCCGTTGCATCGGCTGCTACCGCGCAAGAGCCTATGGCCTTGGCTTCGGAGGTTTGGATGGCCGTTGCCTCGGGTTCGGATGCAGCGGAGCCTGCGGCATTGGCTTCGGAGGATTCGGGTCTTGTGGCTTCGGGGCCTGTGGCGCTGCCGATGATGCGGATGGGTCGGGGAGTATCGGAGATGGCGCAAACCTTGATGGTTCCGCATCGATGGGAGGGTGAGGGTCGTGTGGTGTATGGCCCTGCACCGCGTTATGAGGGGGCAGGGTTTCGGGTTTATGCGCTGCGTCGGTGTTGAATTGCGTGCAGCGCGAAGAATGGGGGGGTAGGGCGGGTTAAGTGCGGTGGAGACGGGAGTGGGTGGCGTGGAAGCTCAAGAGTCCGCCTGAAAGGTTGGCGGCATCGAGGCCATGTTGTAAGAGGACACGCGTTGCGTAATAACCGCGTTGGCCGTATTTGCAAAAGGTGCGGATCGGCTGGTGTTTGGGGATCTCGTGGATGCGTTGGCGAAGTTGGGAGAGGGGGATCTGCAGCGCATCAGGGCAGAAGGCATCTGTTTTTTCGTGCATCTCGCGGACATCAAGCAAGAGTGCGTTGGATTCGAGTTGATCCCAATGAGCGAGGGGAAGATCTTTTTTGAGCACGTTGGAGGCGATCATTCCGGCGAGATTGATCGGATCTTTGGCTGCGCCATACTGCGGGGCATAGCAGAGTTCGGATTCTTCGAGATCAAAGACGGTGGCGTTCATTTGGATGGCCATTGCGAGAACGTCGATGCGGCGGTCGACGCCCGCTTCACCGATGGCTTGCGCGCCAAGGATGCGCCCGTCGTTGGTATCGAACAGCAGCTTGATGTGGATCGGCTTGGCTCCGGGATAATAGCCGACGTGGTGGCTTGGGTGGAGGTAGATCTTTTCGTAGTGCGTGTGTCCCATCTTGCGCAAGATATTTTCGCTGCACCCAGTGGTGGCGACGGTAAGGTCGAAGATCCCGCAGATCGCGGTAGCTTGGACACCACGGAAGGTCGAAGAGCGGCCCATGATGTGATCGGCAGCGATGCGACCTTGTCGGTTGGCAGGTCCAGCAAGGGGCATAAGGAGAGCCGAGCGATGGAGGGTGTCTTGGACTTCAACGGCGTCTCCAACGGCCCAGATCTGAGGATCGCTGGTTTGCATGTGTTCGTCCACGTGGATGCCACCGCGTTCACCGAGTTGGAGGCCCGCATCGCGAGCGAGTGTGGTCTCGGGGCGAACGCCGACCGCAAGGATCACGATATCCGCTTCGATGCGGAGTCCTTTTTGTGTGTGGACGACAAGGGTTTGGTGTTCGTCGTGGGAAAGGCCGGTCAGACCGTCGCCAAGGTGAAGTCGAACACCATGCGCGAGCAAGTGCTGTTCTGCATAATAAGCGACATCGTCATCAAGGATGGGCAGGACATGGGGAGCCATCTCGACCATAGTGACCGAGAGACCGCGATGATGGAGATTTTCTGCCATCTCAAGGCCGATAAATCCGGCTCCAATGATCACGGCACGTTTGGCTTGCTTTTCCTGAATCCAAGCGCGGATCTGTTGACTATCGGGGATGGTGCGAAGCGCAAAGACGCCGGGAAGATCGATGCCGGGTAGACGGGGGCGCAGAGGACTTGCGCCCGGGGACAGGATCAGCGCGTCGTAGGGTTCGGTGTAGGTTTGTTGGGTGGTGCGATCCATGACGGTGATCACGTGCTGTTCGCGGTGGATGGCGAGGACTTCGTTGTGGAGGCGAACGTCGATGTTAAAGCGCTCGCGAAAGAGTTTGGGAGACGCAAGCAAAAGGTCGGATTCTTCGGGGATAACGTCACCGATGTAATAAGGCAGTCCACAGTTGGCAAAAGAGACGTAGGCACCGCGTTCAAAGATCACGATCTCGCAATCTTCACACAATCGCCGCAATCTTGCGGCTGCGGAGGCTCCGCCTGCTACGCCACCGACGATTAAGATCCTGCGCTTCTTCATTTTTTCATTCTCCTTCGGATACTTACGGGATAGGGTTGTTTTTGTTGGTTGCTAGAGAGACGGCAAGGGAGGGATCGGTGCAAGAGATGTTTTTGGGGCGAGCAAAAATCTTTGATAGGAAGTCTATGTTGGAAACACGAAAGCAAAACGCTGCAAGTCGATCGGCTTTGTGCGGTGGGTGTTGTGCTTGCCGTGAGGGCGAGGTTTGTTGTGGAGCGTTCGATCAGGAAGGAGATAGCGATGTTTGGGTATAAGGCGGTGTCTCGGTGGGGTGTGTTGTTGGGGATCGTGGTGGGCGTGTGGCTGTGTTCTTGGGGGTGTTCGGTTCCTGTGGTGCCTTCGGGGGAGACGGGGCAAGAGGTGGATACGGGCAAAGAGACGTCAAGCGAAGATCCAAAAGAAGCGGCCCAAGAAGTCGTGCAAGAAGTCGCGCAAGATGCAGGGGGAGAGACGGCTCAAGAAAAAAGCGCGGAGGTGGCCCAAGAACCGCAAACCGAGTTGGTGCAAGATAGCGGAAATGAGGCCATCCCCGAAGTGACAGAGAGCGCGTCCGAAAGCACGGGCGATGTAGATCCGAAAGAGATATCTCCCGATCAAAAGGTCGGAAAGATCGCGATCTACATGAAAGGCGATCTGACGCCACAAACCTTTACAGACGGTCTGTCAGGGCAAACACCGCAAAACTATCAAGTGGCGTTGAGCCGTTATGAGGTCTTGACCTCGCAAAACGACACGAATCCGCAGCTTTGCTTTGATCACGGAAAGAACGCGGTGATCGCGGATATGGCGAAAGATAACTTGATGGGTTCTTGTTTGACGCAAAGCCTTAAGACGGCGCTTTATACGTACGGTCGGGTGAAAGTGGAGTGGGTGAGCTATGAGGTTGATGGGACGGTTCATGCCAGCGGTCAGGTGCTTTCAGGAAAGCTGACGATCTTTCGGGCTTTTTCGACGGGTACGCATCAAGGTCGTTCGTATCAGGCGGGTGATGCGGTGGTTCGCTTTATGGGCTTTGAGTTTCCGATCGTTGCGCCTCCTCCGATCAGCATCCCCGCGATCGATTTTGCGCTGGTGAATGGTGAATTTTTCGTGACATTTCCTTACAAACGAGGGCTTTTGGTGGACGGCCAAGACAAAGAAGAGCGATGGGCGCGATTCAACTGGAAGATCTTTGAAGCGTTTCGTTGGGAAGATCGCACGACAGCGGGTTATGTCAAAGGGCGATGGGATGTTGGGATGACCCCCCAAGATACCGAGACCGTCAAAATCTACGGTGTGACGGATTATTTCATCACAACGTCAATGGATTAGAGCGGGGCGATTTGGCGGGGTTCTCTGTGTTTGGGCGGGTGGGGTGGGGACGTTTTTTGTTGTTGGAGGGAATCCGCGTGCGGTTCGAAAGGGTGGTTGGGGTTTCGATCGGATCGGTTGTTTCCTGTCGGTTTTTTTGGGGGGCTACTTTGCACGGGTGTTTGGTTTTGAGTCGATCGGATCGTCTTCCAGCCTGAGGACTTGAACGACCTTGGAGGGAAATGCCTTGAAATTCATCACGTCTTTTAGACCCTTCAACGAAAAAGGAGGTAAAGAGAGGTCCATTTCTCTGTAGCTACCAACGTAGATATCTTTGTTGTTCTTGTGTTTTTTCGGAGCGCGATCGTTTGTGATAATGGCGTATCTGTAGCGGCCTTTTTGAAGATTGTTCTTGATGAAGCGCTGTATCCAAAGATTGGGCAGGTGTTGCAAGACATCTTTGATGATGAGGAGGTCAGCCGACGGGAGTTTTTCTGTTACGTCTCCAGCACGAAATCGGATATTTTCTTTTTGGTGGAGTCGGATTAATCGGTTGACGACTCGGTCAGAGATATCGATCCCGAGATAGTCTACGCCTTGCCAATCGACGAGTTTGGAGAACTCCCAGTCACCGCACCCTGCGTCGACAACCGAGCGAATTTTGTGTTTTTTGATAAATTGTTCCAAGAACTCACGGTATCGTTGGGTGACTTCGGCGGTGGAGCCGGCCCCGCTGTGGCCTTGGCCTTGTTTGTTTTTTCCCCAATCTGCGCGCTGATAAACGGTATTGAAGGTTTTTTGAGCGAACGATTTGTTGATCTCTTCGGTCGATAGCTTTCGAGGCTTGTTCGTTTGTTGGGCTGTGGGTGGAGCGTCGGAAGCTTGTTTTGGCTCCGCCGAGGGCCAGATGGAAGCGATAAGCAGGACGAGGGCCAGCAGCAGGGAAGTCGCCAAAGCCCACACGTAGGGGCTCCTTGGTGGAGAAGTGGGATGGTTCATCGACGGTTCCTTGTGTTTTATTCTTTAAAGCAGGAACGATGAGGCGAACAATCTTCGGGGCAGACAAATTCACCGTCGGGTCCGACGGAGTGCATACTGTGAAGGCACCAGTACTGGGTGACATCGTCGGAAGCTTGAAGGCTCGGATCGAGGGGGCCTTCGAGAAAATAGGCTTTGGTGCGCAGGTATTTGCAAAGCCTCGGCAGGACGGGGGTTTCGTTGGGGTGGGGGTGGTTTGTTTCTTTCATGGACGACCTTGGCTTGCTGGGTGGTTGAGCGCGTGGAGAGCGCGGGCAACGAGGGTTTCAAAGAGGTCAAGTTTATAGGCATTTTGAGCGAGCGGCTTGGCGTCTTGACGGACGGCTTTGGCGGCTTGCTGGATGTGCTTGTCGTCGAGGGGCTTTCCGAGGATGGCGTCTTCGACGGCTTTGGAGCGCCACGGGGTCGGTGCGGCAGAACCAAGGACGACGCGCAGGCTTTTGCATCGCCCTTGTTCGATCTCGGCGGATACAGCGATCTCTGCGAGCGGCCAGTCTGCACTTTCTTTGTGTTTTTGTTTGAGATAAAGATCGCGGCTGTGCGAAGAACGCGGTGGGATGTGGATGTGCGTGAGGATATCTTGTGGGCCGAGGATCGTTTCACGAAGAAGACTTCGTTCGGGAGGCGTAAAGAAGTCTTCGATCGGGAGGGTTTGAGTTTGGTGGGGAAGCGGCTTGGTTTTGATCAGGCGCCTGTCGGGAGCGGGGGGTTTGAGCAAGGTGACAGAAGCACCGAGGGCGACCAAGGGGCCTGCGATGCCCGAAGGATGGACCATTGCGCAGAGGGTGTTGTTGTAGATGGCGTGGTTGATGTTTTCGCCTTCTTGGGCAAAGCAGCGGCGTCCGCCTTTTTTGAAGCAATGGAAGTCCTCGCTGCGAAAGTACCAACAGCGCGGTCGTTGGCAGAGGTTGCCGCCGAGGGTGGCGAGGTTGCGGATCTGCGGGGTGGCGATGGCTTGGGCGGCTTGGACGAGGGAAGGGGTGTGTTGTTTGATCAGAGGGTGTTGGATGGTTTGAGCGAGAGTGAGCATGGGGCCGATGGATAGGCCGCGTTGTGGATCAAAGTGAACGTTCGAGAGCTCGGGGATGGATTTGAGTTGGACGAGCCGAGCAGGTTGGATCAAATGTTCTTTGAGCAGATCGAGCAGGTCGATTCCTCCGGCCTTGATGACTGAACCGTCGGCTTTGAGTTGTTCTTGTGCTGCTTGAAGCGAGGCAGCGTTGGCGTATTCAAAGCGGTGCATAGACGCTCCTCTGGTTATTTTTGTGGGCTGCGGCGTTGTGCGAGGGCCTTGAGGACGCGATCAGGCGTCATGGGCAGTTCAAAAAGCCGTGCGCCCGTGGCGTTGTATACGGCGTTTGCGATGGCAGCAGCGGTGGGGACGGTGGTGGGTTCACCGAGCCCGAGGGCATGGGTGTTGTTGGATCCAGCGTAGACATCGAAGAGGACGGCATCGATCTCGGGTATCTCGCGAGAACCTGCGATCTTGTAGTGTTCAAAGTTGGGGTTGACCATCTGTCCTGTGCGTGGGTCGAGGATGCGATCTTCAAAGAGGGCGTAGCTGATGCCTTGGATGACGCCGCCGTTGACTTGGCTGCGTGCCGTGAGTTTGTTGAGGACGAGTCCGCAGTCATGGACCGCAACGATCTTGAGGACGCGGATCAGGCCGGTCTGTGTGTCGACTTCGACTTCGGCAAATTGGACGCCAGCGATGATGTTGTTGTAAGCGGCGTAGTTGTGAGCGCGCGTGGCTTGGACGCTGAGGATGCCGTTGGGGAGATATCGCGTGAGCTGTGCCCAGTCGACGGACATCTTGGGGTCTGCTTTGGAAAAGATGCGAGATTGTTGTGCAATCATCGGCGTTTTGGGTTCGAGTTTGAGTAGAGTGCGAGCGAGGTCAAAGAGCTTTTGTTTGGCAAGAAAGGCGGCTTTTCGGGCGGCAGGGGTGACACAAGGAGTGGTCTTGCTACCGCCGGATCCGGGAGCGTAGGGATGTTGTGTATCGCCGATGTGGACGTGGAGGAGTTGAAGGGGGATACCGAGTTCTTCGGCGACGACTTGGGCGATGAGGGTGCGTATGCCGGTGCCGATGTCTTGGCCGCCGCTAAAGGCTTCGACGCGACCGTCTTTGTGGATCTTGACGAGGATCTCGGCTCCTGCGGAGCCTGTGTTGTACCAAAGCGAAGAAGCCATCCCGAGTCCGCGCATGATCGGGCCTTTTTGAGTGCCGGGAGTTTTGTTTCGGCGATCCCAACCGATGCGTTTTGCGCCAAGCTCCATTTGTGCGCGGCGAACGGTGTGTGGGTCGTTTTGTAGGCGGATCTGAAGGGGGTCCATGCCGATCTTTTCAGCGCACATATCGACCATCTGTTCGAGAGAAAAAGCGCCTTGCGGGTGTCCGGGAGCGCGGAAAGCACGAGCAGGTCCGGCATGTGTAAAGACATCTTCGTCGATGGCAAGTTTGTTTGGGCAGCGATAAAGTCCGAGCATCGGGCGTGTTGCTGCTGCGCCGCCTGCGATCCCGCCTGTTCCGTAGGAGGTGAGTTGCATAGCGGTGATCGTGCCGTCGTTGCGGACGCCCATTTTGAAGTGTTGAACGGAGTTGGGTCGGTTGCCGTGGGTGAGGTGTTCTTCTTTGCGCGAGGGGATCAGGCATACAGGGGCTTTGGCTTCTTTGGCGAGCATGGCGGCGAGTTTTCCCGAGGCGCGTGCGCCGAACTTGGAACCAAAGCCGCCGCCCATGTATTCGGAAAAGACGCGGACTTTGCTGGGCGATATCTCGAAGACTTGGGCCAGTTCGTCACGGACGCTAAAGGTGCTTTGTGTCGAAGCCCAGACGGTGAGTTGATCGCCTTCCCATTCGGCGGTAAAGGCGTGGGGTTCGAGGCAGCTATGGGTTTGGACTTGTGTGCGGAATTGGCCTTCGAGGATGTGCTCAGCGCGCTTGAAGCCCGCTTCGATATCGCCGCGTTTGGTGATGCGTTGCGGTGTGACGTTTGCGCTTTTTCCTTCGGGGGCTTGGGCGGCACGTTTGGGGAAGACGAGCGGAGCGCCTTCTTTGCGAGCAGTTTCGACATCGACGACAAATGGGCGCGGATCGTATTCGACTTTGATCAAACGCAGCGCATCATCGGCGATCTGAGAAGAGGTCGCTGCGACGGCTGCGATCTCTTGTCCGACAAATCGGACTTCTTTGATGGGTAGGGCGATCACGGCTTTGACGCCCGTGAGGGCTTTGGCTTTGCTGACATCGATCGATTTGATCGTGGCCGAAGGATGGGAGGAAACCAACAGGCGGCCATACAGGAGGCCGGGCTTGCGGATATCGGTTGTGTAGGTTGCGCGCCCCGTCACTTTGGCAAAGGCATCGACCCGTGGGACGGCCTTGTTGACGGTTTGAAATTTGTAGGAGGGATCCCAAGGCGGGGGCTCATCGTCAGGGATGCGCAACGTGGTTTCTTGCCATTGACCGGGAAAACCGAGTTTGCTTTTGATCTCTTGAGACATAACTATCCCTTCATACGCTTGGCGGCAAGCAAGGCCGCTTCGAAGACATGGGGATGCGCTCCACATCGACAAAGGTTTCCAGCCACAGCATCTTTGACTTCGTCGAGGCTGGGTGTGGGATTGCGATCAAGGAGTGCTTTGCAGGACATCACCATGCCGGGCGTACAATATCCGCATTGAAGGGCATCACACTCGACAAAAGCTTGTTGGAGGGGATGAAGTTGATCGCCTTTGGCAAGCCCTTCGATGGTGGTGATCTGTGCGTTGTGGGCGTCGACAGCGAGCATCATACAAGAGCAGACGGCTTCACCGTTGACTTGGACGGTACAACCCCCGCAAGAACCGCGATCACAGATCACCTTGGTTCCCGTCAGGTGGAGCTTTTCGCGGAGAGCTTCGGCGAGTGTGGTGCGTGGTTCGACGTGGATTTGGCGGGCCTGCCCGTTGACGTAAAACGTGATGGGTGCGCCTTCTTGGGGTAACACGCCTTGGGAGGGAGTGGACTTGGGGGTGAGAGCGTGGCTTTGGGCGCTTCCGACGAGGTATGAAGTGAGTACGCCGAGGCCGGATGTTTTGAGGAAGTCGCGGCGGGAGAAGGCCGCATCGTGGGTGTCCTCGATCGGTTCGGTGGAGATGGCCTCGTTGGCAGGTGCGGTAGCGGGGGGCGGTGACAAGGTTTCGGGATATTTTTTGTCTGCCATTCCTTGTGATCCCTTTGGTGCTTGGTTGGAGATAGCGGGGTTGTGGGCGGCTTGGAATGCGTGAAATTTGTGCGAGAGCGTTGTTCGCGTCTGGAAAAAGAGTGGCTCGATGGGGCCGCAAACCAGAAGAAGCGCTTTTCAGGTTAGTCTTTTACGGCAACGACAACAAGGGGGGATGCGACACTTCAAAGGAAGGCACGGAAAAAGACAAGAAGAGTCCACGGAAGGCACGGAAAAAGACAAGAAGGGGGGGGCAAGGGGTGACAGGCTCTTGCGGAGTGGCGGTTTTTTAAGGGGTGGGCGGGATGGGATGGGGGGAGTAGCACAAAAGGGTCGTGGGAGGGAGGGAGTAGCACAAAAGGGTCGTGGGAGGGAGGGAGCAGCACAAAAGGGTTGTGGGATGGAGGGAGTAGCACAAAAGGGTTGTGGGATGGAGGGAGTAGCACAAAAGGGTTGTGGGATGGAGGGAGTAGCACAAAAGGGTTGTGGGATGGGCGGGATGGAGAATAGGGGGAATGGTTTAGCCTGCGGAGTCGAAGCGTTGAACCGTTGGGTGGATTACCACTTGATGCACTTTCGCTTCCAACCACCGACACAAGCGCGTTTGCTTTTCACGAAGACGTACTTGATGCACACGCGACCAGCGGAAACCAGCTTGACGCAGCGCTTTTTGGGTCCGTATTTGGCGCATCTTGTTTGATTTTTCCAAGAGACGCAGTTCTTTTTCACGACAGGAGCGGCGTATCGGATGCAGATCTTTTTAAATTTGATGCAGACTCTTTTGGCTTCGGCTTTTTGTTGAAAGCCAACGACGAGAAAAAGAGCAGCGACAAGGGTAAGAATTTGTTTCATCGTGCGGTCTCCTTTTTGGGGTGTGTGAGTGACGAAAGTCGAAAAGGGATGTTGAAAAGAAACGATATCTTTCCATCTGTGTGGAGTGCATCGCTTTTCGCTTGCGTTCTGTGTTGTGAGACGCAGATCGCGATCTTCCATTCAAAAGAATTTTGGATCGCTTTTTTGATCGTGCGTGATCGATGGGTAGGGTGTGGGGATTTGGTTGGGGTAGGGAACACAAACCGCCGCGTTTGCGAGACAGAGCAGGAGGTTTTGGGGAGGAAGAGGCTTGCTTGGAAGGGGGAGGAGTGGGTAGGATGCAGCGTTTTGGAGGAGATCCGTTGGTTGGGAGAGCTAGACAAAGTACGCAAAGTACCAAGGGACAAGGCGATGGCAAAGAAAAAGCAGAAGCAGCAGGGATATCTGTCGGATCTGGTGTCTGAGCCGGAGCAAGCGCGATTGGAGGCATTGCGTCGGTTGAATCCGCAAGTGCATCGGTTAAAAGCTGCGGATATTCGGCTGCTTTGTGGAGCGATAGGCGATCCCTCGTCGGAAGTGCGTTTCTTGGCGATGGAGCGATTGGAGGAGGTTCTGGATAGGGATTCAGGGGGGAGTGATCTTCAGGGATTGGAGGGGCTATCGCTTTGGCAGGCCGAGGAGTTGTTTTGGGGGAGGCAGCGGTCAAGCGATGAGTTTGCGGTGGCGTTGTCGGAAGACTATGAGGAGAAGTTGTTGCCGTTGTTGTTAAAGGCAAGCCGAGATGGAGAGTCGAGGATTCGGGCGAAAGCAGGTGTGTTGTTGGGGAGAACAGCGGTTTATGGGGAGGATGGCGAGGATTCGGTGCGTAGGGAGGTGTTGTTGGAGGCGCTGTGTCGGTTGTTGGGGGAAGAAGTCGACGAGGTTCGTCGAGGGGCGGAAGAAGGTTGGGTCAGGTGGGATTGCGAGGAAGGTGATGCGCGATTGCGTGTGCTGTTGTCCTCGGCAGATCGGAGCTTTCGGGATTCTGCGTTGGTGATCTTGTGGTCGAAACGAGATCAGGGCTTGGAAGGGGTAGAGGGATCGCTGTTGTTGGAGGCATTGGGTAGCGATGAGTTGCGCGTGGTGAGAGCGGCGGTGGGGGTGATCGCAGAGTACGAACGGGTGGAGGAGGGGTTGATCGAGGCGTTGTTGGGGGCGTGTTGGAGGATCGAGGAGCTTGCGTTGGAGGATGACTTTCAAGAGGCGCTGTTGGAGCAGGGGGAGGGGGTCGTGGTGGCCTTGGTGGGGAGGCTGAGGGGGTCGCAGATGGCGTCGCAGATACGGGCGGCGTATTTGTTGTTGCAAGCAGAAGAGAGGTGGTCGTTTGAGATGCCTGAGATCCCGCTGGCGGTGTGGGAAGAATCGCTCAAAGATCAGCGATATCGGGCTTCTGCGTGTCGGGCGTTGGTGGAGGATGAGCGCGGCGAACAAGTGGTTGCGCGGTATTTGGAGGCATCGCGAAACGAAGAGGAGCAAAACGAGATCTTGGATGCTGTGGAGGAGGAACATTCGATCCCTTCGGGCATCTTGCGAGCGATGTTGCGTCGGCTCGGATCTTGGTCGGAGGGGGTGAGGCTTCGCGTTGTGGAGATGTTGCTGGATGCGCGAGAGGTCGAAGGGTACGAGGACGTTGTCACGGCGTTGGAGGGGCGAGCGAGAGAGGATGACAGCGAAGACGTCCGTGAGATGGCCTTGGTGGGGCTTGTGCGTCTCAAGGCGGAAGGGGCGGTGTTGCGCCTTGTGGAGAGGCAGATACAACGCGGCGAGTTGTCCTACGCAGGGGTGGAGGCGTTGTCTTCGGTGAAGTGTGAGCATCCGATGTTGTTGGAATGCTTGCGGGCTTTCTTGTTTGCGCATGTGGGTTGGGAGTATCACGAGGCGTTGTCGGAGGCGTTTCGAGCGTTGGGTGGTACAGGCGATCCAGCGGCGATCTCGGTGATGCTGTCGTACATCGAGCAGTACGGGCATTTGGGGCAGTACGATCTGCTGTCGGATGGGATCGTTGCTTTTGGGGAAAAGGTGCTGCCTCTTTTGGCGGAAGTTGTGTACGCGAAGAAACCAAACAAGGCTTTGTTCGCGCCGATTTTTGGGGCGTTTGCGAAGGTGGGGACGCCCGCTTCGTTGATGGGGCTATTAAAGGGAGCATCACATCGGCTGAAAGATGCGCGAGGGCCGAGTCTGGTGGCCTTGCAGGAATGGCCGGGTGAGCGGGTGTCTGAGGAGCAGCGCATCGCGTTGCGCATGGAGCATAAAGATGCGGTGGCAGGTGTTTTGTGCGAGCGGCTTCGCAAAGAGCGCAGCAAGGACGTGTTGGCGTCGGTGGTGAATGCTGCGGAGAACTGGGGGGAGTGGGTGCAAGAAACAGCGCCGCATCTGCGGGCGTTGCTGGCGAAAGAAGAGTCGGATGTGTTTTTTCGTTCGGGTCTGCTCAGGGCGTTGAGAAAGATGCGCGATGCAGAGAGCTTTTCGGTTTTGTTGCAGTTACTCGATGGAGAGGATCGAGGGGAGATGGTGTTGGCGTTGCAGGCGTTGCAGAAAAGCGGATTGGATGCACGCAGCGCAATCCCTGCGCTGGTCGGGTTTTTAGAGCGAACCCTCGTGTCTTTGGAAGAAGATGCGGCGGAGCATCCCGATCAAGGGGAGGAGGACGGTGACAGCGGGTCCGAAGGGCGACGATCGGCTGTGGGGCGTGGCCATCATGGGCTGGCCGCCGAGGACTCGGATGACGATCTGGATTTGGCGGATGAAATCGACGATTTAGACGATGACAACGATCCTTGGCTCCCTCAATTTTTTGAAGAAGAAGATGACGACGATTGGGATTCTTATGACGATATGGAGTCTGATCTTTCTTGGGAGAGGATCTTGGCAGAAACAGTCGAAGCTTTGGGGACGATGGGTGCAACAGAAGCTGTCGATGGAATCGTCCATGTGATGGGCCTCTACCACAGGGCGCGTGTGGATGTTTCGTTGGAGGGGCAGCCGGAGGTGTTGTTTGATGACGATGCGATCAGCTCTCGGATGGCAGCGTGTATGGAGGCGCTGTGTCGGATTGGAGTGGTGGTGCCTGCGCTGGTTCCGCGACTGTTATTAACTCTTTCACGGGAATCGATGGATCGAAGCGAAGAGCAAAACCAAAGCGCTGTGTTGTTGGGAGATTGGGGGATCAAGGAAGCCGAAGAGCCGATGTTGCGGAGCCTGAGGTCCGAGATGGCCGAAAATTTCAACGATTCGCTGGTGTGGAAGTTGCGCGGGCTGTGTGGCGTGGCTTGTTCCTCTGCGGTGATCGCGCCGATCCTACAGGTGTTTGGAGCGGTGGATGATATGGAGATTCTGTGGGAAGCGTTGCGCCTATTGGGGAAGGTCAAGGATATCGATGGTTCGGCTGCGTTGGAGATCGACGAGGCGCTGGGGAAATTGAGAGTGTGGGACGCTGACATGACGGATTTTCGGTGGTTTTACGATGAGTCGCCGACGGAGCTTCAAGCGCATAAGGACGCGACGCTTCGTGACGTCAAGCGATTGCGTTTTCTTGCGACGGTGAGGTGGGCAGAGCGAATTGAGCAGGCGTTGGAAGCGTCGGATATGGCGTGCCTTGAGCAAGGATTGCGGATCTTGGCGGAGGATATGGAGCGGGTGCATCGGGTCGGGTTGTTTTTGTATGCGTACCGTTTTGAGCGAGAAACATGGTGCGAGTTGGATCGTTATGCGATCCAAGAAGAATTGTTGGAAGAGATGGTGGCGGGGTTGGCGATCTTGGCGAAGTATTGGGGAGGAGAGCGTGCGGGAGAGGCACCTCAGGGCGAAGCCGAAGGTGCTGCTGGATTGCACACCTTGACGGTCGTGCTGCGTGAAACGCTCGAACGTGAGCAGCGAGGGCTGCGCGATGTTCCTCAATCGCCGCGTGCTTGTTTTTCGCGAGCGTTGGGGGTGTTGGAAGAGGTCGAGCGTGTGGCGTTGCGGCAGACGTTGGCGGCATATCGTACGGAGGCGGAAGAGGCGTTATTTGGTGGAGATTGAGGGGCTGTTGGCGAGTTTGTTTTCGTTGCAAAGGTCGGAGGGGGCGGCTTTTTCTTTGAGGAGAGGGAAGATCTCTTTGGGGGAAAGGGGGCGGGAGAGATGGTAGCCTTGCCCACAACGGCACCGCATGGAGAGCAATTGTTGGAGGTGTTCTTCGTGTTCGATGCCTTCGGCGATGACGTTTTTTTGGAGGCTTTGCCCGAGGTGAAGGACAGCGCGTGCGATCTCGTTGTGTTCGGGATGCGTCGTGATCTTTTGGGTAAAGGAGCGATCCAGTTTGATGGTGTGGATCGGAAATTGAGCGAGGTAGTATAGCGAAGAATAACCCGTCCCAAAGTCATCGATGCTGATGGATATCTGGCGTTCGGCGATCTGTTGGGTGATCTCGATGGCTTGTTGGGGGTATTCCATGAGGGCGCTTTCGGTGATCTCGATGTGAAGGAGATGCGGGGGGAGCTGTGTGTCTTCGAGGATCTGGTCGAGATCTTGGAGCAAGGAGGGGTGAGAGAATTGGCGGGGGGAGAGATTGACGCTGACGTAGGCATGGTTCAGGCCGAGATCGAGCCATTGTTTGCGTTGTGAGCAGGCTTGGTGCAAGGCGAGGTGTCCGAGAGGGACGATCAGCCCGGTTTCTTCGGTACATGGGATAAAGACAGACGGTGGGATCATGCCGCGTGTGGGGTGCATCCAACGCAAGAGCGCCTCGTATCCGACGATGCTGCGAGAGGCCAGATGCCAGATGGGTTGGTAATGGAGTTGAAAGGCTTGGTTGTGTAGAGCGCGACGGAGATCATTTTCGAGATGCAGGCGCTCGATGTGATCGCTTTGCATCTGTGGAGCAAAGACTTGGAGGCGGCCTTTTCCTTGTTTTTTGGCGAGTCTTACTGCTGTATCTGCGTCGCGTAGAGGGGCATCAGGGCGCTGATAGGGGGGAGGGAAGCCGTAGACCAAACCGATACAAGCGGTGACGTAGATCTCGTAATGTTCGCCTTGGAAGGGGGCTTGAAAGGATTCTAAGACGAGTTTTGCAAAGGTGACAGCGTCGTCGGGTGTGTCGATGTGTTCAAGCAGGAAGCAAAAGTCGTCACCATCAAGGCGTGCGAGAAGATCGTCAGGGCGCAACAAGTCCTGAAGGCGTTTGGCGATCCTTTGTAAGAGTTGATCGCCGACTTCATAGCCGAGAGAGCCGTTGATAAGCTGAAATTGATCGCAATCGATATACAAAAGAGCGAAGAGGACGTTGGGATCTTCGCTTTGTTTTTTGAGGGTTTTTTGTAGTCGGCGATAAAGATGAGGGCGGCTGGAGAGTTGGGTGAGTTGGTCAAAAAAGATGACTTGTTCGAGTTGTTGTGTGCGTTCTTGGACCTTTTTTTCGAGGCGGGTGCTAAACACGGCAAGTTCGCGGTTGGCGTATTGGAGTTTTTCGAGGAGGTTTTGGATCTCGATGTGTTGTTGGTAGATACGCAAGGCCGAGCGCAAGCGCGCACGAAGCTCTGTGCCATCGACAGGTTTGCTGAGAAAGTCATCGGCACCTGCCGCAAGACAACGTGCGAGATCGTCTTTGGAAGTGAGGGCCGTCACCATCAAAAGAGGCGTATGTTGTAGCGCTGGGATAGAGCGGATGCGCTGGCAGACTTCGACCCCGTCCATCCCGGGCATCATGACATCAAGGAGGATGGCGTCAGGACGAAAACGTTCGAGCAAGGCGAGCGCGTTGTGGCCGTCTGGAGCGTAATGGAGTACATAAGGTTCACCATCGAGCAACACTTCGAACACGTCGAAGTTGTCGGGTTCATCGTCGACGATCAGGATGGTGCGTTCGGATTCTTGGTTGTGCATCAGCTCTTATCAACCTTGGTTGCTGTACGAACTGGCGCACGAGGTTCGGATTTTTGGAAGTGCATCAGCTTTCACCAACCTTGCTCAGGTTTTTGAGCGCTCACTTTTCGCTGGAGGCTTGTTTGAGCATTTTTTGAATCACATCGCGTAAGTGTTTCAATCGAAAAGGTTTTGCAAGATATTCGGTGGCACCGACGGCGAGACATCGTTCGCGATCTCCGGGCATCGTGAGGGCAGTGAGCGCAACGATAGGGATCGAAGCCCATCGTTGTTGGAGGCGGATGTGGCGTATCGCTTCCAACCCGTCCATGACAGGCATCTGGATATCCATCAAGATCAGAGCGGGGGTGTGTTTCTCAAGGCTTTGCAGGGCTTCGATGCCGTTGCTTGCTGAGAGCACTTGGTATCCACGGCTTTCTAAGTAACGCGAAACGGTGTTGGTATTGGCCTCGTTGTCTTCGACAAGCAACAAGAGCGGGGGGGCGCTTTCGTCCGACGGGGTGGCCTTTGTCACATCCGCGTTGAGCCGAACTGTTTTAAGCAAACCACTGGTGGTTGTCAACGAGCGCAAAAGGCGTTTGGCAGGCAAACAGGCGGTAAAACGGCTACCTTGTCCAACAACGCTTTCGGCTTGGACGATCCCTCCGTGCAAGTCGACGATGCGTTTGACCAAAGCGAGGCCCAAGCCTGTGCCTTGGTGTTGGCGATTGAGTCGGCTGTCGATCTGGACAAAGCTTTGAAATAGGCGTCCGAGATCTTCGGATTTGAGGCCGATTCCTGTGTCGCTCACAGAAAAGCAGACATAGCGTTCGTTGTTTTCTTGGGTTTGAAGAAAGACGCTTAGCTCGACCTTGCCGTGTTCGGGGGTGAATTTGACGGCGTTGTTGAGGAGGTTGAGCAGGACTTGGCGCATCCTGCGCTCGTCGAGGATCATCTCGTGGACGCCTTGTTGGATCGAATGGGTGAGCGCGATGTTTTTTTGTTGGGCCATCTGCCGCACAAAAGACAGGCTAGTTTCGCACAGATAATGAACAGGGACAGGGGCTTCTTGGAGGGACAGTCGCCCCGCTTCGATCTTGGCGAGGTCAAGGATATCGTTGATCAGTTCGAGTAGATGGCGTCCGCTGCGCTCGATGGTGCGGAGAGCTTGGAGGTGTTCTTTGCTGAGCGGGCCAAAGATACCTTCTTGGAGTCCTTCGGACATACCGAGGATCACGTTGAGCGGGGTGCGGAGTTCGTGGCTCATGTTGGCCAAGAATTCGTCTTTATGGCGGGTGGCTTGGTCCAATTCTTCGTTGGCGCGTTGGAGTTGTTCGTTGTGTTGGTTGCGTTGTTCTTCGGCTTGTTTTTGTGCGGAGATATCGCGCACCACAGCGATGATCTGGGCGGGGATTTGGCTGGGGATGGCGGTGAGCCACACTTCTGCGGGAAAGATCGTTCCATCGAGGCGTTGGTGAAGCCACTCGAAGCGATGTTTGCCTTGTTGGAAGGCGATGCTCAGTTCGTGTTGTGCGCGTTGTGGGGTCGGAGTGCCGCAAGACTGGTGAGAAGGCGAAAAGTCGGCAGGGCGCTTTCCGTGAAATTGTTCTTTGGTTTCGCAGCCAAAGAGTTGAAGGGTGGCGCGGTTGCAGTCGAGAAAATGCTCGTTGTGCAAGAGCATCACAGCGTCTTGATTTTCCTCGAACAGGGTGCGGTATTTTTGTTCGGAGGTGTGGAGGGCTTGGGTGCGTTCGAGCACGCGTTGTTCGAGTTCTTGGTTGAGGGCTTGGAGGGAGCGGTTGGTTTGTCGGTGTTCGAGTTCGGCGGCGATGCGCGACGCGAGGATCTTGAGCAGATCGATCAGATCCTCGATGTATTCGAGTGGATCGTGATCGGCGACGCAGAAGTAGCCGATCACTTCGAGAGAATGGTTGTGCAGCGGGATGCCGAGTCCTTGTTGTTGGACGAGCGGGCAAGGCGTCGTTTGGCGCTTTTCACAGACAAAGCGGCAGATCCCTTCGTCGTCTTTGGGGGTATAAAAGCAAGGGAGTTCGGACCAAGGCAGCGGGCAATCGGTGTAAAGTGTGCCTGCTTTCCAAAGTGCCACAGTTCGGAGCTGTGGGCCGTTTTTTTCGGCGATCAAGACGTCTGGGATATCGAGTCCGAGGGCGACTTCTTGGACGATGGCGCATAAAAAAGCCTCGCCTGTTAAGTGAGAGGTCTTTTTTGAGACGTTGCGAAGAAAGTCTTCTTTGACTTTGTACCGCGCAAGAGCATCGCGCAGAGCCTGTATCTCCGAGGTTGTGGAGGGATGGCTTGCTGGCGTCGATGGTTGTCTCTCCGAGCTTTCGGAGGGATCGCTTGGAGCGGTCGGTGGTGGTGTCTTGGAGGCTGCGGAGGGAGCGCTTGGAGGGTTGTCATGCGTGGAGGAATGTTTTTTCGATTTGGCGGTTCGGTTCATTCGATCGCCTCGTTGGGTGAGCGGTGATGCGGACAGAGCACCAAGCCTGTCGAGCCCGCAAGCTGTAAGAGCGTCGGTTCGGCAAGCTGTAAGAGCGTCGGTTCGGCAAGCCGTAGGAGCATCGCAGCAACGAGCCATACGTGTGTCGGGGTGACGGGTGGCCTCTTGGATGCGTCTTTTCGGGGACGGAAGCTGACAAGAGGCACGTGTCTGGTTATACTGCGATGCGTGGTTTCAGCCTCATCGGTTTGTCGGTCAGATTAACTCGAAAAAGGCGAGACCGTAAAGGCATCGAACGCAAGAATGCCGCGCAAAGGGAGGGCATATCGCCCGAAAATGCGGCGTGATGAGGGTTGTGAATGAGTGGATTTCATCGATTTCAAGGTACACAGCGATATATTGCTTCGCGTGATCTGCAAGACGCGGTGAACGTTGCGTTGACGTTGGAGCGTCCGTTGTTGTTGAAGGGAGAGCCGGGGACGGGTAAGACGCTGCTTGCGGAAGCGATCGCAGAGGGCTTGGGGATGCCTTTGATCCGTTGGCATGTGAAGTCGACGTCGAAGGCCCAAGATGGGGCGTATGTGTACGATACGGTGCAACGTTTGAACGACAGTCGTTTTGGTGAGGGGGATGTTTCGGATATCCGCAACTATATTCGTCTGGGTCCGTTGGGGCGGTCTTTTGCGAGTGAAGAGCGCGTGGTGTTGTTGATCGATGAGGTGGACAAGGCCGATATGGAGTTTCCCAACGATCTGCTGCACGAGTTGGATGCGATGCGCTTTACGATCATGGAAACCAACGAAGAAGTGATCGCAAAACACCGACCGATGGTGGTGATCACGTCCAATGCGGAAAAAGAGCTACCTGACGCTTTTTTGCGGCGTTGTGTGTTTCATTACATCGCCTTTCCCGAGCCTGAGATGATGACGCAGATCGTCCGAGTGCATCACCCGCACTTGGATGGTACGCTGATCAAGCAATGTTTGGAGCGCTTTTATTGGATACGCGAGCAGTCCGAGATCCGCAAACGCCCTTCGACGAGCGAGCTGATCGATTGGATCGGGGCCTTAGCGCGTGGTGGGATCGATTTGTCGAGCATGAAGCGCGAGATCCCGTACCTTGGCGTATTGTTGAAGAAAGAGACGGATACTCGGGCGTTTCAACAGATCATGCAACGTGGGAAAAAGATCTTTGCGTGAGACGGGGCCGCGATCGCGTTGCGCGAAGCCCGATGGACGCGCAACAGCCCGAAGAATGGGGATCTTGAGGATATGTTTATCGACTTTTTCTATTTTCTTCGGAGTCATGGGATCAAGGTAAGTGTGACGGAGTGGATGACCTTGATGGAGGCGTTGGGGCGTGAGCTGTCGGGGACTTCGTTGATGCGCTTTTATCATCTGTGCCGTGCGATCTGTGTGAAGCGAGAGTCGCAGTACGATCTGTACGATCAATGTTTTGCCAGTTTCTTCCAAGATGCCGAAGCACCCGAAGCGTTGAGCGAGCAGTTGTTGGACTGGTTGTCCTCGCCGATCCCGCCACCCGATCTAAGCCCCGAAGAACGGGAACAATTGGAGGCACTCGATCTGGAGCGGCTGCGGGAGCTTTTTGAGCAGCGTCTAAAAGAGCAAAAAGAGCGGCATGATGGGGGGAGCCGTTGGATCGGGACGGGCGGTACCAGTCCGTTTGGTCAGGGTGGGCAGAATCCCGCAGGGATCCGCGTGGGTGGCGAAGGCGGCGGTCGTTCGGCGATCCAAGTCGCCTCGAAACGGCTGTTTCGCAACCTACGGCACGACGTGGTTCTTGATACGCGATCGATCGGTGTTGCGCTTCGGCAGCTTCGGCAGTTGCGACGTGATGGTGCGCAAGATGAACTCGATCTTGATGAGACCATCGACGAAACCGCCAAAAATGCAGGAGATATCGAGATTGTTTTTCGTGCGCCCCGCAAAAACACCGTCAAACTGCTGTTGTTGATGGATGTGGGGGGGTCGATGACCCCCTACACTCACCTTTGCGAGCGTTTGTTTTCGGCGGCCCACGCCGCCAACCACTTCAAAGCCTTTCGCTTTTATTATTTTCACAACTGCCCGTACGAGCGGCTTTATCAAGATATCTCCTTGATGAAGGGCGAAGAAACCAAGCATCTGTTGGAGCAATTGGATCGTGAGTGGTACTGCATGATCGTGGGTGATGCGGCGATGAGTCCGTATGAATTGACGTCGGCAGGCGGAGCGATCGATTTTTTCCATAACAATCCCGAACCCGGGCTGGTGTGGTTGCAGCGGATCGCAGAGCGTTTTCCGCGTTCTGCGTGGTTGAATCCCGATCCCTTGCCTTACTGGGACACGACTTACACCAACCGCTTGATCCGCGAGATCTTCTCGATGTTTCCGTTGACTGTCGAAGGACTCGAAGAAGCCATCCAACACATCAAGCATCGGGTGGTGTAAAACGAGGTCTATCGCCGCCAAAGGAGCGACATCGTTTTTCAACATCCCCCGTGTACGCGCCACTTCAAGCGGCAGGGTTGTTGATGTGAAAAACGTCTATCCGTCCCGCCGATACGGGGTCAAGGGGGCAGAGCTCCCTTGTGGGGTATAGGGCAACGCCCCACCAAACCATCGCAACAAGCTGCGCCTAATTGGTGTGAAGTGTTCCATCAAAAAGGGCGGACTCTTCGGCCAGAAGTAGGCCATAGCGTACGCCTCGGTCGGAGACAAGGGCGCTTGGGGCATGAAAGATATCGAGGAGAGTGGCGAGGATCTGTGCGCCTGCGGGGATCAAGTCGGCGCGTTGGGGCGCAAGGCCGGGGATCTGTTTGCGTTGTTCGAGCGTCATGTGTGTGTACATCCCGATCTGACGGAGGATCTCGGCGTGTGTGATCGACATACCGTGTACGCGAGAGCCATCGTAGGGATCGAGTCCGTGTTGTACGGCAACAAGTGTGGTCGCGGTTCCTGCGACGGCGATCACGGGAGAGGGCGCGTGGGGGAGCGGTAGGGATGCAAGCTTGGTGCGCAGATCCTCTGCGACGGCCTGTAAGGCTTGTGGGGTCGGTGGGTCGGCATGGAAGAATTGTTCTCTTGCGCGCACGACACCGACTTGCAGGCTGTAAGCGGAGCGCCCTTGATCCCAGATCAGTTCGGTACTACCGCCGCCGATGTCGATCAATAGGGCTTCTTGCATCCCTTGGGTGGGAAGATCGCTCAAAGCCCCGCACCAAGAGATCTGCGCTTCGGCCTGACCAGAGATGCGCAAGATGCGTAATCCGAGTTCTTGGTGGATCTCCTCGCAAAAGGCGGGTCCATCGAGAGCATCGCGTAAGGCGCTGGTTCCGACCGCCCGAACGCTGTGGGCCGAGATACCGTGTTGCGCGCAGATCGCAAGGAGTTCGCGCAGAGCGGTACGTGCGCGATCTTTGGCGTCGGGATGGAGGGAACCGCGTGTTTGGAGATCTTGGCCGAGGCGGACGATGCGTAGTTCATCCGCGAGGACGTGCGAGATCGTGGCTTCTTGGACCTCTGCGATCGTGAGAAGGAAGGAGTTGGTTCCGATATCGAGGGCGGCGCGCAACATACGGGTTCCTTTGTCTTGCTGGAGAGACGTGGTCGTGTTATGCCTTGGGCTGTAAGAGAAAAGGCCGCGACCGAGCGCATGGGTGCGGTGGTGGCTGTCTGCAAAGAGGCGTGCAGGGTGATCCGCACGCGGTGACGATGGAGTAGGTTGCGGGATGTTGGATCAAGAAGCAAGGACGTGGATGGAAGAGGCCGTCGCCTCGCCCGAACGGGAGCGTTTGTTGCGTGTGATGCGAAAGCTACGACGTTGTGAGCAAGCCGATCCATCGGATCGGCAGCAGCTTTCCACATTGCTTGCTTTGGAGGGGATTTCGACGTGGATGCGGCGAGAGATCGTGCGTTTGCTGTCGGGGATGAAAGATCTCGAACCTTCGGAGCGATGGGCTTGTTTGACTTGTTTGCGGGCGGAGGATGATGCGTGGGTGTTTGAGTTGGGAGAGCAGCTTACGCGCCTTGAGATGAAGCATCCTGCCGAAGGGCGGGACAGTTGGCGTGCTTTGATCTCGCAGCTTTTACAGAGTCTGCGTCAAGTCCCTGTGGAACAGGGCTTTGTGTGCATCGCGTTTCAATTGCTCGGTCATGAGGGAGCGTTGGAGGCGGCTACGGAGTCGATGCGTGGGGAGGTTGCAGCGCAGGCGGTGGCTTGGTTAGAGAAGTCCGAAGAAGTGTTGTTGCGGCGTCGAGCTTCGTGGCTGTTGTTGGCGACAGGGGCGGGATCTTGGCCTTATGAAGAGGTCTTGATCCGTTTGTTGCAAGACGCAGACGCCCAAGTCGCCGCACAATCGGCGCAGACGTTGCGCTGCTTAAAGAAGATCTCGAAACAGGCGGATGCTGCGTTGGAAACTGCGTTGGCGCACCCTTATTACGCTGTGCGTGGTTACGCGGCGGAAGCGTTGAAGGACCATCCACAGCCTCTTTCGGCAGGGCGACGAGAAGCACTGCATCGGATGTTGGCTTCTGAAGAGCCGTGGGAGCGTCGGATGGCGGTCGAAGCTTTGGGGCGTTTGGCGCGAGGACCCGAAGTGGATCGGGTGTTGTGGCGGCAGAGGATCGCTGAGGAAGATGAGGCGATCAGCATCGCAGCGATGGATGCTTTGCGAGGATGGGAAGTCGATCTGGGAGAAGATCTCGCTGCGCTAACGGAGCAGATCGCGCATCCTTCGTGGCGACGGCGTCAAAATGCAGCGGGCGTGATGGGGCGTGCGGGGGTCTCTGCACGTCCTGCGATCCCTGTGATGGCGCAAGCCTTGGATGATCCGAGATGGCGGGTGCGGCGGTCGATCTTGATCGGCTTGGGGCAGATCGATGTGGCGGATGCAGGCGCGTGTGCGGCATTTGTTCGGGCTTTGCAGGATGATGCGTGGCAAAATCGTATGTGCGCAGCAGAGCTTCTTGGGCGCTCTCACCAACACG
Organism: Myxococcota bacterium; assembly: GCA_023150835.1. Classification (GTDB taxonomy): domain Bacteria; phylum Myxococcota_C; class UBA6777; order UBA6777; family UBA6777; genus JAKLKB01. The sequence goes on along the minus strand of JAKLKB010000056.1, from coordinate 2,217 downwards.
CCGCAAGCCGCGTGGAAGCTCTCTTGGGTGTACTTGACGATCCTGTGTGGGAGGTCCGTCACTCCGCGATCTTGGCGCTCGGTTCCTTGCCGCTCGGTTCTTTGCCGCAACACTCCGCCCGATGCACCGATGCTTTGATCGCTCATCTCTGTGATCCCGCCATCCAAGTGGCTCGCGTCTGCGCCAAAGTCCTAAGCAAGATCGCTTCTTTCGATCCGCGTGCGCTCGATGCCATCGAACAAACCGCCCAGTCCGCCGAACCCGTGATGCGCGGTGTTTGCCTCGGACTCTTGCGCGCTTTGGAGCGAGGTGAACGCTAGGAGTGGCGTCTTGATTTTGTGGAGCTTTGCCCCACACCCCACAAGGGAACTTCGTCCCCTTGACCCCGTGTTGGCGGGGTGAGTAAACGCCCTAGGGCTTCTCACCACTCTTCGATCCCGAGTTGTCGGTGCAGTTTTTGGCGATCGCGTATGCCTTTGGTGACGCTTTTCCAATGTTCTTTTTTTTCTTTGGTGGTGCGTTGATCGGTTGGCTCTTTTTGGTGGTGGGTTTCGCGTTGGAGGGCGGTGTAGCGTTCGATGCGTTTGGGTTGAAGCAGACCTTCTGTGGCGGCTTGTTGCACGGCGCATCCGGGTTCTTGGTGGTGTGTGCAGTCGCGGAATCGGCATTGTTTGGCGTATTCCAAGATATCGGAAAAGACGTGTTGCAAGCCTTGTTGGGCATCCCACGGGCTAAACTCGCGCATCCCGGGCGTATCGATCCACCAGACACCGTGATCGCCAAGAAAGATCTCGCGGCGGGTGGTGGTATGTTTGCCTTGTTCGTCGTGAGAGCGCGTTGTATGCGTGCGTTGCGCGGCATGGGAGACACAAGCATTGAGCAGCGTAGACTTGCCCACACCCGACGAACCCACCAAAGCAACGGTCATCCCGGGCTGTAGGCTGTCTTGGAATGCTTGGAGGCCCTTTCCATGCAGCGCACTGATCGCAAAGATCGGCACTCCCAAAGCGATCTGTTGAAGCTGTTCAACCCATGCTGCGTAACCATCGGGGGCTTGGTCGATCTTGTTGAGCAGGATCGAGGGGGATGCTCCACTTTCCCACACTGCCGCAAGATAGCGCTCGATCCGAGCAACAGAAAAATCTTGGCCGGCGGCTGTGACGATCGCGATGTGATCGATGTTTGCAGCGATGCCTTGGGCTTCTATGCGAATCCCCGCCATCTTGCGCGTAAGACAGCTTCGCCGTGTGAGGATGGCTCGGATACGCGGGGCTTCTTTGCCAGCTTCTTCGATCTGCACCCAGTCCCCAACCAACGGGGCTTCGAGAGTGTCGATCTTGGGCGATGGTTTACGCGGATGGTTGGTTTTGGGCGATGGTTTACGCGGATTATCGGTCTTTTTCGAGGACGTGGAGCGAGGGGGCTTGGTTGGCGTAGAGGCCGATGTTTCGGACGATGGAGCGTGCCAGCGCGCCCATAACTGGCGTCTTCGCCAGTCCAAAGGATCGCGTGAGGCGTCGGCAGAGAGCGCCACCAGATCGTCGCGGCTGATCACCCACGCTCCTCCGCGATCCACGGCGATCACGCGAGCGATCTTACCGAGGGGGGGGAGGTCTTGTGTGTCGGTCTCAAAGAGCGGATGCCAGCCGATGCGAGAGAGGTCAGACGGATCGGTCAAAACAGAAAGGTCTTGTGATGTTGAGCGTGTCAAAGCGTTCAATGTGTTGTTCCTGAAAAAAGCACACTACGCATACAAGCGACTGTGCGTGATCAACGATTGCGCCTTGGGGAGTCAAACCAAAACACCCACATCTCTCAAAACGTACGAGGTATGGGTTGTTTATGCTTTTCTCATCCCAAAGGTGCGGGCTTTGGGGGAGTGGACTTGTTGTTTTGCAATCTCTGGCATCTTCGCCTCCTTTGTTTTGGGCGGCATGGCCGCGTTCATTTGATCGGCCCGTGTACGAATGCGTACAGCAAAAGTTCGGTCTCTTCTTGTCTTGGCTCCTTATGCAGGAGTTTGTTTTGGTTTTTGTTTGTTTTTGCGTTTGGTTTTTGTTTGGTTTTTTGTGGGGCTTTGCCCCATAGGCGTTAGGTGAAGCGGAGGAAAGCCCCCCACCCCGCCCTCCCCCGTGAACAGGGGAGGGAGCGAAAGTCGGAAGCATCGGGGATTTTGTTTTTTCATGACGCACGCTGTATGCACGAAATGCAGACGCT
>JAKLKB010000228.1 GCA_023150835.1 Myxococcota bacterium | reverse complement strand
TCATTCGGAGACGCCCGATTCTTGGGCAGCCACAGGGGGCTGCCCCTACAGTATCCGTAAGAAGCGCACACAAAGCGTCATTCGGAGACGCCCGATTCTTGGGCAGCCACAGGGGTCTGCCCTACAGTATCCGTAAGAAGCGCACACAAAGCGTCATTCGGAGACGCCCGATTCTTGGGCAGCCACAGGGGGCTGCCCCTACAGTATCCGTAAGAAGCGCACACAAAGCGTCATTCGGAGACGCCCGATTCTTGGGCAGCCACAGGGGGCTGCCCCTACATTTTTACGATCACACAACGGGCGGGTCTCGTATCAGTACGGATCTTTGGGCGAGACGGCCCCTTGTTCGATCGAGACTTTGTAGCTTGTTCCACCCGACCATTGGGAAAGATCGAAAGAGCCACCATTGGGGACGCGCTGGACTTTGACGGCTTCACCTTTTTGTGACCATTGCAGGGGCTGGCTTCGTTCGATGCGTTCGGGTGGACCTGCGTTTGCGCGGAAAAAGTACACAAAGCCGCCATCGCTAAAGACTTGGGCCTGTCCAGAGGCGTCGATACAAACAGCCGCGCCTTCGTCGGCGGCGATGGCTTTGGTATCACGAACAGGGCGACCCGAAGCGATAAGGCGAGCCATCCAAACCAACAAACGACCCATCCGATCACGCTCATAGAAATGCGTGTCCGTAAGGACTCCCCCCAAAAAAGGCAGGCCCCCAAAGAAATCATCGCGTAAGGCTTCGGTATAGGCATGAAAAGGATCTGCAAGAGCCTCACTCGACAAGACGCCTTTGCTGCTTGGGATGTATGATATCCCACCAAGGACAGCCATCCCTGCGCTGGTTCCGCCGATGGGGATACGCTTTTGCGCGAATACTTGAAGCAGCGTTTTTTCGAGAAGGCTTTGGCTCCAATGTTTGAAATAGTCGGACTGATCGCCTCCAGCAATAAAGACCATCTCGGCATTTTCGATCACGCGCTGGACGTAGACCGTATCGGCTTTTTGGCGCGAATCCACCAGCAACGTCGTGACTGAATGGGTCTTTCCTAAACCAGCGATCCATGCGTTGTATCCGTCTTCTCCGCTACTTCGCAAGATCACCACGTCTCCCCCACCTGCACGATCAAGCATCCAACGAAAGGCCGCTGCTTGATCGGCTCCTCCCCCTGCCAACATCACACCTGCTTGTGTCGTGGCTTTGATCCACGAAGCAGCACCCACGCGGTACACTTTCAGATCGGAGGGAGGCGAACCCGGGTCTGGCTCATCTTGCGAAGACTCGGGTGGACGGCCTTCTTGGGTGGGTTCTATCGAGGATGCGTCGTGTTCAACGGGCAGTTCGGAGGGCGTTTCTTGGGAGGTTTCGTTTGCGGATTCTTGGGGCGATTCGGGCAGAGCTTCTTGGGCGGCGTCGTGGGGGCGCTCGGTTGGGGAGTCCGACTCGCTTGGCGTGTTTTGTTCGCTGTGTTGGGAAGATTCACGCGAAGGCTCTTGGGAAGACGGCGTAGATGGGCAGGCCGTCGCAAACAAACCAAGGCTGCCCAAAAGACCAATCCACAGATATCTCTTGATGTTTCGCAGCTCTAAACAGTACACGTTCAGCTCCTTTGCGTTTTGGACGGAGAAACCCAAAGCAATGCGGAGGGGCACGGACACAACGAACAACAGACCCACAAACCACCACCATCTGTTCCAACCCAAAGCAACATCCGCCAACCGCTCTATGTTGCGGGCTTGTAGAGAACAACCAAAGCGTTGTCAACCAAAAACAAGACCGCTACACTCCCCAAAGAAACAACGTCGTTGCGCTGCTTGTGTACACGACCCAAAAGCCGCGTCCGTTGAACATTACAAAAACCCAGTCCGTTGCACGCGATCCAAACCCCTGTTCGTTGTGCGCAGTTCAAAACCCAGTCCGTCGTGCGCAACTCAAGACCATGCCCGTTGCACGCGCTCCAAACCCCTGTTCGTTGTGCGCAACTCAAGACCATGCCCGTCGTGCGCCACAAACCCCTGTCCGTTGCACGCACCCCAAACTCCCCCGTGTTCGCGCCATTTCAAGCGACAGAGCCGTTGGGGTGAAAAGCGATGATCGGTTCGCCGATACGGGGTCAAGGGGACGCAGTTCCCTTGCGGGGCGTGGGGTGGAACCCCATACGCGCCGTCGTGCATACAGCGTGTGTCATGAAAAAACAAAATCCCCGCTGCTTCCGACTTTCGCTCCCTCCCCTGTTCACGGGGGAGGGCTGGGGTGGGGGGGCCAACAAGCGCTTAACCTAACGCCTATGGGGTGGAACCCCACAAAAGCAAACCAACAAGAAGGGAGAGAAAAGGATGTGTGATACGTTTGTGGCGGTCTCAGGGACGAAAGCGGGTGGGGTGTGGTTTGGCAAGAACAGCGACAGAGAGGCAGGGGAAGCGCAGTTTGTGGAGTACTTACCAGCGCAAACGCACGAGGCATCGGGGATGGTGCAATGTACGCATATGGCGATCCCACAAGCGCCGCAAACGTACGCAGTGTTTTTGTCGCGCCCGTTTTGGATGTGGGGCGCGGAGATGGGGTGCAATGAGTACGGTCTTGTGATCGGCAACGAGGCGGTGTTCACGCGAGTGGAGGTCGAGGAATCGGGGCTGACGGGGATGGATCTGCTGCGCCTTGCGCTGGAGCGCACGAAAACGGCGGAAGAAGCGATGGATCTGATCACTTCGTTGATTGGGCGTTATGGACAAGGCGGACGTTGTGGTTATCGGCAAGCGGGATTTCGTTATCACAACGCATTCATCTTGGCAGATCCGAAGGAAGCGTGGGTGTTGGAGACAGCGGGGAGGTATTGGGTGGCCGAAAAGGTGCGCTCGCAACGGTCGATATCGAATGTCCTGAGCATCGGGCGAGAATTTGATCGGATCGCGGAAGGGACAATCGATTATGCCCAAAAGCGCGGATGGTGTAAGGGAAAAGAGGACTTTGATTTTGCGCGGTGCTTTGGTTCGAGCCTGTATCGGACGTTGACGGGCGGGGATCTGCGCAGAGCCTGTACCTTGGGGATCTTGCAGCGCCATGACGGAAAGATCGATGGAGCGGTGTGCGCAGAGGCATTGCGCGATCACGCAGGACTGCCGTTGGATGCGGGGTGGCGCATGAAGATGCCCTGTGCGCATGCGTCTTGGTGGCCGACACGCCATGCAGGGCAAACGACCGCTTCGATGATCAGCCACCTGCACACCGAAGGTTCGCAACATTGGTTTACGGGGACTTCGTCGCCTTGTATGAGTGTGTTTAAGCCTGTCGTTTTCGATGGGAAAGCGTGGGACGATCAGCCGCAACCTGCCGAAGGATACGATGCGGAGAGTCTATTTTGGCGGCATGAGCGGCTGCATCGTCTGGTGCTTGAGGATACGACGCATCGGCGGCCTGTGTTTGAAGCAGAGCGCGCTGCACTCGAAGCACAATGTTTCGGAGATCACCGAAACACCGAGGCGATGGACTGGCAGGCATTGTGGCAAAAGCATCGTTCGGTACTTCCGACATGGGCCGAACAAGTCAGCCGCGTCGGAAAGGCACGATGGAGCGGGCTACATCGTTGGTTTTGGGAGCGCGAAAACCGCCGAGAAAAGATGCCTCACTAGCGTCTGATCGATCCGGGGAGGATGATGTTGTACCGTTTGCGCTGGATCTTGGTTTTGAGGAAGCGTTCCATCCGTCGAAAAGACAGGAACAGCCGCCAGATCAGAGCGTCTTCTTTGTAATAGCTGCGGATCTCTTTTTGGGTGAGCGGGCGACAAGCAAGGACGGCGGCTTGTTCGGCAAAGAAGGCGTTGGCTTGTGAGACGGCGGATTCAAGGAGATCTTCGCGGCCTTCTTTGATCAAGTTGGCGAGCAGATCCAAGACAACAAGGCGGAAGTTGTAATAGCGTTGAAGGACACCATCAAGAAAAAGCCAACGGATGATCCAGACCAAAGAAGCAGGACAGATCCGCAAGAAAAGTTCGGAGTCGAGTTGTTCTTTGCCGTCGATGCGGTACATGGGCGTGCTGGTGTCGATATAGAGCAGCGATTCATCGCCCGTAAAGCGGGGGGATTGGGGATCGTAGCCTTCGACGGCCCAGTTGGATATCTGGATATCGAGGCTGTAGGTCGATCCTTTTTGCTGCGAAGCGGCGTGATTGTGCAAAAAGACGGGTAGAGCGGCTTGTTGGATAGCACGCAAAAGGCGCAGCGCATCGTCTTTTGGGAGATCATGGAGGACTTTGTTTGCGATAGAACGGCCATCGAGGCGATCTTGGCTGAGATACAAAACGATCTGGCCGATGGCATCGGGGACACGATTGACGCCATAGTTTGGCAGGCGCAGCCCCAGTTGTGCAAGAGCGGCGTTGTAGTGGCGATAATGCCCCTCGTATGTATCGATCTCGGCGGATGAACGGAACAAGGCCATGCGCTTAAAAGCATAACGATTGTACGGAGGGACCGAAAAAGTCAGGACGGTACTCATCTCACCATAGCCGAGGATCTCTGCGGGGACGCGAGAGCGTTCGGGAAGTGCGGGATCAAGTGCCGCTTCAAAGGCTTCAAGGTGTTCGTTTGGGATCTCCAACATCGCGCCTCCTTGGGGGGGGTTAGAGCGTCTCGATCAGTGCGGCCACCTCGCGCATCTCAGGTTGTTGGATCACCTCAAGAGAGAGGCGGAGGCGTTCGAGGACGTCTTGGACCTCGTGGGGTTGGATGATCAAGGGCAACAAGAATTGTGTGACGCACTTGTCGTTATTGGAGTAGACCGCAAAGATGCCATGATCGAGCAATATCCGACTAAACAGCACGCCCAAGCCCGGTCGCGCAAACACGAGGCCGATCATCATCCCCAATTGGCGGATGCCCACCAAGACCTCGCCATACTGAGAAGCAAAGCCAGACAGCGCCGCGTTGAGTTGTTCGCCTGTCTGAGTGACCTGCTGCAAAAAGCCCGTTGATTCGAGGATATCCAAGAGGGCAAGACTCACGACACAGCCCAGTTCGGCCCCGCCAAAAGTGGAGATATGCACAAAGGGATCTGCCTCAAAGAGCCGTTCCATCGAGCCGCGAAAACAAGTCGCAGCGATCGGATACAAGCCCCCCGAAAGACCTTTTCCCGTCACCATGATATCAGGAGAGACACCGAAGTGTTCAAAAGCCCACATCTTGCCTGTACGCCCGAGCCCTGACTGGATCTCGTCGAGGATGAGCAAACACCCGTATTGATCGCAAAGACGGCGCACGCCTTGAAGATAAACAGCGGTGGGAACAACGATGCCAAGCGTGGCAGGGATCGTCTCAAGGATGACCGCCGCAACACTCGAATCAAGGGCTTGTTCGAGCGCATCAAGGTCAAGAAAGGGGATCTGTTGAAAGCCCGGGATCGAAGAGCCAAAGGGATCGCGATAGCGCGGATCTCCTGTGGCCATCGCAAGGCCGGTGTGTCCGTGATATCCGCCTTGGGCAGAAAGGATACGCGGACGTTGCGTAAAGCCCCGCGCCATCTTGATCGCCATGTCGATGGCTTCTCCCCCACTCGAAGCAAAGACCAGATGATCGATATCGCCCGGGATCGAGGCCGTAAGACGTTGTGCAAGCTGCGCACGATACGTCGAGATCAAGTGATGATTCCCGATATCGAGCGAATCAAGGGCTTGTTTGAGTGCGGAAACAAGGGCGGGATGGCGATGGCCCATATTAAAGACACCGCCGTTGCAGTGAGCGTTGATCAAGCGCCGCCCATCGAGATCTTCAAAAAAGATCCCTTCGCGTTTTCCCATCACAAGGTCAAATCCGTAGCGCTGATAGAATTCAACCTTGGGCCGAGAAAGATGCGCAGCAAAGGTCTCGATCACAGCGTCCCGATCAACGGGTGACTTGGTTGGCGGCATGGTCTGATGTCCTTTGGTTTTCGTGTCTTGTGGCCTGACGATATCTGAGAGAAGACGCCCTGTTCTCGGGCAGCCACAGGGGATTACCCCCATAGGCGTTAGGTGAAGCGGAGGAAAGCCCCCCACCCCGCCCTCCCCCGTGAACAGGGGAGGGAGCGAAAGTCGGAAGCATCGGGGATTTTGTTTTTTCATGACGCACGCTGTATGCACGAAATGCAGACGCTGC
>JAKLKB010000227.1 GCA_023150835.1 Myxococcota bacterium | reverse complement strand
AAACGCCGTCAGCGTGTCCCCCTCGATGAAACCACCTCCACCGCCCTCTACCTCGCAAGTCCCGAAGATACCATCCTGCACAAGCTCCGTTGGTTCCAAATGGGTGGTGGTGTCTCTGAACGGCAGTGGCACGACATCCTCGGCGTCCTCCAAGTCCAAGCCTCCCACCTCGATCTCGCCTACCCTCGTCAAGCCGCGACCCAAAGATACCTCCTCCCCTTGCGGGGGTTCGTTCAAAACAGACAGCGATGAAGAGGTCACCGACGCAACAGAGATCGGGCAGGCACACCTGTCTGCCCCTATAAAACACCGTGTGATTTCCAACACGTAGGGGCAACCATGTGTGGTTGCCTTCGCTGAGAAGTGTTGCCTCTTGATACCTCTCTCATGGCGTTGGTTTGAACGGACCCACTCGATCAAAAACGTCGCTCATGAGGTACCTTAGAAGACCTCAAAACACAACATGAGCCAAATGTGAATAAGTGGGGCGTTGCCTTTTTGCAGCCTCTTTCTGTGGGGCCTGCCCCCAAACCCCCGCCATAGACTGTCGCCCCTTGACCCCGCGAGGGCGAAAAGAACATCGCTTTTCAAAACAACGCCTCTGTCGCTTGAACCTCCACGAACACCGATGTTTTCTCCCATCATCGCCAACTTCAGCCACAGACGCCCCCCACCCTAACCCTCCCAGCCTAACCCCCCCCGAACTTGCGCCTCGCTCCTCAAGCCTAGCGTGACACTTCACGACGCGGCGCGGCGGAGCTCGCTGCCTTGCGTCCTGAAGCGCCACGCCCATCAGAACCCACCGCACTCTATACTGCATACACTACTGCACTGTCCAGGGACAACACATTCGTTCACGAAGCCGCCCTCCTCTTCACCCCCGATTGTTCGGGCCGCAAACGGTAAAACGGTAAAACGGCAAACCGCAACTAGGGGCTCGACCTGACGACACGGAAACCGAAGTAGTAGTAGCGGGACGACGGCGCGTAGTCGAAACGCTGCGCCGCCCGCACGCTGTAGGCGTTGTCGTTCCAACCGCCACCACGCAACACGCGGCTCGTGCCTGTAGCTGCTCCAACAAGGTCTGTAGCTGCTTGGGCCGAATAACCACCAAACCAGTCATAGCACCACTCCCACACATTCCCTAGCGTATCGTGCAACCCCCACGCATTGGCTTGTTTTTGCCCCACAGCATGCGTTGTCTTGCCGCTGTTTCCACTCCATAACGCGGCGTTGTCGCACCCGCACGACAAGCGTATTCCCACTCTGCTTCCGTCGGTAAACGCCAGCCCTTGCACCCGACGTAATCGCTTCCTTTGTTCCCCACCCCTTCCATCTTTTCCCCGCTTCCCACAAAACAAGCCGATAGCCCCTCCAACGCTGACAGTTCGTTTGCAAACACCGCAGCATCGTACCAACTCACCCGCTCCACAGGTGCATCCGATCCAGCCTTTTTGAAATGCGATGGATTTTGGCCCATGATCGTTTGGTATTGGCTCTGTGTGACGGGCACCTCCCCCATCCAAAACCCCCGCGTGATTGTCACATCGTGTTGCGGTTTTTCGTCGCCATCGGCCTGTTTGTCATCGGCTCCTGCGCCCATGAGGAAACGCCCCGCAGGGATCCAGCGCATCGCAAACTCCGCCCCACCCACGCGAAACACCCGCCGCTCTCCTGCCGATGGTTCCGCGATCTTCGGTGGCGGTGGCGGTGCGATCACCTCGATCTTTGGCGATGCTGGCGCGGGCTGGGGTGGCACAACCACTGTCGTCGCTTTTCCAAGCAGCGCATCCCGCAACGGCGACCACGCCTCGCGCAACGATTCTCCCCGTTTTGTCGGGTTTGGCGATAACATCCCCAGCAGCGGTCGATCCACCTCTACCGAAAGCCCATCCACCACCAAAGACGGTTTCTCGAAATGTCCCATCGGCGGTTCCCCCGTCAACATCTCGTACACCAACACACCAAACGAATAGATATCCGCTGAGGGAGTGGCTACTTGACCACGCAAAAGCTCAGGTGCGGCATAGTACATCGATCCCATCATCGCCGTGTGTTGAGTCGTATGTGTTCCGCTCACCACACGCGCTATCCCAAAGTCCATCACTTTCAATCGCTGCAGATCGCTCGTCAGCATTAGATTTGCGGGCTTGATGTCGCGGTGCAAGATCCCCTGTTGATGGGCATAATCCAACGCCTCCACTAGCTGCCCCAACCAACCTACCATCACCTCCATCCCAAACAGCGGTCGGTGGGCTTGTTGCGCCACCACCGCGATCTTTTTCCCCAAGTCTCCGCCTTCCACATACTCCATTCGCAGAAACCAGCGCCCGCTGTCTTTGTCCTGATCCAGATCGAAGACGCGCACAATATGCGGATGCGACAGTTTTTCGAGCACTTCATATTCTCGGTGCATCCGCCCCAACGCTTCTGCTGAACCCACCAACGCATCGGCCAAAAACTTCAGCGCAAACGCCCGACCCAAGCGGATATCTTCGGCCAACCACACTTCGCCCATCCCACCTTGCCCCAACCTCCGCACCAACCGATAACGCTCCCCCACCACCCGACCCACACCCAGCCCCGTCTGCCCTTGCCCTCCCACAAATCCCGTTGCCAGCACATCCGCACCGTGTACTTGGCTGAGTCCACTTCCACCACCTTTGGACGGCATCGGCGTCTGCCCACTGCGTAACAACCGTAACTGCTCCAACAACTCCGCTCGTTGCGCTTCAAACTCCGCCTGTGAAAACACCCCCGCTTGGTACAACTTCCCCAACTGCTCCAACTCTTCCATCAACGCTTTCTTGTCCATCGCTTCCTCCTGTCCGTTTCTTCGGGTGCGTTTGTGCGTGTCATCAAAAACAGCGATGCCCAAAGCCGAGAACCCTTGACTGCTCCGCCTTATTGTTTAGCAGCCCTCCGCCCTCCTCGATATCATCCTTTCCCCACATCATTCACCAACGAATATCGCAAAGGCAAGACGCCGCCGATGCTCTCGCCCGACTCGCCAACCTCTGGAAAAACAATCTGACCCCCCTCTTTTCTTGTTAGGAGTTACGCAGTTGGATGCGAAGAAGCCCATTGTTTGGTCGAGGGCGTATGCCATACGCCCCTACAACAAGGCGATTTTACGACAGATCATCCCCAACTGCGTCACTCCTATCTTGTTTTCGCTCGCACTTTCTTTTACTCTTCACAAATCCCCCTTGCAACCGACCACCCTGCACTCCACCACCCCTAGGTTGAAGATGAACCATCAAAAAAAGACCCTCTCGCAGTTTGAAGATCGCCTCAGCAAATTCCTCATTGCTGGCTTGTTTGGCGATACCACCTACGTTGAAGTCGGAACTGACCTCTTACCCGATACCTTCCGCGCTGATGTTCTCTTAATCCCCGACAAACCTCTCCCCCCGAACTTTCTTGGTGCTGGCTTGCTCACCCGTTTGACGGGTGATGCTCGCTGTCTTGTCGAAGCCTTTAGCGGCTCTGTCCCCGAAAAGCGCCTCGAAGCCAACCTCTCCAAACTCCGTCTTGCCCTTCAACGCGCTCACGACGACCAAAAGGGTCGTCCTTATCCACAAGGTGTCCTCTGGCTCATCTTCAACTATTGGCCACAAAAAGCACTCGATTCCGTCTTCGCCGCACAAGGCGAACTCGTCGAAAGCGGCATCCGTCGATGGCAAGGGCTTCCTCGCGAAACCATCTACGCCGTCAACACTTCGGAGATCGAACTTCGCGAGGATACCCTACTCTTTTGCCTACTCGGCAAAGGTGGACAACGCAAGCAAGCCGTGATTAACGTTGTCCAACAACGCCTTGAGCCTTACCATACACTCCTCTACAACTTCGATAGGAGCTTTCTCATCATGACACAAACACAACAACTTCAACAACTCGACCCCGAAACTCTCCAAGATTTCAAAGACCTTCACGACGCTCGTGAAGAAGCACTTCGACAATCTGGACTTAAAAAAGGCCGCGAGATCGGAATCGAAGAGGGTCGCGAGATCGGAATCGAAGAGGGTCGTGAGATCGGACTTGAAGAAGGCAGAAGAGAAATCGCAAAAAACTTGCTCGCCCAAGGCATCCCCCACGATGTCATCGTCAAAGCGACTGGCCTTTCTTACGAACAAATCGCCTCTCTACTCCATCAGCAACACCCCACCACAACAAACAAAACATCATAACCTCTCGCCCTTCTCTTCTCCTCCCCCAGCGCCTCCAAATCGCTGCTATCAAATCCGCCCGTCTCCTCATCATCACTTCAATTGAACACCTTCACCTTCATCCGCCTTTTCCTTTCTCTTCTGCAAACCTACACCTTGATTCTTCCATTGTTTTTGGGGGCCTGCCCCCAAACCCCCGCCATAGACTGTCGCCCCTTGACCCCGCGAGGGCGAAAAGAACGTCGCTTTTCAAAACAACGCCTCTGTCGCTTGAACCTCCACGAACACCGGTGCTTTCTCCCATCATCGCCAACCCCAGCCACAGACGCCCCTAACCCCCCCCCCGAACTTGCGCCTCGCTCCGCAAGCCTAGCGCGACACTTCACGACGCGGCGCGGCGGAGCTCGCTGCCTTGCGTCCTGAAGCGCCACGCCCATCAGAACCCGCCGCACTCTATACTGCGTACACTACTGCACTGTCGACGGACAACACATTCGTTCACGAAGCGACCACCCTCTTTCACCCCCGATTGTTCGGGCCGCAAACGGTAAAACGGTAAAACGGCAAACCGCAACTAGGGGCTCGACCTGACGACACGGAAACCGATGAGGTTGTTGCGGTACGTCGGCGTGTTGCTGCCGCGCTGCGCCGCCCGCACGAAGTAGGCGTTGTAGTTCCAACTGCCACCACGCCTCACGCGGTTCGCGCCTGTAGCTGCTCCAACAAGGTCTGTAGCTGCTTGGGCCGAATAACCACCAAACCAGTCATAGCACCACTCCCACACATTCCCTAGCGTATCGTGCAACCCCCACGCATTGGCTTGTTTTTGCCCCACAACATGCGTTGTGCTGCCGCTGTTCTTCCCATGCCACGCGATCTCGTCTAACTCTCCATAACGCGGCGTTGTCGCACCCGCACGACAAGCGTATTCCCACTCTGCTTCCGTCGGTAAACGCCAGCCCTTGCACCCGACGTAATCGCTTCCTTTGTTCCCCACCCCTTCCATCTTTTCCCCGCTTCCCACAAAACA
>JAKLKB010000055.1 GCA_023150835.1 Myxococcota bacterium | reverse complement strand
GAACTGAGGCGGCATTCGAGGGTCTCTACATGCTCTCTATCGTTTACTAACAACTTGGCTTGCGCCACTTCCTCTGTTGTCGTCTGGTCAACCGGACTTGCCGAAACAAGCCCGCCCCTTTAGGGGTGGGTCATTGACCTATTTTTCCTCACAACATCTTCGTTTCAGATACCAGCAAACTCTACGACTGGTGCTTCGGGTCTCCATGACCCGTTTTTCCCCCAAAACGTGCCATCTCGTCTGCACGCCCGCCAATAGAAGCCAACTCCCCCACCCCTGTCAAGATCAAAGCCCCCCCCCCACACGCTTTGACAAAAAAATGACAGAAGCCCCAAGATGTTCGCGTTGACTTCGTTAGGGATAACAGCAAACTCCGCTCAACACCGCCCCTCTTGACAAAGTCCCCACAACCTCCGAAAAAGGCAAACCGTCCACCCGAGCGCACCTTCGGCCCTCTTGGTGTCTCGTTTGCTCTCCCCTTTGCCGTATCGAGTTTGACGATGAAACCCCCCAAGCAACGTCCGCCAGCCAAAACGCCAACCCACGAAACCGCCCCACGCACAGACGCAGCCTTTCGATCTCCCTCGAAGCCGATACACAAAGACAAGACCACCGCACGCGCAGACAGGCCCCATGCTTCGGATGTGCAAGGCATCGCACCCACCGATGGTTTCGAGGTTTCAGAACATCCCTCCGAAACAGCCTTCCCACCGCAACACACCAAGCACCACCCTGTCCATTTGCGAGAACAGCTCGAAGAACATCCCTTGCCGCAAACCCTCGCTGATTGGCCGATGGGAGAACGTGAGATCGCGCTACAGATCGAAGTCCGACCGCGCTATCTTCCGAGCGAGTTGGATCAGATCTACTTGCAAGGCGATCACCCTCAACTCAAAAACACAGAACATGGACTGCGCCTGCACCGACACCCCGATGGGATCTGGAGAAACACGCTTCGACTCAAAGCAGGAGAAAAGCTGCATTTCAAGATCCATCGCGGTGATAGCGAGACGCTTGCCGTCGATGCCAACGGACGCCCTCTCGATGTCCATGTCGCCTCAAAGAAAAGCGGCAGCTTTGGGATCGCGTTTGAGGGCTGGCTGGATCACGACTATCGCCCCAAACCCTCGATTCAAGGGCGGCTTGACATCTATCGCAAGATGTCTTTCCCGCACCTGCGCCCACGCGATGTCTTGGTTTGGCTGCCTTCTTCTTACGACCAACATCCGACACGCCGCTATCCTGTCCTCTATATGCACGACGGTCAAAATCTCTTCGATCCTGCCACTTCGTATATCGGAGTGGAGTGGTCCGTCGATGAAAATATCGAACACCTCGACAAATCAGGGAAGATCGATGCTCCGATCGTTGTCGGTCTCAAAAACACACCCGATCGGCTGGAGGAATACGCACCCACGCCAAAAGGCCACGCCTATATGCGCTTTGTGATCGAGGTCATCAAACCCATGATCGATGCGCGTTATCGCACTCGCCCAACCCCCGAAGATACCGCAGTGATGGGATCTTCGATGGGGGGCCTCGCTTCCTTTTTGTTTGCATGGTCCCATCCCGAGATCTTTTCCAAAGCGGGATGCCTCTCCCCTGTATTTCTCAACAAAAAAGAACTCGATGTCGATGTTTGCGCTTGGGTCGAACACTACAAAGGCCCCAAAAAAGAGATCCGCCTTTACATCGACAACGGCGGTCTTGGCCTAGAAACCCAGTTGATGCCGGGTTGTCATCGCATGGTCGAACTGCTCGAACACAGCGGTTATCGACACGGCAAAGATCTGGCTTGGTTTCTGGACGCAGACGCCCACCATACCGAAAGCGCGTGGGCTGCCCGTTTGTGGCGACCTTTGACCTTTTTATTTGGCTCCTACGCTCCCCACCCCCCGCTCACTCACCCCACCCACAAGCACAACACGCTCTCTTAAACCCCCAAACACAACACGCCCACAAACCCCCGCCCACAACCACAACTCACGCCCTTCAAACCTTCAAAAGCCCTTGCTCAAACACGAGTCGCGGAAACCACCGTGGCAGGCGCGGTACCTTGTTGAAGCTTTTCGCGCTCGCAGGACAGATAGAATTCGTGAATACCCCGATAATGGGCGATCTTTTGCGGCCATTCGTGGCGGAGGGTAAAGTAGTATTTGATCTCTTTTTCGAGGATGGTGTTGAATTCTTCGGACGAGAAGAAGTCTTGGGCTTGCTGATCAAATTCAGGAAGATGTTTGGCGCAAAAATCGACGAAGTGTTGGGTGTTGAAATAATCGTGCGCGACGGCGTTGTAGGCTTCGAGACGCTGTGTGTACGACAGATCGGAGCGTTCGGCGATCTCGAAGTAGCGTTGCCAATCCATCGCGTACCCCGGGCCTTTGTCGCGGCGCGTGACGGCGCAATAGATCAACCATTGCGTCATGTACTTGACCAAGGTCGGGAAATAAAAGTGCAAGGAGACCAAGCTGCTGTCGGGGCAAGCGTTGGCAAAGTCGATGGGATGGACTTTTCCTTGTTTGTCGATCAGCATCTCACAAGAGTTGTGATCCCACTTGTAGAAGCCGTTGATCATGCGGGTGATGCGGCTGGTTTCGAGGTGGTGTTCGGGCGAGATAAAGTTGAATTCGACGGCTTGGCGCTCGTTGCGCAGGTAGCGATCGTGCGAATACTTGGCGTTGGGGTTAAAGTGCATCACCAACATCTGCGGCCCGATACCGACGACGCGCACGAATTCTTGGAAGTCGATGGCGGCTTGAAGATTCAGCGGGACATTGCCCGAAGCCTCGAATCCTTCGAGTAGTTCGCGCTCGTTGTTGACGCGCACAACGCCTTTCCAACCGCCGCCCGATTGGGGTTTCAAAAAGGCGGGATAACCGACATCTCGACCGATCTCACGCAGATCGAAGGCGTCATGATCCATATACAACAAGTCTTGGATCGGCACATCGACGAGGCCTTGGTAAGAACGGATCGGAAGCGCCCATGTCTTGGGGATATTCAGCCCAAGATGCGACATGTGGCCATAGGTGGTGTTTTTGTTCATCGACAAAAACGAGGCCACATCGTTGAGCATATAAACGCGCTGCGCAAAGCTCGCAAAGTAGCTTGTGGCATAAGTATTCCAGTGGATGTTGCGGTTGACGATCACACGATACGGGCATTCTTCGTCTTGGACGCGATAAGGCCGCGTGTGCATCCGATCAAGGCGCACTTCCACTTGTTCCCCTTCCCACTCGATCTGCAACCCAAGGTGCTTGATCAGCCCCTGCAACGACGCAACAAACGAATAATTATTGAGATCGAGCATCCCGATCAACGCTTCCACTCGCTTCATGCCGACTCCCTCTCTGCTTCTTCTCTGTCTCTTCTTCTCGAATCACAAGCAAAACGCCCATCGCGCAAGGCGTTGTCAGGGCGTGAGAGTATGGATCACGCACAAAAAGTCAAACGAAATCATGTTGCCTTTGCGCGATCCGTATGCCCCCTTGTTGCAGCGCACAAAAAAGGCTTGCCACCAGCCTGAGACAGGGTTAAAAAAAGGCCGCAGACCACCCAACCTTGCGGAGGCTTTTTTGATGAACTTCCTGTTTTTGTCCCCTCATTTTCCGAGCAACTATCGCCTCTTTTGCCGTTCGCTACGCCGCCGAGGCGCGCAAGTCTTGGGGATCGGTGATACCGCCCAAAACACCCTTCCAAGCGACCTGCGCAGCGCTCTGACCGAGTACTATCCCGTGAGCGACATGGGAGACTACGATCAGGTATTGCGCGGTGTCGGCTATTTGACCCACCAATACGGCAAGATCGACCGCATCGAGTCACACAACGAACATTGGCTCGAACTCGAAAGCAACCTACGCACCGACTTTAACGTCGAAGGCCCCCATCGCAGCGATCTTCCTGAGATGAAGCTCAAATCGCGAATGAAGCGAAAGTTTATGGAAGCCGGCCTACACGTTGTCCAAGGTGAGCGCGTGATCGATGAAGCCCATTGCCGCACCTTTATTGAGCGCGTGGGCTACCCTGTGGTGGTCAAACCCGACCAAGGTGTCGGTGCCAACGGCACCTTCCGCCTCGACAACGAAAGCCACCTAGAACGCTTCCTTGAAGAAGAAGAGATCTCTTCTTATTTCATCGAAGAGTTTGTGGACGGGACCATCTGCACCTTCGATGGCCTGACCAACGCTTCGGGGGAGCCGATCTTTTACACAGGTCACCAATACACACACGGCGTCATGGAGGTCGTCAATAGCGACGGTCACGTCGCTTATTATTCTTATCGAGAGATCCCCAAAGATCTCGAAGAAGCGGGGCGAAAACTGCTCAAAGCCTTCCGAGTTCGCGAGCGCTTCTTCCATTTTGAGTTCTTTCGACGCCACAGCGATCAAGCCCTGATCGTGTTGGAGATCAACATCCGTCCTCCCGGTGGGATGACGCTCGATATGTTCAACTTTGCCAACGACATCGATATCTACGATATCTATGCGGATCTGGTGTTGACGGGAAAAGCCGATTTTTCATACAGCCGCCCCTACCATTGCGCTTACATCAGCCGCAAAAACCGTATCGCATACCGCCACACACACGATGAGATCTTGAAGAAGTTCCGCATGATCATGCGCTACGAAGGCCCGATCCACAAGCTGTTCATTCGCGGCATGGGGAATTATGCCTACATCGTCGCCACCCCCTACATCGAAGAGATCCAAGAAGCCATCGCCTTTGTCCACGCAGAACCCTGAAGCAAAAGGACGACAGACAACACAGATGTACACCGAAGAACACCTCTGGCGGTCTCCCCGCCTTGATCAAAAGATGGCCATGCGCGTCTATGGTCATTATGGCCGACCTGTCTTGGTTTTTCCCACCTCGGGCGGGCGTTATTATGAGTACGAAGACTTCGGGATGATCGAGTCGATCCGCCCTTTTATTGAGCAAGGGCGGGTCAAGGTCTTCGCCGTCGATAGCGTAGACCGTCAAAGCTGGCTGGATCGCAGACTTCCCCCCGTCGAGCGCGCCCGGCGTCATGAGTTGTATGATCAGTACATCGCCAAAGAAGTCGTGCCCTTCATTCACGCGCATTGTCGGGGTCCACAGCCGATCTTGACCACAGGATGCAGCCTTGGGGCTTTTCATGCAGCCAACTTTTTCTTCCGCTATCCCCGCCTATTCAGCGGAACCATCGCTCTTTCAGGAGTGTATCGCGCTGCTTTTTCGGTGGGCGATTACATGGACAGCAACGTCTACTTTCACTCCCCGATCGACTATCTTCCCCGTCTCCACGACCCCAACTATCTCGAACCTTATCGACACGCCAAGATCGTCTTGTGCGTGGGTCTCGGTGCATGGGAAGAACGCATGATCCACGACACCCGCCTGTTGCACGATATCCTCCAACAAAAAAACATCCCCGCCATCGTCGATTATTGGGGCCATGACGTCGAACACCACTGGTTTTGGTGGCGACAACAGATGCCCTACTTCCTTGAGAAGATCCTCTAATCACCCGATACGCCACAAGCCCCCCCGCCCCGCTCCTCTCCTCACCAAGCACGCCACAAGATCTCAGCACGAGTATTCATCAGGATCGGTGCGTTTTGAACAGAGACTTTTGGGCTCAAACGCACACGGGCGGCACGCCCCACACGCGGAAGCGCCGAAGGTAAGGGAGGATGAGCAGACGCGCTCCCTACCCGCCGAAGCCTCGAAGGTAAGGGGGGATTGCCACTCAGATATCGTGCGTGCGCGTGTTGCAGCTCGCGAAATAGCTGCGGATCAGGCAAGGCAAACAGCGCGATCACCCCCAAGATCATCCCCGCCGTCGTCACCGACGCGATCACCGCAAGCCCCGCCTCAGCATAGGGGCTTTGAAAATTCGCCTGTTGAAGTTCGAGGATCGAGACATACATCAAAAGCCCAGTCGCCCCTGAAAGTGTGAACAACAGGCCGATGGTCGCCATCTGCATCATCGGGCCGTGGCTCTTGCGCAGCCCAAGCGTTCGGCGTCGGAAAGTCCGCAAGGTCGAGGCCAATAACTCCGCTTTTTGCTTGCGCAGTTGCTTTCGTTTGACCCACGGCGACAAGATCCCTGCGTAAGTCAGCATCGAACGCCATGTCTCGACCTTCTTTTTCCACGCTGCTGTACGCCAGATCGAGAGGGGCCGAAACCACAAGGTTTTGAACAAAAATCGCTCATAATCACGAAGCAGATAAAGCTGAAACTGCAAGGCTTCCATCCGCAACACTCCTTGTTGCGTGTACAGATCGCGTTTTTTGTCTTCGGCAAGGCAACGGTGGCCGCAAAGCCCGCGAAAATAACGTTGAAAATAGGAAACAGCTTGTTGGAATTCTTTGAGGCAGCGTTCAGCCTTTTTATACATCTGCTGAAGCTGTTGTTTGGAAGGCTCATGCGGCTTTGTCGGATCAGGGCAGTCGACTTTGGCGCGATGATAGTGATAGCGCACCAAACGCAGCCAGATCTCCCGATCAGAGGACCAGTCCATTGGCGATTCGTTCACAAAAACATCTTTGTAGGCTTCTGCGCGTTCCAAGGCTTGCTTCCACCGCACAAGATCCCCCGCCCTCATCGCACGGATCGACTCGCGCAGGCTCCCCAAAAAAGAAGGGCGCGAAGACAACAAAGGCTTGCGGGATATCGCCCAAACCTCGCCGCGTGGAGCGAACGAAAAGCCGATCACGACGACAAACACAGCCGAAAACAAAAAAGGCTTGTTTTGGATCATCCGTCTTCCCATAGAAGTAGCTGGTTGGGGATTGCCTTCGATCAACGGATCTTGACGCTGAGTTTTTCTTGGGCGAGAAGATGCGCGCTGTCGTTAAAGCGCAAGAATTGCCAACCACGTGGCGTATATTTGAGTTGACAGATGCCTGTGTTATCGAGAACAGCCTTGTAAGTGTGGGCGGGAGAAAAATCGAGTATCCCGCGCAACAAACAGCGGATCGCCAAGCCATGCCCCACAATCAAGACACGACGGTCCGCATCTTGCCATCCCGGGATCAGCGTTTCTTCCACCCAAGAAAGCATCCGTTTTTCGACATCGCGTTGTGACTCTCCGCCCGGAGGGGTGAAGCCCCATGGATCTTCTTTGATCTGCGCCATGATATGGGGTTGATAGACTTGTTCGCGGGGCTGGCCTTCCCACGCTCCCATCTTGATCTCGCCCAATGCCTCGATCACACCGACTTGTTCAAACGGATAATCCAACTCATGCGCGATCAAGCGAGCCGTCTCCACAGCCCGAACCGCCGACGAACAGTAGATCTGATCGAAGCCGATCCCTTCGGAGACAAGGCGATGTCCAACACGGCGCGCTTGTTTTTCGCCACGCGCCGTCAAAGGCGATGTCGGGCAGCTACCGCCCACGCGGTGTTCGATCTCTACGTTGGCTTCGCTCTCTGCGTGACGAATCAAATAAAGGTCCAACATCAAAAACCTCGCTCCTCTCCTTGCGATCGCCGCATCGCAACAAGGCGGATGCGTTGGCGACGCAACAGCACAAACGCAAGCAGACACAAGCCCAGCCACCAAGAAGCCACAGGCGCAGCCGCATCACAAGCACATCCCGGTGATTGATAACGCCCTTCGCTTCCCGTTTCATCCGCACCTGCACCGCCGATCTTTTTTTCGGTGGTGTTGTCTTGTTCGGTTGTATTCGTTGGATCTTCCGTACCTTGGGGGATGTCAGGTGTTGCAGTTGTATCGGCGGTAGCTTCGGTGTTTGTGTCGGGAGTTGTCGGAGACTCCTCGGAACTGCCATCAGGCACGTTGCCATCGGGGTTTCCGGGTTCGTTTTGTGCTTTGTCCTCGATACATTGGCCTTGTACACAGCGTTGATCTTTGGGGCATTGGATCGAAAGACATGGATCATGTTCGCACAAACCATCCACACAAGCCCGTCCTTTGGGGCAAGACACCGAGGCGCATGGATCACCTTTGCACTGGCCGTTGATGCAGATCTCACCTTGCGCGCAAGTGACACCTGCACAAGGGCCTTGTTGGCGCGGATCGGGCTTGCATTGACCGTCGATGCAGATCTCGCCTCGTGCGCAAGTGACACCCGCGCAAGAAGAAATGCACTTGCCATCGCGGCAGAATGCGTTGGCGGCGCATTGGACACCACGACAGGGATCGGCTTCGCATTGCCCGCCCACGCAACGCGATCCAGACGGGCAGCCCGTCATATAACAATCGTTGGGGACACACTTTCCACCCGAGCAGATATCCCCAGCAGGGCATTGCACCAACGTACACAGATCCACACACCGCCCGCCCAAACAACGCTGGTCCCCTTGGCATCGGACATTTGCGCAAGCATCCGAACCGATACAGACGCCCTCTTGGCAGGTTTGACCTTGGGGACATTCGCCGCCTCGACAAGCCGCGACACAACGGCCTTCCTTGCATTGAAGTCCTGTCGGGCAAGCTGCGTTGTTGTCGATGCGACCGTCGCAATCATCGTCACGGCCATCGCAGATCTCGGGCTGTGGGCGCGGAGCGCTACAGACCATCCACTGACCGTTGCGGCAGGTCTCAAGGCCCGGACCACAGGCACTTTGACAGCTTCGCGTGACTCCGTTGTCGATCACTCCGTCGCAATCGTCGTCTTTGCCGTTGCAGGTTTCCGTTTCAGGCGGAGGCCCTGAACATCCCGTCCATTGGCCGTTTTGACAAGTGGCTGTGCCTTTTCCACAAGCGGCTTGGCAATCGCGAGGAGCAAGTCCGTTATCGACCGAACCATCGCAATCATCGTCTTTGCCGTTGCATTCTTCGGGCTTGGGTTGTTGAGCGCTGCAAACGCCCCAACGGCCATTGAGGCAGGTCTCTGTGCCGTTGCCGCAAGTTGTCGAACAAGCCCGATTGACGGCATTATCGACTTGTCCATCGCAGTCATCGTCTAGACCGTTGCACTCTTCGGGCTTGGGAGTACGTGCGCTGCAAGCGTCCCATGCACCGGCCTTGCACGTTTCAACACCTGCACCACAGGCACTTTGGCAAGCGCGCACAAGACCATCGTCGATCTGGCCGTTGCAGTCGTTGTCTTTGCCGTCGCAGATCTCGGGAGAGGGAGGATCTGCGCTCACAGGGCACTCCACGCCCGAACCATCGGCCTTACAAACAAACTTCGCGGTCTTTTGGCATCCACCCACGCCGACGGTACAGCTTTGACCGAGTGTCGCAAAGTCCTCATCGATCTGACCGTTGCAGTTGTTGTCGATGCCATCGCAGCGTTCGGATTGTGGGGCGCGTGGAGTGGCCGAGCAAGAAAGGCCCGATCCATCGGCTTTGCAGCCCCACGTTCCGCTGCTCTTACAAGCTCCAACACCGACTTCGCATACAGCCCCTTTATCAGGGAAATTCTCATCGATCTGGCCGTTGCAGTTGTTGTCGATGCCGTCGCAGATCTCGGACTGCGCAGATGCGGGCTGAGCAGAGCATATCAGACCCGAACCATCAACGGCACAGATCAATTGTCCGGTGCGTTTGCAAGCCCCGACGCCGACTTCACAGACGGCTCCTTTGGTGGGGAAGGTTTCGTCTGTGAGACCGTTACAGTCGTTGTCTTTGCCGTCGCAGATCTCGGGCTGCGGACTTCCGGGTTGGACGGAACAAGTGGTTCCTGTCTTGGCGGCGTTGCACACAAAAGTCCCGCTGCGTCGGCATTCTCCCACGCCGACATTGCAGGGTTGGCCTTTGTTCAAGAAGGTTTCGTCGATCTGTCCGTCACAATCGTTGTCAAGGTTGTCGCAGATCTCGTTGGTGGGTTGGCAGGTGGGTACGCGTTGGCCATTGAGTCGGATGTAGGCTTCGCGGAGGTTGGAGTCTTGGCAGCAGTCGTCGATATGCGTCAAGAGGATGACGTTGACTTCGCCGATGGCTGCGTAAGATTGGAGGTCTTGGGAAAGGCTTTGCCCGAGGAAGACATAGCCGTTAGGCGGTGTGACGCCGTTGGGGTAGCGGGAATTGTAGAGGGTGATGCGTGTGCCGTCGTCCATGCCGTTGAGTTCGACCACAAAGCTGGTCAGGCTGTAGTTGGCAGGGATCGAGACTTCGTTGCGAAAATAGGTGAAGTCCCCTCCACAACGACACGGCGTTCCTGCATCACAAAGCGACGAACGACGGTTTAGATTGATGATCGTGGGATCGGGGGCCAACTTCCAACCCGCATCAGGCCACGGTGGGATCGAGGCGTATTGATAAGCGAAGACGGCTCCATGTTGGCTTTGACAAGCAAAGTTCGCGATTCCGCTGCCTTCGTGCATATACCATTGGCCGATGGTTTGGGCGTTTGCGCGATCAGCCCCCAGAAACACCAAAGCCATCACCAGCCATCCAAACCAACCCACACACCAGCCCGCTCTGACGAGACGACGCATACGACCTCCTTTGAGAAAAAACGATGCCACGTGTTCCCCCCGCGCTCCGCCGTGTTGTGACCCAACGAAACAGAACCTGCGCAGAAATACGCTAGGCGATTGATCGTTATAGGCATTTGGTGAGCGACTTGGCAAGGTGCGGATCTGCCGTATACGAAATCCGCTCATCGTGTACACGGAAGATGTAGGGGCAGCCCCCCGTGGCAGCCCAAGAACAGGGCGTCTACAACAGTTCGCCCTCTCCCTTCGTGTGCGCGTCTCTCGGATACCATATAAGGCGCTTGTGATGCCGTTGAGATGCAGTGAGTTGAACGGTGAGACGAGCGGTGAGATTAGCGGCGAAGGCGTCGAAGGCAACCGTTGTAGAGGTTGCGAACACGCTGGATATCGGCACCGTTTGGAAAGCGTTTGATGTAGTCGAGAAAAGTGCGGTTGGCCGAGGCGCAATCGCGCAAGGTATTGCGGTAATAGATCCGTCCAAGCGTGTAAAGGGCCTTGGCTGCGAGGTGTGGGAACTGGGGTGGAGGATTTTGCGCGGTGAATTGGAGGTGTTGGATACAGCGTGCGTCACCCCGATAAGCATAACGAAAACCGACGCGAAAATGGAGGACAGGATCACGTGGCTGTTGCTGGAGTTGGGTCAAGAGAGCGGGGAGCGTATTTTTTCCATCGCGCAGTTCGGTTAGCTGTTGCACAAAAGGTTGGGGAAGTGTAAAGCGCGTCAATCGACCGACTTCTTGGCCTTGTTCGTCGATCACCAACATACAAGGGTAGGTCACGCAGTTGTAGCGTTTGGCCAAAAACGCCCCTTCTGCGCGCATACCGTCTCTTTTGAGCGAGACAAAATGCTTATCGAGAAAAGTGCGCACTTCGGGCTTGGGAAAGACTTCGCGTTCCATCCGTTTGCAGGGGTGACACCAGTCTGCGTACATATCGAGAAACACTTGTTTCTTTTGTTGCTTTGCGATCTGCAAGGCTTGTTCAAACGGCCCAACAAACCACGAAACGTTCGGTGTATCGGCGCGCAAGAAAGAAGCAGAGGCCAAGAACAACAGCATCCACCCGAACCATCGAACCCGTGAGATCGATGCCTTGTTCAAAAAGAGCCGTAGTGTGGGATTCCTAACAGAGAAAAAGTCGTAGCCCAAAAACCAAGAAACAAAAGGTTGCATGTTTCGGTACTCCATGTTGCGCTCGCGCACGCGAAAGAAGACCGCATCGGTGTTTGTGTCGAAGCAGCGAGCGTATCGGCAAGATCGAAGTTTCCAGACGAAAGAAGACCGCGTCAGTGTACCTGTCGAAGCGGCGATATTAGCGACAAGGCCGGGGTGTCCATGCATTGGGCATCTGAAAGCCCGGTTGTTCCCACCCTTTGGGGGGCCGCCATCTTTTTTCGTTGGGTTCATAACATCCGTACGGGACATCGCGGGCTTTGGCGGGCATACGAAAGCTAAAGTGCCACCATTCCTTATTGTAGGGTCGGAATCCTGCGCTGCGCATCACCCGCAATAGCAACAAGCGATTTTGGAGAGCATAACCCCGAGCGTTGCGGGTGTGGCTGGTCTCGTTGAGGGTATCGTAAGCGTTGCCCATATCGAGCGCCTTGCCTGTTTTGGCCTCACAGATCGTCAGATCGATGGTGTGGCCGCGATTGTGGCCTGATCGCGTGGCGATGTAGCCTTTGAGCAGATGGGTTTGTTGCGTACGTTTGGCCCAAGCGACCATCGCCAGCGTCCCGCGTATCGGGCGATAAGCATCATAGACAAGCAAACTCAGCCCTTGTTTGCGTAAGGAGTCTTGGACTTGGGCGAGCGCATCGGCGGCTTTTTCTCGCATCCACGCCCCGGGCGCTCCATAACCGAGCAGCGGAGCTCCCGTAAAGTTGTGCGGAGTATGATAACGGATCTGGAGATGGATATCGGGGATTCGTTCTTTGAGATCGACAAATCCCTTGGGCGGACGGCGGAGAAAGCGGCGCAACGGATGAAGATGATCAGGCGAAGGCTCGGAAAACCTCCATTGATCGGCAGAATAATGTTTTGTGGCTGGCTTTTGGGCCCAAACAAGGCCCGAAAGCAACAGTCTGATCGACAGCAAACACAACACCGCACGAAACATAACCACCTCTTGTGTTGAAAGAAAAGACGGGTTTGTAGGATGGGTATTTGTGGGGCGCGGCCCCACACCCCGCAAGGGGTCTTAGCCCCCTTGACCCCGTTTTGGCGGAGAGATCAGAGCTTTTTCCACCCACAACGGCTCCGCTTGGAGCCTCGCGAACACGGGGTTTTGAACAGAGTTTTTTTCACACCAAACACTCTGCCGCTCGAACGTCTCAAACACGGAGGTTTGGGCATACACTCTGCCGCTCGAACGTCTCAAACACGGAGGTTTGGGCATACGGCCCCCGGTGATCGCAGCGGGTAAGACGAAATCCGTCCGTTGTGTTGTCGTAAAATGTAGGGGCAGCCCCCTGTGGCTGCCCGAGCACAGGACGTCTGGGCGCTATCCTTCGATCACAGATCACTCGGATTTCGTCTAAGCTATCGTAGTTTCCTGCTGCAAACACGGAGGTTTGGGCATACGGCACCCGTTCGATAAAGAGGAGACACAGCCGCCACCTTTGACAACGGCTCGGCTGTGCGGGTCTTTTTGCGGGCTTCGTTGTCTGCGAGAACTTGCTCGAAAACAAGCTGTCTTCTGCGTTCTTTGACGCTGCGAAAGGCCGCTATCCACAAGGCCACACCGCAAAGGATCACACCGATCATCAAGATCCACGCCGAGGCAGGCAAGGGCTTGGGTTTGTGGCGATACGCTCCCAACCGAAGAAACACCCATGTTTTTGTAGGATGTGCAGCCAAAGCATAAGAGAATTCACGAGATCGAGCATCTGCCGTCTTCTCCATGTGATGAAAAAGATCTGGGTCAAAGATCGTCAAGGGTCTTGTTTTTTGCTGCGAGTTGGTGAGCAAGAAAGAGAGCTTGTAGCGCGAATCTTCGCGTTCGTAGGGTAGGCTCTCTTGGGAAAGCAAGCGTGCATACCCTTGTTCTAGGGGAGAAAGCCAACGGCTGCGGATCATGGCGTTGAGTTGCCAAACGCCATATCCAAACAACCCGATTCCAAAGAAGACACCGATCAGGTTAAACAGCAGATTGCGCAACAAGGCGCGTTTGCGAGAAGTATCGAGTGACATTGCGATGAAGACCTACAAAGGGAATCATGGTTTTGAGCGAGAAAGGTCTCTTTTTTTAAGGTTTGAGATGCGCACAGCGCGGTGGGTTTTTGAAGAGTTGGAGGTTGGTGCGCGTGGGATGGATCTTTTCAAGAGCCTTCCACATGGCCGATGTTCCGGCAAAAAAATCATAGTGCTGTCCTTTGATGGCTCCGCCGACGTCGTCAGCGCGAAAACACCCGTCATGCGTCCAGCCGCCCAAGCCATCGAGAGCAGGGATCAAAACGCCGTCCCATTGGGGGATATACACGAGGGTTCCGTAAGGCAGCAGGGATGGGTCGGTCGCAAGAGATCGCAGCGGAACAAGGGCGTTGCTGCGCGAACCAAGGCCCCAAGGAAAGCGTGCGGGGTCCAAGACGCTGTAGCAGATGATGCTCCCGCCACGACAGGAACGCCCGCAGCTACAGGTTTTTGCGTAGTTGATCACACGACCATCTTTGAGTTTTCCGCTGCCTTCGATGCAAACAGCATCCGAATAAGTGCTTGAAACCGTCGCGATCTTTTTACAGTTGGCATCATAGAGATCGGTGTCTGGTGTGCCTGTGTACTGCTGTTCTTGTGCGAGGTAGTAGTAGGTGATCCAATACGGGCCGATCGAAGTGCCTTGTCCGGGATCTTTCTCAGGAGTCGGCTCGGTGGCGGGTTCAGGAACGGGTTCAGGGATCGGCTCGGGTATCGGTTCGGGTATCGGTTCGAGTTCAGGTGCGAAAGGTTCGGTGGCATCGGATGATTGGGTTTCGGATGCGAATTCTTCGGGAACGCTGGTTTCGGGCGAAGGTTCGAGGGGAAGCGGCTCGGCGAAAGGCTCAGCAACAGGCTCCGCTTCTTTTTCAGTACCTTGCACGATCTCCAAACGGGGTGTGGACTCGATGGCAGCTTCTGATGGAGGCCCCAGATCGCACCCTTGCAGAAACCAAAAGGAGATCGTAAGACAGCCTCCCCCGAACAAAGCCAGAGGCAGGAGACGAAAAACAAAACGCAGAGCAGACATTCTCTTTTCCTACAAAATAAAAAGAACGTACCGCAAGATGCAAACACGTCACCTTGCGCGTACGTTGTAGAACGAAGTCAGCGTGGCGTCAATCTCTGCCAGCGCAAGGAGGCGTGGGTAGGTGAGCGATGCACAAAAACCACAAAGAACAAAGAGCGGAGAAAGCTGTGACGAATCAAGATGTGTTGATCAAAGCGCTTGCGTATAACGGACAAGTGCGTGCGTATATGTGCCAGACGACGAAACTGGTGCGCCGTTTGTGTCGCCGCCATGAGACGTGGCCGAATGCCAGCGTTGCGTTGGGTCGGGTGCTTTCGGCAGGTGTGATGATGGCGGGGATGTTGAAAGAAGAGCAACATCAATTGGCTCTGGAATTCCGAGGGGACGGTCCGATCGGACGGATCGTGGTGGATGCACGGGCGGACGGCAGCGTGCGCGGCTACGTGGGAGAGCCGCAGGTCGGGCATCCCAACGGCGAGCCGGGAACGATCGATGTGGGCGCAACGATAGGGAAAGAGGGATTTTTGCACGTATTACGCGACACAGGAGAAGACGAGGCGTATCGTGGGACGGTGCCGTTGATCAATGGTGAGGTCGGAAGCGACATTACATACTATTTCTTACAATCTGAGCAAACGCCTTCTTCGGTGGGGGTGGGGGTGTTGTTGGGCGAGGATGGGAGCATCTTGTCGGCAGGAGGATTTATCTTGCAATTGATGCCGGGGGCAGAGGAGGCGGTGATCGACAAGTTGGAAGCGCAGATCGAACGGATGGATTCAGTGGTCAAGCAGATCGAAGCAGGTGTCCCGCTTGCGACGATCATGCACGCATTGCTCGGAGAGACTTACCACATCGTCGAAGAACGGCCCTTGTCGTTTCGTTGTACGTGCAGCCTGCGGCGAGTCGAGCGAGCGCTGTTGAGCTTGGGGGCAGAAGAATTGCGAGCGATCGCAGACGAGCAAGGGCAAGCCGAGATCGCCTGCGATTTTTGCCGCGAACCTTATCACTTTGACAGACAAGCCCTTCAGGCTTTGGCGTCGCAATTAGAAGAAAGTTTCCACTCATAACCACGAACAGACCTTACTTTTTTGCTTCGCAGATCGGCGGAGGAGACGACACCCGAGAGAAGTGCGATCGCACGGTCGATGCGATCCGCTCTCGTAGCCCTGTTGTAGGGCAGCCGCTGTGGACCACTTGGACCAACTCAATCGATTCGTTTCGCTGACAACACGACTGTTTTTTCCCTGCGTAACGAGGTTTCTGCTCCGGACTGTTCGCTTTGACGGCTGCTTTTTTCAAAGCAAACAGTTTCTGTTCCGTCCGTGAAGTACGTGAAAAAGTAGGGGCAGACAGGTGTGGCTGCCCAATCACAGGGCGTTTACAACAAACCGCATCGACGCTTATGGATACGCTTTTGACGGATATTGTAGGAATGATGATCGCAAACGAATGGAATGAGTTGGTCCAAGTGCGCTGTGGACTGTTCTGATACGAGATCCGAGTGATACGAGATCCGCAAGATGTGTGAGCGAAGGATCGTGCGTAGATGCCCTACGGTTGGGCAGCCGCGCCTGTGTGCCCCGACCTCTTTACGATAACGCAGCGGGCGGATTTCGTATGATTGTTCGATCACACCATGAGTGGGATTCGGATTATTCGGATTATTCGCCTTGGTGATCTTCGGGATAGAGCATTTTAAAGATCAAGGTTTCGATCACTTCGCGATAATCGCTATCGTCGGTGCGTTTTGCGCTGCCTTCAAGGGCTTTGCGGACGCGCAGGCGGACAGTTTCGTCTTTATTACGCCACGCTTGGAGGGCTTCGAGTTGAGTTTGTAAGGCGCGGAAAGTGATGGCTTGTCCGGGTCCAACGCCTTGCAAGGATTTTTTGCGTTGACGTTGAAGGATATCGGCTTTTCGGGGTCGCCCGGGGCCGCGCTTTTTGGGTGGCTCTTTGAAAGCAGCCGCGACAATGTTTTCGATTTTACGGGGTCGCCCGGGGCCTCGTTTGATCGGGGGACTGGTGTGTTGAGAAGGTTGGGGGATTGGATTTTTGCGGGGTCGCCCACGCCCGCGCTTTGGAGGCGTGTCTGCAACAACAGCAGTCGTGTTGTTTGCGACTGAGTGGGTTTGGGCCAAGGTATCGGGACGAGGGGAGTGGTTGGCCGAAGAGGATGATTCTGCAACAGCCGAAGAGATCGTCGGGTTGGTTGTATTTGCAAGGGCAGGGAGGGAGACAAGGCTTTGGCTTTTGCGGGGTCGCCCACGTCCACGCTTTTGGAGAGCGAGGACGGGGGTGCTTTGTACGGGGGATTCTGATTTTTTGGGGCGACCCGGGCCGCGTTTTTTCGGCGTTTCAGTTGTTGTTTCGGTTGTCGCGTTGGGTTGGAGGGTATCGTGCTCGACGGATGGAGCGGTAGGTTGGAGGATATCATGCTCAACGGGAGATGGCGGTGTTTGGATGGGCGCAACAGAAACAGAGTGGAGAGAGGAGAGGGATTCTGACTTGCGAGGTCGGCCACGACCGCGCTTTTGGAGAGGTATAGAAGGAGCGATCAAAGCGATGGATTCTGACTTTTTCGGTCGTCCGCGTTTTTTCGGAGCTTCGGGCAACGGCAAAGGAAGAGCAACGTTTGAAGTTTCAGGAAAAGACGGAGAAGAAAGTATAGAACTCGGTGCTTGTGGTAATTGGGGAGAAGAAGGTGTGGTGGGGTGTTCAGATGTTGCATCAGAGAAAGTGACAGCGGTCGAAAGGAGGGGGGAGTCCACTTGTTTTTTCGGTCGCCCGCGTTTTTTGGGAGCGGGAGGCTGAGTGGCGGCTTGTGCAAGCGAAGCGGCGAGTTTTGCGTCGGTGGTAGGAGCGGTAGGAGTGGTGGGAGTGGTAGCGGATTCGCTGGATGGGAAGGCCGAAGAAGTTGTCGATGGGGGGAGAGACCGATCAGAAGAGGGGCGTTCGGAAAGAGGGGTTTCGCTGGTAAAAAGACCGCGAAGATGGGTCGCGTGTTTGGAGGGACGTCCGCGCTTTCGAGGTCCAGCGTGAGAGGGAGTTTGATCGATTTTGCGGACGAGATCGACGAGGGCATTGCTATCTTGTTTGAGCTTTTCGGGATTATTGAGAAGAGAACGGATATCGGTAGCGCTTTTTGGTTTGGGTGGTCGTCCGCGTCGTTTGGGGGTGGTTGATGTTTGGGCCGGGTCGGGGGTGGGGGTGCGTTTTTTTGTGGTCATGGGGGAATCCTTCGCAAGGAGTGGATGGAGGGGGATGGAGGGGCTTTCGCCGTCTTGTATTTTTTTTTGGATCTCTTCGGGAAGTTCAGCAGGTCGGACTTTTCGGGCGCGTTTGTTGAGTTTTCTTCGGGGGAGGCGCAATTTGGAAGAAGTGTTTGGTGCGGAGGATTCGGGATTTTGGGCGGCGTCGAGTTTTTCGTGGCTGAGGGATTCTTGGGAAGGATCGAAGACGACCTCTTCGTTACCACGTCGTCGAAGGATCTTCTTTGGATCGTTTTTTTTGTCGGTAGAACTTGGTTTTTTATCCATGAGAGTGTCCGTCATCAAGTATCAAAAGTATGTTTTTTCGTCGAATCAAACAGTAGTCAACGGGGGCGGCGTGTTTTTACGGATTGAAAAGACAAGGCTTTTTCGGCAAAGTAAGGTAGAGGAACAACGAGAGACGCAAGCAAACGCAAAACGTATTGCAGATCATGTGAAACGATAATAAAGGGTGTTTTGTTTTTTTCAAGGATTTTTTCGTATTTTTTTCATCTCAAAAAAAGCGCGGGGATGTGTGAGGAGAAAGAAGTGATGTTTTTTCTTCGGTTGTGCGGGGGATTTGGGTTGAAGCGCGGAGTCACGTGGAGAGAAAAGGATCAGGAGTTGACAGGGGATAGTAGGGTGTGTTAGCACACGCGACCGTTTGCCGAGAAGTGCGCGATGTTCGCAGAGAGAAGGCGAGGATTGGAGCGCAAGAGGCGCGAAGGAGAAACAAAAGATGAGTCGAGAAAAAGTTGTATTGGCCTACAGTGGTGGATTGGACACCTCATGTATTTTGAAGATCTTGCAAGAGCGTGGCTATGATGTGATCGCTTACGTTGCGGATGTGGGTCAAAAGGAAAACTTTGAGAGTTTGAAGTTGCGTGCGTTGGAGACGGGTGCATCGAAGGTGTACGTCGAAGACTTGCAAAGAGAGTTCGTGACGGATTTCATTTTTCCGGCGATTGCGGGAAATGCGGTGTATGAAGGTCGTTATCTGTTGGGGACATCGTTGGCGCGCCCGTTGATTGCGCGTCGCCAAGTGGAGATCGCGTTAAAAGAAAACGCGAGATATGTTTCTCACGGTTCGACGGGCAAAGGCAACGATCAAGTGCGTTTCGAGTTGGCGTATGCAGCGCTTGCTCCGCAGTTGAAAGTGATCGCTCCTTGGAAAGAGTCTTCGTTTTTGGAGCGTTTCAAAGGTCGCCAGGATCTGATCCGTTATGCCAAAGAGAATGCGATTCCTGTCGAAGCCACCGCAGAAAAGCCCTATAGTACGGACGAAAACTTGATGCACAAAAGCTATGAGGCTGGGATGCTCGAAGATCCGCTGTTGACGCCGCCCGAAGATATCTATCGGCTGACACGTTCACCGCGCAACGCTCCTGAAGAAGGATGCCGTTTGAAGGTGGAGTTCAAAGATGCGTTACCTGTCGCGGTGGAAAATTTGGACGATGGGACACGAAAAGAAGAGCCTTGGGCGTTGTTTTCTTACCTCAACGATCTTGGAAGCCTTCATGGTGTCGGTCGGATCGATATCGTGGAGAACCGCTTTGTTGGGATCAAGTCGCGTGGTGTGTACGAAACACCGGGCGGAACGATCTTGCACCACGCCTTGCGCGACCTCGAAGGCATCGCGATGGATCGCGAAGTCATGCGCCTGCGAAACAGCTTGGCCCCCAAGTTTGCAGAGTTGATCTACAACGGTTTTTGGTTTAGCCCGGAGATGGACTTTTTGCGAGCGGCATTCACCCAAGCGGAAAGTTTGATCGATGGTTATGTGAATCTTGAATTGTACAGAGGAAACGTGATGATCCAAGGCCGTTTCTCGCCGAGTTCGTTGTACAATCAAGAGTTGTCTTCGATGGATGTGGAGGGCGGCTACGATCAGAAGGATGCAGCGGGCTTCATCCAACTCAACGCGTTGCGTTTGCGCGCTCACAAAGTCATCCTCGGCGAATGATGCGATATCCGAGTGAAGTGTGATCGTAAGATATCGCGTAGACGCCCGATTCTTGGGCAGTCACACCTGTCTGCCCCTACACCGTTAGGGTCACACGATGGGCGGATTTCGTATAAGCCATCGCTTTTTGTTTTTTGCGGAGGGTTGTGGTAGCCTTTTTGTGGGTATGTGGTGTGGTTTTGCAGAAAAAACCGCAGAAACAACGTGCAAGGAGGCAAGATGCTGCGATGGGAACAACCAAACAACAAGCAAGCGAACGCAAAAAGAACATGGCCCCCTTCTCTTTCGTGGGGTGTGGTCGGCTTCTTCGGTTTGATCCTTGTGGCCTCGATCTTGGAGATCGGATGTACACAACAGCGCACCCTCACACGACACACCCCTCCTCCCACCCGCCCGCCGATCCACGTCCTTCCACCAAGCCTTGATGATATCGACGAACACCCGCCTTTTCTCGAAGCATCGGCTTCCGTCTTGGCTCCACCAGCGTTGCGATCGCGCCTGTATGATGGGCCGGGCGCAGACCAATTGCCCCCCCAGATACGGGCATGGATGCCCTTGCGGATGTGGGAAGCAGCGTTGCCTGTGGTGTCTTCTCCGCCGCTAGGAGGATGTAGGCAACGGATCGTGCGCATGGCTCGACGGGATCGAGGTCGTTTGTGGGCGCGCTGCACAAGCGCAGCACAGAACGCCTCGTATCGGAGCAATTGCGCGGGTTGGCTGCGTTGTGTGTTTTCGCGGTTTGGGATCGATGCGTTCGCATCTTCGGGGTATCGGGGTTCAAGCGGTACGTTTGCACTGTTCCACTTTTTCCAAAAGTACGGGTACATCCACCGAGGCGAACCCAAGCAAGGTGATGTTGTGTTCTGGCATGCGACGGTGGATCGCAATCGCAATCGCGATCTTGAAGACGACCCGCTGACGCACGTCGGGATCGTCGATGGGCTGGATGCGGATGGTCGGGTAAGGATACTTCATACGGGGTACAGCCCACGCCCCACCGTTCACGAGATCTTTATGTACCGCGCCGAGCCATCGCTTTATAAGCGGATGGATGGGGGAAAACAACGCACATTCAATTCGTATCTTGTGAGTCAATTAAGAAAACCGAGCCGCCGTTATTCAAAGCGTTGGCGTCACACGACAGGCGAGCTTTTTGCGGGGTATGGGACGTTACGGATGTGTCCTGATCAGCTTCCGCGTGAGTGAAGTGGCTCAGAAGTGGCCGACGAGTGCGCGTCCTGCGCGAGACCAACCCCCTCTCGCTCTTGCAAGACGATGCCGTTGGCTCAGAAGTGGCCGACGAGTGCGAGTCCTGCGCGGGGGTTTCCGCGTTCGTCGATATCTCCCCAAGGGACGAGAGCCACAGGTTTTGGGATCTCTTTGGGCTTGTTCATGCGGCGGTGGATCTGGATGATGAGTTGGACGACAGAGACGAGAAAGCCGATACCGCTTGCGATCAGGCTGGCCCAAAACAGCGCTTGGATCATGGGTTCTTGGATCTGCGAAAGCATCTGCGACATGATCACGGCGTTGTATACGGTTCCAGCACCGTTCAACAGCACACCTGCGATCTGCCATCCAAGCGGATCACCCCCGACTTGGCGGGTGATGGTCTCACCGATACCCACCACAAGGGAACCCGCCAACAACCCGATGGTAAAATACAGATAAGTCTGATCGAAGGCAGGCATGGGGGTTTGAGGAGGTGTTGGGACGGTCTGCGCTTGTTGTGCGGTGCCGAGAGATCCGTGATAAGCGAGCGTCAAGCGAGGGATCTCGGTTTTGCTGTGGAGCGTGAGGGCTGTGGGGAAAGGAAAAGAAAAGGAAGGCTTGGCGTGTGCGGCAAACGCGCTGTATCCGACCAACCAACCGACGCAAAAAACAAACAGACGACGGCACATACGATGCGTCTCCTTTGTGGACAAGGGAGCCACCAAAAGACGGTGGGTGTAGGCAAAAAATTTGCTTGTGAGCAACGAGCGTACCGCCCAAACGACCGAACCAACGGGCCGATCAACAAAGTGCAGATCCGTGTTGGTTTGCGTTCGCCCCAAGCGGAAAGAGGGTTTTAACCTACGTATTTTCTAAGAAAAAGACAAGGATGTGCGGGGCCGAGAGAGAAGAAGTGCGGCGTTTGCGATAACGCCCGAAGTGGGGCTGAGAGCGGCGTTTGCGATAACGCCCGAAGTGGGGCTGAGAGAG
This sequence comes from Myxococcota bacterium, assembly GCA_023150835.1. GTDB lineage: Bacteria > Myxococcota_C > UBA6777 > UBA6777 > UBA6777 > JAKLKB01. The sequence continues at coordinate 32,590 of JAKLKB010000055.1, read as the reverse complement.
GCGTTATACGAAATCCGCCCATAGCGTGATCGCAAGATGTAGGGGCAGCCCCGCGTGGATGCCCAACAATCGGGCGTCTACGCACTCTCCTTTGGCGTGATCGCAAGATGTAGGGGCAGCCCCGCGTGCCCAACAATCGGGCGTCTACGCACTTTCCTTTGTGTACACGTGGCTCGGATATCGTATAAGCGGGATGGATGCGGATAGGCGGGGAAGAAAGTGGTGCGCGATGGATCACTTGCGTTGGACGGACTGTAGAAGCACAGAGAAACCACCGCGAGCCTGTTGGATCGAGGCGTCTGGTCCGACACATTTGAAAAAGACAGGGCCTTCGGGAGCTTCGACGATCGCCCCGAGCATCCGTTGGTTTGGGCGAGGCGAAGCGGACGCCATCGGCCCCATGCCATCGGAATAAGGCCCTGAGATCTCGACGATGTGTACGGAAAGCCCGTTGTAAAGGGACTTTTCGATCTTTTTGGTGCGTTGTGTTGCGGGGTCTTTGGCAAACTGCCCGACCCATCGGTCGAGATTGGCTTGGATGCTTCCGCCTTGACCACGACCAAAATAAAACAGCGCACAGGTTGCGGTCCCTGCGGCGTGGTTCGGTAAGAAATAAGTCGCAAGGCGCATGGGGCTTGGTGATCGCTGAAGACGCCATCCCTTGGGGGTTTTCCATTGGATGCCAGCGATCGCAAAAAGCTCGGCATCGCTTGGTGAGGCTGAGGTAGGCGCAGAGTATGGCGTTCCCATCGTTGTTTGTGGGGCAGGTGCGTTGTTTTGTTTGGGTTGGCGGCCTTCTGCAACAACATCGCTGATACCATGTGGAGGGATCGGGATGGGGATACGAGGTCCAGCGTTGTCTTGTTGTTGACAAGCAACAAGAAGCAAAAGTGCTCCAAACAACAGGAGAAAAGGCAAAGATTTCATCATCTGAAAACTCGGTGGTAGAGGGATTTTGGGATCTCGGCTTCGTGGGGGTGTCGGGATCTCGGCTTTGTGGGGGTGCTGGTATTCGCGGAGGTGTTGGGCGCTAGTATTCGAGATGTTTGTGGAGTTCGCTGCTTCGGCGAGGATGGCGCAGTTTCCGCAAGGCTTTCATTTCAAGCTGTCGGACACGCTCGCGGGTGACGTTCAAGATCTTGCCGATCTCTTCGAGCGTATGGGGGATACCATCTTCGAGTCCGAAACGCATGGTCAATACACGTCGTTCGCGATCATCGAGTTCTTCGAGATATTTACCCATTTGTTCCTTGAGAGATTGTTGACGAGCGTGTTCCATTGGGGCTGGGACACTTTCGTCTTTGATAAAGTCCGCAAGCGACGTGCTGTCTTCGTGTGCAAGAGGTGCTTCGAGGCTCAAAGGCTCCTGATTCAAGCGTTGGATATCGGAGACCTTGAGGACGGCTTGTTCGAGCCGTAAACTCAAGACCCGAGGCAACGGGGTTCCCGATTCCCAATGGGATTCGATCTGCTCGGCATCTACGGGATCAAGCAAGCCAAGCTCGATCGCCAACTCTTCGGAACTCGGCTCACGTCCGAGTTTTTGAAAGAGTGCGTTGCGGATACGTCGATGCTTTTTGCTCACTTCGACCATGTGCATCGGAAGACGGATCGTGCGGGTTTGGCCGGCCAATGCACGACTGATCGCCTGACGAATCCACCAGATCGCGTAAGTGCTGAAGCGGTAGCCCAAAGCGTGATCGAACTTTTCAACAGCGCGCAAAAGGCCGACGTTTCCTTCTTGGATCAAGTCAAGGAAGTTCAGACCACGACCAAGATAACGCTTGGCGACGCTCACAACGAGGCGAAGATTGCTGCGGACAAGTTTTTTTCGGGCGAGTTCACCGATGTTGATCAGCCGAGCCAAATCAACACGCTCGACTCCTTCGCAGGTCTTCCTCTCGCGCTCAGCGGCTTGCCCTTCGGAGATGCGCTTTCCAAGCGAGATCTCATCCTCGCGGGTAATTGGAGGATGTTTGCTGATATCGCGCAGATACATCCGAACGATATCCAGATCTTGGCGCGTTGCCGAGATATTTTTGAGCAGTTTTTCGCTCGGTAGATTTTTCTCTTCTTCGAGTTCGCGCTCCAACTCTTCGTCGATATCGGCCCCGGGGCGACCCATCAAGATCGCCTCGTCGCTGAGAGGCGGTTCAAACTCTTCTTCGGGTTCATCAAGATTTTCCGAAGGATGTGCGTCCTCATCCAACGCAAGTTCTTCTTCGTCTTCTCCAAGCAACACACCCTCAAGCTCTTCGTCTTCTTCCGAAGAACCCAGTACGGCTTCGTCTTCGTGCTTGGTTTTACGCTCCGCTTTTTGCACAGAAGCCTTTCGCTCGGTCTTGGGCGCGGCTGCTTTTTGCTCGGTTTTTACGACTTTTTGCGCAGAAGCCTTTGGCTCGGCCTTGGGCACGGCTACTTTTTGTGTAGGAGCTTTTTGCTCGACTTTTTGTGTAGGAGCTTTTTGCTCGACTTTTTGTGTAGGAGCTTTTTGCTCGACTTTTTGTGTAGGAGCTTTTTGCTCGACTTTTTGTGTAGGAGCTTTTTGCTCGACTTTTTGTGCAGGAGCCTTTTGCTCGACTTTTTGTGCAGGAGCCTTTTGCTCGACTTTTTGTGCAAGAGTGCGCTCCGTTTTGGGTTCTGTTTTTTGGGCGGAGGGCTGTCGCGTTTTTGTTTCGGTGTTGCTCTCTGCGTATTGCGGACTGTCTCGCTCTGCTCGTGGCTCGGCATTGCGCTCTTCGGCCCGTTTGAGACTTTGAGAGATCGGAGTCTCAACGATGATTCTGCGGCGCTTTTCAGGGGCCTTGCTTTCCGTGCTTTCGGGAGCGTTGTGCTGTGGGATCTTCCTCTCTGCTTGGCGCGTTTCCTTTTTTGCAGCGGACACTTTGGATGAACGTTCATCGGTCATGGTCGGTGTACTCGCTGCAAGAGGGTTCGATTCGCGGCTTGGGCGTCGGAGGATGTATTGTGCCATTTCCGTATCACCTTAACTAGCTGTGTGCCTTTGAAGAAGCGGGGATATCTCCCTCGCCTGTAGGGGTTTGATGGTGTGGTTTGACAAAGAGATGGATGTGTCACGACGTGCATTTTGTGCGCGATAACCCCATCAAACTGAGAGCAAAAAAAAACAAGAGAGACTTGGTAAGGGACGAAGCAAAGAGCAGCCGGTCACCCGACTCCCAACAAAGGCCCTCGGATCATAACTTGGTTGATCAACACTGACAAGGAGCCATCGCAGAACGTATGCTTTTGTGGATGGGAACGCGCAAAAGCGAGATCTGACAAAAAAGCAACCGATACAAAGGCTTGTCAGGAAGGATAGGATTGAAAAAGAGCAAGGTGTTTGTTGCATCCTTTTGGGCAAAAAGGATGGTCCCGAAAGAGAAGAGAGGTTCGGCCCATCTCAGCGCAGGCTGCTCAACGTTGAACTGTGCGCCTTACCGTGTTGGAGACAGAAGCAAGCAAAAACAAAACGCAAAGAAGACGAGAGCGCACGCAAAGAGGTTCAAGTTGTGTGGTATAGTGCGGCGCAGAAGTCGCTTGGGCAGGTTGTTTTTGAAAAGGCTGTCTTTTTGGATAGCCCAAAAACCTCCATTCTCGGAGAGGGCAGAGGGATATCATAATTCATTTGGCTTGGCAAGCGCAAAGCAAGAAAAATTTTTGAGAAGCGAAAAGCATCGGTGGCTTGGGGGTTGCGATGAAGCAAACAGGGCCGAGGGCGGGGGCAGGATCAAGATTAGAAGCATTGCTCGTCGAGTTCCATGAGGGCGAGATCACCAGAGCGGATGAGATCGCGCACAAGTCCCATTTGTGGGAGGACTTGTGAGCAAAAGAAGCGTGCGGTGGCGAGCTTGGCGGAATAAAAGTTTGACTCATGGGGAGCGTGTTGGAGTTTGGTGTGAGCGACAGCAGCTTGGCGCAAAAGCAGCCAGCCGATCACCAGTTCGGCCAGCCCAAAGAGCAAGCGATTTCCTTGGAGTCCGACGTGGTAGAAAGATTCGCCGACTTTATCAAGCATATTCATCATGATGGCTTCGAAATGACCGAGAGCCGTCGTGAGGTGTTGGTGGCTCACCGCGAGATCTGCGATACCTGCGGTCTCTTGGAGGGTTTGGCGGATATCACCCAAGAGTTCCCGCAAGGTTTCGCCGCCATCGCGTGCGACTTTGCGAAAGAACAGATCCAGCGCTTGGATGTGGGTGGTGCCTTCGTAAAGGGTGTCGATCTTTTGATCGCGGATGTATTGTTCGATGGGGTAATCTTGCAAATAGCCCGAACCACCGAAGCATTGCAACGACAAGTTCAGTTGTTCGTAGGCTTTTTCAGAGCAGTATCCCTTGACCAATGGCAAGAGCAAGTCGTTGCGTTGATCGAAGCGCTGCGCGGCTTCGGCTCCGTGTCCGCCTGCGATCTCGACTTGATCTTGAAGAGTTGAAGTATACAAACAAAGTGCGCGCATGCCCTCGGCATGGGCTTTTTGGCTCATCAACATCCTGCGCACGTCAGGATGCCGGATAATCGGCACACGTGGCGAAGATTTGTCCATGATCGCGAGAAGATCAGGGCCTTGGATGCGCTCTTTGGTGTAAGCCAAAGCATTCAGATAGCCCGTAGACAGCGTAGACATCGACTTCATCCCCACAGCCATCCGCGCCTGTTCGATGATATGAAACATCTGACGGATACCGTTGTGGACGTTGCCAAGCAGCAAACCCCGCGCAGGATGGCGATCACCAAAGGTCAACTCGCACGTCGCCGAGCCTTTGATCCCCATCTTCTTTTCGAGGTTGCTACAGTACACGCCGTTGCGTTCGCCCAACGTGCCGTCTTCGTGGACCCAAAACTTCGGGACGATAAACAACGACAGTCCCTTGGTTCCTGCGGCAGCACCTTCGGGCCGCGCAAGCACCATGTGGATGATATTTTCTGTCGCGTCGTAGTCGCCGTTGGTGATAAAGCGCTTAACGCCTTCGATCTCCCAGATATCCCCGTCGAGGCAGCGGGCTTTTGTGGTTCCTGCGCCCACATCGCTTCCTGCGTCAGGTTCGGTCAAGACCATCGTTCCGCCCCAGCGTCGCTCTACCAGCCCCCCAAGAAACCGCTTCTTTTGAGCTTCGGTGGCCAAGCGGTCGATGATTCGGGCCATAAAGGTGCCAAACACATAAAAAGCCACACCCGGGTTTGCACCGATCAACATCTCAAAAGCCGCCCACACCACTGACGGAGGAGCCGCTGATCCACCTAGATGTTCGGGCAATTCCAGCTTGTGCCAGTCTCCATCGTAGTACGTTTTCAAGGCCCCTTTCAGCCCTTCGGGTAGAAACACGTTGCCTTCCGCATCAAGACGCAACGGTACACGATCGGACTCTGCGAAGCTCAACGCCAGTTCTTTGCGCGCCACCTCTTCAAAAGTCGTCAATATCTCCTGCACCGTCTCTGCATCGAGATGGCTGTATGGACCCTTCCCCAAACTGGTGTCTTGCACGCGAAAGACTTCAAACAAATTAAACAAGATATCGCGGAGGTTACTGTGATAATGGAGCGTCTGTGTCATGCTTGGCCTTTCTTTCTAAGTCGTCGTTTCACCCGCTGTTCTCGCGCCCTTTGGCTTTTTGGTTTGTAGCAAAATCAGCCGATTTCGCAAGGGGCCTGTGCGGTGATCTTCGCAAGATCAAATTTTTTCAAAAAAAATGAATAATGCGATCGGAAGCGGGTCTTACCCCCACTTAACAGCATCGCTGTTTTTGTCGGTTCTGTGATCGCAAGTGCTCGTCCACCTCAACGCAGGAGACGGATCTTTGCGCTCGAACCGACCTCTTTTCCTCTAATCATCGACCAAGGAGTTTTCGATGAGAAAAATGTTCAAGACCCTGCTCGCCGTGCTTCCTTTCTTGTCCCTCTACACAACCTCTGCCAAGGCAGAAACCTACGGTCTGGGCTTTCAATACAAGCCCACCTCCACCACCCAATGCTCCAACCACTGCCACCAAACCTGCAAGTCCTTCCTCACCACCAAATGCAGCCGCCAACTTCAATGGCACAACCAATGTAAAACCTACACCACATGGGCCAACCAGTGTAAAACCTACACCACATGGGCCACCAAGTGCGCACCGTTTAAGCGCTTGAACACCACCTGTAGCCAAAACAAACAATGTTATCAACGTTGTGTGCGTTTCATCAACAACGAACGTGAATACACCAAGTGCTACGGCCAGCTCAAGTGCCGTTATATCCCCCAATGCCGTAGCTACTGGCAAGTCTATCAAAATTGCCATCGCGTCCCCTCCCAATACACCCAATGCGTCCGCAAACCCACCAATCACACCCAATGCTCGCGCAAACCCACGTGGAGCACCGTCTGCAACAAACGCCCCGTTTTCCGCACCGAATGCACGAAAGTTCCTGCTCAATACGTCAAGTGCCACACCACATGGAAAACAACCTCCCGCTAGTCTCCAACAAACCCCCCTCCTCTTTCTTTTCTTCATTCCATCTCCCCACCCACGCTTGATTCCACCCCAACCATCCACTCTCTCATCGTGATGCGAATCAATCATACGATATCCGAGTGAAGCGTTCCCGTAGGATAGTGTGTAGACGCCCGATTGTTGGGCAGCCACACCTGTCTGCCCCTACGTTTTGCGATCACGCGCCCTGCGGATCTCGTATAAACACCCTTTGTTCGGTCATTTCGCACCGTATCCTTTGCGATCTCACGAACCCCCACACAAACGGGCGCAACGGCGACCGACTCGAAGCATTCGAGGCTCTGGTCCACGACCCCCCACACAAACGGGCGCAACCCTCTTGTGAAAAGCCACACTTTGCGCTTGTGTACACAACGTCGCCTCACCGACTTTCACACCACAAAAGATTAGGAGTCGCGGATGTTAGTGGACGCTTTCTTTTGCTCCTCGCGAAGAGAACAATACTCTCGGAAGACTCGCCGTTTTCGCGAATTGTTCGTTGGACTTGTGGGGGGCTTATGGCTTGCCTCCGTTGCTCACGCAGCCCCCCCGACGTTGCCTTCCCCTGTCGGTTCTTCCCGTCCAACAGCAAATCTCCCACACGAAAAAAACAAAGGACACGCGGTGTACCGAGCCGCAGGGCAACATGGCGCGGTGGCTGCCGATCATGAACTCGCATCACGTGCGGGAGTGGCGATCTTAAAAGCGGGAGGCAACGCGATCGATGCGGCCTGCGCTGCGGCATTTGCGTTAGGTGTCGTCAGCCCCGCAGGTTCCGGCATCGGCGGCGGGGGATTTTTGATGTACCTCCGACACGGAAAAGGCCAAAAAGCCGATGTTTTGGACTTTCGTGAAACAGCCCCTGCTTCCGCTCATGCCAAGACGTACACACAAGTCGGCCTGCCCAAAAACGCCAGTCGCGAAGGCGGCCTTGCCGTCGGAGTACCGGGCGAAGTCGCTGGCTGCGCCCACGCCGTCCGATCGTGGGGCAAGCTCTCTCTCGCGCAAGTCCTGACGCCCGCCATCCACCTCGCCAAACAGGGCTTTCCGATCGGCCCTCACCTCGCACGCGGACTGGCAGCTCATCGCACACAACTTCGCCGCTGGCCGAGACTCAACTTGATCTACGCCGCTGGCGGAGAGCCGCTCCAACAAGGCACCCGCCTCAGGCGGCCCCGCCTCGCCAAAACTCTCGAAGCGATCGCACAACACGGACCCGACGTGTTTTATCGAGGATGGATCGCTCAAGATATCGTAGAAACCGTTCGTCGCAACGGCGGGATCTTGACACTCCAAGACCTCGCAAACTACCGACCCAAACAACGCACCGCCCTCCACACCCGTTGGCAAGGCTACGATATCTTCTTGATGCCACCGCCTTCTTCGGGTGGGATCACCATGCTCCAAACCCTCCAGATCCTTCAACAGTTTCCGATCAAAACATGGCTCGCCGATCCTGCGGGTGATTATCACACGCTGACCGAAGCCCTCAAACATTCATTCGCGGATCGCGCCCGATACTTGGGCGATACAGACTTCGTTCGAGTTCCGTTGGCCTACCTCCGCTCCCCCACCTACGCCAAGTCCCTCGCCGCACGCATTCAAAAACACGCCGTCTTGCCTTGGCGCGATTATGGTAGCCCAAAGCTCCCGCCCTCCGCCGCCCACCGTGACGGCGGAACCTCCCATATCAGCGTCATCGACGCACACGGAAACGCTGTCGCTCTCACCACCACCATCAACACCAGCTTCGGTTCCCAAGTCGTCACCGAGCGATCCGGTATCTTACTCAACAACCAGATGGATGACTTTTCGACACATCCCGGAAAACCCAATGCCTTCGGCCTGATCCAAGGCGCTGCCAACGCCGTATCCCCCCACAAACGCCCACTATCGAGCATGTCCCCCACTCTTGTCGCACAAAACGGCCAACCCGTCCTCAGCATCGGGGCCTCAGGCGGCCCCACGATCATCACAGGCACTCTGCAAGCCCTCCTACACATCCTCCTCGCTCGCAAAGATCCCGCCTACGCCGTCTCTGCCCCACGCATCCACCACCAATGGTTCCCTCCCCTGCTCTTTATGGAAAAATCCTTTTCCGACGATCTCATCGGCGCGCTGCGCGCACGACAGCACACCATCCATCTCTGGCCCCAAGGCTACACCGCCGTCCAAGCCGTCTTTGTCAACGCCCACCACCAACGCATCGCCGCATCCGATCCCCGAAAGTTCGGAACACCCGCCGCTTATTAATCTTTCTCTGCTGTATCTGCGCACCATCCTCCCGCATATTCTGTTTTTTCGCGCACCATCCTCCCGCATATTCTGTTTTTTCGCGCACCATCCTCCCGCATATTCTGTTTTTTTATGGGGTTCCACCCCATACCCCGCAAGGGAACTCCGTCCCCTTGACCCCATGTTGGGCGAAAAGATCACACGTTTTTCAAACAGACGACTCTGTCGCTTGAAAGCCCACGAACACGGGGATTTTTTCATACGTCACACGAAAAACACCCATAATGATACGAAACGATCACAGGCCCAAAGAGGCACGCATCATGCTTTGTCAAAAAAAAGGTCGTTTGTACTGCTTTTTGGCCTTTTGTGGGAAAGGGTGCCAAAACGAAGCATCCGCCGCCCAAAGCGAAGGCAGGCACAGACAAGACAAACAAGATGCATCAGTGTGAAGGAGAGAGACATGTGGCGTCCTTTTGCGACAAGTGTGGAGCAAGTGACCTCTTGGTTTGTGAACAACGTGTTGATCAAACAAGCCAACCACCGCATCGAACTTGAAACCCTTCAGCGCTACTTTCATGAATTCCCTGCTCACGCCCCCGAAAGCTTTTTTGCAGACGGCGACACCACGCCTCCCGAAAAAGGTTGGTTCACCCAAAAAGCCCGTCGCCGCGAGAGTATCGAAGCTGAATTTTCTTTTCTTTCGGGACGCCCCAGCGGAGACTTTACCAACGACCGCGTGCGCGGTGTAAGCCTACTCCATCCCGACCATCGGCGTGGATCGCATATCATCCTTTTGCACGGTTGGATTACCCCCGGCCACCAACAATCGATGTGGGTTGCCCGCGAACTGCTGCGCTACGGGATCTCAACACACATGATCGAACTGCCCTACCACATGCGCCGATCACCACGCGGTTACTTCTCTGGAACTCGCGTCATCGATGCGGATCTCTCGATTCTATTGGATGCCTTGCGTCAAGGCGTCGCAGACACACGCAAGCTGATCGCGGGTCTGCGTGCCGAAGGATACGCTCGGATCGGCTTGTTGGGGATCAGTCTTGGCGGATACACCGCAGGTCTGGTTGCCTCCCTCGAAGACTCCCTCGAATCGTTGAGTTTGGCCGCTCCCCTCGTGGATCTCGGATATACGCTAATGAACTCGCCCATGATCAAAGCAGGACGACAGATGATCGCGCATATCCCCCAAGAGGCGCTGCTTCCGCTGCTCGATCCGCTTCGCCTCACCCGCTACACCCCACGCCTTGAGCGCGACCGCATCTTGCTGATCAATTCCATGCACGATCAAGTCGTCTATCCCCACAAAGTCCAAGAGCTTTGGCATCGATGGGGTCAACCCACTCTGTTTCGAGAGTCTCACGGCCACGTCACCTTTTTCTTTTCACGCGATAGCTTCCAAAAGATCGCCGAATACATCGGCCATCCCCACAACCCACAACGCTTCCAACGCGCCACCTCACACACCCCGCTCACGCTCTCGACGCCCTAATCTCCGAGATATCCGATCCCCCAAACGGAGACTTGTCGCCTCACAAACGATCAAACATCTCCACAAAGTTGCAAGGCTGGTGGCGACTATCGAGTTGCCAACGCAAGATCCCCTCCCATGCGTCGCTACAAGCGCCCGTCGATCCCGGCAAAGCAAATAGCAAGGTGCGATTTGCAAGCCCCGCTGTTGCGCGGGATTGGATGGTCGAGGTGCCGATCTTTTCGTAGCTTAAAAAGCGAAACAGCTCGCCAAAGCCCGGGATCTCTTTTTCATACACGGCATGGAAGGCTTCGGGAGTGACATCGCGTTTCGTGATACCTGTTCCTCCCGTCGCAAGGACGATCTGGATCGATGGGTCGGCGATCCATGCGCGCAACTGCGCTTCGATGCGCTCTTTTTCGTCAGGGACGATCACATACGCAGCAAGCGTATGCCCATCACGTTGCAAAAGGCTGATCAGACGGGGGCCAGAGCGATCGGTGTCGTTGGTTCGCGTATCTGAGATCGTCAACACGGCGATCTGGAGAGGATGAAAGGGCTTGTTGTGATCGAGACGGTGGCTGTGATCATGGTAACTCAAAGGCGTTCTTCCTTGTATTCTTTGACGGTCGGATAACGGGTTTGAAGGCCCTGTAGGGCGGCGGATGCGTTGGAGTCGCAGTGCAACGTTTCTTCTAGCACAGCCGAAGATGCGAAGTGAATGATCGGCCATCCTTGCGCTGCGGGTAATTGCCCTTCTTTGCATCCGTCTGTTGCGAGTGTTTCGATCAGTTGATCGAAGCCCTCGGGGATCTTGACCTTGTACTCTCGCGCCAGCTTGATCAATCCACCCTGCTCTTTTCCGACTTCGCAAAGGTCGGAAAAAGCCAGATGACCGGCCTTTTCTAACAACACGAGGCGCTTGGTCTTGGGGCTGCTGGTGTAGCCGTCTTGTTGGCGCTTGGGTGGGACGATCGCGTCTTGATTTGCCTAGCGAAAAAGTCTTCGCCCCCACCGCCCAAGGCCCTGCTTTGGCATAATCCGAGTCTTTTTGATACAGCTTGGTGCTTGCACAGCCCTTCACTTCGGGCGGAGCGGGCGGACCACACGCAACCCCTCCAACCACCAACATCCCACAAAGCCAACAGCAAAACACAACACGCCCGATCATCCGACACAATCCTTTCCAAAATCATCACTCGTTGGATGGTTTTCGTGGGGCGAGGTACCACGCCCCGCAAGGGACCGATGGCCCCTTGACCCCGTGTTGGCGAAACAATCAGCATTTTTTCAAACCAACGGCTCTGTCGCTTAAAGGAGCGCGAACACGGGTTTTTGCCAACAAGCGACTCCTATCCATCGTTTCGTCAACAAGCCCCTCCTGTCCGTCCTTTTGGGAACAAGCCACTCGCATCGATATCGCGGAAGCCTTTTGTCAAAAAACAGCAGGAGTCCTCACGCTCTCAAAAGATGCCACGGTCGGAAAAAAGATGCGCCTGCGTTTAAGAGGCTCGGATATGTCCGTCCCCGATGCCGATCCACTTGTAGGTCGTGAGTTCTTCGAGTCCCATCGGTCCGCGTGCATGGAGCTTTTGCGTGCTGATGGCGACCTCGGCTCCCAGTCCAAACTGGCCGCCATCGGTGAAGCGGGTGCTTGCGTTGACGTACACAGCAGCAGAATGGACTTCGTTGATGAATTGGTTGGCGTGGCCGAGATGTTGGGTCAAGATCGCGTCGGAGTGTTCGGAGCTATGTTGGTGGATGTGTGCGATGGCTTCGTTGATATCGTCCACGAGACGAACGCCTAAGATCAAAGACAGCCACTCTTGGTCGAAGTCTTCGGGACCAGCGAGATCGCGTCGGATGGTGGAGCCTGCGCGGTGAAGGGTGGTCTCCACTTCGGACGTGACTTTGAGCAAGACATCGCTTTTTTGCAGGCGCTCCGCTACTGCGGGTAGGAAGCCCTGCGCGACGTTGCGATGCACAAGCAACGTGTCAAGGGCGTTGCATACGGAAGGGCGCTGCACTTTGGCATTTTCGACGATATCGACGGCCCGTTCGAGGTCTGCGTGTTCGTCCACAAAGACATGACAGATGCCGATCCCGCCCGTAATAACGGGGATGGTGCTTTGTTTTCGACAAAGAGCGTGTAGCGCTGCTCCACCGCGTGGGATGATCATGTCGACGTACTGGTCTAGCTGCAAGAGCTCGGAAACAAGGGAACGATCGGGATCTTCGATGGCTTGAACAGCATTCTTCGGCAAGCCTGCGCTCTCGATCGCATCGCGGATCACAGAGACCAGCGCAAGATTGCTATGCAACGTTTCGCTACCACCGCGCAAGATCACAGCATTGCCTGTTTTAACAGCCAACACCGCGACATCCACCGTCACATTCGGGCGCGCTTCATAGATCACGCCCAAAACCCCGATGGGTATGCGCCTGCGCATCAAGCGCAAACCGTTCGGCAAGATCCGCCCTTCGATATCTGTCCCCACAGGATCAGGCAACGCCATCACGCTGCGGGTGTCCCTCGCAAGCCCCGCGATCCGCGCCTCCGTCAACAACAAACGATCCAACATCGCCGCTGACAAACCTTTTTCGCGACCCGCAGCTACATCTCTTTGATTGGCAGCAAGCAAGGTGTCAGTGTGCGTTTCGAGGGCCTCCGCGATCGCCGATAATGCGCGATCTTTGGCCAAACGAGGCAAGATCCCCAATGTGCGGCTGGCTTGACGGGCTGCGTGTCCGATGGATTCCAAACGGGTCATGTGGCTACCTTCCTTGCTCTTTGATGAAAAGAGGACTTACGCAGTTCGATACGAAAAAGGCCCATGTTCGGGCGCGAGCGGTTCACGAACCGCCCCTGCAAAGGGTTGATTCTTCACGGTTTCCCTCTCCAACTGCGTAACTCCTATGAAAATTCAAACCAAGATCAGATCGTTGCGATGTACCAGCGGCCCCCACGAATACCCCAAACGCTCGGCGATCTCTTCGGAGCGCAAACCTGCGATCTGTCGGGCTGTTGTGCTATCGTAGCGCACGATCCCACGCGCAAAAGCCGCTTGTTCAGCGCAACGGATTTGAACCATATCACCGCGCCGAAACTCGCCCTCGACACCCACAACGCCCGAAGCCAGCAGGCTCCGACCTTGTGTGCGCAAAGCTTCTGCTGCCCCCGCGTCCACCAACAACGCCACTTGCGGACGCGGCCCCGCAAGCAACCAACGCTTGCGCTGTTCAAGCGGAGAGCTCCGCGCCAAAAACCGCGTCCCGATCGATTCTCCCGCCACAACGCGGCGAATCACATCGGGATATCTGCCTGCTGCGATCACGACTTCGGTTCCCATGCGTTGGGCGATCTCGGCAGCTTGGATCTTGGTCGCCATCCCGCCCGTCCCAAGGCCACCTACGCTTCCACCTGCCATCTGCTTGATCGCTTCGTCGATCTCGCGGACTTCGGGAATAAAGCGCGCCTCGGGATCGCGGTGCGGGTTGCTTGTGTACAGCCCTTCGATATCCGTCAACAAGATCAACAGATCCGCCCCGCAAAGAGTCGCCACCAAGGCCGAGAGATTGTCGTTGTCGCCCACCTTGATCTCTTCGGTCGCAACGGCATCGTTTTCGTTGATGATCGGCAAGATGCCTTCGCGAAGCAGCATCAGTAAAGTGTCGCGTGCGTTGAGAAAACGGTCGCGGCTTTCCACGTCTGCCCGTGTTAACAGGACTTGGCCGACACGGACGCTGTAGATCTCGAAAAGGTTGTCCCACACACGCATCAGCCGACTTTGCCCAACGGCAGCCAGCATTTGTTTGTGCGCGATCGAAGAAGAAGGCGCAGGAAAGCCCAATCGCTCGCGCCCAGCGGCGATAGCTCCCGACGAACACACCAACACCTCGCACCCATCACGCATCAACGCGGCGCATTGTCGGGCGATATCGACCATTCTCGGCAGATCCAATCGAGGGCTACCCGCTGTCAAAACGCTGGTTCCAAGTTTGATCACGATCCGACGGCGCGGAGGCTTTGTGGTCTCTGCGTGGTCTGCTGAATGAAGCGTCTGATCTTCTGAGTGCATCGTGCGGACTCTCCTGCATCGACAACGGTATCAGGGTGAATTGTAGATGAGACTGACGAAGTCAGCCCCAAGACCCCCGTGTTCACACCCATTCAAGCGACAGAGCCGTCTGCGTGAAAAACAGTGATCTGTTCGCCAATACGGGGTCAAGGGGGCAAAGCTCCCTTGTGGGGTGTGGGGTGAAACCCCACAAAAACCATCCAACTGCGTAAATCCTCTTATTAAAAAAAGATCCCGAGGAGAAGAGGCGCAGCAAAAAAAAGCCGATAACAGGACAAAATGGGGGACAATATGTGCGCGCTCCTGCTTGACCTGAGGGTGGATTCTTGGTAGCGGTGGGAAGGCAACACGCGCTTGACGGGCGCGTTGTGTGGGACGTTTCGTTGTACAGAGGCCAGAAGCATCGCTTCGATTTTCCCCCTTCGACAGTGCAGGAACGGTGGTCATTATGGCAATCTTCACGGGAAAAAAGAGTATTCTCCAGCAGATCCAAGAAAGCGGTTGGCAAACCCCTCAAGAAAAAGAGCAGTTGTTGCTCAAGTTGCGCGACTCCAATCCTCGGTCTGCTGAGGTTGTTCCGCTGTTGTTGCATCGGGACGCCGATGTCCGTCGGATGAGTGCAGAGATCTTTTTGGCACGGCCCGATATCGGCGGAGCCAAGGCGCTGTTGGATTCATTGGAAAACGCCCCTCCCCAAGCGCGCAGTTTTGGAGCGCAGTTGCTTAGCAAGATGCAGCCCGAGACCGTGCAGCGAGTGTTGGATTCATTGTTAAGCGACAAAGCCCCCGCAAAACAGCGGATGGGATGGGAGATCGCCGTTGCCCTCACGGGGCGATTGGGGTTGATCTATTTAGAACGAGCGGTGATGGAGGGCCCCTCCGCATTGCGCTCGATCGCTTTACAAAAACTCTTGCAAGAACGCCAGCCTCGACACATGGTGCAGCTTCTTGTAGAGCTTGCGAGCGACAAAGATGCGCGGATCGCAACGGTAGCTCTTGAAGCGTTGGCCAAAAGCCCGGTGGGTGGGCCAAAAGTGATGCAGGTGATGTTGAGTTGTTTGTCAGGAGCGGACCCTGCGAGACGGCAGCTTGCAAGCCAGTACCTCCAACAAAACGCACAGACCGATCCTGCGGGGATGCGCAAACGGATGTACGATCTGCTCAACCAAGGCGAGGACGCCAGCCGCCGTCAGGCACTTGAGATCATCATGCGCACAGGTGAAACCCAAGAGATCCTCACCGAGTTGTTGTTGTATCTCCAAGAACTTGCAGGGTGGTTGCGCGATCGCATCCTTGAGATGCTGCGCAACTTTGGCGACGAAGTGCTTCGTCCTGCGGTCGCTTTGTTGCAACATCCCAAAGAAGATGTCCGAACAGCAGCGTTGATCCTTGTCGAAAACTTCCAAGATCCTCGGATTCTCGGTCCGATCTGCAATATGCTCAACGACTCGGATTGGTGGTTGCGCGTCAACGCCTGCGATAGCCTCGGTCGCCTCAAAGACGAACGTGCAGTTCCTTATCTTGTACAAGCTCTCCAAGACGAAGAATCCCGCTGGGCGGCCATTGACGCGCTTGCACAGATCGGCTCCCAAAACGCGCTCAAGCCACTGGCACAGCTGTTGCGCGACAACCGCCAAGAAGTCCGTCTTGAGGTCATTAGCGCATTTGACCGCTTTACGCACGCCTCTCTTTTGCCGCTGTTGCGTTCGGTGAGAGAGCGCGATCCTGCCGTCGAGGTCCGCACCCGAGCCACCGAAGTCTCGCGCAATATGGCCGCCCGCCTCAAAGTCGAAGAAGAAGATGTCCAAGCCCAAACCACCCAAAAGTTCGATAAACCTATCGACGAACTGCTTGCAGAGATCCGAAACAAGGGTGCTTCCGATCTGCACATCACGATCGACGAGCCGCCCTTTGCCCGTCATCGCGGTGAATTGGCACGGATGGAAGATGGAGATGTCTATTCCGCCGAAACCACCCGCGACACCTTGATGTCCGTCCTTGATGAGCGTCAAAAAAAGATCTTTGAAGAAAAGGGAGAGATCGACTTTTGCTACGCCATCCCCGAGGTCGGGCGTTACCGCGCCAACGCCTATGTACAACGTCGCGGTGTGTCGATCACCTTTCGCACGATCCCCAACATCCCACCGACCTTTGATGATCTGCGGATCCCTGCCCATATCACCGAGCTTTTGGATTACCACCAAGGGATCATTGTCGTGTCCGGCCCGAGCAGTTCGGGAAAATCCACCACCCTCGCCGCCATCATCAACCTGATCAACGAGTCCAAGCCCACGCACGTGATCACCCTCGAAGATCCGATCGAGTTCGTTCATCCGCCCAAGATCGCCCTCGTCAATCAACGCGAAGTCGGCAAACATACCGAGTCCTTTGGACGGGCGTTGCGTGGCGCATTGCGCGAAGACCCCGATGTGATCATGGTCGGCGAGATGCGCGATCCCGAAACCATCCGTATGTCCCTTGAAGCCGCAGAAACCGGCCACGTGGTGATCGCAACCCTTCATACCACCAGCGCCATCCAGACCGTCGATCGGATCATCGGGTCCTTTCCCCCCGCAGAGCAAGGCCAGATCCGTATGTCTCTGTCCGAATCCTTGAAGTATGTACTTTGCCAATCCTTGCTTCCACGCAAAGACGGATCGGGCCGCGTTGCAGTCTTCGAGATCCTAAAAAACACCTTGGGCGTCAGCAACTTGATCCGCGAAGACAAGACTTACCAACTCCCCAGCATGATGCAGATCGGGCGCAATGCCGGGATGCAAACCGTCGACCAAGCCTTGATGGCGCTCGTTCAATCCGATCTGATCGCCCCCGAAGAAGCATGGCTGCGCGCAGAAAAACCTGAAACGTTTGAGCCGATGTGCAGCCCACAATTCTTGCGCGAAAAATCCCTTACAGCCGAATGATCGATCCGAACGTCAAACGCACCCATCCAACACAAAGCACTGTCTTTGCCTGAGACCACTCGCACAGGAGCCCGTTATGGCCAGCAACAACCGCATTGACCGCTTTCTTCGTTTGATGAGAGAACGAGGCGCGTCGGATCTCCATATTTCTGTCGGACGCCCCCCCATCCTCCGAAATGGCGGAAGGATCGAACCCATCCGCTATCGCGTGATCGAAAATCACGACTACGTGGATCTGATGCGCCCGATCGCTCCGCCTCACCTTTGGGAGCGATTCGTGGAAACAGGCGATACAGACTTTGCGTACGAAGTCCCCGAAGTTGCGCGATTTCGGGTCAACTTCTTCAAGCAAGAGCGCGGATATGGGGCCGTTTTTCGGATCATCCCCACCAAGATCATGACCGTCGAACAGCTCGGACTTCCCAAAGCGGTCCACAAACTGACGCGCTTGCGTTCGGGCCTTGTGCTGGTCACAGGGCCGACAGGCTCAGGGAAATCCACCACCCTTGCCGCCCTTATCCACGAGATGAACATGACGCGCAAGATGCACTTTATTACCATCGAAGATCCGATCGAATTCGTCCACGAAAACCAACAAGCCTTGGTCAGCCAGCGCGAAGTCGGACAACACTCACACAGCTTCTTTAACGCCCTTCGTTCGGCGGTTCGCGAAGATCCCGATTGCATCCTCGTGGGCGAGATGCGCGACCTCGAAACCATCCGCATGGCCCTCAACGCCGCAGAGACCGGCCTTTTGGTCTTTGGAACCTTGCACACCAACTCCGCCGCCAAAACGATGGACCGCATCATCAACGTCTTTCCAAACGATCAACAAGACGGCGTGCGCAGCGTGTTGGCGAGCGTCGTCAAAGGTGTCTTGTCCCAACAACTCTTGCGCCGCAAACAAGGCGGTCGTGTCGCTGCCATCGAGATCCTTTTTGGCTCGCCTGCCTTGACTTCGCAGATCCGAGAAGGCAAAACTCACCAGATCCTTGGAATGATCAAAGCCGGAAAAGCCCAAGGGATGATCGCGATGGACGATAGCCTCAAAGCCCTTGTGGAAAAAGACCTCGTGACACCCGAAGCCGCACTTGAAAAAGCCATCGACAAAGACGAGATGCGCAAATGGCTGAGCGCGGTCGGCATCAAGTTTTCGGAACAAAGCGCGGGCTAAATTAGGGATTTCGAGATATGCAGATTGGAAAAGTACTCCATCAGATCTATCGTGTCGACCAGTTTCTTGGCGAAGGCGGGCCTTCGGTCGTTTACAAAGGAACCGATCTGCTTCTTGGTTTGCCTGTGGCGATCAAACAACTCAAGCAAGACGACGGCAACCAACTGCTCAAAGCAGACCGCTTTTTGCGCGAAGCCCGCACCCAAGCCAGACTGACCCATCCACATATCGTCGCAATCAAGGCCGTATTTGAGAACGAAGACGGCTACTTCATTGTGATGGAGTACGTCGATGGAACCGATCTCGAACATCTGATCCGCGACTCCAAAACCCTCCCCCGCCTCCCGCTCGAACAGATCGGCGAGATCTTTGGGCAGCTTTTAGACGCCCTTTATTACGCCCACAAAGAAGGCGTCATCCACCGCGATATCAAGCCCGCCAACGTCATGCTCACACGCGACGGAAAGGTCAAATTGGCCGACTTTGGCATCGCTCGATCTGAACATGAAGAAAAGCTCACCAAAACAGGTGTCTTGATCGGCACTCCCGCCTATCTCCCGCCCGAACAACTCCACGGCAAGCCGCTCGACCATCGCTCCGATATCTACAGCATCGGTGCCGCGCTGTTTGAAAGCGTCATGGGACGCACGCCCTTTGAAAGCCTCGACGAAGATCGCACCATCCATCAAATCCTCAAAGATCACCTGTTTAGCCCTCCCCCCTCTTTGCGCGCCTTGGGGGCCGATATCCCCGAAGCACTCGACTTGATCATCCAACAATGCCTCACCAAAACCCCCGAAGAAAGGCCCGCCAACTGCAAAGAACTTCGGCGCATCTTGCTCTCGGTTCTTCCTTCTGCGCCCACCGCCTCCAGCGATATGCTGCCTGCGGTCTTACCCAAGCCTCTGCCCACGCCGATCCCACCGTCCCGCCAAGAGCCTCCGCTCCCCAAGAAGCAAAAACCCCTGTCGGCCCTAGAGGCTCAACAAACCCTTTCGGCGGATGCTCCCACCCCTTCTTCGTCACGAACGGCTTTGTTCGCAGGGATCGCCGCGTTGCTGCTGTTGTTGGTCGCTGCGATCTTGTTCTTGCAACGCCCCAAAGATACACCGCAACAACCGCTCTCTCCAACACTTGCGATCGGAACACACCCAACCCTCTCCCCCTCCAAAACCACCCTCTCCCCCAAAGAACCCCGCCAGACCGCTCCGTTGGCGCCCTCGCGACGTACCACGCCCGCCACGCGCCAACAGCCTACGCAGCCCCCCGAAAATCCCCTTCCGTCCGGCGACAATCCCCCACCGCCCCCCACAGGCCCACCCTTCCCTTCGCAGGATCGCACTCCTCCCACCGCCCGCGCCCAAATCCCTCCACTCGCACAACCCAAGCAGACACCCCCTCCGCCCTCCGTAATGGCGCACGGAGAGATGGTGTTGATCCCCGCAGGCCCCTACACACAAGGGCATCCGCTTGACAAGGCCGAACGCAAAAAACAAAGGGCAAACAACGATCACCCTACACGAATATCGGACATTCGAAACTTTTGGATCGATCGTTTTGAAGTGACGGTGCAGCAGTACAACGACTGCATCGAAGCAAAAAGTTGTCAGCGCCTCCAGAAACGAAAGCAAGGGTTTCTTTTTGTCCAAGGCCGCCGCGTTGATCTTTTGCGTAACCGCCCCCCCAAAGAACCCGTCCGTTGGGTCGAATGGAAGGATGCTGTAGATTATTGCATTTGGGCAGGAAAGCGCCTTCCCTCCGAAGCCGAGTGGGAAAAGGCAGCACGTGGCACAGACAAGCGCTCTTATCCTTGGGGATCAGAAGAACCCAAACTCTGCGAACAGGCCAAGTTTTTGGGCTGTCAAAACGATCTTCATGGCTATGAGGAACTTCCCTACGAAGTCAGCCCTCGTCTGCGCATCACAGGAAAAAGCCCCTATGGGGTGTACGATATGGCAGGAAACGTGTTTGAGTGGGTGCAAGATTGTTACGATCCCAAAGCCTACACAATGTTGCCAACCAAAGATCCTGTGTTGGAAAAAGCGGATTGCAAAGAGCGCGTGATCCGTGGGGGCTCATTCCGCACCTTGCACTCTATCCGCACGTATCGACGTTATGGTGAACCCATCCAAAGCCGCCAAGTCGATATCGGTTTTCGTTGTGCGTGGTCTGCGGAGATGCAGCACAAAATCCCATCCCATCGCCACCAAGGCCCTGTACAGAAAAATTTCCGAGATGATTACTGACCGCTTGCCGCGCTCTCTGGCGCAACTTCAGCAGCGCGTCCACTCCGCCCCGCAGCTTTCCTCTTTCCGAGAAACCCTCCGCCTTTTTCAAGGCGTTGCCCCCAACCCTCCGCGCCTGCCTCCCGCCCACAAGCGCCTACGCTCTGCGGCAGTCTCGCTGATCTTTGCGCAAACGCAAGACGACGCACCGATCGAGTTGTTGGTCATCCAACGCGCTGCCCGAAAAGGCGATCCGTGGTCGGGACACATGGGCCTTCCCGGCGGGCGTAGCGACCCAGAAGATGCCTCCCTACTCGACACCGCAATCCGCGAAACGGGCGAAGAGATCGGGATATCTCTTGCACCGCATCAAGCCTTTGCGGCACTCCCCGCCCACTTCGCGGGGGGCAACCTGCGAAAATTGCTCTGGGTTCATCCCTTTCTGTTCGGCCTTTCTCACAAGCCCGAACTCCGGCCCAACCGCGAAGTCGCCGACGCTTTGTGGGTTCCTCTTGCGCAACTGTACGACCCGACAGCACGCGGATGGATGCGTTATCCTTGGCGTGGCCTTTCTCTGCCCTTTCCTTGCATCCGCTACCAAAGCCGCCTGATCTGGGGACTCACGTTGCGCATCCTTCAAACCCTTGGCGCTTCTATCCTTCTTTCATCCTAGGTTCCGTCCATCAAAACCACCCAAGGCTGGCGGCTTTATAGGCTGTAAGGGCGGAACCTTGCGCAGATCCTCCCCCCCTTGATCCTTCCTGCGCCTTGGAAGCAAGGGGAAAGAAAACAGATAGATCGAGATAGCGGAGTATTTCCCCCATGCGATCCCCACAACCACACCACAAACCTCCCATCACTCGGACGTCTTCCATCCAACGCAACTCACACGACAAAACTCCCGCCCTTCGGGTTTATCCGTCTGTTTTCCCGCTGTGGCTTTTTACGTTCTTCCTTGTTTATGCGGTGGCTTCGAGCATCCTCTTGTCTTTCCCATATCTCGATGCAGATAATGGCGCTTGGCTTCCTCTTTTGTTTTACAGCCAAGCATCGCATCTTGTGTTCTTGGCCGTCGCAATCATCACGCTGCATTCGCTATCTTCGCAGAAAAGACCGCACGCCTTGCCCATAGAAGGTTGGCAGTGCGCAGCCATCGGGTTGTACGCTGTGGGGTGGGTGGCTTGGGGGCTTCCACTCAACTCTTCTACGATGTTGGCCTTGTTTGCGACAGGGACGTTGCTGCTTTTGTGGACGCCCGCCCAAGCCTCCCTTTCTCCCGCTCCCAACACCTCCCCTTCTCCCGCGCCCAACACCTCTCCTTCTCCCGCGCCCAACACCTCTCCTTCTCCCGCGCCCAACACCTCTCCTTCTCCCGCTTCCAACCCTTCTAGCGGTGTATCCGCTCTTTCTGTGAGGTGGGTTGCGCCTTGGGCTGTGGTGTTGGCGGCTTGGGGAGGATTTTCTGTTCTTGCCCCTTCGCTATGGGATATGCTGCGGTGGGCTTATCTGCTTTTTCTTCTTCTGATCTTTCCTTTTGTTTTCTCTCGATATCTCCCGCTCAAGGGAGGGTCGCATTCGCTGTCCGTGTCTCGCTTGTTCGGTATGGGTGTGCTGTTTTCCGCGTTGTTTTTTCCTGCGTATTTCGCGTCGGATGCGCTGCAAAGCCTTCGCGTCTTCTCTTATGTGCGCGACACGCAAGGAACCCCCGCGCTCGCCAAGGCTCGAATCCTCTTTCTGCGCGATCTGCATCGGTGGCCGCGCAGCCTTCACAGAAGCCAAAGCAAGACCTTTCACGGACTCCAACAGCTTCATCCCACGTTGGATGGTGACGCTTCGGCGACCTTGATCCGCATCCTTTCTGCTCAATCCTCCACACCGCAGAGCTTAGAAAGCAGCCGTATTCTGATGGCCTCGCTGCCTCGCTTTGCAGACAGCGCCTCCGATCCGATGCTCGCGCTGTGCAAACGTGATCCGAAGAGAACGATCCGAGCGCAACGACGGCTTGTGGGCTTGTTCCTGACACCGAGACCCTTCGTCAAGCCTTCTCTCGCGCAAGAAGCACCGCGCTATGCGCCGATGACGGCGACGCAGATCGCGTTGTTGGTGTTGTTTCACACGTGCTTGCCCCCCCACCAACGTCCTGATCTTTCGATCTTGTGGACGCTTTTTCTCGATCCTTCCCGATCCTCCGATGTCGTACAGGCCGCCCAAAAGGCTCTTTCGTTGCAAACGCCGCCTTCTCCACGAGAAGCTTATGAACAGATCTCCTTGTACTTACCGAAGCGTCCGAAGCCCGCGCTGCTTGCGTATCTCTTCGCAGCGATCGCACGGGCCGCTGTCCCCCCAGATCGTGCTCTTTCCGCGAGACTTGCTCCGCTTTTACGCGACGCTCTACAACGGGATCACACCGCCCTACAGCACGCCGCCTTGCTTGTCTTGCGCGACCAATGCTTGTTTGCGCCTGCCTTTTTTGCACCGTTGCGTTCTTTGCTGCTTTCCTCGGAAGATCCGCTGCGTTTGGCGGCATTACGAGCCTTGCAGCGATCAGGCGATGCGCAATGCAACGCCTCTACAAAACATCCCTTGCATCCGGCTTTTACAGAGGCCCTTGTGATGTCTTCTCCACAGCTTCTACACACTCTTTTTGTGAGAGCGCGACAAGATGCCTCATCCGAAGTCCAAAAAGAGGCGCGTCGGTTTCTTTATCGCCTCAGCGCCGAAGATCTTCGGGGGCTTCTCCCGCAGATGCTTGCGTCCCTAGCAGACGGCTCCAAAAGAGAAGCTGCATGGTGGGTGATCCCGCTGCTTCTGAGGTTTCCATCTCTTCCCAAAGAAGCGCTGTCTCCGTTGCTTCGTATGCTGCAACACACGCCACACCCGCTGTTTCAACAAGCAGTACTCGATGCGATCGAATGCGTGGATGCTGATCCATCGGTGCTGTTGAGATCCATACCTCCCGCACCGTCTGAGGCGGAATCCGCGCAGCGATGGGCGTCCTTTAAGCAACGTCTCCAACAACGGCCCTCTTTCACCGCTTGGCTTTTGTCCCAATCTCCGCCCACAACAGCACACACCGCTCAGCCTCTGGATTCGGCCTTTTTGAAACAGATCCTGTCTGCACGCCGCCCCGCCCCAAGCGCCTCTCTCCCGACCTCCCACCCGCCCCCCTCTCCATCGAGCGCGACACAACCCACCTCCCACCCCGCATCCCTGCGAGGGAGTGCGACACAGCCCACCTCCCGCCCTTCTCCCAAGCCAATGCAGACTCACCTCGCTTTTGAACAAGCCCTTGCTGCGCTTCTTGAAAAAGAAGGTGTACTCGCCCATTACAAGGCACGAATCACGTTGTGGGAACTGTTTTCGCCGAAAGGTTGGCCGCCCGTTCAGATCGCGATCCATGCGTTGCCTGCGCTTTATCCGCCGTTGCTGACGTTGGATCATCGCCGCAAACATACACACCTCTTTTTATTGCGCTTGATTGGGCGTCTTGGCCCGCACGCCGCTCCTGCCCTGCCTGTGCTTCGACGTTTGCTTGCGCGCCCCCACACGCCGAAACAATCCTACCTTCGTTTCGCTCTGGCCGATTTTTTCCCGACCCTTCAAAAGGAAGCCTCGCCGCTGCGGGGGCTGATCTCTTCTCATTACCGACAAACCACCGATATCTCTGCGCGGATCGCCGATATCCTGATCATGGCGCGGCTTGGCGAAACCAAACGTGCGCTGCGCCTATTACGCCGCGAGTGCAGTGTTGCCTCCCCGATAGACCGCATTTTGACGTGGCGTACCCTGCTTCAAGAGGTAGCCCCCCAAGATACCTTCGTGCTTCCGCTGGTCTTAGAAGCCGTGCGTTGGCTTGACCCGATCGTCCGACGCGATGCGCTTTCGATCCTCGATCTCCTTCGCAACCCCAAAGCACGTTCCGCTGCGATCCAACAAGCCATATCCGCCTCTCCAGATCATCGAGACGACCTCTTGCTGCTTCAACAGCGCTACACCAAACCACACTAGACTTATCGATTCGGGATCTCCGCGTTGGTGCGCAGTTGGGCAAGGGACGCATCGCTGGAGGCTTGCCAATGGGCGAATTCTTCGGGCAGAGGCGGGGACACCAGTTCGGAAAGTCCCACCATCGCGAAAAAATCATCGACCGGCATGGCGGCTTTTTGGGCTCGGGGTTGGATGCGCAACAAGCCACGCGCAGCGATCACGGAAGATCCCGCGTTGTCGAAAACAAAGTCTTGTTGGAGAAACAACCATTTTTGATCAAAAGCGACCAATCGCGTTTCGATCCGAAAACGCCGCATCCACCGAATTTCTCGACGAAAAAGCATCGACATCCCCGCCACCACAAAAGAGACTTCTCCTCGGAGTATCGGTCGCAAAAGTTTCATCCGAGCGATCCATTCAACGCGCCCAAACTCCATCAAGCGCAAGTACTGGGCATTGTTGACATGAAGGTTGTTGTCACAGATCCAAGGCCATGCGCGATAGTTTTGCGATATCGAGTCAAAGGCTTGGATCTTGGGCTTTTTGGCATACCAGAGAAAGTGGCTTGCCAAACGCATGGTATACACCAACATTGTGTCCTCTCTGTCTGTGTGTTCTTCTGCGCTTCGGCAAAAGCACCGCACCCTACCACAACCCTCCGCAACAAGGAACACTTCGCCTGTGGCCATGCTCGATACACAAAGCCCTTTTTTGTTTTTGACCTGCCAGCCCGGGGCAGAACCGCTCGTCAAGGCCGATATCCAAGCGCGCTATCCTGCGCTGCGGTTCGCCTTTTCGCGCCCGGGATATCTCACCTACAAAAGCGAGACGCTGTTGGGTTTGGATGTACCACGCCCAAGCGTTTTTGCCCGAAGATGGGGGCTTTCCTTTGGATGGAAACCCGACATCGCGCAAGCGTGGGATCTTGCGCAAACCCACCTACAACGGCTCCCTGATATCGTCCACCTTTGGGCGCGAGAGTCCGAAGCCAACGACGCCCTCCCTCCCGAGATCCAAGCACGCGAAGCCTCACTGCTCGCCGAGATCACCAAATCGACCTCTACGCCGATCAATCGGGAGGCTCTGCAAGGCCAAGTGGTGCTACATCTGATCGAGATCGATCCCGAGCGCATCGCGATCGGAGCCAGTCTGCAATCCCCTCCGCATCGTTCCTCCGTCGCGGGCCGTCCGCCGTTTTTGTCCATCCCCGAAGAGGCGCCAAGCCGCGTGTGGGGGAAAGTCTCGGAAGCTTTTTGGCGCACCAAGATCAAGCCCAACGCACGAGATATATTGCTCGATATCGGCTGCGCGCCGGGTGGCGGAACACGCGTCCTATTGGACTTTGGCGCGCAAGTCGTCGGTGTCGATGCCGCACAGATGCACCCCTCGATCCTCGCCAACAAACGCTTCCACCTTCTGCCTCTTGTGATGGAGAATGTGGACCCAAAGACCCTACCGACGGGGATATCAGGCGTAGTGTATGACGTGAATCTCTCACCCAAGTTGATGCTCGGCCATCTCTCTGCGCTGTTGAGTGCCATCCCTTCGCTGCAATGGGGATTCTTCACCTTAAAGCTCAACCAACCCTCGCTGCTTGGCGATCTCAAATGGATGCTCAAAAAGATCCGTGCATCGGGCTTTCCGCACCTGTTTGTCGAGCAGCTTGTTTACAATCGCCAAGAGCTGTTCTGTTTTGCCTCCAAACAAGCCCATGCGCTCACCGAAGCGCCGTCAAGTATCTAACGATGGGGCTTTTCTCAGATCGTGGAAGTCGCAGTGGAAAGTCTTGGGGTGAACCACCGATGTCTGAATCTTCGACACAAGAGCGACCGATCGGGGCATTTCTCAAAGAAAAGCTCAAACGGTTTTGGGAAACCTTTCACTATGGGCCGCGCACCGTTGCGCAGATCTGGCGAGAACAGCCGCGTCTGACGTTGCTGTTTGCGCTGTGTACATTGATCGCAGGGCTGTTGCCGGGGGCCGTGGCGTATGTCGGCAAACTGATCGTCGACGCTGTGGTGATGGCTTCGCGTTCTCCCGATCATACGGGGCGTTGGCAAGCCGTGTATTACTTGGGTATCGAAGTGGCCCTTGTGACGGCTCTATTGGGCATACAACGTGCGATCAACGTCTTGCAGTCGCTGTTACGAGCCTTGATTGGGCACAAGATCAACCACTTGATCCTTGAAAAAGCGATCCATCTAGAACTCAAACACTTTGAAGATGCCGAGTTCTACGACAAGATGACCCGCGCAAGACGAGAAGCCTCTAGCCGCCCCATCGGTCTATTTCAGCGGGTATTCGGATTGATCCAACACGGGATCTCGTTGTGTGTGTACGGTTGGTTGCTGTTTCAATTCTCGGGCTGGGTGGTTCTCGTCTTGATCTGTGCGGCCCTGCCGGCGTTTTTTGCGGAGACCTATTTTTCACGCGAAGCTTTTCGACTGAATCGCTGGCGTGTACCTGAAACGCGGCAACAAAGTTATTTGGAGATGGTGATCGCCCGCGAAGATTACGTCAAAGAAGTCCAGTTATTTCAAAGCGGTGCGTTGTTGTTGGATCGCTACGATGCGATCTTCAACAAGATATTCTCCGAAGATCGGTCGCTGATCTTGCGTCGTGGGATGTGGGGATTTGTGTTGGGCGTCTTTAGTAGCGTGATCTTTTATGGTGCCTACGGTTGGATTGCTTGGGACGCTGCGAAAGGAAAGATCACGCTTGGCGAGATGACGATGTACCTGTTGGTCTTCAAACAAGGCCAGTCGGCGATCACCGCAAGTCTGGCCTCGATCGGGGCGATGTACGAAGACAACTTGTATCTGTTCAATCTGTACGAATACCTTGACACGCCGATCCAGACGCAGACCAACGGTGCGACCAAAGGGCCGATGATCGGGGATGGTGTGCGATTTGAATCGGTTTCGTTCTGCTACCCGAGCGCAAAGCAAGCGGCATTGTCGGGGGTCTCTTTCCACCTCAAGCCGGGGCAAAAACTGGCCTTGGTCGGGGAAAACGGCTCAGGAAAGACCACGCTGATCAAGCTGCTGACACAGCTTTATACACCGACGAGCGGACGGATCACCTTAGACGGATTGGATATCCAAGCGTGGGATCTTGACGCGCTGCGCCAACGTATCGGCGTCATCTTTCAAGACTTTGTGCGTTATCAGTTCAAAGTCGGCGAGAATATCGGCATCGGTGATGTGCATGCCTTTGAAGATCGCGAGCTATGGCGGACTTCTGCAGAAAAAGGCATGGCACATCCGTTTATTGCGGAGATGGACGCGGGCTACGATACGCAGTTGGGGCGATGGTTTCAAGACGGGCGCGAGCTATCGATCGGGCAGTGGCAAAAGATCGCCCTTTCACGGGCGTTTATGCGCCGAGATGCGGATATCCTTGTGCTTGATGAACCGACTTCTGCGATGGATGCGGATGCAGAAGCACGGATCTTTGATCACTTCCGCGAAGTCACCGAAGCGCAGATGGCGATCTTGATCTCGCATCGCTTTTCTACCGTCCGAATGGCCGATCAGATCGTCGTTCTCGACAAAGGGCAAGTCGTCGAACAAGGCACGCATGAAGAATTGATGGAGAAACAGGGGCGTTATGCCCATCTGTTCTCGATCCAAGCAGCGGGCTATCAATAAGAGGGCTTCGGCGACATCCGTCGATCGACCTCTGTTAGGCGGCGAACAATTGAATCTGTGTGGCAGCCATCCGAGCCATCTGAACGGTGGTGTCCCAATCGGGGTGGCGAACGATCAGCACACCGTCGCTGAGCAACGTTTGTTTCCAATCTCGACGCAGCGCACCGATGGGGAGCAGGTGTTCGGCGCAAAGCCAACGCCCACATTGTTCACGAAAGTGCTGTAGCCCGTGGATGGATCGGATATGTCCTTGTCCTTGTGCGCGCTTGAAGATCGCCGCGACGTTATAAGGCCGCGCAGTTGGAGAATGAAAGGTTTGGTGGCAGCGTACACGCGCCCACTCCCGAAAGAGATCGATATCATTGGAAAAATTCATCTGATCGACGATATAAGCTCCTCCGGGACGACACGCGATCTCACCAAAGACGGCTTCTCCTTTGGAAGTAAGATACCATTCCATGTGGACAAAGCCTGTTTGCATCTGCATGGCTTCGAGGACTTCGTGCCCCATCTGTAGGCCGGGTGCGAGGTGAGGTTGTTGAAGGTCGCGGATCGTGATCTGCACAGGGCTGATCCATTCGTTGGTTCGCATGATCAAGGGCCGTGGTAGGTACTCTGTGACGCTGACAAAGAGCGGCCTGCCTTCCAAGCAGAGAGCATCAAAGGTGAATTCACGGCCATCGATAAATTCTTCGCAACTGAGCTCCGGGACGTGCTGCAAGCGAGGCAAGATCTGTTCGAGTTCTTGGGGGGAATTGATACGGTAGGTGTCAGCGCTGCCCGCTCCTGCGATGGGTTTGAGGATCAGAGGATACCCGATCTTCTCCACGGCCTCGCGGATTTCGCTGATGGAACGGGCTCGGAATGCATAAGGCACACGGATGCCTACAGAAGCAACGCGTTCTTTCATCCGCTGTTTGTCGCGAAAATCCGTGACGTGTTCGGGCGTCATCCCGGGAAGCTGGATCTGCTGGCGTATACGGGCAGCAGCCACCATCAAGGGTTCCCACAACGACTCGACGTGATCGACAGAACGACCTCTCAACCAACGCAGCGTGCGCTCCACAAGATCGTCTTCGTCTAGCAAACGCGGAACCTGTAAATAATCCGATAGATAGCGCCGAACCTCTTCGGGCAAGGCATGGGCAGGCTGATCCCCCACCCCCCACACACGGACTCCGACTTCTGCAAGCCCTCGTGTGAAATGGGGCATCTCACGCGGATAAGATGGACTCAAAAACAGCACATTCATGAACAAATCTCCGTGGTTGCCGACTTGATATGCCAAAAGAGAGGGACCGATGCGGAGGTACGATCAAAGCCGCTCCAAGGCTCCGATCTTTCCCTCCGTACTGGAAACGCAATGTGCCCCGAAGCCGCGTATCTTTCAACTTTTTTCTCGCCCCCAAAAGAATGTGGGCGGGTACTGTAACCCACCAGCGGCAAATCAACCGATGAACCCTGTGATTCGACAAAGGAGATGCTGCTGCATTCTCCAAGCAGGAAGCGGTGGAGAGGGCCTCGGGGTGAGTTCCCTTAGCGTTGCGGTCATCTAGCCGAGTGGTTTTCTGTTGTGTATAGTGTCTTGGATGCAGCAAGCGTTCTGGAATAGAATAGGAGTTACGCAGTTGAAGAGGGAAACCGTGAAGAATCAACCCGTTGTAGGGGCGGTTCGCGAACCGCCCGCGCCCGAACATGGGCCTTTTTCGTATCGAACTGCGTAAGTCCTATAGAAGTTGTCTCAAAAGCCAAGGGGATCGTCATGTACAAGTGCAGTTTGCAAAGTATGACCGAAAAGATTCAAGCGTTTAGCAAGTTTGGTGACACGGGTCGCGGTGGGGTCACTCGCTATGCCCTCTCTGCCGAAGATATCCAAGCCCGAAAAGAATTCACCAAAAGGATGGAAGCCATCGGAGCGATCATTGAAGTCGATGATATCGCAAATATGTACGCCACTCTTTCCGGCAGTAATCCCGAGGCAAAACGCATCGTGATGGGTTCCCATACAGACTCTGTCAAAAATGGCGGAAACTACGATGGGATCCTTGGCGTTATCTCTGCGATGGAGGTGCTCGAAACTGTCGCCGCTCAGAAGATCCCTCACAAACACCCTCTGACCGCCATGATCTGGACAAACGAAGAAGGTTCTCTTTATCCTCCGGCGATGATGGCTTCTGGGATTGTCTGTTGGGATAAACTTCCCGCAACAGTCAAAGAAAAATTCAAATACGACGATATGATGAGATCCAAAAGCCGCCTGAACCCTTCTGAGACCTTTGGTGAAGCCTTGGAGCGTTCTGGTTACCAAGGCGATCGAACATACCGCCTCGATCCCGAGCGGTACAAGTGTATGTTTGAGATCCACATCGAACAGGGGCCGATCCTCGAAGATGCCGACAAGGACATCGGGGTCGTGCGCTGTGTGTTGGGGATGTTTAATTATCGTTTTCGTTTTCGTGGTCAAGCGGTTCATGCTGGAACTTTTCCGATGACCAAACGAAAAGATGCTCTGTTTGCGGCCTCTCAGGTGATCTGCTATCTCCATGAAGAGATTGACAAACTGGGTCACCCTGAGTTGGTCTACACCACTGGCGAGATCGTTTGCCACCCCTGCATCCATACTTGCGTTCCGGATTACGTGGATTTTTCTATCGATGTGAGGCATGAAAGCGCTGAAGTTCTGGAGAAGGTTCTTTCTATCGTAAAAGAATGTGCGAAGAAAGATTGGGCAGGATGTCGCTGTGAAGTCGAGAAGATGTGGAATCGCGACACCGTCTACTGGGATCCCGAATTGGTGGGCTATGTAAAGAAAGCAGCCGAAGAAAGCGGAGTGTCCCATCAGATGATCCACTCTGGTGCCGGGCATGACGCGCAGTTTGTTGCCTATATGATGCCCAGCACGATGATCTTCGTACAATCCAAAGATGGATTGTCCCACTGCGAACAAGAATACTCCTCCCCCGAACATTGTACTTCCGCAGCGACCGTATTGCTCAATGCGGTGCTAAAAGCGGACAAAGCATAAAGCCATTCCCCCAAAACTCTCTTATGGTTTTCAACGAGGACTCACCTGTAAACAGGATATCAATTGCTTTTATCGGGGTCGGGGACGGCTTCGTGTTCGTCGGTTGCGGCACCCGTGAGTTCGGGGGAGACCGAGGGAGAAGACTCTCTTGCGGCGGCAGCGGCGGCAAGGCTCCCGACATCAAAGGCCATCATCTCGATAGTTGCGGGGCCACCAATGGTGGGGATATCTGTTCCTGTGGAGAGGTCTTCGGCGGGATGATAGCGGCGTCGAAATTCTTCGTAACCACGGGCGCGAAGGCGGCTGGCTTCGTTGTCGAGTTTTCCATATCCCCACGGATGGCGTTCACTGCGATCGCCGTTGTAGTCGGTGTGTGTGTGTTCCAAGATCACCTCCAAAACGCCTAAATCTTCGGCCAATTTGAAGGTATCGGCTTTATTCATGTACATCAGCGGCGTGTGGACACGAAAGTCTTGCATGGTCGCCAAAGAGATCGTGGTTTCAAAGCTTTCGATGAAGACGCGGCGGCAATCTGGATACCCCGAATAATCGGTTTGGCACATCCCACCGACGATATCAAAGATACCGCGATTGAAAGCGTAGCTTGCAGCGATCGAAAGGAAGATCAGGTTGCGACCGGGCACAAACGCCCCGGGAAGTCCGGCAGCTTGGGGATGAGGCGCGTTGATATCGCGGTCATGTTGGAGGAGAGCAGAGTTTCCCAACAGATGATCGAGGGTTAAGATCTCAAAGGGAACTCCCGCCATCTCCGCGATCTTGGTGGCTTGTTCGAGTTCGACACGATGTTTTTGCCCGTAATCAAAGCCCAAAGCGGCCACATCATCGAAGTTTTGCAAAGCCCAATACAAGCAAGTGGTACTATCTTGTCCGCCTGAAAACAACACGAGCGCTTTCGTCATAATTCCACCTTAGTTATGTTCTAGTCCCGCAGGTCATCCATCGCTTCGCTCACCTTATCGCTGTTTGCGCGAAAGTCAACGCTTTCTTGCATAACAGGGCGTGAAACATTAAGCTAACACCCGCCGTCCCAAAAAGCAGGCTGAAACTCTGCCACACCTTGTTGGGTCGGGCCTTTTCCCGTTCTGCTGTTCCTCATCCCTGCACAAAAAGGAGCGATTCCATGACGCGTCTTGCGACAGTGCTGTTCTCTTGCCTCTCGGTGTGTGTACTTTCTGTGACCTTCGTCGCACCGAATTTTGCGCATCCACCGACCCCCCCAAAACCTCCCCAAGTCGTTCCCGAGAAAACTCCTCCCCCCGCAGCCCCTGCCCCTGCAAAGGCCAAAGAAGAAGCCGAACCCCCCCCTCCACCC
>JAKLKB010000226.1 GCA_023150835.1 Myxococcota bacterium | reverse complement strand
GGCCGAGAGATCCGTGTCAAAGTCGGCGCATTTCTCAAAGGGGCTTGGAGAGTCCCTGTGTTCTCGGATTCACCGAGATCTTTTCAAACGAAGGAGTCAACGATGGCAGTCGAAGGAAAGTTGGAGATCACGATCAAGATGCCTCGAACAACCCGAGGCGGTGGAGATGACAAACGGCCATAAGATGTTTGTGCTCAAGTGCGATGCCTACGAGGTTTCAGTCACGTTGCGTCCCAAGCACTTCAACAAGATGATCAAGGACATGGAACAATTCCCTCTGTGGGTGGCTGCGGTTCGCGGTTGTCTGGGTGAACGTACCGAACACGGCTTTGTCGGAGACAACCCCTCCGTGCAGATCTTTGAGCGCAAGCCCAAAGAAGCCAAGCCCTCGGAAGAGTCGGCTTGATAGACAAGGGGCGGAGGAGGAAACACGTCCTTGCTTTGGGTCGGTGTTGACGTTCTACCGAACAATGTGTAACACTATGCGTTACATTACACCACCAAGCGAGGAGCAAAAGTTGATTCGAAGCTTTGGAGACAAGGATCTTGAGAAGTGTTGGGTGGATGGGAAGTGCGCCTCGGTTCGAGGCGATCTAAGGGAGCGCGTGTTGAGAAAGTTGGATCTCATGCACGCGGCTGTTTGTGTTGAGGATTTGAACAACCCTCCGAGCAACCACCTTCATTCGCTTCACGGGGAGTTGGAAGGGTACTGGGCGATTCGTGTGAGCGGCGCTTGGCGTTTGATTTTCACAATCGATCAAGAAGGCGGGTTTTTTCTCGGCGATGTCGAGCTGATCCAATACCACTAGAGAAGGAATCAAAGTCGATGAAGACAGTAAACCGACGCCCCACACCACCAGGCGAGATCCTTCACGAAGAGTTCTTGGTGCCTTTGGGGCTGACACAAAAACAACTCGCCGAAGCCCTCGGAGTCGCTCGTCGTCGTATCAACGAGATCGTCAAGGGAAAGAGAGCGATCACAGTGGACACAGCGATTCGACTGGGCCGTTTTTTTCAGATGACTCCGCAATTTTGGTTAAACCTTCAATTACACTTGGATTTTTGGGAGGCGGAGTACAAAAAAGCCGAAGAATACGAGAAGATCAAACCCCACGAACAAACATCACTGGCTTCTCTCTGAGCGTGCCTTCGAGCCTTTACCCCAACGCACGAATGGAAATCAAATCGGGTGGGAAAACATGTTATAGGCGCTAAAACAAGCCTGACGGTTTCAGCGCCCCACTTGCCCCCGCGCTTGGTGGGGTGGCCTTCCTCGTTCATGATCTTCGCGATCTCGCGTAAAGGTATGGTTTGAAAAGCATCAAAGATGCAGAGGCAGAGGGCGAACCGTCGTTTGTGGAAGATGCGGATCTGTAGAAAAGCATCCAGCACAAACCGCCCAAAGGAGTTTTACGCCTCGTAAGGCACGGAAAAGGATGAGACAAAAAGAGTCCGCGGAAAGGGGCGGAAAGGAGCGGAAAGGGGCGGAAAGGAGCGGAAAGGGGCGGAAAGGGGCGGAAAGGGGCGGCCTTACCTCATTTTTCCAGACCAGTCAAAACTCCCTTTGGTCGTTGTTCGTGCTTTCCGTGGACTCTTCTTTGCGGCTAAGGGCAGAAAGGGGCGGGTGGTGCGAGATTATGTGGAGGTGACGGAAACGCCCGCATAAGGGAGGGATGGAGCGGAGTTGTGCGGGTAGATGGGGATTGTGTGTTGGGCGAAGTGTGTTAGATTGCGCGGTCAAGAAGAGGGGAGAGAGGGGAAGCTGTAGGAGAGAGGAAGCGGAGGAGCGATGCGACAGACAGCGGTGCGTTATGCGAAGATCTTGGAGATCGTGGGGGATATGGTGCGCGTGGAGATCCCGAGTCGGGAATCCTTGCCAGAGATGCCGTTGGTGCGGTTTGGGGATCTGGCGGTGGTGGACAACGTGGATGGTGAGTCGTTGTTGGCGCAGGTGATCCAGTTGGATGAGAGACGGGTCTCGTTGCAGATCTTTTCGGGGACGAAGGGGCTTTCGACGCGAGCGACGGTGCGTTTTTTGGGA
Source organism: Myxococcota bacterium (assembly GCA_023150835.1). Lineage (GTDB taxonomy): Bacteria > Myxococcota_C > UBA6777 > UBA6777 > UBA6777 > JAKLKB01. The sequence continues at coordinate 2,145 of JAKLKB010000226.1, read as the reverse complement.
CACCCGATGCAGGTGACCTTTTCGGAGAACATCTTGGGTCGGGTGTTTCGGGGATCAGGGGAGCCGATGGATGGAGGGCCGGATCTTTCTTATGAGCCGAAGGTGGAGATCGGGGGGCCGTCAGCGAACCCGATGCGTCGGGTGTTGGCGTCGAAGATGATTCGGACAAATATTCCGATGATCGATCTGTTTAATAGTTTGGTGGAGAGCCAGAAGATCCCGATCTTTTCGGTGGCAGGAGAGCCGTACAATCAGTTGTTGGCGCGGATCGGGGTGCAAGCGGACGCGGATATCGTGGTGTTTGGTGGGATGGGCTTGGTGTTTGATGACTATTATGCGTTCCGACGGGCGTTTGAAGAGGCGGGGGTGTTGAGTCGTACGGTGATGTATGTGCATCAGGCGTCCGACCCCGTGTTGGAGGGGGTGTTGGTGCCCGATATGGCGCTTGCGGTGGCGGAGCATTTTGCGGTGGGGGAGGGAAAGCGGGTGTTGGTGTTGTTGACGGATATGACGAGCTTTGCGGATGCGTTGAAGGAAGTAGGGATCGCGATGGAGCATATCCCATCGAATCGCGGGTATATGGGGGATTTGTATTCGCAGTTGGCGCGTCGGTATGAAAAGGCGTGTGACTTTCGGGGAGCGGGTTCGGTGACGATCTTGTCGGTGACGACGATGCCGGGAGACGACGTCACGCATCCTGTCCCCGATAATACAGGGTACATCACGGAAGGGCAGTTTTATTTGCATGATGGTTTTTTGGATCCGTTTGGTTCGTTGTCGCGATTGAAGCAGCACGTGGTCGGAAAGGTGACGCGTGAAGATCATGCGCAAGTGATGAACACGATGATCCGCTTGTACGCAGACGCCCAAGACGCAGAGCAAAAGCAAGCGATGTCGTTTGAGTTGAATGCGCGGGATCACAAGCTGTTGAAGTTTGGGGGACTGTTTCGCAAGCGGTTTATGGACGTTCAAGTGTCGATTGCGCTAGAGGATGCGCTGGATCTGTGTTGGACAACGTTGGCCGAGTGCTTCGATGCAGAAGAGTTGTTGATGAAGCGCGTGTTTGTGGAGAAGTACTTTTTGCCGCGCAAAGAAGCAGGAGGCGGTGCTTGAAAGGGCAGCGTTCGATGGAGGCGATGTTGAAAAGGTGAGTGCTTGGTGGAGGCGATGATTGAAAGGGCCGACGTGGCGGTGAGGTTTGCCGACGTGGAGGTGAAGCTTGAAAGGGCCGGCGCTCAATAAAAATGCGCTGTTGAAAGAGCAGCAGAAGTTAAAGATCTATCGAAGCTTTTTGCCGTCGTTGGAGCGGAAGCGGCTGTTGTTGATGGCGCGTAAGAACGCAGCGAAGCAAGAAGTTGTGGGGTTGGAGGGAGAGATCGCGGAGCATCGGGACAAGGTGTTTCGTCAGTTGCCGATGATGGCGGATGAAGCGGTGGTTTTGGATTCGATGGTGAAGGTGGAGGAGGTGAGGATCGTGCAAGAAAATATCGTGGGGCTGTGGTTGCCGAAGCTGGAGGAGGTGCGGGTGGGTGTGGTGGATTTTGCGATGTGGGGGACGCCGCACTGGTTGGAGGTGGGGTTGGGACATCTCGAAGCGGTATTGCGGCTGACGGTGCGGTTGCGCGTGCAGAAGCAGCGATTGAGTTTGTTGGAGGAAGCGTTGCGGAAGACGACGCAGCGGGTGAATTTGTTTGAGCAGGTGTTGATTCCAAGGGCGGAAGCGGATAGCAAGCGGATTCGGCTGTTTTTAGCGGAAGGGGAGCGGAGCGCGGTGATCCGATCGAAGATAGCGAAGGCAAAGCGAGCCTTGGTGGGCTAGACAGCAGGGCGATGCAAGCCCCACAGAAACGCAGGACGGATGCGGCTTGTAGAGTGCAGCGAAGCTGTTGTAAAAACCCCGTGTTCGCGGAGGTTCAAGCGACAGAGTCGTTGGTGTAAAAAAGGCTGCTCTTTTCGCCCACACGGGGTCAAGGGGGCTGCGACCCCTTGCGGGGTGTGGGGTGGAACCCCATAGGCGTTAGGTGAAGCGGAGGAAAGCCCCCCACCCCGCCCTCCCCCGTGAACAGGGGAGGGAGCGAAAGTCGGAAGCATCGGGGATTTTGTTTTTTCATGACGCACGCTGTATGCACGAAATGCAGACGCTGC
>JAKLKB010000225.1 GCA_023150835.1 Myxococcota bacterium | reverse complement strand
CGAAGTGGTACCACACAAGGCATTTCTTACAAACATTGTCGTATCCTTCAACACACCGATGGATACGCTTACACACGAAGAAAGGACGGCGTTTCAAAGCCCGCCTAAAGGCAGGGGTCTCCACGCCGAAGAAACGATGATTACGATCACAGCAAGCCAAGCACGAGAGCGAATCTATCGGTTGATTGACGAGCTATGTCAGTCTCATGAACCGATCCAGATCACAGGCAAGAGAGGATCCGCAGTGCTGATCGCAGAAGAGGATTGGCGAGCGATCCAAGAAACGCTTTACCTACTTTCCATCCCGGGGATGAAGGAATCGATTCGGGAGGGAATGGAAACCCCGATAGGAGAGTGCGCCAAGGAGCTGGACTGGTGAGCTGGCAGATCGTCTTTACCAAGCAAGCTCAAAAAGATGCCAAAAACCTCGCTGCAGCCGGCCTGAAAGAAAAAGCTCAGATGTTGCTAGGTATTCTCCAAGAAAACCCTTTTCAAAACCCCCCGCCCTATGAAAAGCTCGTAGGTGATCTGGCGGGTGCGTATTCGAGGCGGATCAACATTCAGCATCGTTTGGTGTACGAGGTTTTAGAGGAAGAACGGACGGTCAAGGTACTTCGGATGTGGGGTCACTATGATTAACCATCCAGCCACATCATGCGACAGATCGTCGAGCGATCAACATCAAATAACCTCGCTGCTTCGGCTTGTGACCAATCTCCCGAAGCGACCCGACGTGTGATCTCCCCGCGCTGTGAAGCATTGAGGGCAAAAGGGCGACTGAGTTGATGTTCGTGCCTTTGAGCCGATTCGATCCTCGCTTTGGTGCGTTCGGAGATCATGGCTCGTTCAAATTCAGCGACAACACCGAGCATTTGCATCATCATCCACCCACCGTAGTTGTATCGATGGCTTCTGTGAGCGGCAATTTAGGGGTCCACTATACCTCCGCAGCACAGCAAGCGGGGAGAGGGAGAGGGGGGGCTGGGGGGTGAGGGCTTAGAACTCGCCGGCTTCAAAGTCCATCACGGTGTCTTTTCCAGCGGCGATACACTGCACAAGCGCGTCGACTTCGGGCAACAAGTTTCGGAAGAAAAAGCGAGCGGTTTTGATCTTGGTTTGACCGAACTTATCGCCGCGCTGCACAGCCGCTTTCAACTGCAAGCACCACATATAGGCCAGCGCCGTGTAAGCGAACAGATTGAGGTAATTGGAGGCGACCGCGCCCACCATCTCGGGATCGGCCATCGCGGTTTCGCTGAGACTCATGGTCACTTGGTTCAGCTTTTTGGAAGTTTCTTTCAGCGGAGTCAAAAACTCCGCCAATGCGGGGTTTTCTTTGTTTTCGCGCAAGAAGTCCGTGATCAGGCTGCTGAACTTCATAAAAGAACGGCCCATATTGCGCGGCAGTTTGCGCCCCACCAAGTCAAGGGCTTGAACGTGGTTGGTTCCTTCATACAGCATCGCGATCCGCAGATCCCGAAGATACTGCTCCACCGACCAATCCTGTGTATAGCCCGCCCCACCCATCATCTGCAACGCATCCGACACATTCAAAAAGCCGCGTTCTGTAAAGAAGCTCTTGATGATCGGAGTCAACAAGCCGACAAGATCATCGGATTCTTCGCGAACTTGGGGATCTTCGTGGTGCAGGCTCAAGTCGTGGTGTTTGGCCACAAAATAGCCCAAAGCGCGCATAGCTTCGTTGCTTGCGCGTACATTCAACAGCATCCGACGCACATCGGGGTGTACCAAGATATTGTCGGCGGCAGCATGGGCGTCTTGACGAGCCGGATTCAGCGAACGGCTTTGGCGGCGATCCTTGGCGAATGCCAGCGCCGTTTGGTAGGCGATCTCCGACAAAGCCACACCTTCCATCCCCACGCCAAGACGCGCAGAGTTCATCATCGTAAACATCGCACGCATCCCTTTGTGCGGCTCACCCACCAGCCAACCCCGCGCATCTTCCATATTCATCACGCACGTCGGCGAAGCATGGATGCCCATCTTGTGTTCCAAACCACCGCAATAGATCGCGTTGCGCTTTCCGTCCAACGTGAACTTCGGAACCAAAAACAAGCTGATGCCCTTGATCCCTTCGGGTGCATCGGGCAGACGTGCCAACACCAAGTGGACGATATTGTCGGCCATGTCATGCTCGCCAAAGGTGATCCAGATCTTTGTACCTGTCAGCAAATAGCCGTCGCCATCGGGCGTAGGAGTCGCCTTGGACTTGATCAAGCCCAGATCTGTCCCACACTGCGGCTCCGTCAAGCACATCGTCCCTGTCCATTCCCCCGAGATCAATTTCGGCAAATACGCCTTCTTTAAATCTTCTGCCCCGTGATGCAACAACGCATCGATCAAACCGTGCGTCAGCCCGGGACACATCGTAAAGCTCTTGTTTGTGGACGTCGACATCTCCGACAAGATCATCCCCACCACATACGGCGCTCCACCTCCCCCATATTCCGCCGTTTGCGACAAACTCAACATCCCTGCTTCTGAAAACTTCTTGTACAACTCCTTAAAGCCGGGGGCCGTCGTCACGCTCGCATCTTCCGGGTGAAACTTCACACCTTCCACATCGCCCACCCGATTCAACGGCAACATCTCGTTCGTACAAAACTTGGCGTTCTCTTCCAAGATCGCCATCACCGTATCCAAATCGAAGTCCGCGTAGTTCTTGAGACGGGCCACTTCTTCATAGCCAAGCGCTTCCAAAAGGAATCTCATGTCTTCGAGCGGTGCTTTGTAGATCTGCATTGCTTTCTGCCTCACTTGTTGGCTCATCCAACCCATGTCCACCAAGGGGCGGACGCTTCTCATTTGGGTGATGAATAATGATTCATTTTTAGGGTCAACAGACCCCTTGGATTTGAAGAACGGACAACGATCCGATCCGTCTGAATCTTCGTTCAAACAGAATCTCTACAAAAGACTAGGAGATGTCAAGTAGAGATTGACAAAAAAAGCAAAACGTCAAGAATACGCTGCGAGCAAGCCACCCAGCCAACGCACAGACACAAGCCACGAAGGCCAACGCATCGGCTTGTTTGGCAAAGCGATATAGGCAAAACAAAGGTAGGATGCAGGAGAGAAAGCAAGCGATGCGAAAGCAAGCGCCCGAGCCGATGAGTGGAAGCGAAGGAAGCCGAGAGCGGATCTTGGATGCAGTGGAGGAAGCCTTGCAGATCAATGGGGTGGGACATCTGACCGTCTCACAGGTCTCTCGTATCGCGGGGCTATCGCGCCAAGCGATCTATTCGTATTTTCCGACCAAGGATGCACTGATCAGCGCCTTTTTGATCCGCTCAGGGCAGCGGCTTGCACGTCGCGTTGAGCGCGTGTTTGAGCAACAAGAACAAGCTCCAGAGGCGCTTTATCTTGCGATCTTGCAGACGCTGACGTTTGTCCAAACAAGCCCGATCTTTGAAGAGACCAGCGAGCGCGACGAGTTGGCCCCCTTTTTATCCAGCCGAGGCGAGCTCTTAATCGACCTTGGGCGAGAGATGATGGCCAATCTTCTGGCCCGCTACTTTGCGATCACCGAACGCGCAGCCCGCCTTCCTGCCGACAGCATGGTCCGCCTCTTTATCTCGCACATCCTCACCCCTGATCCCCAAGCCAACCGCCAAGAGATCGCACGCCAATTAACAGACTTTTTGCTCACCGTGATCACACGGCAACAACCCGCCCCGCCCCTCCGCTAAGTTGTAAAGAGGTTGCAGCGAAAAAAACTTGCGTTGATGCGGCTTTTATGGCTCACTCAAAGCGCATTGGGACAAGCCAGCCGAGAAACACACCCGCACGGATTTCTATCTTCCTCACAACATACGCTCCCTTCGAGCCTTTCGCATCCTCCGATTAAAATCGGCGCGAAAGCGATTCGATGGATTCGTTTTTTTCGGAAAGATCAACGCTGATGACTTCGTTTTTCTCGGAAAGATCGACGCTGATGACTTCGGCCCCTGCTTCACCACACCGACCTGCTTTGTCGGGATCGCTTCCCTTGCCACCGCTGCGCAGCTCCTCTCCGCACGTCTTGTTTGCAGAAGGTCAATGACCCACCCCTAAAGGGGCGGGCTTGTTTCGGCAAGTCCGGTTGACCAGACGACAACAGAGGAAGTGGCGCAAGCCAAGTTGTTTGTAAACGATAGAGAGTATGTAGAGACCCTCGGATGCCGCCTCAGTTCGG
>JAKLKB010000224.1 GCA_023150835.1 Myxococcota bacterium | reverse complement strand
GTTCTTCTCCCTGATCGCGATATCCCTTTTTCTCCCCAAACCTCCGCTCAAGAAGACTACGAAGAAGACGCCCCCACCCCTCGCAGAAACCCCAAGCCTCTGGTGTTGGAAGACGAGGCGACTCCTCGCAGAAACCCCAAGCCTCTGGTGTTGGAAGACGAGACGACTCCTCGCAAAAACCCCAAAACACCCCAGATCGTGCGCTCCCTCTATGACGAAAGCATCCAACACGACGACGCCACACGCTCGGTCGACCTCGCTTCGATCCTTCCCCCGGGTTCCCAAGCTCTCCAACAACGCAGCCCTTCGAGTTCTTCGCAAATACCCGACTTCACGCACCAACAAATCCCCACAGCCACCGAGATGATCGCGCCCATCCATCTTGCGAACGTCCGCCCTGCTGCGATGGATACGTTGTCCACTTCCTTGGCGGGTGTTCCCTCTCCCCACAAACCCCCGCCTGTCGCCGTCGAAGAAGAACCCACTTCCCTCGATCAAGCTTTTGCCCGTGATATCGCAAAAAAATTACGCACAGAAAAGCAAAGCAGAGCGCTCCACCAAACCGTCCAAGACCATCTGCCGCCCGAACAGCTCCTTGCGCAAACCCAGCCTTCCCCCAAAAGCCCGTTGTTGATGCTTGCGGGCGTCGTCAGCGTCTTGTTGATCGCGTTGGGTATCTGGTTTTTCTTCTTCCAAAACAAAACCGTCCCCACCGATCCAACGCCTTCTGCAGAAGGACAGCTCCCACCCGTCCCTCAGATCGCCAAACGCGCCGAAGATGCGGAGCTTCCAACGATGCGTGTGGTCCTGCCGGGGCCTCACGGCTCTCGCCCCGTCTATACCTATTCCATCCATCTGCTCACGTTCCCCCCAGGTGCGGAGGTTTGGATCAAAGGGCGTGGAAAAGTCGCCCGTACCCCCTGCATCCTCGATATCGCTGCCAACGCCACCCTCGATCTTCGCCTCCAAAAACAAGGCTACCAACCCCGCGACTTTACATGGCGGATCGTCGCCCCTCGAAAGATGGGCATCAAGCTAGAAAAGCTAGAGAAAAAATAACGATCGTCATTTTTGAGCCACCGCACAAAGGATGATCGATGACCTACCCACCCGATCACACCAACCGCGTCCATTGGGCGTCTCTGCCACAACAGCCCTCTTTGCGCATCAACGATATCTTTGAGCCGATGCCCCAACGCCTCGAAACCACTCTGCTTGACATGGTGCCGTTTTCTGCCGATGCCACAAATGCTGCTCCCACAACGCGGATCGGACAGCGTTTTCGGATCGTCTCGCTTTTGGGTAGCGGTGGCATGGGGGACGTTTATTGCGCCTACGACGAGATCTTGGATGAGTGGATTGCTCTCAAGATGTTGCGCTCGCTGCATCAAGGTGATCCGCTGTCCATCGATCAGCTCAAACGCGAAGTCAAGCTGTCTCGCAAGATCTCTCATCCCAACGTCGCCCGTGTCTTTGATATGGGGGAAGACAAAGGAACCCTTTATCTCACGATGGAATACATCCAAGGTCATACCCTTGCCCAATGGTTGCAAACGTCGGGAAATCTAGGGATTCATCAGATCGTGTGGCTGATCAGACAGCTTTGCGAAGGACTTGAGGCCGCACACCGCGCCCAAGTCGTGCATCGCGATATCAAACCCTCGAACATCATGATCACTTCGGAAGGGCGGGTGGTTTTAACCGATTTTGGGATCGCAACCACTCTTGCACAACAACAGGCCGCCAAGCCAAAAGATCGGATGCTCGTCGGTTCTTTGGGCTATATGGCTCCCGAGCAGATCGATGGGGATCCGTCGATCGACCATCGCGCCGATATCTACGCTCTTGGCGTGATCATGTACGAGATGCTTTCTGGAAAACGTCTGTGGGCTGGAAACAACCCCGCGAACCTGCTGTATCGCCGCCTTCACGAAACCATCGTCCCCTTGCGCACGCTGTCTTCTGAGATCCCCGAGGTGTTAAGCGATCTTGTCGAGCGTTGCCTTGCAAACAATCCACGCGATCGCTTCCCTACCGTCAAAGCCCTCTCGGAGATGCTTCTTGTTTGCCCTTTCTCCGAACAAGACGGCGATCCGCTCGGACAACTGGCAAGCCCCACAAGCGCGATGTTGTTTGAACGCGCCCGAACCTCTTTGACTCCTTCTGACTATGCAAAGCGGATCGCCATCTTGCCCTTGGTTGTAGGCGATGGAGTCCAAGCCGATCCGTGGGAGTCCAATTGGCGCGGAGATCTGGCGGATATGCTGTCTTCTGCGGGGGGCTTGTTGGTCTGTTCTCGTGGCGCGGTGGAAAATGCTTCTGGGCTTTCTCAGGACATCTTGGCGTTGGGACGGCATCTGCGTGTGGATGCGATCCTCAACGGCTCTTTGGAGGCTTTGCCTTCGGGCGAACTCTGCCTCGTCTTGCGGCTGCACTCTGTACAGGACGGTTTTCAATTATGGGCCAAGCGTACGCAAGCCGATTGGCCGACCTTTTTTGTCTCGATCGAAGCGTGGAGCGACGAGATCGCCCGCGTCTTAAACTCCCGCTCACAACGACGCGCTTATCTTTCCACAGAAGATCCCGTTGCCATCGAATTGTATGCACGCGGTCGCCATTTCTTGCGCCAAAACTGGGCGGATCATTTTCACAAAGCCATCGAGATGTTTCACGAAGCTTTGTTGCGTGTCCCCGACGATCCACTCTTTTTGTCGTTTGCTGCGATCGCTCACGCTCGGCGCGCTTTTTTTCGCTCACAAAGCGAAAAAGAACAAACCAGTCTTGCGTGGGAGCTCGTTCGGCGCGCTCTTGATGTCGCTCCTTCTCGGGGTGAAGGGTATTTTGCACAAGCCTTGTTGATCTTTGCAGAGGGCCGATGGTCCGAAAGTCTCCAGCATCTCCAAAAAGCCATCGAACTCTCTCCGTTGTTGTCCGAAGCCTACGAGATCGCAGGTCGGATCCTTTTGGAGATCGGCCCTTTGGACTTGGCGCTGGCTTGGTTAGAACGCGCTTATTCGATGGAACCTCGATCGCCGATGTTGCGATGGGATCTTGTGCGTGCTTATGCGCTCTCCGAGCGGTGGGAAGAGGCGGATCGCTTGTTGGCCTTGGAAGTCGACCCGCAAGCCTATTGGTTCCGCGCATTTGCCCGCGCCCGAATCGACCTTTGGCGAACAACCCCAGTCTGGCTGCAATCCGCCCCTGCGTTGGAGGCTGAACCTTCAACGCCGCTTTCTTCCTTTGTTCGTTCGGTGACCTACGTCATGCGTCGAATGCAGCGTGAACATACCGTCGATGCTCATTTTTTTGAAACATTTGTCGAAGAACGCTCTCGACAAGCCGAGTACAAGCCCCAGATCGTCGCAACCAATTGGCGACTCAAAGCCGAGATGTCTCTCTATCTCGACGACACCGACTCTTTTTATGCGTGCATCGAATCCGCTCTGCGCTCTGATTACAAAGATGTCGTCTGGCTCGAACATTGCCCCCTCACCCTTCCCTTGCGCGCAGAATCCCGCTTTTTGCAAGCCTGTGAACAAGCTCGCCGAAACCTCCCGCCTTTGTCCACCTCTTCTCCTGAATCATGATCCGCTTGCGTTTGTTTTGGTGTTGTTTTTTGGGAATTTTGTGGGGCGCTGCCCCACGCCCCGCAAGGGGTCGCCGCCCCCTTGACCCCGTATTGGCGCGGTGAACCGATGTTTTCCATACAGACGACTCTGCCGCGTGAACGGGCGCGAACACGGGGGTTTTGGACCTTGCATTTTGGGTTTTGGACCTTGCATTTTGGGTTTTGGACCTTGCATTTTGGGTTTTGGACCTTGCATTTTGGGTTTTGGACCTTCGTAACCGAACCATCCAGCCCGATCTTCCGCACAGAACGCTTTTTGATGAAAAAAGCAGAGTAAGGGGTGTTTTGTTTTGGAGCTTGTGTGGTTTGGAGATGGTTTTCTATCCTGATGAAATACAAGGACATTTTGTGGTGGGAAAACAATCTTCCAAAGCGCATGGTTTCCGATCCCAAAAAACGAAGCCGCCAAGCCGTCGCGCAAGGTGACGCAGCCGTCGCGCAAGTTTTGTTGCTCGTTGCGCTCGGGATCGCCCTTGTGCAGTGTGCAATGTTTTTGGAAAAAGTGTGCGATGTGCAATGTTTTTGGAAAAAGTGTGCGATGTGCAATGTTTTTGGAAAAAGTGTGCGATGTGCAATGTTTTTGGAAAAAGTGTGCGATGTGCAATGTTTTTGGAAAAAGTGTGCGATGTGCAATGTTT
>JAKLKB010000054.1 GCA_023150835.1 Myxococcota bacterium | reverse complement strand
CAAACACGAGCATAGGACAGGTCGCAACGAGTATAGGACAGGTCGCAACGAGTATAGGACAGGTCACAACGAGTATAGGACAGGTCACAACGAGTATAGGACAGGTCACAACGAGTATAGGGCGACGAAACAAGAACCCGTTCAACCAACACAGGAGAAGAAAATGGCAAAAAAACAAGTGACAAGCACACCGAAGCAGTCCACAGAGACCCCAAGCAAAGCATCGGCGAAAACAACCAAGGCGATCCCGCAGATCACGGAGACAGGGATTGATCTTGCGGGTTGTGTGCTTGTGAACGTGGTGGACGAAAAGAACAAGAAAACACGCGCTGCGGCGGTGCGGGATGGATTTGAGGCGGCGGCGTTGAGTGCGCTCAAACAAGCCATCGCGGCTCCGTCTGGTCTGGGATTGACCAAACCCATGCAAGAAGAGGCCAAAGAAGCGATGGTGTCCCTCGAAGAGGCGATGCTCCTGAGCCAAGCCGAAGCTTGGTTGACCAAGCAGCTTGCGTTGGTGAAAGAAACGAAGCGTTTGCATCTGTCGCGTGTGACGCCGACGACAAAGAAATTGTTGCCCCGCGCAAAACTACTTGCAGACGAATCCCCCGAAGATGCGACTGAATACGTGGAACTAATTGAATATTTTGCCAAGCCAGCGCAACTCGCCGCAAATACCAAGCGCCGCAACAAAGCGACAAAGGCAGAAGCCCCTTCCTAACAAGAAGCGACGACCAACCACGAAATCAAAAAACCCCGTGTTCGCGGACATCTCCATCGGCACAATGGTTTGTTTGAAAAGCTCGGAGTATCCGTCGATACGGGGTCAAGGGAGCCGCGCTCTATGGCGGGGATGTGGGGGCAGCGCCCCCAAAAAAGAAGGTGCAGTCAGATTATATGGCTTTTTCAGCGGCGAGTAGGCGGGATTTGGCGCGGGCGCGGTCTTCGAGGAGGAGTTGGTAGGAGGGGTCGTTGGGGTTGTGGGAAGAGTTGGAGAGGGCTTTTTCGGCGCGGGAGAGGGCATCTTGAGCGCGTTTTTTGTCGATGTCGAGGGCTTTTTCAGCGGTTTGAACGAAGATGGTCACTTGGTTGGCGAAGACTTCGACAAAGCCTTTTCCGAGGGAACAGAGGTTTTGGGTATGTTTACCGGTTGCGTAAGAAGCCACACCGATGCGGAGAGCGGTCAAGAAAGGGAGGTGACCGCTGAGGACGGTGAATTCGCCGTTGAGACCGGGGAGGGTGACGTGTGTGGTTTCTGTTTTGAGGGCCTCGCCCGTGGGCGTGACGATACGTAGCTGTAGGCTCATGGCAGGATCTCTCCGAGGGAAGGTAGAGAGCGCGCTGGAAGGGCCAGCGCGGGACTCCCTTGGGTGATCGGGTTAATTCTTGGCGAGCTTTTCAGCTTTGGCGAGAACGGAGTCGATATTGCCGACAAGATAGAAGGCTTGTTCGGGGATATCATCGTGCTTGCCTTCGCAGATCTCACGGAAGCCACGAATGGTGTCTTCGAGTTTGACGAATTGCCCGGGGATGTTGGTGAATTGCTCGGCAACGAAGAAGGGCTGAGAGAGGAAGCGTTGGATACGACGAGCGCGAGCGACGGTGAGTTTGTCGTCTTCGCTAAGTTCGTCCATGCCGAGGATGGCGATGATATCTTGGAGGTCTTTGTAGCGTTGGAGGATCTGCTGGACCATGCGAGCGACGCGATAGTGTTCTTCGCCGACGATATGGGGGTCGAGGATGCGGGAGGTGGAGTCGAGGGGGTCGACGGCGGGATAGATGCCGAGGGCGGCGATCTCGCGGGAGAGAACGGTGGTGGCGTCGAGGTGGGAGAAGGTGGTTGCGGGAGCGGGGTCGGTCAAGTCGTCAGCGGGGACGTAGATGGCTTGAACGGAGGTGATGGAGCCTTTTTTGGTGGAGGTGATGCGTTCTTGGAGGGCGCCCATCTCGGTGGCGAGGGTGGGTTGGTAACCGACGGCAGAAGGCATACGACCGAGGAGGGCGGAAACTTCGGAGCCAGCTTGGGTAAAGCGGAAGATGTTGTCGACGAAGAGAAGGACGTCTTGGCCTTCTTCATCGCGGAAGTATTCGGCGATGGTGAGTCCAGTGAGAGCGACGCGAGCGCGAGCGCCGGGTGGTTCGTTCATTTGTCCGTAGACAAGGCTGGTTTTGGAGAGGACGCTATCGCCGTTGGCGAGTTTGGTTTCGGCCATCTCGTGCCAGAGGTCGTTGCCTTCGCGGGTGCGCTCGCCGACGCCAGCGAAAACAGAGTAACCGCCGTGATGTTGGGCGACGTTGTTGATCAGTTCTTGGAGGAGAACGGTTTTGCCGACGCCAGCGCCGCCGAAGAGTCCGATCTTACCGCCTTTCATGTAAGGTCCGAGCAAGTCGATAACCTTGATGCCGGTTTCGAACATCTCGATGGTGGTGGCTTGGTCTTCAAACTTTGGGGGGGGTCGGTGGATGGGGAGGCGTTGGGAGTGTTCGACGGGGCCTTCTTCGTCGATGGGTTCGCCGATGACGTTGATGATGCGTCCGAGAGTGCCTTCGCCGACGGGGACGGAGATCGGCGCGCCCGTATTTTTGACGGACATCCCACGAACAAGACCGTCGGTGGTGTCCATCGAGATGGTGCGGACGACGTTTTCGCCGAGGTGTTGGGCGACTTCGACGACGAGGTTATCGGCTTTGTTGCTGATGGAAGGGTTGGAGATGGTAAGTGCCGTCAAGAGTGGGGGTAGTTTGCCGCTATCGAAGGCGACGTCCACAACGGGACCGATGACCTGAACGACGCGGCCTATATTTTGTGATTGTTGTTCCATTGTGAGGAGCCTTTCCTGATCGGGAACCCCGCGAGACGGGGGATATCAAAACGATTTCGAGTGCGCATCCGTTTGTTGTTGCGGATGGTCGTGGATAAAAGGATGTCGAAGCGAAGGGAGGTTGTGCAAGCAGAGAGCTTGCACAAGTCCTTGTTTTGTGGGTTTAGAGAGCGGCAGCGCCGCTGATGATCTCGACAAGTTCGGTGGTGATGGCGGCTTGTCGTGCGCGGTTGAAGCTGAGAGTGAGTTTTTCGACGAGTTCGCCAGCGTTTTTGGTGGCGGAATCCATCGCGCTCATGCGAGCGCCCATCTCAGCAGCGAAGGATTCACGCAACGCTCGGAAGATCTGGGTGTTGACGTGAAGCGGGAGCAAGTAGCTCAAGAGTTCATCGCGGCTGGGTTCGTAGAGATAGTTGTCTGCGAGAGGTTCAAGATAAGAGTCTTCGGCGTAAGGGACGATCGGAAGGAGTTGTTCGTACATCGGCTTTTGGCTGATGACGGACTTGAACTCGTTATAGATGATCACGAGGCGATCGTACTTGTTGTCGAGGTAATCTTGGATCAAGGCTCGGGAGATCTTGTCGGTATTTTCGGCATTGAGGGGATCGAATGCGCCACGAAAGTAAGTGCCGAGTTTGTGGGGACGTCTGCGGAAATACTCTTGGGCTTTGCGTCCAGCGAAGACCAGTTCGAGGCTATCAAACTGGCTCTTGTGTTCGGCGATATAACGTTCGGCGGCTTTGATCAGGTTGGAGTTAAAGCCACCACACAAGCCGCGATCGGCGCTGATCACGAGGAGTCGGACGCGCATTGTGGCGCGGGGCAACAGAAGGGGATGGGCCTCGTGTTCAACGGAGGCGGCAAGGCGGCTGATCGTGTGAAAAAGCTGGAGGGCGTAGGGCCGTCCTTGCATGAGGGACTCTTGGGCGCGGCGCAGCTTGGCTGCGGCCACCATCTTCATGGCTTTGGTGATTTGTTGGGTATTTTTGACGGAGGTGATCCGTTTGCGGATTTCTTTGAGATTGGCCATGATCGCCTGCCTGCGCTAAGGGGAGCAAAGAGCCGAGAGGACGGCTCTTTGCATCGATTTGGAGGATGGTCCAAAGTCCCGATTAGTTGGTTTCGAGGTTATGCTCTTTGACGAAGATGTTGAGATAAGATCGGATGGCTTCTTCGATCTTTGCGGCGAGTTCGTCGGAGAGTTTTTGTTTGTCGCGGATCGTGGTGTAGACTTCGGGGAATTGATCGTTGACGTGTTGGAGCAGGCCCTTTTCAAACTCGCGGATCTTGTGGACAGGAAGGGAATCGAGGAAGCCCTTGCTGCCGGCGTAGATGGAGACGATCTGTTGTTCGACAGGGAGGGGTGCGTATTGGTTTTGTTTGAGGAGTTCGGTGAGACGGTCGCCACGGGAAAGCTGGGCTTGTGTGGCTTTGTCGAGGTCGGAGCCGAATTGGGCGAAGGCTTTGACGGCGCGGTATTGGGCGAGATCGAGGCGGAGGGTACCTGCGATCTTTTTCATGGCACCGATCTGGGCGTTTCCACCGACGCGGGAGACGGAGATCCCGACGTTGATCGCGGGTCGGATGCCTGCGTTAAACAAGTCGGTTTCGAGGAAGATCTGGCCGTCGGTGATGGAGATGACGTTGGTGGGGATATAAGCGGAGACGTCACCGGCTTGGGTTTCGATGATGGGGAGGGCGGTGAGAGAGCCGCCGCCGCCAGTGAAGCCCATTTTTTTCCAGACCTTTTCATCCGAAGTGATCTTGGCAGCGCGTTCGAGCAAGCGGCTGTGGAGATAAAAGACGTCGCCGGGGTAGGCTTCACGACCGGGGGGGCGGCGAAGCAAGAGGGACATTTGGCGGTAGCTGACAGCGTGTTTGGAGAGGTCATCGTAGACGAGGAGGGCGTGGCGTCCGCTATCGCGGAAGAATTCGCCCATGGTGACGCCTGTATAGGGGGCGAGGAATTGTTGAGGAGCGGGTTCGGAGGCAGAGGCGACGACGATGGTGGTGTAATCCATCGCGCCATTTTCTTCGAGGATGGTTTTGACGCGGGCGACGGTGGATTGTTTTTGACCGATGGCAACGTAGATGCAGAAGACGGGCTTATCAGTTTTGTGGGTGCCTTTTTGGTTGATGATGGTGTCGATGGCGACAGCCGTTTTGCCGGTTTGACGGTCACCGATGATCAACTCGCGTTGTCCGCGTCCGATGGGGATCATGCCATCGATGGCCTTGAGTCCGGTCTGAAGGGGTTCATGGACGGACTCGCGGGAGACGATACCGGGGGCTTTGAGTTCAACGCGGCGGCTGTGTTGGGTTTGGAGGGGGCCTTTGCCGTCGACGGGGATACCGAGGGCGTTGACGACGCGACCGACAAGAGCATCACCGACGGGGACTTCGACGATGCGGCCTGTGCGCTTGACGGTATCGCCTTCTTGGATACCGTTGTCGCTGCCCAAGATAACGGAGCCGACGTTGTCTTCTTCCAAGTTGAGCACCATGCCCATGACGCCGCCGGGGAACTCAAGAAGTTCTCCAGCCATGGCTTGGCTAAGGCCGTGGATACGGGCGATCCCGTCACCGACGGCGAGGATGGTACCCGTTTCGGCGATCTCCATCCCTTGATCGTAGTTTTCGATTTGTTTGCGTATAATCTGGCTGATCTCTTCAGCGCGGAGCTCCATAGCCATGGCTTTTTTTCCTCAATGGTTGCGAACAGATCAGGCGATCTGCGAAAGCAAGTGATTCTTCATATTTGCGAAGCGGCTCTTGACGCTGCCATCGTAGATACGGTTTCCGACGCGGGCGATCATACCGCCGATCAGGTCGGGGTCGGTATCGAGGTGCAACACAACGGTGCGGCCTGTTTGTTTGGCAAAGATCTGTTTGAGCGATTGCTGTGTGGATTCGTCGAGCGTTTGGGCCGAAGTGACGTGGACGTGAACGATATCGTTGCGGAGATCCAAGAGTTCTTGGTATTGGGAGCAGATCTCGGAGAAGAGTTCTGTGCGTTTCTTTTCGATCAAAAAGAACAGGAACTTTTGGGTTTGGGGGAGAAAATCGAGTGGTTTAGCAAGGGCGGAGAGGATCGCGATGCGTTGTGCGGGGGCGTACACGGGATTGAGGAAGATGTCGTTCAGCTCGGGGTGTTGCGTGAGTTGTTTTGCGAACGTATGCAGTTGTGCGGCGATCTCTTCGGTTTGTTGTTCAGCGAGGGCGATCTGAAAGAGCGCTTTGGCGTAGCGATGGGCAAATAAGGAGTGTTGTTTCACGATTGGGCCCCCAACTGTTTGAGATAATCGCTTTGGAGACGGCGTTGATCGTCGTCGTTGATCTTGGATTGGAGGAGTGCAAAAGCATCATCGAAAGAGCGGTCGAGGAGGGTGCGTTGCATCTCGGATTGCATACGGGCCATCTCTTGGGCGACTTGGTTTCGGACATCCTCGATGCGTCGGTTGCTTTTGCGTTCGGCTTGGGAGCGCATCTCGGCGGTTTCTTCGGAGGCGAGTTGTTTTGCGCGTTCGAGGATCGAGGCTTTTTCTTGTTCGACGTTTGCGAGTTTGTGTTGGATATCGTTGTAGCGGAGGGCGATCTCGTCATCGCGTTCGTTGAAGGCGATGATGGCGTCGGCGATCTCTTTGCGGCGTTTTTGGAGATAGACAAGAAAGCCGGGAAGAGCGCGAGAAAGGATCAGGTACAACAAGAGTCCGAGGTTAGAAAAAGGAAGGATCAGGTTTTTACAGATGACATGGGTTGGAGATCCAGCGGGTGTGGCGTAATAGATGGCGTAGCTGAAGACCATCAACGCAAACAAGGCGAGCGGGATCATATCGTGGTTACGGAGAAGGAAACTGGAGGGCGCGGCGTTGGGGGCTGCGCTTTGTGTGGTCTGGCTCATTCGCGTTCGTCCTTGCCCTCGCAGGCGACATTGCGGGGAGGGCTTGTGTGATATGGCGAGGCGAGAAGGGGTTGTTCAAACGAACACAACAACCGTTGGGGCGCGATAAAGCACGCCGCCTTACGTTCGTCAACCCCCATCCGCGCAAGATGGAGTGGATACAAGGCGAATTGGAAGCGAATCGGTCGAAGAGACGGGAATTTACGATGCAGATCGCCCAAGCAGACGAGCGACGATCTCTTGGGTGAGAGCGCTGCGATCTTTTTCGAACTGAGTTTGGAGTTCTTCGCGGCGAGCGGAGATCTTGGCGCGTTCTTCTTGCATCAGTTTGATCTCTTCTTGGCGGGCTTTTTCGAGGATCTCGCGCTCGTATTGTGCCGATTCGTTGCGTGCTTTGTTGCGGATATCTTGGGCTTGAACGCGGACTTTGCGGATCTCTTCTTGATAGTCACGCTGCATCTGGCGACCTTCTTCGTCGCGTTCTTTGAGTTCGCGTTGGGCGTGATCGATCTTTTTTTGTCGTTCGAGGATCACGGCGAGGACGGGAGGAAACATCAGGTGGGTTAAGGTCCAAACGCAAGCAAAGAAGAAAGCCATCTGGATAAAGAATGTAAAATCTGGATAAATGTTCATTGAATTACGTCTCTCCTCAAAGTTTGGCGGTCATGTAGCACAAGGGATCACGGACTGTCAAGACTATTTTGCGCACACATAAAGAGGTGGAAAGTTGAAAGCATTTTCGGTGAGATCGGGTTATACGCCACGCGGCGATCAGCCCAAAGCGATCGGGCAACTGGTGGAGGGATTGAAGCGCGGAGACAAAGCGCAAACGCTGTATGGGGTGACGGGTTCGGGCAAGACGTTGACGATGGCGTGGGTGGTGGAAGCGGTGCAGCGCCCGGCGTTGGTGCTGGCGCACAACAAGACGTTGGCGGCCCAGTTGTATGGGGAGTTTCGGGAGATCTTTCCAGACAATGCGGTCGAGTATTTCGTGTCGTACTACGACTATTACCAGCCCGAGGCGTATGTACCCGCGAGCGATACGTATATCGAAAAAGAGGCCGATATCAACGAGCAGATCGATCGGATGCGGCATGCGGCGACGCGCTCGTTGTTTGAGCGGCGGGATGTGATCATTGTGGCCTCGGTGTCTTGTATTTACGGGATCGGATCTGCGGAGGCTTATCACGAGATGCTGCTGCATCTGCGGAGAGGGGAGCGGATCGAGCGGAACAAGCTGTTGCGGCGTCTGGTGGAGCTTCGTTATGATCGAAACGACGTGGACTTTCATCGGGGGACGTTTCGGGTGAGAGGGGATATCGTCGAGGTGTTTCCAGCCCACGAAGAAGAACACGCGCTGCGGCTGGAGTTTTGGGATGACGAGTTAGATGCGATCCGTCGGGTGGATCCGATCCGAGGGAAGGTACTTGAATCGCTGGATGGGGTGGCGATCTATCCGAACAGTCACTACGTGACGGGTCAAGATCAACTTCGCGCCGCGATTGTTGGTATCCAAGCCGAGCTTCAGACGCAGCTTGGGGCGCTACACGCAGCGAACAGGCTGGTGGAAGAACAGCGGCTGCGCGAACGTACACTCTGTGATATCGAGATGTTGGAGCAGATCGGGGTTTGTCACGGGGTCGAGAACTACTCGCGGCATCTTTCGGGCCGCGCAGCAGGCCAAGCGCCGCCCTGCTTGCTCGACTACTTCCCGGACGACTTTTTGATGATCGTGGACGAAAGCCACGTGACGCTGCCGCAAGTGCGCGGGATGTATCACGGGGACTTTTCTAGAAAGCGCACGTTGGTGGAGCATGGTTTTCGGCTGCCTTCGGCGATGGACAATCGCCCGCTCAAATACGAAGAGTTCCAAGCATTGATCCCGCAAGTGATCTACGTCTCCGCCACGCCAAGCGCGTACGAAGTCGAGAACTCCGCGCAAGTGGTCGAGCAGATCATCCGACCGACGGGGCTGTTGGACCCGATCGTCGAGGTTCGCCCATCCAGCGGCCAAGTCGACGATCTGCTCGAAGAGATCCGCAAGCGCATCGAACGCAAAGAGCGCGTCTTGGTGACGACGCTAACCAAGCGGATGGCCGAAAAGCTGTCTGAATACTACCAAGAGGCGGGGATCTCTGTGCGTTACTTGCATTCAGGGATCGAGACCTTGGAGCGCGTCCTGTTGTTGCGGGAGCTTCGCCAAGGGGCTTTTGATGTGTTGATCGGGGTCAACTTGTTGCGCGAAGGGCTGGATCTTCCAGAAGTGTCGTTGGTGGCGATCCTCGACGCCGATCAGCAAGGCTTTTTGCGGACAGCCCGTTCGTTGATCCAGACGGCAGGACGGGCAGCACGCAACCTCAACGGATATGTCATCCTGTATGCAGACAAGATGACCGAAGCGATGGAAACCTGCATCCAAGTGACACGCCGCCAACGCGAGATGCAGCTCCAGTACAACCAAACCAACCACATCACCCCCGAAAGCATCCAAAAACAGATCCATTCGTGGGTTGATACCTTGCCTGTCCAATACGCAGAAGACAATCAAAGCCCGATCGCATGGGCCGCAGAGAAAGCAACAACGTACCAGCGCGAAAGTGATCTACGTCAAGAGATGGAACGCATCGAGTCCGCAATGCTCGAAGCAGCGGCTCACTTGCGTTTCGAAGAAGCCGCCAAGTTGCGCGACCAACTCGAAGCGTTGCGCCAGCTTTCAACGATGCTGTTTGACTTGGGAAACGGGTCCGAGTAAAACATCTTTGCAAGAAGGAAGTGACGAAGCACTTGCGTCGTGCTTGGCTTTCTGTTATGTTCCCTTCTCAATCCGCTGAAACAGGCAAGAACTCAATCGTAGCGGTTGATTCGATCGACGCATTCGTCCCAACAATTCGCCTGTTTCTGCAACGGCGACCTACCTAACCAGCACGAGGGATCCATGTTTACCGTTGTGGTCCAAGAAAAGGGTGGAAAATCCCAGCGATTGCAGTTCAATAAGAACGAGATCACCGTCGGACGGGTCCAAGGAAACGATATCGTTCTCCCCAAAGGCAACGTCTCCAAACGCCACTCCAAGATCGTCTTCAAAGAAGGCAAGTTCATCGTCGTCGACTTGAAAAGCACCAACGGCACCTACGTCAACGGCCACAAGATCGCATCCCCCCAAGTGATCAAAAGTACCGATAAAGTCTTCATCGGCGACTTTGTGATCGAGATCGAAGAAGGCGCGAACGGAGAAGCTGCGATGGGTGCTCCCCCCCCGATGCCCGGCCCTGCGCCCGTTCAGCCGGGTCCACCAGCCCCTCCCGGACCTCCCGGACCTCCCGGGGGAGGACCGATGATGCCTCCTCCCGGAGGCCCGCCGCGCCAAGCCCCTCCGATGGGTCCGCCCATGACAGGCCCCCAACCCCCCGTTGGAGCGCGTGGACCTGCCCCCATGCCCCCCGGTCCTCCCCCCGGTGGACCTCCCGGTGGCCCCCCCGGCCCGCCTCCGTTGTCTGGCCCACGCCCCGGTGGCCCTCCTCCCGGACCGATGGCCGGCCCCCCCGCTGGAATGCCCAACGGTGGTTCGTCCATGCCTGTTCGCGCAGGGATGTGGAACGAAGTCGCCGCACAAGGCGGCCCAGCGTATCACTACCTCAAAGTCCAAGGCGGGTGGTTGATCGTCACCTCCGCAGGTGCCGTCTTTGTCAACGACCCACAACACCAATTCGCCCCAGTCCCCGTATGATCCACTTTCGTATGATCCACTTTCGTATGATCCACTTTCGTACGATCCACCTTCGTGTGATCCCCAGATGATCCCTAGCCTACGCCACCGTCTACCGCATCAAGGTGATGTGGGCAACGGGCTTGCTGCGGTGACCTAAACCCACATCACGTAAGAACAAACATGGCGCAAGACCTTGAGATGACACGTGAAGATGGCGTCGTTGTGCTGGTCCAACGACGCGGTTGGGGTTGGGGGTTGGCTTGTTTGCTCCTCGCAACGTTCTTCCTTTTTGTGGGGATTTTTTGTTTGATCACAGGCCAACACCTGCCTCGGATATCTTCTCTTGAAACGGCTGCGTGGTCGATTTCGGTGGGCGCAGTACTTTTGCCGACAGGGTTCGGACTCACCAAAAATGGCGAATGGTTCGCCTTTTCGCCAAGCGGTGTGCGTGTCGATTTTTTTCGATTTCGTGCGATCCATTGGTTTCTCGAATACCCCAGCCGCCGCACTCGTGCGATCAGAGTAGAACCACAATCCCCCCAAAGTCGGCGTTTTCGCGTCCTTCTTGAAATCCAAGATCGCCCCCACGTAACACTCGCCGAAGCCCTCACTTCTGAAGAAGCGTGGCAACTCGCAAGCGCACTCGCGGAACCCTCCATGTTGCCCATCCACGAACGTTAGTCCTCATTTTCCAGATCAAAACAGCCACAACACCGATCACATCCCCCAAGCCCCCCCCAAACACATTCGCCTCCCAGACCGAGGGCCTTCGTATCGTTGTGTTTCGTTGTGTTTTTGAAGGGAGATCAAGGCGATAGGAGGGAGGGGGCTTTGTGTCGTGGGCGGCAAAGGATCTTTTGAGGAGAGAGTGATCGCTTTGTCAAGGGTGCGGTGCGTGCGGGCTTTTGGGGCTTTTCGGCGAGTGGATCGTTGTGAGAAAGAGCCGGCGGACACAGCGGAAGGATGGACGGTTCGATGGGTCCGAGATGGATCGGTTCAAAATAAAAAGCTTGAGAGCCGAGTGTTTTGAGAGAGGGTCGGGGTTTGGAAAGAGGCGAAGCGACCGTCTCTTTGGATGTTTGTGCTGCTTCTTGTGCTGTTGAGGACCCCGAAGAGACCGCAAACAGCACAAACAACAAGTGAGCGATCACAGAGAAAGACAACACAGGGGCTTGGAGTCCCATTTGACGAAGGCGATGAAATTGCAGCGGAGGGATCGGGACAAACTGGACAGAGAGATCCAGTCCGTCGAGATCGAGATGGACGCGAACACCGGGAGAAAGAGGGTAATAGCAGCATCCCGAACGGGCAAAGTAATGTGCGCGCCCTGCTTTGACCAACTCGCGCAAAGTGAACGATTCGCCGTTGTGTTCGACCGTTCCACGCATCTCGGTGTGAAAGCCCAACATAAAGCCCTCGCCCCCGGGTTCGATCAGAGGAAACAAAGAATGTTGGGAAGGAAGAGGCAGATCGTCGAGGGAATAACAAAAGTCCGCACGAGGATCATTGCCAAAGGTGATGCGTCTTGGCGTGCGGTAGTGGCAGATATCGAGAATCCCGCCCTGCCATGACACAACAAGTTCCAACATCATCTTTTGTGGTTCAGCGATCATCTCGGAAGTAGCGAACCATGCGTCCACATCAAAGCCCGAAGATGGATGGGGAGGAAAGGGCGGTGGCTGTGATGCCGATGGTTGTAGGGCTGGTGGTTGTAGGGCTGGTGACAGTAGAACGGGTGGTTGTAGGACTGGTGGCTGTGATGCCGATGGGTAGGGGGGGGAGAGGATAGGTTCGTTGGGAAGGGAAGGTTTGGAACGCATGATCGCGGCCCTCTTTTCGTGGCAAGCGCTAAAAAGTTTCAGCGGTTGTTGACCTTACGTGGGTTGGACAAACACAGATGAAAAAAGTTCTTGTTCCACTGAAACGATTCTTTTCAACGCCCCAGATTGTCACAGTGCCCCCCCCCTGTCAAGCGCAGTATTGATCGCCAAGCTGTTCATATCCAAAGGAAAGCCCACCGACACACTGGCCGCAGGATGCCGTGCAAAGAAGAGCAAGCCCCCACAACGAAACAGATCAGCGAGACTGGTTTTTTCCAAAGCACCCGCTCGGTCGGAAAGATCAGCGAGGCTTATTTTTTCCAGATTTGGCTTCTTTGTCCTTGCCATCGTGGTCTTCGTCAGGCGCGTGTGGGGGGGGGTATTGTTCGAGGAGTTTGTTGATCGTGGTCATGACGCGTGTGCCTCCGAGGACTTCGGAAAGGATCGACCCGACATCTTTTCCTTGGAAGAGACTGATCAGGTTCATATTTTGGGCAACATCAGCGAGCATGATCTTGTCACCGAGGCTGGTGATGGCCTCGACAAGCCCGGGCTGTACGGCTTGGTGTTGAGTCGCGACGGCAGCGGCCTTGGCTTCGAGCAGCTTGATCTCCAAGGAACGAAGGGCTTGGAGGTGAGCGCGTTCTTCTTCGTGGAGGGTGGACTGAGCCTTGGCTTTGGTTTCGGCTTCGAGCAGTTGAACGTCAGCGGCGGCTTTTTGGGCGAGCGCGTTTTGTTTGGTCTTGACTTCGAGGCTGTGGGTTTGTCGAAGCGCAAGGAGTTCTTCTTGGATCTTGCTGAGTTCTTCGCGCTGCTTGATGCTTTGCAGGCTGAGGTGGTGTTCCAAGCCTTGGATGGTTTCTTTGAGTTCGAGATCACGTTTTTTCTGAGCGTGTTCGAGCGAAAGACGTTCTTTTTCAACGAGATCACGAAGCTGTGCGGATCGAAGTTGTTCTTGGGCTTCACGGTCGCCGATCTGAAGGGAGACGGATTGCCGCTGCATCTGGCGCATCACCTCAGCGATCTTGTCGTCGAGGATCGAGCTGGAGAGAACTTCGACTTCGTGGACGTGAACGCCACTTTCGGGGAAATAACGCCCGGGGCGGGCGCTCTCTGTGGGCTTTTCGCCAAGGATCGTATCGCGCAAAAGCTGCGGGATCTGCGGCCACAACTCCATCAACGAAAAGGCCCGAGAGCGGCTGCGCACCAAAGAGCGCATGTGATCGACCAACACTTGCACATAGTTTTCGTGGGTGAACCAAAGGTCCCGCGCTTCGGGGCGGAAAGTCACGCTATAACTCACTTCGAGATCCAGCTTCACAAAGTCTCGTGTCTCGATGCGGATCACATCGGAGATACGGTTTCCCGAAGTGCGCAAAAAGCACGTTTTGAGTAGACGCTCGTCTGTCTTGGGCCGTCCCATGGAGAGCGTGACACAAACGAGCTTTTCTTCATATCCCAAAAGCTCGACACAAGGGCCTTCGATCACACGTTGCCCATTTGCAGAAGTCGCGAGGGCAGCGTGGTTGTGAGGGACAGAGATCGAAAGCGCCCATGGCGTGACGATGGGCGTGGTGGTGCGTTTGTGTGGCTCATAATAAGCGATCCAAAGGTTCCAATCTTCGGTGGGGATGGTGCGTGTGATGTGGACTTCTTTGCGTGGGTCGACGAGGTACGATTGCTTTCCGCGCACAAGCCGCGCTTCGCCGGTTTCCAGATCGCGGACGTAGATCCCGCTCTTTTGATCGATCCCAAGCGCTTCGATAAACACATTCTCGTGGTTGTTTCCGATCATCGCCTCGCCGCTGTGAGGCGACAACACTTCGATCTCGTTGAAAGGGAAAAAGAACGTATTGACGCCATAAAGCAGGATCTCATCACCCGGTCGATAGACTTCCTTCTCTAACTTGATGCCGTCAGGAAGATTTTTTTGCAATTCGTCCCGCGAGATCTCCGAGATCACACGCAACCACAGCGCACGGTGCGGCAAAAGTTCATAAGCGTCGTAGATGCGGTTGCGTGATCCTTCGACCAAAAAGGTGTCGTAAGGTCCGGGAAAAACGCGTGCAGGGCCGACCTTGACTTGGCGTTTTCCATCTGCGTCAAGGATGATGCAAAACTCTTTTTCACCAAGGACGACGGCTTCTCGGATCAAGCGGGACTTTCGGGCTTCTTGTTCGAGTTGCTTGATAGCCATCGGTGAGGTATTGAGCGCCTGAACAAGGTTGTCATCCAAACGCTCGGATTCATCGGCCTCATAGGACTGCTGTTGGACAGGAGGCGGAGCATTCGGCTTTTGTGCGCGTTGACGGGTTCGGATGTTTTGATCGATCACGACCGTCTCTTCTTTTTTCCGACGCCCCCGCGCTTTTTTGAATTCTTCTTGGAGTTCTTCTTCGACAGACTCGGAAAGACCAAGCTGTTGGATGATCTGATCGCGGTCCTCTTGATCGCGGACTTGCTGCAAAAGCTGCGCAGCCAGTTCTGCGGAGATCCGAGAACCACGCCCATCCACCGAGGTATCCGGCACGATATCGACCCCTGTAGGAGGGATATAAAACTGCGTATCCAACCCCCGCACAACGATCAATTGGCCACGCACCATCCGCACATCCGAAGTTTCTGCTTCCGAAAGCAGCGGCGACCCTTCATCGGGATGCAAGCGCCCGACATCTTCCGCGATCGCGGTTCGGATACCTGCGGACTTTGCGGTAATATCGTAGTACGGGGCCGTTTTGTCGACTTCGCCATACACCTTGACCACAAGATACTGATTGGAGCCGAGTTCATGGGCGTCTCGGACTTCTGCACGCTGACCCGGCCACAGATGAAAGCTACAGGGCCCCGGGATCATCGCTCGCGTGCCGTTGCGCAGCGGGCGAGCTTCGTTGCGGCCTTGACGAAACTTTCCGTTGGGTCGGCCATCATTCTCAAAGAGCGGGTTATACAGGACGCAGTATTGGTCGTCACCGACCACGATCATCTTGCGGGGTCGGTTGGTGGGGTCTTCGCGAAAACCGCCCTCTCCATCGTCGCAAACCACCCGATCAGCGGCGGTTGGCGACACCATCGTCGGCCCCACATGCAAGACCACTTCGCCCTTGTCGTCGTCTTGCACCCAAAGAAACTCGCGTTCGGTGACTGGAATCTTTTTGCTGCTTCGATCGGCCATGTCGTAATACCCCATACTGTTTTGCTCCAAGCGTCGTACGGATCGAGATGACGTTGGTGATGGATTCGGATGTTCGGAGGCTTTGGCTTGTTTGTATGTTGTGTGACGTCTCCTTTGAACCTTCGGGCTTTGCGCGTCTTCGGCGAGAGAGAAAGCGTTGGCGGCAAAGTCCTTTCTTGAGAGTGATCTTTTGGCGTGGAAGTGTTATGATGCGCAACGTACCACAAGCGCCAGATCAATGGAACATGGCACGAAAGGGTTTTGGTTGCATGGCCAAAAAAACAATACAAGACGGGATCACACTCTTTAAAAAAGGGGATCTTGACGGGGCAACAAAGATCTTCCTTGGGCTGATCGAACGAGATCAAGACGAAGCCTCGGCCCATCTGTGGATGGGAAATTGCCACGTCCTTGACAACAACCTCGACGCAGCGCGTGTCTCCTTTCGACGAGCCTTGTCCTGCGGCGACGAAGCCCAGCGCAACGAAGCACTCCACCAACTCCGCTCGATCTCCTTCACTTCCTTATTGCAGCGATTGTTGTTGGAGCCTCCGTTGCGCTACCTCCTGATCGCGGCCTTATTTTTCTATGGAACAAGCTACTTTCTTTTTCAATTCCCACGATTGCAGCAAGTTGCCGTCGCAGGACAATTGCTCTCTGTGGGTGTGTTGCTACCTTTGTTTTTCGCATGGGCGTTGTTTATCATCACCTACTTTATCACCAACATGGCCTTCCATCCGACGAAACGAAGTATCGGAGTGCAGATATCGCGTGTATTTGTTGGGTTGGGGCTGCTGTCTTTGTTCCCTGCCGTCTTCTTTGCTCTGACCCAACGCACCTATCTTTGGATCGGACTCTCCGTCTTTTTGGGGCTGTTCGCATTGTCTTTGTTGATCAGTCGCGTGCTACAATCGATCGGGCGGGGACTTCTCGGCGAAGCAAGCCCCCTCTTGATGCTCTCTCTGTTTGGCTCCCCCACCATGCAAGAAGTCCCCGTACGTATCGAACACACCGGCAAGCACTAACCAACAAAGCACTCCTCTCTAAGATGTGTGCGATTTGTTTTTTTCGGGATGTCCCGTCGTTCGGGCCTGTTCGATTTGGCGACGCCATCGCACAACTTCCTCGCGCCACTCTTTTTTTGGAAATCCAGTAATCCGCAATTCTTTGCCATCAAAGAACACTTCGACGCTGTTCTTTTGCTTCCAACAAGGGTCTTCGGGGTCGTAGCGATCACTTAAAAAGTGGAGGCGCTGATTGGTTGAGCCGATCCATCGGCGTTCTTCGGTGTGTAGATCTTCTCGATAAGGCCCGTCGACCAAGATATCTGTGTGCGCCAACAGGCGCTCCGCATGGGGATCATGACGTGCGCGGATCTCTTCGAGCGTGTAGCCCGAAAAGATCATCACCGAAAGACCACACGCTTGCACAGCTTCTGCCAAAAGGCCGAGATGTTCGGCTTGTGCAAAGGGTTCTCCTCCAAGACAAGAGATGCCTTCGATCAAATACTGCGACTGTGCCGAACGGATCATGCCCATCACGTCGTCGACGGTGAGCAGTTGCTTTGGAAAAAAGCCGAACATCTCGGGGTTACAGCACCCTGCGCAACGGATGGCGCAGCCTTGTACCCACAAAGCAAAGCGTTGACCGGGGCCTTCGGCTCCTGTTTTGGGAACCCAATGAGAGAGGTTGAGGTGTGTAGAAGAAGAAAAGGGCGGAGGGTTTTGAGGTAGCATACAAGATCCCCACACGAAGAGAGATCCAAAAGCCCGTCATATCGGTGGATTCGAGCGATATCGAAACGACCAGATATCAATCTCGGGGGATCAGTTGGGGCTTCAAGATCACTTTGTTGTCTTTGACGGCCACATCAAACGCAACGCCAAGGCAATCGTATTGTTTGCGGAAGGTGGCCGCATTTTGACGCAGCTTGTCCAAGAACCGCTCTTGATCGAGCAAAGAAGTGTCTTCTCCTGTTTGTTCTTTCGCTTTGGCATAACGCTGAAAGACTTGTTGGTAATGGACTTCGGGTTCATGAAGCGCCATCTGCACTTCGGGTGAAGACAGCGAAAGAGTGGTTTCGTGCTGACGGGGGATATCTTGAACGGAAGCTTCTTGGATCTCGACGACTTGGTTGTGTAGCTGGAAAAAGATGCGGTTGAGCGTTGCTGCAAGCGAGCCCACAGCACCCGGGGCGCTTTCGACAAAAGCCACTTGCAAGTTACCTGTGCGGTAGATATCCAAAAGTTGTTCTTCCAGATCAAACAATTGCTTGTCTGTTTTGCCTGCTCCCGGCAGCAACAGCAACAACAGCAACAACACAAACCCTACAACCACCGACCCCATCAAGATCAAGTTCTGCTCCAAAAAGCCTTCCCACCCAGAACGAGTCTGTAGCACAACCAGCCCGATCTTTCCGCCGTCCAT
Source organism: Myxococcota bacterium (assembly GCA_023150835.1). Classification (GTDB taxonomy): domain Bacteria; phylum Myxococcota_C; class UBA6777; order UBA6777; family UBA6777; genus JAKLKB01. Next base: position 25,004 of record JAKLKB010000054.1, on the reverse strand, counting down.
CTTCAAAGACAGCGCATCGTAGTGCTTGCTTCCAAGCTCTACCGCACCGCCCTCTTTTTTCATCTCTAACAAAAACTTGCCAGTCGCCGAAGCAAGCAAGGTCTGCATGGACGCTTTTTCTTTGAGCGAACTCCCAAGGATCTGGCCTTTGGGCGAGAAGAACACCAGATCGACCGCTGTTCCGAAGATTGGAGACTTGAGGACATAAGCAAAGCGATCATCGATCGCAAAGGCTTGTGTAAAGATCCCCAAAAGCCTCAAAGCGACAGGAGGTTGGGGCGTGGTCGCAGGAGCAGGAGTGGGCTTGTCATCTTCCGCAGCTTGCGCAAAGCGTTGTTGCAACGAGGGCATCCGCCAAGAGCTTTTGGGTTTCTTTTTCGGAGCATAGCAAGCACATTTCTCTTTTTGTTCGAGGCACTTCTTTTTGCTGTCGCGCTTTGCACAGACCTTCAAACAAGCCCAGATCTTCCCAGCGGGACAGGCTTGTTTGTTGGCGTTGCTGCTTTTTTTGCGGGGCGTGGGGGGATCTTCTTCCTTGTCGCCGTCGCCCTCTTTTTTGCCACCGTCTTCTTCTTTTTTATCGCCATCTCCGGCTTTTTTATCGCCATCGCCCTCTTTTTTGTCGCCATCGCCCGCTTTTGGGGCAGATGCGGTGCTTGGGACGCCAAAGACGGGAACATGCACCAAAAGATACGCTTTGCCATTGGAGACGATCACACCCTGCGAAGAGTTCCCATCCTTCGAGGCTTCGACATTTTCCAAGACGACTCCCTCAGGTGCGCCTGCGGAGAGCGCGAGGACAGCGGCTTTTTCATCCGACAGCGCAGCAAAGGAGGTTCCCAGCTTCTCGGCTGTTTTTGGAGAGGCCGCGCCGATGGCGGAGGCGAGAAAAGCAGCGGCTTGCTTTTTACGTTCTTCTCCTTGCGCCCCAAATATCGAGGAAAGACGCGCATCTTTAAGGTGGGCCGAGGCCAGAGAGATCTGTTGCAATCCCAAGAGTTTGATGGCTTGTTGCGCGCTGCGTGCTTGCTGTTGCAAAGAAGGCTGCGCAACGTTGGCTTGGTAAGCATCCAAGCCTTGTCGGAAGAAAAAGACTGCGGCTCCTGCGCCCAACAACAAAGCGAAAAAGAGCATCCAGACGATCCGCGAACGGGACATAACTCCACTCCATGAACTCGCAGGGTTTGTTTTGTGGCTTCGTTACCTCCGAGGTACCGCGTTTACCTCGGAAAACGCGCCCAGCATAACGCAATGCCTCAAGAAGATCCAGTTGCAAACAAACCACATCCTAAGATTTCTTCTCTTCTACAGAAGTCGCCGATGTCGATTCCTTCGACATGAAGGGCTTGAACAACTCGATGGGCAAAGGGATGATCGTATTGATGGCATTTTGCGTCGAAGCGATCTCCAAGATGGTTTGCAGATAACGCAACTGAAGCGACATCGGGTGTTTTTCCATGATATCTGCCGCTTCACCGAGCCTTGCGGAGGCTTGAAATTCGCCTTCAGCGTTGATCACTTTGGCCCGTCGTTCGCGCTCGGCTTCGGCTTGACGCGCCATCGCACGCACCATCTCTGTGGGCAAGTCGACGTGCTTGAGTTCGACCGTCGATACCTTGATTCCCCAAGGATCCGTCTGTTTGTCGAGGATCTCTTGCAGGCGTTCGTTGATCTTATCCCGCTCTGACAACAGATCATCGAGTTCCAATTGGCCCAACACATCGCGTAATTTGGTTTGCGCCATCTGGCTTGTTGCGTAGCGGTAGTCTTCCACCGTTGTAATCGCCTTGTCAGGCGACATCACCCGATAATACACCACCGCGTTGACCTTCACGGATACGTTGTCGCGTGTAATGATGTCTTGCGTCGGAACATCCGCTGTCACCGTACGCAGATCCACACGCTCCATCGTGTCCACCATCGGAATCAACAAGATCAGTCCCGGGCCTTTGACCGCCGACAATCGGCCCAAACGAAACACCACCCCCCGCTCGTACTCCCGCAAGATACGGAACATCATCGGAACAACCATCAACAAAAATGCGGCCAAAAGGCCCAATGCCATCGATACGGCTGGATTCATACGCCACTCCTGTCTTTTTCGGATTTCTCGGACACTCGCTCAATATGCAACAACAGCCCGTCCATCGCAACCACCCGCACGCGCGCTCCCTTGGCGATCTCCTGCTTTGTACGAGCATTCCAAAGTTCCCCGTCGATAGAAACTTTGCCTTCCCCCCGAATATCCGCATACGCGAGCCCTTCACGACCCACCAAAGACCCCACTCCCGAAAAAACAGGCTTGCGATAAGTTCGCAACACAGCCACCAACACACCTCCAAGCAACAGCGCCATCACCAAAAGCGTCGGCACGATCATCATCAACGATATCCGCAGATTCGGATCAGGCGAATCAATCAAAAAGATCGATCCCACCGCCAACGAGATCAGACCCCCCAAAAACAACACCCCAAACGTCGGCGTAAAGAGTTCCGCCACCAACAACAACAACCCAAGCCCCATCAACGCCAATCCACCGTAATTGATCGGCAAGACCTGCATCGCAACAAATGACAAAAACAAACAGATCGCCCCAAACACCCCGGGAAAGATCGCCCCCGGGTGATAGATCTCCATCACGATCCCCAACATCCCAAACGTCAACAAAAAGTACGCGATATTCGGGTCCGCAAAAAAGTTCACGACTCCTTGTTTGAACGTCATCTGCTTGCGTTCAATCGGGAGTGTCCGCGTACGCAAACGAAGATCGCGCTGTCCGACACGCACCGTCCGCCCATCCACCTTTTGCAAAAGGTCTTGCGTATTCGAGGCGATCAGATCGATCACCTTCAAAGACAGCGCTTCATCCGACGTCACCGAATCGCTCTCCAAAACGGCTTTGCGCGCCCATGCCACGTTGCGATGGCGTTGCTTTGCGATGGCCGACACAAACGCCACAGTGTCATTTTCGATCTTCTTCGCAAGATGCTTTCCGCCCGTAGCTTCGGGATCTTTTCCACCCCCCGTCACAGGATGCGCGGCCCCGATATTCGTCCCCGGACTCATCGCCGCGAGATGTCCTGCAAGGGTAATAAACACCCCCGCACTTCCCGCCCGCGCCCCCGAAGGTGTGACAAAAACCAACACAGGGATCTCCGCATTCAAGATCGATTTGACGATCGAACGCGTTGCCTGCAAAAACCCTCCCGGGGTGTCCATCTCTAGCACCACCACCACAGCCCCTTGGGACGGGGCTTTGCGGATCGCCTCGTCGATATAATCAGCAGTTCCCGCATTGATACTCCCAACCACCGAGATCACCCACGCTTTTTGCTCGGTAGATTGAGCGGAAGGACGACTTGTTGCGCCGATCAACAGATGCGCCACAGGCACAAGCCACAACCACATACCCCACCGTCCACACACCCGCTGCCATCGCTGCCATCGCTGCCATCGCTCCATCCATCGTTTGCGTATCTTGATGATCGACACCGCTCCTCCTTTCCATCTCTCCCGAAAAGCCAAAAAGCCCCACCACCAAGGCTTTCCGCGAACACGGACTTTTTTAGCCACCGCACGACACCTATCCTAACTCACTTTCCCACAACTTCCGCAGCACCGACAAACATTCTTGTAAGTCCGTCCATGCGTCTTTTTTGGATATCGGGTATTTGAACAGATGCAACGGGTGAAACATCGAAAAGATCAGGTAATCCTTGCCGAGGATCTGTCTTTCGACAACATACCCACGCAGAGACTGAAACTTCGCCTCTTTTTCTTCTTGTAAGACTTGTGCCGCCTTTACGCCCAAGGTCACGATCAGATCGGGCTGGATCACATCGATCTTTTGATGCAACATCGGCGTGTAATCCTGCAGCTGCTCCCACGAAGGGTTGAAGATACCCGTCGCCTCTGATTTTTCCTCAAACATCGGACGGCACGTGACGATCGGCGTAATGTACGCTTCCGCAGCCCGCAACCCCACCGATCGCATCATACCCTCAAGGATGCGCCCTGCCCTCCCCTGCAAAGGCTGCCCGCGCAGATCTTCCGCGATGTTGGGGCCTTCATACACCCACATCAGACGCGCCTCCACAGGGCCGCGCCCCAAGACCTGTTGTTTGCAGCTCAGCCGTTGGCGCTCACAAGCTTCACAACGCGGTAAGCGCGCATGGATCGCGTCAAGGCGTTGTTGGCGTTCGGCTTGTTCTTGTTGCGATATCTTGCGCAGCGTCGAAAACGTGATCGGGCGCAGATCCACAAACCTGTCTGGAAGCTGCGAAGTGGCCGTTTGTTGCGAAGAGTTCGCAGTTTCCGAGGATGGACGACGCCCCCCTCCATTCACGCGCAAACGCTCCGAAGGGTGACCGCTTTCGGCCTCCTGTTGCCCCGATAAAACAAGGCGCTCGTTCGGCGGAGATGGGGGCGAAGGTGCGTTCTTCTGGTCGTTTGTCGGGCTTTGAAAAGAAAGTGACGGAGAGATCGACCTTTCCGCAGAGGTCTCCTTGATCTGCTGTTCTCCCGCTCCATCCGCAGACAAAGACAGACTCGCGCTCCGCAACGAAGACAGAGACGAGGGGATATCTTGAGGAAGCGGAGAGATCTGCGGTGTTTGCGAGCGGACGGGAGAGATGTGTGATGTTTGCGAGCGAACACGCGAAACGGGGCGCGAAGAAGCTCCCTGCGGCTTCAACGCAACAGGTCGCTGTTGAAAAGAAGCGCCGCCTTGCGCAGACAACGGCACACCGTCCCATCCTTGGGACTCTTGCCACAAAAGATATTCGCGCAAAGAGCGCACCAGCAAGATCGCCTCTGCCAAGGGACTTTGCGACCAAGATTCCTGCGTCAACCCATTCCTCCCTACACACGGCCTTGTTCTCTCTACAAACAACTCCGCATCCGATGACACCTCGCTCACAGAGCCTCACAGAAAGACTGTACAAATCTGCACGGCATTATGCGCCCACGCCTCCCACAACGCAACACCCTATCCTTTGCCCTTGACATCGCGGCACGCTCGCCGATAGTTGTCGCGAAAGATACCTTTGGAGGCTCGATCCCCATGTTCCGCATCCCTTGGTTTGTCAGTACTCTTTGTTGTCTTGGCCTACTTTTACTTTTCCCCGCAGAGGCCCTTGCTTACGGGCCGATCACGCACGTCAACCTTGGCTCGCACATCCTCAACCACCTCTCGCTCCTTCCGCCCGCCCTTGCACAACTTCTCCAAGCCCACCCGCACGCTTATCTTTACGGGAATATGGCCGCTGACGTGATCATCGCCAAAAACCTCGCCAAAAGCGAAGAACACTGCCACAACTGGTCCATCGGCTTTTCGGTCCTCGATGAAGCCCTCGATGAACAACAACAAGCCTTCGCGTGGGGATATCTCAGCCACCTCGCTGCCGATACCATCGCACACAACTACTTTGTCCCATGGAAGCTCACCGAAAGCTTTCAAGCCCGCACCACCGGCCACGCCTACTGGGAAGTCCGACTCGATCAACGCGCCTCCCCTGCCGTCTGGGATCTCGCCCGCCATATCAGCCGACAAAAGTTTCATGGCCCCAAAGAACTACTCTCCCGCACCATCCAAGGCACGATCTTTGGGTTTGAAACCAACTTGGTGATCTTTCGCGGGATGCTCTTTGTCCAACGGCTCAAGCGATGGCAAGGGCTCTTGGATCGCGTCGACGTCCGATCGCGCTGGTCTCTCGGACAGGAAGAAGCCACCGAGCAATTCAACCTCTCCATCCAAGCCATCGTCGATCTCTTCCACCACCAACAACACAGTCGCACCTGCCTCGCGGATCCAACGGGCATCCCCAACCTCAGGATCGCTCGCATCCTTCGCAAAGGCTTGCGAAAAATGCAGATCCGCCATCCTCTCCCCGAACCTGCCCTCCAAGAATCCATCCTTTGCTTTCGCGATGCTTTTCGTACAGGCGTGGGAGAAACCTTCCAGATGCCCAAAGAAACCCCCCGTTTTTTGATCGAGGCTTTGCGCCGAAGCGTCCGCCCCTGATACGAAATCCCCCCATACAGATCGTAAAACGTAGGGGTAGCCCCCTGTGGCTACCCTATTTTAGGGCGTCTACGAATGATGCTTTGTGTACGTATCGCTCGGATATCGTACAACAACCTCCCCCCCGTTCAAATGTCCCGAATGATCGTAGATTTCGAGCGTGACGCACAGGATCGATCACAGCTCCCACGTCCTTTGCTCTGTCTGCCGCTTTTGCTCGGCCTGCCGCTTTTGCTCGACCTGCCGTTTAATGCTCGCGCTCTTGGATCACTTTGGCCGCAAGGTCGGTAAAAGAAAGTCCTGACCCCGTCGCTTGATCGAGATTGACAGCGGCTTGGAGCAGCCATGACGAGACTTCTTCTTCTGGAAATTCATCAATGTTTTCAGGAGGTTCCCACAGGCGCCCACACCCCATCAAAAAGATCCCCAATTGTTGGGTCATCTGGGCCAATCGCTCCAACATCGGGTAGGGCGAAGAACCTTGGTCGAGAACTTTTCGACTGGTATCCTCCAAACCTTCTCCGAGACGGATCAACACCCCGATCTGACGTTGGGCAAAAAACACCCCCGCCATCTGGCGCACACGGCTCCACGCTTCTTGGACAAAGTGTGGGCCGAGCTGAAAAGCCAGCTCCAACGCACGCATCAAAAGCTGCTGGCTTTTGTCGTGTTGTCGCATCTTGAGGCGCAACATGGCTTGAAAAAAAACAGAAAAAAGACTGTTTTGGAGGTCTTGATCCAACGCAAACAACTCGTTGGATTCTTCGTAGCACTTCAGGGATTCTTGGAAATCTCCCTTGGACTCGTACAAGGTTCCAAGATAGTGCAGGGCCGCCGCTTGTCCGTTTCGGTTACCGATCGCCCGCATAATCAGCAAGCAACGTTGGTAACTGTCTTCGGCTTGGGTATACTCCCCCAAGGCTTGGGCCTTCACACCTTGTTGGTAAAGCTGGATCGCTTCTTCTCTTGCTTGTTCGGTGCGGTCTCGTGACATCGCTTATTCGCTCAACAAATGTCTGTGTTTATCCACGTGCGTGGGGAAAGAAAGGCCCGATGGCCCGAAGACGCCAAGGCAATCACGCAAAGCCAAAACAAGCACCCTACATAAAAAACCATACGCGGTCAAGAACACAGCCTCAAGAGATCCCACAGGCTTGCCGCGCACGCTCCAAGACCTGACGTGCAGCTTCGCGGGCGCGCCGCCCCCCTTCTCTCAAGATATCCTCTACATAATCGGGATCTTTCTCCAATGCTTCGCGCCGTTTGTGGGCTTCCGAAAAGTGCGCATCGATCAACTCAAGCAACGCCTTCTTTGCATGACCGTAGCCATAACCACTTTTCCCGTAATTGTCGCGCATCTGTGCGATCTCTTGCTCGCTTGCAAACAACTTGTACAAAGCAAAAACATTGCAATTGTCTGGATCTTTTGGCTCTTCGAGAGGCGTGCTATCCGTCTTGATCGACATCACAAGGCTTTTCAATGCCTTGCCTTTTTCAAAGATCGGGATGGTGTTCGAATAACTTTTGGACATCTTTTGCCCGTCCAACCCCGGCACAGGAACAGGCGTCCCAAGCACATAGCGCGGCAACTTAAAGACCTCTCGCTCGAATGTGTTGTTGAAGGTCTGTGCGATATCTCTTGTCATCTCAAGATGTTGAACTTGGTCGCTTCCCACAGGAACGACATCCGCGTCGTAGATCAAGATATCCGACGCCATCAACACAGGATATGTGAACAAGCCCGCTGTTGCGGCGATTCCACGCTCCTTCTTCTCTTTGTAAGACACGGCGCGTTCCAACAACCCCATCCCCGTCACCGTCAACAACAACCACGTCAGCTCGGTCACTTCGGGAACATCGGACTGTCGGAAAAAAGTAGCGCGTGCGGGGTCCAAACCCAGCGCAAGATACGTGACGGCCACATCGTGCGTGTGTTGACGCAACTGCACCGCATCACGCAAGGTCGTCAATGCGTGATAATTCGCAATAAAGTAAAAAGCATTGTCTTGGTTGAGGATGTGTTGGCGGATCGCACCGAAGTAATTGCCTAGATGCAAAAGTCCCGAAGGTTGGACTCCTGAGAGATAGCGTTGCGGATTGGACATGACGGCTCCTGTGGATCGTATCGGTCAAAGATCGGCGCATGGCCTCTTGCTTAGAGACGCGAGATCTGGAAGTTGGTTTGGGGGCTACCACGCACCAAGCCAGTTGTCAATTCAGGCGATACACCCGAAGGATGGCCTTGAGGCACGCGATGCCTTGATGTAATCGAGGCTCTCGGAGATCACACCGACGGAAAGAGGCGACGGTACGAGATCCGCCCGTGATGCGATCGCAAAGAGCACCTGTGGCTGCCCAACCATAGGGCGTCTATAGCAAACCGTGCCGACGCCCCATGTACACTTCTCTCAGATATCGTGCGAGGTACGCAACACCTCGAAGCGACCTATTCCCCACCAAGGAGAGGGTATGCAAGAAAAGCCGATCGATGCGGACATCTGGGCATGGTCAGCCCTTGATGATCAGGACGAAGACCCAGAACAAGCAATGACCCGGGCGCTACAGCGACTGGAGATCGTCGCACGCCGCCAAGTCAACCACCTGTTCGCAGGCGACTATCACTCGTCGTTTCGAGGGCGTGGGATGTCGTTTGAAGATCTTCGCTTGTACCAGCCGGGCGATGAAGTCCGTTGGATCGACTGGAATGTCTCTGCTCGGATGGGTGATACCTACGTCAAACAATTCGCCGAAGAGCGCGAACGTTCGGTGATGATCTTGTGGGATGCTTCGCCCTCGATGCAGTGGGGCACAGTCTGGCGCAGCAAACGGATGCTCGGTGCAGAGATCGCGATGTTGATCGCGTTGAGTGCAACCAAAAACAACGACCGCGTGGGCCTGATCGTCTTTAGCGATCGCGTCGAACGGTATGTCGCACCTCAAAAAGGCCGAAAACACGTCATGCGCTTGATCCAAGAGATCTTGCACCCCCCCGAACGTCATCTCACCCGCACCCATAGCGATCTGTACGCCGCGTTCCAGTACCTTCAACACGTCGAACGCCGCAACAGCATCGTCTTTTTGCTCTCTGATCTGCTCCTTCCGATCGACGAACGACTGCTCCAAGTCGCCTCGCAACGCTACGAGCTAAGCGTTTTGTGCATCCAAGATCCCCTCGAAAGCGACCTACCTTCCGCATCTTCCGCATCTTCCGCATCTTCCGCATCTTCCGCATCTTCCGCATCTTCCGCATCTTCCGCATCTTCCGCATCTTCCGCATCTTCCGCATCTTCCACATCCTCCGCAATCGCAGAGCCAGAACCTTCGCAAAGCACCCCAAGCGATAGCCCGGGCATCACGGCTTGGCTTTTTGTGATGCTTTGGTGGCTTCCTGCGGTGCTTTGGGGTGGGACGTGGTGGGCGAGTGCGGGGGCTGCGACCTTGGTGGCTCTGCTTGGATCGTGGGGTCTTCGCTCTCACCGCCACCTCGGAACCGTCTGGCTTCGCGATCTCGAAGAAGGAACCTTACGCCCCACCACGCTTGATCTCGACACCTTGCGTACACAACATCACAGCCATGCTCGGTCCCAACAACAAGCATGGGACGACACCTTGACACGCGCACAAATCGACTCGCTCCGCCTTCATACTGATCAAGATATCCTGCCCGCCCTGCACCGCTTTTTTCAACAACGCCGCACTATCCGAAAACATTGACCCCCAAAACCACCCAGCACCACAAGGATACAAAGTTTTTCTGCGCATCTCCTTTGCATCGCAAAGCGAGATAGACTATCATCCAACACACTTTTGCTTAGATCGGTCTTTCTCCACCGCACGTTTCTTTGAAGAGAAAGCCGCTCTCTATCGGCGATCAGCATTGCATGGGCGTCGCTCCTTGTGCGGAAAACAAGGACCGTCTTGTACGGTGAGGGTAAGCGGCCCCCCATCAAAGGATACGGATCATGGATAACGCGAAACAGCAAGTCCGAGACGAGATTGGCGTTCAGTTTGGCAAATACCGCGTATTTGCTCGACTCGCGACGGGGGGGATGGCCGAATTGTTCTTGGCAAAACAACCGGGTATCGGGGGTTTTCGCAAGACGATCGTCTTAAAGTGCATCCTGCCTCACTTGGCCAAAGAAGAACAATTCGTTCAGATGTTCTTGGACGAAGCGCGGATCGCCGCAAGCCTCGAACATCCCAACATCGTCCGCATCTTGGAGATCGGCGAACAAGTCGGCGTGTACTTCATCGCGATGGAGTTTATTCGTGGGCAAAGCCTCCGCGAATTCCGAAAACGCCTTTACAAACAACGCCCCACCAAGTTCTCCCCGTATGCCGTCTCTGCCGCGATCCTCGCCCAAGCCTCCGCAGGCTTGCATTATGCCCACACTGCCGTCGATGACGACGGATACCCCCTCCAAATCATCCACCGCGACGTCAGCCCCACCAATATCTTGGTCTCCTACAACGGAGTCGCCAAGATCGTCGACTTCGGCGTTGCCAAAGCCACCACCCAGCAACACCGTACCAGCGCAGGGACCATCAAAGGCAAGTACCGCTATATGTCCCCCGAACAAATCGCCAACAAAGACCTCGACAACCGCTCCGATATCTTCTCGCTCGGGATCATCCTTTATGAGATGACCACCAACGTCGGCCTGTTTGGTCGCCGCAGCGAGATCGAAGTGATTAAAGCCGTCAGCGAAGCCCAAGTGATGGCCCCGTCCAAGTTCGATCGCAGCTATCCCGAAGCTCTCGAAACCATCGTGATGAAAGCGCTCGCCAAAGAGCGCGACTTGCGCTACAACTCCGCAGACGAACTGCGCGGCGATCTCGAAAAATTCATGCACGAAAGTGGCGAATACTTCGGAACAGCACAGCTTGCCGAACTCACCCAAGAATTTTTCCCCGACGAACAACGAACCGATCAAACGGGCATCTTCTCTCCCCTCACCCCCGCTGATCTCGTTCGGTTTGCAGGTGAATTTGCTTCGCCCGATATGATCCCCAACTTCCAACATCCCGGATACAACTCGCAGATCTCACAACCCGGCTGGAATACCCAACACACAGGCAACTTTCCACCCTCCTACAGCCAAACCACACCCGCTTCTTATCAAGGCATGGGTCCGGTCGCTTACCAAGGAGGAACCCCCCCTTCTTCGGCTTCGTTGGCTGCGATGGGACGAGCCACACATACCCCATCCCAAGGCCACCAAAGCGGCGCGGGCATGATGGCCCAAATGAATCTCGCCCACATCCAAGCCGGACTGCCCGAAGACACGGGCGAAGAGACCTTGGCCGCAGGCGTTCCCGCAAGTCCTTCGCTTGAAGGACAAAGCGGTATCCGCTCGACACCTCGAAGCAGCGGCACCCGTTGGCTCGTTCTGAGTTTCATGTTGCTGCTGCTTCTCTCAGGATCTGCGGCTGGATGGTGGTTTTTCCTCCGCCCCAACGACGGTGCCCTCGAAAAACAAAGGCTCCAAATCGCCGCACTGATGGACAAAAACGAGCACAAAGAAGCTCGGATGCGTTTGCGCATCTTTGAGCAGATGGACGGCGCACACCAAAAATTTGGCGACTGGATACAAACCCAACGCCAAACCCTCGATCTGATGGCCCAACTCAAGATCGCCGAAGAGATGATCAAAAAAGGCGAACTGCTCGAAACACGCTCTTTCCTGCAAGTCCTCAAAAAACAAACCCCCAACCACCCAAACATCCTTCGATTGGAGCAGCAGATCACCTCCGCGATGGCCGCTGCCCGCCGCCCGCCGCCCCCTCCCCTTCAAAGTGATCTCCCCCGTACCACCCCGCCCCCCCCAACCACAGGACCCGACGAGGAACCCGAAGTCCGCACATCACGCCGCAAACGCCGGCGTTGGCGCAAACCACCCAAGCGACGCGCCAAACGCGCAGCCTCCGCTGATCCTGTCAAAACGCCCGAAACACAGGATCCCGCACAGCCTCAACAAGGCAAACTTTACATCGGTACCACACCCTCCGCACGCGTCGAACTCAACGGCCAATTAATCGGCTATACCCCCATCAACAACTACATCGCTGCGGTAGGACGTTACCGCTTGCAACTCAAAGCCCCCGGGTACAAGACCCTCACACGCATCGTTGAACTGCGCAGCGACAAACCCGCAGAGATCAACGCCTCCCTCGAACCTTTGGCCACCGATCGCCCCACACCACCGCCACCCACAAGACGAACCGTCGTCGCGACCGATCCCCCTCAAAACCGAGAAGAAGAGGGCAACAAACCCCAACTCCCCTTCGAAAGCATCCGCCTCCCGCGCAAAGTAACGCTCCGCATCTTTATGAGCGATCCTCGCGGCATCGCTGGACGCCACTACACCGAAGCCCACCCCAAACTCTGCGCACAGATCGAAGCGGAACTCAAACGCGTCCTCGGCTCCAACTTCCCTGTCAGCGGCGTGACCAACGCTTGGCTGCGTTACGTCCTCGAAAAAGGCCGAAACAGCACCAACGACTACGAAACCGTCCATCCTCGCGCTGTCGCCTACGTCGCCTACAAATACCTCGCCCAAGGCCGTCCCACCAAGCGTGTCGGCCAGATCCTCGTCTCTTTCGCCATGCGATCCAAATTCCAAAGCCTCCAAGACAAGTGACCCACCCAGACACTCCCTCCCCTCCAATGTGCTTGCATCTCCTTGCGGTTCGTGCCATCCTCGCACAATCGGCTTCTTACCACTGACCCGCCCCACTCCAAGTCGAGGCGGCGTGCTTCTGCAAGGCAAGATTCTTCGACGTTGTTCAACAAGCGAGGGAAAAGATGCGCACACAAAGCACACCACACCGTGTTGCCCCCCCAGCCCCCCCCCTGCCTTTGAGGATAGCTCCACTCCGCTATCGCGCCACAAACCCACGACTCCTCGGTCTCTGGCTCGCCTTGGTTTGCCTGCCTTGGCTCGGTAGGCTCCCCACCGCCCACGCTGCCGATACCAAGCTACAGATGCGGTTGCTCCCACCCAAAACCCCTTATATCGGACGTCCTGTCGAGATCAACGGACAAGTCCCCAACAACGAAGATCTCGAAGATGTCTTCTTGTTCTACCGCACACACAAAAGCAAGACCACATTTGCTCGCGTCAAGATGGCTCTCTATCGCGGAGAGTTTTATCGCGCAACCATCCCCGCAAACATTGCAAAGCCCGAAGGGATCGAGTTTTACACCATCGGAACAGGCACCGACAAAAAGCCCATCCCCTTGCTCGCTTCTCCACAAAAGCCCTTTGTTCTCGCCCTGCGCGCTGCCCCCAAAGAAGACAAAAAAGACGATGAAACTACCGCAGCCGAAGATGTCGTCTTCTCCGCAGGTCGCCGTGAACAACGCCTCCAAAAAGCCCCCGGGGTGATCTCCGTGATCACAGGCGATGAACTCCGCGCCTTCGGCTTTCGTGACCTGATCGAAGCCTTGCGCTACATGACAGGGATCGACGTCAACCACAACGGACTCTCGCCTGATATCGGTATACGTGGACTCAATCCCCGCCTTGCCTTCGGCGACAAACTCGTCTTGTTGATCGATGGCCAAAACATGGCTTGGCGACAACTCAACCGCAACTCCACCATCGTCAGTCCCGACAACGTCCTGCGCATCGAGATCATCCGAGGCCCCGGATCGACCCTGTGGGGGGCCAACGCCATCAGCGGCGTGGTCAACGTCATCACCAAAACAGGGCAAGCCCTCAAAGGGATCGAGATGGTCGGTGGGGGTTCTCCCTTATCGGGTTCCTACTTCCTCACCGCACAAGGCGGTGCCGAAGTCATCGGCGGACTCTCTCTGCGCGCTTCTTTCTCCTACACCCGCGATATCCGCTCCCCCCTTCTTGCTCCTGTGTACGAGTTCCTCAAGCTCAGCGACGATGATTATAAAAAGCTCAACAACGTCAACGATCTACTCCGCTCCTTTGGCGGACTCCCCGCACGCTATCCCGGCCTCAACTACCAACGCTATAGCTTTACAGCCCCCGGTGACGAAGAAAACAATCTTTACTTTATGGCGCAAATGTCTTGGAAAGGACTCAGTCTTTCTTACTACCACAACCGATACGAATACTTCGCGCCCTTTGGCTCTTTTAGTATCGTCGGCGGCGACGACACCAAGATATCCTCTGATCGCCATATCGCCCGCCTGTCCTACCTCACCCCGCTTGCCTCGTGGGGAACTTTGCTGCTGTGGACCTCTTACGACAATTACGGCTTTGCGCCCGGCGCACAATACGAAGCCAACCCGATGTCCACCAATGCCAGCGCCTCCCAACTCGACGGAGCTTCGGGCTATTTTGCGGTACGCAATCAAGGCTCCTTCCAAGGGTATTATCCGCTTTGTGACCTTCTTCCCGCCAACGCCACCACCCCCTGCATCGATCGTGTCAATCTCAGCGCCAGCCGCATCTGCAAGATCTACAACACCCCCCAAGAGGCCCGAACTCCCGGAAGCAAGGCCGCCCAAGAGATCCCTCTAGGAGCCGCTTGCTTGCCGACTTACCAAGATGGCCGCTTCACCCGAAAGCTCGCTGGTACCGACCAACGCCTTGAGATCGGTGCGCAACTTTCTGCGCAGATCATGGACAACTTCTCTCTCAACTTTGGGATCGAGTTCGAGTACCTCAGCCTGCTGCAACTTTATTTCCCCGATATCTGGCAAAGCGTCCTTGGCCTGCAACTCCCGTACATCAACAACATCCACTTCAGCACCTTTCTTCAACTCCAATACAACCTGCTTAACTTTGTTGAATTCACCGCAGGTGCCCGCTTTGACTACGACCAACAATACGGCGCGGTGGTCACACCTCGCCTCGCCGCAGTCATGACGCCCGGCGCAGGATTCTACATCAAAGCGCTGTACGGAAATGCTTTTAAAGCCCCGTCCTTCCAAGATTGGTACTATTGGCGACGCAACGAAACCTACGGAAACCCAAGCCTCAAGCCCGAATCCGTCCACACCTTCGAACTTCAAGCAGGTTGGGTGCGCAATCGTCTGATGGCGGTCAGTTTGACCGGATTTGTCTCGCTTTTCAACAACTTGATTACCTACGTCCAACGGCGCAAAGAAGAAGAACTCGCAGGAGTCAACGAAACAGGCAAAACCGCCGAAGAGATCGAAAAATTACGTCTGTTGTTTCCGCAAAGTCAGCGACCCGACGGGACCAAAGACTATGTGCAAAAACAAAATAGCCAAAGCCTCGTGACCTACGGAGCCGAATTGGAGTTTCGGATCTTCCCGATTCGTGGGCTGAATATACGTGGGAACGTCGGTCTCTATCCCGCCAACCTCCTCGGAACAGAAGAAGAGCGCCTGAAATACGGCGCAGGATGGACAGGTTCGTTGATGGTGTCCTATCGCTATCAATTTTTCTCGGTGGCCGCAGGAGCGCTGTTTGTGGGTCCGAAACTCACCGACCCTCGGGCTGTTTTTGCACCCGGCATCTTGCCTGCCAACAGCCAAACAGGTGGGCAGCCCGTGATGTTGCCCTTTTGGACCACCACCAAAGAACTCGAAGACCGCTACAAACAAGTCGGTCTGGATATCCCCACCGATCCGAGTATTGCGACACCTTGGTATGTCCACACTTTCTTTACCGTCCAATTTCTCGATATCTTGGGCCACTTAGACTTTGTTATCCGCCTCAGCAACCTGCTCAACCTCGACATCTACGATGCCAGCGATATCCTGTTTGTTCCGCAGAAAAAGTTCGATGTCAACGCATGGATACGCGTCAAGTACTAGAACGCCACCCCGCTCTCTTGTTTCCATTCATCCCATCCATCGGGAAAGATCTACGCTTCAAACAAGACGTCCTGCCAGAGGTGTTGCCAACGCTGTGCAGCTTGCGTCTTGCTGTCTTGACGCTGCAACAGAGCCGAAAGCAGCCGATGGCGAGCACGAGACATCATCGAGATCAACATCGCAAGATGATCTTCTTGCCAAAAGCGCTCGAAGATCCAAGCGCGAAGCGACGGGGTCCATCGCTGCTGAAAGTACGGATGTTCCTGCCATTGGGAGATCGAAGCCGTTGTGCGCAAAAGGTAGCCGCGACGCAGAACGGACGGAGCATACAAACAAGGGTGGGCTGCGCTCGGAGATTTCGTTTGTTGGCCTAAAACCAACGAAAGATGGGTTTCTTCGTTCGGGGATCTCGTTTGTGCTTGGCCTAAAACCAACGAAGGATGGGTTTCTTCGTTCGGGGACGCCGCCTGTGATTGGCTCAAAGCCAAGATCGCAGCAGCGCGGGCTGTTTTGGAAGATGTTTTGAGTGCAGCTTCTTGTGCGTCGTGATGGATGGCTTCGGCCACAGCGAGATAAGACCACGCAAGCGCCATATCCACGTCGATCGCCTCCAAAGTCAACGAAAGCAACGCACGCAGCACCTCTTGTTGCTCGATCTCCCCCTGCTTTCCTTCGATCCAACGGCGCTTTGTATAAAGAGCCTTCCAAACCGTCGGGTCGATGACATGGCCGGCTCGTTCACAAATACACAACATCCTCTCGGCGCTGTCACAAGCAAACGTGTGCAACAAAACAGGCGCAGCGAGCGGAATCCATCCCCGCAGGGTCTTGCGCTCTTGCAAGGGATGTTCTAGCTCAAAAGACGATGACATGGGCATCTTCCTTTTGCGAGGGAGCTTCCGTCGCCTCGCGGTGATGGGAAACACACGCGGGGAGTGTCTCCTTGGCCCCAAGCTTTGCGGGCTTGCTTCGGTTTAAGATGGAAAGGGCAACCAAAAGATGCAACCCATTGAAAAACAAGATGCTCTTGCGTCGTTTTCTGCGTGGCGAAACGCTGTTGCGCGTGGTGTTTTGCTGGCGATCTTGGCAGGGGCGTTGTTATGGGGAAGTCGGATCTATCAAACAGACTATCCGATCGACGCCGAGGTTGAGTATCAATATAACGATATACCCCATCCATCCGAGCTTTTGCGCGTTGTGGCCCACATCACCGACCACAAGCAAAAACGCCTTGCTCACGTCACATTCTTTCACCACCGTCCCCCACGCACCGAGACAACGACGGTCTCTCGCAAACAACGCTTGCGTTTGTTGCGGGGATCTCACACACTCACCGTTGCGCTGCATTATCGAGACGGACGGACCCTACGCTTCACAAAGGCCCTTCTTTGGGAGCAAAGCGGAGGACGCCACCTTGTGCGGCTCGCCTCTGCGCGTTAAAACAAGGCTAGTCAACGCCGATCGGCCCGACCTCGACAACACAAACATCACCCCCTCACCCAAAAGGAACAACACAATGGACCCACGCGCTGCTGAGATCTTGTGGTTTTGGTTTGGTCGAATCTCATCAGAGGGCGAAGTTTCCGAAGAAAAACGCGCAAAATGGTTTCGCGGTGGCGAAGCCTTCGACCGCGAGCTCGAAGACCTCTTTGACGAAGAGATGGAAGCTGCCACCACAGGCGGACTGGACGCTTGGCGTCAAACCCCGCGTGGATGCCTTGCGTTGTGTTTGTTGCTTGATCAATTTCCTCGCAACGTCTATAGAGGACAACCCCAAGCCTTCGCGCAGGATGCCAAGGCTCTCGATATCGCGCTTGCTTGCATCGAGGACGGAAGCTGGCAAGCCCTCACGTTGATCGAGCGTGTCTTTGTCTTGCTCCCCCTAGAACATGCGGAATCTTTGCCGATGCAACAACGCTCCGTTGCGTTGTTTCGGGCTTTAGAAGAAGCAGCCCCTGCTTCGCAAAAGCCCTTGTTTGCGTCTTATCGGGATTATGCAGAGCGCCATCACGCCTTGATCGAGCAGTTTGGGCGATTTCCATACCGCAACGCGGTTCTCGGTCGCCCTTCAACACAAGCTGAAAAGACTTTCTTGGAAGAAACAGGAACTTCTTTTCTGTAACCGTGCTTCGCCACATCAAAACAACGCTTTCTCCAAGACATCGGACTAAGTAGGCAGAGAAGATGGAACGCAAGATCGAACCCGGACACGTCATCGTCCAAGGCAAATACAAACTGGTGCGCCATCTCTCGCGTGGGGGACAAGCCGACGTATGGGAAGCCGAACAGACCGGCATCGCAGGATTTCGCAAAAGTGTTGTCCTCAAATTATTGCGCTCCGATCGAGATTTTACCAGCGAAGCCCAACGTGTGCTGCTCCAAGAAGCCCGACTCGCCGCCCAACTTCAACACCCTGATATCGTCGAGATCTACGACGTCGGCCAAGAAGACGATATCGTCTACATCGCAATGGAGCGGATCGACGGGGCCGATCTGCGCGTGGTGATGGATCGCTGTTGGGCTTCTTGGAAACGCCCCTTGCCTTGGCCACTTGCGGTTCGTTTCGGAGCGCGCATCGCCCGCGCCCTCCAACACGCCCACCAAAAATGCGGCATGGATGGTCGTTCCCTTGGTCTGGTTCACCGCGATCTCAAGCCCGCCAACGTGATCCTTGCCCGCGAAGGCTTTCTCAAACTGATCGACTTCGGTATCGCCAAAAGCTACAACATCACACAGAAAAATTCGGAAGTCCTCAAAGGCACCGCCGCGTATATGTCGCCCGAACAGATCTTAGGACAAGCTCTGGATGGACGCTCCGATATCTTCTCGCTTGGTTCGATCTTGTATGAACTTTGTACCCATATCCGCCCCTTTGAACCCACAGAAGGCGGGATGGGCGCGCAGATCTTCGCCGTCGTGGATCACCACCAACCTCCGATGCGCAACCACCGCCCAGATATCCCCGAAGCCCTTGATGCGATCGTTGCCCGCATGCTGCACAAAGACCGAGAACACCGCTTTGCCGACGCACGCCAAACCTATCGCGCCCTCGAACAACTCTTACGCGCCCACCAGATATTTCTCGAACAAGATGATCTTGCAGAGTTTTTTGGAGACTTGATCTCCGGCCAAGCCATCCAAGGAGAGCACTTTTCGCCTCCGCACGATCGCGCTTACCTTTTGGGGACAGAAGTCGCCCTTGAGTCTTCTGCTCCTTCTGCACGCACGCTGTGGGATGCCCGTTCTGCCGACGATTGGGCCGCCTCAACCCAGATCGAATCCTCTTCGGGAGACGATTGGAACGCCGCCCCCTACACCCAACATCCCGCACCAAACGCCCCCCGCGACGGCACCCCCTCTCATCCTTCCTCCCCCCAAATCTCCGCTGCACCGCCCGCCCAAGACTGGGAAGTCGCTACACAGATCGCCCCCTCTTGGGCGATCCAGTCGCCCGAACCATCGGCTCCCACGACACCTTCTCTCGAAAATACCCTTCCTGACGACGAAAGCGCGATGGCGTCATGGAGCGAGATCAAAGCCGTCTCCCTCCCTCTTTTTGCCGAAGCGACCGCCGAAGAACCCTCCTACCAACCCGCCGAAGAACCCTCCTACCAGCCCACCGCATCGAAACGCCCAACCCACCGACCCAAGCCGCCCCCCTCCGACGATCGTACACACATCGAGATCCAATCCTTCGGAGTACTTGAAGCGATCCAACCCCCTGCATTTCTCGTCGCCTCACCACAACCTCACCCTTCCCCCTTCCACCAAGCCGCTTCCGAAGATGGACTCCCAGCCCTCGATCGCCCCTCTGCTCTTTTACGCCCAACCCCTTCCACCAAAGAACTCGACTCCTTTACTCCCCTCCAAGAACTCCCCACCCAAGAGATGCTCCCTGTGCGCAACCTGCTCAAACAAGAAGCCCCCCCTCGATCCCCCAAGAGCTTTGAATCATCGGAGTTTCGTGCGACATCCCCTACACCCAAAAGCAAAGGGCGTGCATTCTTGTGGTGGAGCCTCGGCCTAATCGTTTTGTTAGGAAGCCTTGCGCTCTGGCTGTGGGGGACTTGATGCAGCTCGATGATTTTGACGCTCAACAACGACAGAGCCACACAAGAGCGCGTAGCGTGGCTGTAAAGAAACGAATACAACACGATGGCCCCCGCGCTACGCAGCAATCCAACGATGTGCTGAAGTGTTGGGGGGCGGATACCGATGGCCCCGCGCTACGCAGCGATCACAGCGCTGTTTTGGAGATGTTGGATGACCACCACAGAGAAGACGCTCTGCCCTCGGTGCAAAGAAGACCTTTCTTCTTACCTCGCGATGAAGCCCGATCTGGGCTTTTGCTTGTTTTGTCAATTTCCCCTGATGCCCATCGCAGGGAAGTATCGGTTGATCGAAGTGCTTGGAGAAGGTGGGTTTGGCATGGTGTACCGTGCGATGCACCTCACCATGCACCGAGACGCCGAGCGCGTCGTCAAGATCATGAAGCCCGAAGTCATGGAACAACTCGGCATGAAAGACCGCTTTTTGCGCGAGGTTCAAACCACATCGGCGCTGTCTCAACGCAACCCCCATATCGTCCGTGTCTTCGATGATTTCGGTGAGATCCCCCGCCTCGGATACTTCTATGTCATGGAGTTTTTGAAGGGCGTCCCCCTGACCGACTGCTTGACCGATCGCTCGCAACTACCGCCGATATCGTGGTGTCTCGATGTGTTTGCCCAACTCTGCGACGCCATGCAAGCCGCCCACGAAGAGCAGATCGTCCACCGCGATCTCAAGCCCGACAACATCTTCTTGATCCACCATCGCCGCCGCGAGAACTTTGTCAAAGTTCTCGACTTTGGTATCGCAAAGCCCCTTGACAGCGCAACTTCCACAGGTGGACACAAAACACAAGGCCTCCTTGGCACCCCCTTTTATGTCGCCCCCGAACAGATCTCCAACGCCGCAAACCTCGATCACCGCGCTGATATCTACGCGATGGGCATCATCCTTCACGAGCTGCTCACAGGCCAGATCCCGCTCGTCGATCCACAAAAGATCAAAGAACTTACCCTGCTCCAACTGATCTCCATGCGGATGATGAGCGACAAGATCCCACCCCTGCGCACCATCCGCCCTGATCGAGGCATCCCCGAAGGACTCGATCTCGCCGTACAACGGGCCTTATCACGCGATCCCCAACAACGCTTCCCTTCTGCCGAAGCCTTTTGGGCCGCACTCGAACCCTTCCAAAGCGACCACGAAGGATACACCCTTCAAAAACCCGCACGGATCGCAGGACTGACTGCGGCTTCAGACAGTACACGCCAAACTCCACCCAAACAGGCCATCGCCCTCGATCACACGGGACAAATGGACCTCCATACGCCGCGCACAACCCCCGTGATCCATACCAGCGAACACGGCCAGCACCCGCCTATCCCCGCTTCATTTGGCCCCCTCCCCACCTCCACAGAAGCCGACCTCGACGCCATCGACGAAGAAACCATGGCGATCACACCCAACGCACCGTCTTCTGCCCAACGCGCCGCCGTTGCCCCCTCCCCTCGACACACTGCGGCCCTCTCTTCTCCGCCGCCGTCCGCTTCTCTGTTGTCTTCGCCACCTGCGGCATCGCTCTCTTCTCCGCCATCTTCCGCCGCCAAAGTCACCTTTGGAGACAGACCTTCATCCTCCCGCTCTACAACGCTCGGCGGAGACACACCTCCATCCGCCCGATCTGCAACGCTCGATCAAGGTAGCCGCCCGATCGCGATCGCCACACCACCGTCCCCCCCCACGACGCGTTCGCCTTCTTCGCGTGCAACGCTCGCAGGTTCGGACGACGTGGAGTCTCTCTCCCCCAAAAACAGATCCTTGGGCCTCTTCGTTGGAAGCACCCTGTTTTTTATCGCCGCGATCGGCATCGCTTATGCGATGGGCCTTTTTTCTAGTCCTCCCCCTCGATCCGACGAACCGATCACCGCAGCCCTCGCTGACGCAGGAACCGCAAGATGGGTTCCTTTCCCCGACATGGAAGTTCGACTTCCCGAAGAAAAATCCGCATCACCCACCGAGAGATTACCCGAAGCCTTGCCCGAAGAAGCCTCTCCCGAACTTCAGCCCGAACCAAGCACCACCCCTCCCAAACCTCGGCGAAAACTCGCACGCCGCAAGCCTTCGCGCCGCCTGCCCAAACAACCTCCCGACTCTCCCACCCCCACGCCTCCCCCTCCACCCCCTCAAAAAGTATCTCCCTGTCCAGACAGGATCTGGATGGTGGTTTCTCCACGTGTTCGGCTCAGCGATATCCTTCTTTCAGGAAATCAAAAAGCCACAAAGGCCACAGACGGAAAAGGATTTTGTCTGCCAAAAGGAATCAAAAAAGCCTCACTCTCCCATCCCGGCTTTCACGAATGTCAGTTCAACGTCCCGCAAAAATCCCCCTTCCGCGTCCGAATGCGCGAACAAAGCGATGACGTCGTCGAGATGGATTATTGTCTCTCCAAATAATCTATCTCTATCAACGTGAACAGGGGAGGGAGCGAAAGTCGGAAGCATCGGGGATTTTGTTTTTTCATGACGCACGCTGTATGCACGAAATGCAGACGCTGCCCGTTCCAACTTCCCCCCGTTGGCCGGGGGGATTGAGGGGGGGAGAAAAAAAAAAGGCGATCAAGACCGACTCTACGAGGTTTCCACCTTAACAAGGCGCGTATGGGGCGTTGCCCACACCCCACAAGGGACCAATGGCCCCTTGACCCCGTACTGGCGGGATGATCAAACGTTTTTCAAACCAACAGCTAATCCGCTAGAATGTCTGCGAACACGGGGGTTTTTGTTCGTTTGGCGATTCACACAAACAGTATGCTCGAAGTGCTGCGAACAGGGAGGGTTTTGGCGACCACGTGGTTTCTGCTTCAGGGAAAAAGAATCGAAGAATCGGAGATTCTCGCACGCTCCATCTCGAACGGACGTTGTTTTTGCGCTACCCCCGATACTTTGGGGCTTTTCGGAGCCAACACCACCCACAAGATCCCCCCCACAGCCACCGCAGCCCCCACCCCGACAGCCACCCATCCTCCTGTGTTCAATCCCCGCGCAGTCGCATAAGTGTTCCCGATCTCTCGGCTTTGCGCCACCGTAAGATCCCCCGCATTTTCTAGCTTCGCTGCAACATCACTGTCCGTCGCCAACGACGCCCCAACCAGCGCGATCCCACCCGCAAGCGACGCTGCCCCCACACCAAACACCAGCCACGCCACCCAAGGCGCGCTACTCGCCGCTGTTTTGGCAGGCCCCTGCGATGGCGACGAAAAGCGCTCCGCATGATCGGTCTCTCGCTTGAGCAGGATCACGCGCTCTATCGGCACTGCACCCGCATAC
Source organism: Myxococcota bacterium (assembly GCA_023150835.1). GTDB lineage: Bacteria > Myxococcota_C > UBA6777 > UBA6777 > UBA6777 > JAKLKB01. The sequence continues at coordinate 1,839 of JAKLKB010000054.1, read as the reverse complement.
AAAACGCGCAGGGTGTAGGTGCCGGGGCGCAACTTTTCTGTGTGCTTTTTGTTCAACATAAAACGCCGATCCACTTGATATCCCAAGACCTCGACCTGCGGGGAAGTCGGGCTATCATCCAAAAGAACCAAGGTCGCGTAACCGATTCGCTTTTCGTACTCGTACAACAAACCTTGTATCGAGCGACATTGGTACGCTTGCAAGCACAGTTTTTCATCCAGATAACGTCGTAAAAGCAACACTGCTTTTTCATAAAAAAACGATTGCTTCTGCGCCAAGGGCTCTTCTTTGGTGTGCGCAACATAAGCTTTCGCTGCGTATTGCAGATACAGCCCTTTCTGGCGCTTTTGCAACGCATCCAGCTGCACAGAAGCGGGCATCTTTTCGGCAAGTCGGGAAAAACAATCTGCCGCACGCAGAGCTTCTTTTTGCTGAAACAAGCGGCTGCACGCCTTGGAGTCCTCTTCTGCCCACACCACAGGCGATATCAAGAAATACGCTCCAACAAACAACCAAACAACCCACACAAACAACCGAATCATCGCCACCTCAAGATCGCGGTACAAAGAGAGTTACGAGGCACCTTTTCCAAACAACCGAACCCTCGCCCCCTCAAGGCATATTTGGGACACAGTTTTTTCCATCACAGCGAAACCCTGTCGGGCAGGTGCCACCATTTTCGCAGGATGACAAGATCAGGCAATTTTTATCCGAACACTGTAATCCGGGAGGGCAATCTTTATGGGAGAGACAAGAGGCCGTGTATCGTCTCGCACAATCGGACGGAGACCAACACGTCCCTTGCTGCCCGCTCAGTGCGCAACAAACCATCCCCGCTCCACAAGGCGGCGACTGGCCGGGCTCTGGTGAGACACACGAGTTGGCTGTGGTGTTCTCACATTTCCCGACTTTGCAGGTCTGCCCTTGCGCGCAATCGGCGTTGCTCGTGCAGTTCGTTGCTCCTCCCGTACATTTTCCCGAAGCACAGGTCTGCCCAGACGGGCAATCGGCGTTTGTCGTGCAGCCTGTTGTCCCTCCGCTGCACTTCCCCGAAGCGACGTCACATTTGGCAGGCTGATAACAATCGCTGTCGCAAGACTTGCTTTCGCTGTCTAGGCACTTTCCGCCCCGCACACAGACATACCCCGCAGAACAATTCGGTTTGGTGCATTGCGTGTTTGCACACTCCTGATCAAAACGACAACGCAGCCCATCCGACGCTCCTTTGGGAACACAGCACACCATCCAAGGGTCCGTACAATCCGATGATTGCGTACAAGACTGATCCACCAAGCACACTTTTTTGCCTGCCTTTTCAACAGGAGTCGTGTTGCAATACATCGAATCTCCCCAACAGTCGGTGTTTTCGTTGCATGGCAAACCATGCGCATCGCGTTTTGCGACACAGTGCGTCAAGGCAGGAAAAACCGCCCCCACAGAAAACAACACAACCAGCGGCAATATCCGCATTTTTCGAATCAAACCAAACATCGCGCCCTCACCAAAAAAACAAAAGAAGCGACTCAAAAGCCCACGACGACACACCACACAAAAGATTTCGCAGCAAAACGATACTTGTCCATAACGCAAGTATTGTATAGTACGCGCAGTGTGCTTTGTCTATTCGTCGGCAATTGACGAGGCAGTACCACGAAACGCTCTCTCCTGCGGCACTCAAGAGAAACGCGCACCCAACAAGGGAACACGCACACCATGGAATCGATCGGCATGACAACACAAGAACAGCGATGCCCGCGTTGTAAAGAGGATCTGACCTCTTATCTGAGCGAAAAACCCGATCTGGAGTTTTGTTTGTTCTGCCGTTTTCCGCTCGGCCCG
>JAKLKB010000223.1 GCA_023150835.1 Myxococcota bacterium | reverse complement strand
GTGAACAGGGGAGGGAGCGAAAGTCGGAAGCAGCGGGGATTTTGTTTTTTCATGACACACGCTGTATGCACGACGCGCAGACGCTGCCCGTTCCAACTTCCCCCCGTTCACGGGGGGATTGAGGGGGGGAGAAAAAAAAAGGCGATCAAGACCGACTCTACGAGGTTTCCACCTTAACAAGGCGCGTATGGGGGCATCCCCTTGTGGCTGCCCGATGACAGGGTGCCTACGCACGCTATTTCGATCACAGATCGTATGGGTCGATGCGTGTGATCGAAATAGCGAGCCACACGAGATCATCGAGACAAAGAACCCTTGACCTTGTGGATCGCGTTGTTTATACCGCAATGCCTGTGCCGTGAGATCCGATGTGAACGGATGGTGAGGGCGAGTTGTGGCGTTGGGTATCTGTGTGGGAGGAGTTGATCATGTCGAAGCTGTGGGGCGGTCGTTTTCAAGAAGAAGCGGATGCTCGTTTTGCGCGGTACAATGAGTCGTTCTCGTTTGATCAGCGATTGTTTTCGGTGGACGTGCGTGGAAGCCTGGCTTATGCCGAGGCGATCGCTGAAGCGGGGATCTTGGACGAGCAAGAACTGCATCAGATCCAAGAGGGATTACGAGCGTTGTTGGAGCGTGGGGCGTCCGATGCTGCGTGGTTGACAGCGGGGGTGGCGGCAGGGGCCGAAGATGTCCATAGCTTCGTAGAAAGCGAGTTGTTCAAGCTGATCGGTAGTGTTGCGCACAAGCTACACACAGGGCGTTCGCGCAATGATCAGGTCGCTACGGATGTACGGCTGTTTGTACGCGAAGCGATCGATGCGATCGATGCGCAGCTTGTGTCGTTGCAACGGGCGTTGTTGGATGTGGCTGAAGCGAATGTCGATACGCCGATGCCGGGCTATACGCATCTACAGAAGGCGCAGCCTGTGTTATTTGGGCATTTTTTGATGGCGTATGTTGAGATGTTTGCGCGGGATCTGGAGCGTTTTCGAGACGCACGCCGCCGCACGAACCGTCTGCCCCTTGGTTCGGGGGCTTTGGCGGGAAACAACCACGCGATTGATCGAGGAGCGTTGGCAAAAGCCCTTGGATTCGAGGAGATCACTTACAACAGTATGGACGCGGTGAGCGATCGGGACTTTGTGATCGAGACCCTTGCAGCGGCTTCTTTGGTGATGATCCATCTCAGCCGATTGAGCGAAGATCTGATCTTGTACACGTCCAACGAGTTCGGATTTGTGGAGATGAGCGATAAGGTGTCGACAGGTTCTTCGCTGATGCCACAAAAGAAAAACCCTGATGCCTTGGAGTTAATTCGCGGAAAAACGGGTCGTGTGGTGGGGCATCAGATGGCGTTATTGACGGTCACAAAGGGGCTGCCGCTGTGCTACAACAAGGATCTTCAAGAAGACAAAGAGCCATTGTTTGACACGGTCGATACCGTGATCGAGTCGTTGGCGGTGATGGAGATCGTGATCCGTGGGCTCAAGGTGCGACGTGAAAAGATGCTTGCTGCGGCCTCCCGAGGGTATCTGAATGCCACCGAAGTGGCCGACTATCTGGTGCGAAAGGGGATGCCTTTTCGTAAAGCGCATGAAGTCGTCGGTCAGATCGTGGTCTTGGGGCTTCAACAAGGCAAAGAGATCGGCGATCTGCCTTTGGATGTCTTTCGTTCGTACTCTCCGTTGTTTGAAGAAGATATCTTTGTTGCGGTGTCGCTGGAAGCGACGCTGGCAGGAAAAGATGTTCACGGTGGGACGGCTCCGCATCGTGTAAAAGAATCGATTCTGCGGGCGCGATCGCGAATTTCTTGAGCATTGTTGCTTCGGGTGATGCGGTGGGCATTGGGGCCGTGTTGGAGCGCACGGTGTATCGGTGTTTAGCGCAGATCGTGGAGTTTTTTGCGGCAGCGTTGGACGGCGTCACGCATCGGCAGTTGGACAGGATGAGCAAGGGGGCGGTTGGAAGGGATCTTTGCACAGCGACGATAGAGAGCTTTGGCAGTGTCTTTCTGGCCGAGTTCCCAGAGTGTTTCGGCATAATAGAACACCGCGAGCGCATCGTTGGGGGCGAGTCGGTAAGCGACGCGAAGATAGCGCAAAGACTTGTTGACGTCGCGCATCGGCCAAGGAAGGCGGAAGTAGTACCGTCCGAGGATACGTTGTCCGATGCCTAGATAAGAATCAGGCGATTTTTGGATACCGATCTGAGCCATCTTTTCCATCTGGGTGTGGTAGCCGTTGAAAAGTACGGTGGTTGGGGCGCTACCTTTGGAGATCAAGCCGAGGTGGATCGCTGACCAGTAGTAGCCTTCTGCGCGCTCTGGCCAACGTCGGACGATCTCGCGTCCATACGCCCATCCACGCTTTCCCCAACGGACCATCTCTTCGGGTTTGGAGGAGGCAAACCCTCGCAACATGCTTGCGCGGCTTGCAGCCACCAGCGTCTTGAATTCGGACGGGGCGAGTTTTTGCGAGCGAAGCAACAGTTGTGTGCCTTGCAGTCGTTGGTGAGAATTCACTGCGTTGGCGAGTTCTTCCCCTTTGTCCAACATGGCGACCCATGCCGCTGTGGAGGGGCGAGGGTTGTGGTGGTTTTGGGGCGGCTGTGCCTTGGCTTGCGAGGCTCCAAAGCACGTCACCATCGTCAACAAACTCATCATCTTCTTCATGGCTCACTCCTCGATCTGCGATCTGCGCACCTTTCTGTCTGCACACCCTTGTATAGCGAATGTGCTTTTTTTGCAACAGAAAGTTTTTTTTGCAACACAGCAAGGGGTGTTCCATTGAGGCTTATTTGATAAATATAAATAAAAACAAACACTTATAAAAATACTACATTTTACCTTCAAATGACCACACAATCGACACCTCTTCGATGAGAGCGTATCGATTTTTCGATTATCTTATTGATTTATATGCTATTTTTCTATTTGCTTAAAGTGCGACAAAAGTGTGACATATTTGTCATACTTCAATGCGTTCGTGTGACAAAGGGAGAGAGCCAGTTCTCGGTGAACGAGGGGGCAAGAGTACACAACAGACTGCGATCCCCTTGTGGTGTTGTTGTGAGTCCGACAGATGGGAGTTTTTGCTTGGGTCGAGCGTGGTTAAAAGAGTCTGCCGCGCAGCAAAAAGAAGGCGAGCAGCAAAACCAAGATCGTGCCTAACCCAAGAAATATCGGCCATGAGCGTGTTTGGGGAGGGAGGGATGCAGAAGCCTCGTCGGGGTTGGATGTATCGGAGGCTGAGGCAGGCGTGTTGGGATCTGCGGCAGGAAGGGAGGTTTGAGAGGTTGTGGAAGGGTAGGCAAAGGGGCGTTCGTCGGTGTCGTCGTCGTTTTTTGGGGCGGGGGTTGGGGATGAGACGAGAGCGTCGTGGAGTTGTTGGGGTGTGGGGGCTTGGCGCTTGGGGGGAGAGCGCTTTTGAGAAGGCGGAGGGAAGGGGCGATCGAGTTGGAGGGCGTCCATGCTGAGGGTTCCGAAGACTTCGCGTTGGCTGAGTGATCTGGAAGAAGAGTTGGGAGCAGAAAGAGCGGTTGCATCGGCGGATTCGAGGGATGGAGAGGTGTACAAAGCAGGAACGTTGTCAAGGGAAGGCGAGTACGCGGTGTTGATCGCAGGGGTTCCGTCGAGGGATGGAGAGGTCGAGATCATGGGTGATCTGGTGTGGTCGAGCGATGCGGTGATCCATGTTGTGGGTGAGTCTGCATTTTCGAGGGATGGAGAAGTCGAGACCATCGGTGAATCTGCGTTGTCAAGCGAGGGCGAAAAGGGGGTGGTGGATGCAGGAGCCGCATCAAGGGAGGGGGAGCTAGAGCGAGGCAGAGGGCGGCGAGGCGAGGAAGGGAAGGGCCGATCCAAGACCAAGGCGTCCATACTAAGGGTGCCAAAGACTTCTCTTTGGCTGAGCGAGCGTGGGGTGGTTTTTTCAGGTGGGGGCGCGGTGGTGGGAGGAGACGGTGCTGCGTGGGTTGAGGGGGGGGAATTCTTTTCGTTGCTCATCTTTTTCAGCCTCTTCACAAGGGAAAGAAAGGGTGCGGTGAGAGAACAAGACAATACGGGGGAAAATACATCCCATTTCTTTGATGTCCAAGCTTTCGGGGCAGTTTTTTTGTCGGGATCGATGGTTTTTGTGCGTGATCGGAGCGACTTGTCGGCAATCCCCCCGTGTTCGCAGAACTTCTCGCGACAGCGTTGTTGGTGTGAAAAAACCTGTGCTCTTTTCGCCAAGTATGGGGTCAAGGGGGCTGAGACCCCTTGTGGGGTGTGGGGCGCTGCCCCATAGGCGTTAGGTTAAGCGCTTGTTGGCCCCCCCACCCCGCCCTCCCCCGTGAACAGGGGAGGGAGCGAAAGTCGGAAGCAGCGGGGATTTTGTTTTTTCATGACACACGCTGTATGCACGACGCGCAGACGCTGCCCGTTCCAACTTCCCCCCGTTCACGGGGGGATTGAGGGGGGGAGAAAAAAAAA
>JAKLKB010000053.1 GCA_023150835.1 Myxococcota bacterium | reverse complement strand
GTTTGCATATTCATGAGAGCGCTCCTTTGTTTCGGCCAAAACAAACCAAAGCGCAACTCTATCTCGCTCCTTGCTTTTTGCCAACCCAAACGCCGGTCTCTTATTCCTCATACTTCAAATGTTCAGTGCGGAAGGTGGGCAAGGAGATAAAACAATCGTTTTGGCAGATCCCGACACCGGGTTGCTTTCTTCCTGTATCCGTGTCTCTCCAGAATGTACTGTAATTGATCTTTCAAAAAGTCCCGTACTGGTGGATAACGGACGGACGATCAATGGTTCAGAGCAACCCTTGGATCCTGTTTTCGGTAATCTTTTCAACGTGATCGATGTCAACGCTACAGAGAACTTCTATATCACACCCACAGGGTGCAAAGGCATCTTGCGCAGAAAAGAAGAAAGGAATCTCTCGATAAATCCTCGATTAGAAGAAATTCTGCGTGAGATATCTTCCACATGGTCTGATGAAAAGATCGAAAAAATCTCCAGAAGGCAAAAGCGCGGACGGTTTAGTGACGCTGGAGCAAAAGTAAACGAACCCACAGCCCAAACCTATCCGCTCTTCGATAGGACTTATACGATATCCGTGTGATGTGTTCCCGTAGGATAGTGCGTAGACGCCCTGTTCTTGGGCGGCCACAGGGGGCACTTGGACCCACTCATGCCATTCGTTTGCGATCATCCTTCCTACAATATCCGTCAAAAGCGTATCCATAAGCGTCGATGCGGTTTGTTGTAAACGCCCTGTGATTGGGCAGCCACACCTGTCACTTGGACCAACTCATGCCATTCGTTTGCGATCATCATTCCTACCATATCCGTCAAAAGCGTACCCATAAGCGTCGATGCGGTTTGTTGTAAACGCCCTGTGATTGGGCAGCCACACCTGTCTGCCCCTACTTTTTCACGTACTTCACGGACGGCTGCCCCTACATTTTTACGATCATACAATAGGCGGATCTCGTATAATGCTGGCAACCCACCGTTTCTTACAGAATTGCCTGTTTCTGCACACCTGATCTTGAGGGCGGAAGATGGGCCGTTTATGGTAGGCGAATCGATTGCTTTTTGACGGCGGTTGCTTCCGATGGCCGAGCAAAGAAAACTTGCATCACAAGCATTGTTGCAGGTATGGTTCTTTTTGCCGAAATGGTTTGGCTTGGGTGAGTTCTTTTCGTCTGGAATGGTAAGCGAGGGGAAGATGGAAAAATCGTTGTTACCGATGGCATGGACGGAGATCCCTGCATTGTTTCGAAGCCGTTTGGGAAGCGAAGTGGGCCGTCAACGCGAGATGGTCGCAGAGGGACACTTGTTGTTGGTCTTGCATGGCCCCCCTGAACCCGATGAGCAAAAGCGCGAAGGTCGGTTGTTTTGGCGAAAGCCGAACGGGATGTGGTTGTCCAACGACGCCAAGATCAAGAGCGTCAGCGAACATCTCGATGATTGCGCCGCAAAGTTGGCCGTTTTGGATAACCGCGAAGAAAAGGCCAAAGGTGTCGAAGATTATGCGGTGGTGATCGAGTCTTTGACGCCGTTGCATCGCACGATCTTGCATCTCCACCAAGTCCTCCAAAATGCCCGTCAAGCCATGCCCGATGTGAAAGAACTGATCGATTTGCGGGATCGAGCGTATGCCTTGGAGCGTTCGGCAGGCTTGCTCTACGATGAAGCCAAACATGCGCTCGAATTTTGGGTGGCGATGCGCGCCGAGGAACAGGCCCGAAACAGCTATCAGATGGCTGCTTCGGCCCACCGTCTCAATCTGATGGCGGCTTTTTTCTTCCCCTTTACGTTGTTGGTGTCTCTTTCGGGTGTTGCCTACAACCAAGTCTTAGAGAAGAAAGTTTCGCTCGAAACATTCTTGATCATCATGGGCGTGAGCGCGCTAGGTGGGTTGCTTGTGACGATGCTGCTGGCTCGTCCTCCGAAACAGCGCTAATCAGGCTTTGCGGGCGATCCATTGCAAGAGATGCTCGACGGGACCGACGCATCCTTCGTCGTTAAAGTGACGAATGGAAGGAAAAAGCTGGACATCGGCGTGGAGTCGGGTTTGCCAGAGATCCTTTTGTCTGAATTTGAGACCTTTGCGAAGGCTGCACGACAACTGTTTCGCAGAGGATATCTACCTTGCAAAACATCGATTTGCTAGGACAAAAGGAGTGATCAAGATGTTGCCTTGTGTGCGCCTTTCTTTTCGAGTTTTTTCTTTTGCCGTCGGGTGGATCTTGATGGCGATGGTGTGGTTTCCTTCGGCAGCATGGGCGGTTTGCGGAGACGGGACATGCGAACCGACAGAACATTGTGCCAACTGCCCCGCAGATTGTGGCTGCCCCGCAGGTCAGCAGTGTGTTGGCAATCAATGTCGTGGGGCCAATCCTTGCGGTGATGGTGTGTGCAATGCCGCGATAGGCGAAAACTGCGGAACTTGTGGACGAGATTGTAAGTGCGTAGCCGGCCAAGTCTGTCAGAACAATGCTTGTGTTGCTCTCACGCAATGCGGCAACGGCACTTGCGACGCTGCGCAAGGAGAAAACTGCGGGACATGCGCGGCGGATTGTGCTTGCCCTGCGGGACAGCAATGTCAAAACAATGCTTGTGTGTCGCCCGGCCAATGCGGAAACAACATCTGCGATATCGGCGAAAACTGCGGGACGTGCGCAGCGGATTGCCCTTGCCCTGCGGGCCAGCAATGTCAAAACAATGCTTGTCGGATGATGGCGACTTGTGGAAACGGTGTTTGTGAAAACAATCGCGGAGAAGATTGCAGCACTTGTGCAAGAGATTGTCGTTGTCCACCCGGACGGACCTGTGGGGCGAATGGGACGTGTACTGCGTTGGCTTCTTGTGGGGATGGGACTTGCGATCCGGCGGCCAACGAAAACTGCCAAAGCTGTCCGAAAGACTGTAAATGCCCCAACGGTGAGATCTGCCGCAGCGGGTTTTGCCGCGCCAACAACACTTGCGGCAACGGGACTTGTGAAGCGGCCAACGGTGAAAACTGCAATTCCTGTGCGTTGGATTGTGCTTGTGCGCCCGGCCAGCAATGCGAAAACGGCCAATGTAAGGCGATCTCGACTTGCGGAAACGGTGTGTGCGAAGCTGCAAGTCTTGAGAACTGCTCGACCTGTCCGTCAGATTGTCGCTGCCCAAGCGGAGCGATCTGTGATCGCCTCGCTTGTCGCGTCGTGAATCCTTGCGGAAACGGTGTTTGCGAGGCTGCGCGCAGTGAAAATTGTTCGACGTGTCCGGCAGATTGTATCTGTCCAACGGGGCAGTCTTGTTCGACGGCAGGGGCGTGTACGGCGATCTCGACGTGTGGCAACGGGACTTGCGATGCCGCAAGTGGTGAGAACTGCACAAGCTGCGCTTCGGATTGTGCGTGTCCTTCGGGGCAATCGTGCCAAAACAACACTTGTGTCGCCGTTCAGCGTTGCGGCAACGGGACTTGCGAAAGCTCGCTGGGTGAAAACTGCACAAGCTGTCCGTCGGATTGCGTCTGCGCGGTCGGTCAACGATGCCAAAACAACGTATGTACGGCACTTAGCGCATGTGGCAATGGGACTTGTGATGCTGGAGCGGGGGAAAATTGCGCGACTTGTCCGACGGATTGCCGCTGTCCGACAGGTCAAAATTGCGTGAACAACGCTTGTGCAGCGCCGCCTTCGACATGTGGCAACGGGACGTGCGATGCAGCGGGCGGAGAGAACTGCGCAAGCTGTCCAGCAGACTGTGCTTGCCCGTCGGGCCAACAATGCCAAAACAACGGAACATGCGCAGTGATCTCGACTTGCGGCAACGGGACGTGTGAGGCTGCTCGTGGTGAAGATTGCGGATCTTGCGCAGCGGATTGTGTTTGTCCGACGGGACAACGCTGTCAGAACAACGCTTGTCAGATCGCCACGCCGAACTGTGGAGACGGCCTCTGCAATCCTGCACAAGGTGAAAACTGCGGAACCTGCACAGCAGATTGCACTTGCCCTGTTGGACAACAATGTCAACAAGATCGTTGTCAAGTCAGCAACCCTTGTGGAAACGGTGTGTGCGAAGCGGCTCTTGGCGAAAACTGCGGAACTTGCGCCGCAGACTGTGCCTGTGCAACGGGTCTGGCTTGTCGCAACAACGCTTGTGTGGCTCTGACCACCTGTGGGGATGGGGTGTGCAATGCCGCACAAGGCGAAAACTGCGATTCTTGCGCGGCGGATTGTGGCTGCCCTGCGGGTCAGGCTTGTTCCAATGATCGCTGTGTCGCAGTCGACCCGTGTGGAAACGGTGTATGTGAAGCTGCACGCAACGAAAACTGCGGATCTTGCGCAGCCGACTGTGCCTGTGCGACGGGTCAGGCTTGCCAAAACAATGCTTGTGTTGCGTTGACCACTTGTGGAAATGGGACTTGTGATGCAGCAAGCGGCGAAAACTGCGGATCTTGCGCAACAGATTGTAGCTGTGCAGCGGGGAAACAGTGCCAAAACAACGCCTGTGTTGCGGCGACAGCTTGTGGCAACGGGGTGTGCGAAGCGGCACAGGGCGAAGATTGCGAGGCATGCGTTGCGGACTGTGGCTGTCCTGCGGGCCAGTCTTGCAAACAAAAACAATGCGTTGCGATCGATTCATGCGGGGATGGAGCCTGTGATGCGGCAAAAGACGAGAACTGCGCGACTTGTCCCGTCGACTGTGCTTGTCCGCTTGGTCAGTCCTGCGACTCGATCAGCAGATCGTGCAAAGATCCCCAACCTCCGACCGAGTCCACACCCGAAGGCGTCACCGAGTCCCCATCCGAAGGCAGCGCCGAGGGTGCTGTGGACGGAAGCACCGAAAGCAGCGTTGAACCTTCCGAGACGATGGGGGAAACCGCAGCCGAACAGACAACAGACAGCACAACAGGCGAACAGGCCGTAGAAAAAGGCACGGCGGTGGATGACCCTGAAAAAGCAGGCGACGGCGCAACCAGCGGCGGATGCGGTTGTGAAGGGGCCTCCTCGGATGCTTCGCTGATGCTGCTTTGGATGTTCGTGCTGCTGATCTTCCTGCGAAACCCTCGTCGATAGGCTTTTTGTGTTGCTCTAACGCAAGACAGGAAGGCTTTCTAGCTCGTGTGCCATCTCTTCCGCCATTTTTTGCCCCGCCGCTGCCCGCAAAAAGAAATCCACGTTGCGCCAAATCGACGAAGTTTTCGGGGAGTTTTTGATCTTGTTTGCGAGCTCAAACAGCCAATCCAACAAAGCTTGTGCGCTTTGTTCGTAGATCGGGCGTTCCAATCCGATGTCGTGGGTCATACTGAACAGAGCGACTGCGTTCCAACCCATGATCCGAGCACTTGGGTTATCGTGGGTCAACGCTTTGTTTTTGATCTCGGACAACGTTTTCTCCACGAGTTGCAGGTCGGTTTGTTTCAAAAGAAGCGGCTCCCGAGTCAAGATCCGAGCGATCGCCCAACACGCCGACTCGATCAGCGCCACGTGTTCTTGTCCTTGTTTGCACCACGACCGCAAAAAAGTATACCAATCTTCTTGTGTATGCAGCGTTCTACCGATGGCTCGGAGTATCTCGGTTTTGATCGAAGGACCGGAACCTCGCAGAAAATACTTGGATGAATCTCCCTCGATCATGTTCAGGAGTTTCGGTGTTTTGATTAAAGAAGTATTCCATAGCCCAGCAAACCCGAGCGCAACCGCTGCGTTTTGGCGCATCGTGGCGTGCGCGTAAGGATCAAGCAACAGCCCCTGCAAAAACGAAAGCACTTGCGGCAAGGCACCTTTCATCTTGTCGGCGACTTCTTTTGATGTTTGAGGGTTGATTGCGTTGCCGTAGGTATAGCGCTCATAAAGACGCCCGACCAACAACACCATGTGCGTTTTCCCATCAATTGAAAGCTCTTCGTTATTTTTTAGTTCTGCAACGATATCCGGCACGATCATGCCTGCGTGAGAAGATTTCTCGATCTCTTTTCTGTTTGTGGAAGCGATATGGCTGTCTTTGGCACTTTTTAACCACCGAAGCATCTTGCCGAGATCTTTGCTTTGTCGATTCAATTCGGGATCTTGGGCGGGTGGCAAGTGGCGAGGAGGAAGCACTTTTGTCGCAAGAGAAGGTGGAAACGTCGCAAGAGGTTCGGCGACTTCTTCGGCTTGTTGGGGTGTTTCGTCAACATCGACTTCGAGCTTGACGTCTGGAAAGTCTAACAAATACGCATGAATACGCAAAATGTGTGTCCGGCTGTCAACCGACAGCTTGCAAACAAAAGCCCGCTCTTGCTCGCTTGTAAGTTCTTCGGGATAGGAAAATTTTAATCCTCGACGTTGAATCCCGCCGTAGCGAAATCTCAGGCTGATCTCGCGCTGGCCTCGTGGGAACAACAGCGTAGGGCTTTGTTTGTGAAGGCTTTCGCCATACGTCAGAAATTGGTTTTTTTCGATCACCGCAACCCACTCCGTACTGCGTGTTTTTTGCTGGTGAACCAACAATTCAACGGGGCGGATGGCTGCCATGTGAGGCGAAACGCCGTTTAAGACTTGGGCGTTGTGGATCGCCGCTCCGTAGGCGACAGCATTGAGGGGATCGATTTGACCCCAGATCAGCGGTGTTTTGTACTCGAACAAATGCTCGAGCCTTTCACGCAAAGCTGGGAGGTAGGTCATCCCTCCCACCAAAAGGCAGCCCGCAAGATCCGTTGGGCGCAATTGATGGCGCTGCATGAGTCGGATGATCGGCTCAACAATGGTTTCGGCCTCTCCGATGTGTCTTGTTTCGCTCTTCGGCAAAACGCTGTTTAGCGAAAGCGTCCCACCCAACAACGGCGAGATGTATTGCTTGTAATCTTCTGCCTCTACCGTGAGCGTGGCGATCCGCTTTCCGTCGGGTCCGCGCAGTGAGGGCGGAATGTTGAGCCTTCTTGAAACGCTGGATTGCCCGCTAGATAGGCTGATCTTGGCTTTTTCGCTCCACTCGATGAGTTCTCCATAGAGCGAATCTCGATCTTCTTGAGGTAATTTTTCGGGTGATATACCGTTTTCCTTACAAAAAAAGCACAACGCCCCATCCGCAAACAACGTGTCAAAGCGATATCCGCCGAGTAGTGTATGCGGCGCGTAATCTTCGACATAAGCCCGCATCTTGGTTTGGCCTTGAAATAAAAAAGACTCGATGCGTGCGATGGTAACGTCGACCGTTCCTCCGCCGATGTCAAACACCAACAAACGACCGCCTTGTTGCAGATCAGGTGAACGCTTCTCAGGAGGCAATGGCATCTGTTCTGATTCGTACCATGAAAGATACGCAATCAAAGCAGCGATGGGTTCGTAAAGAAGAATCGGACTTTGTTTCTCTTCGAACCATCCCGCATCATAGGCGGCTTCGAGCGTTGCTTGCTTCATCTGCTCGGGAAAAGACGCTGGAACCGTGATCACAGGAGCGACTCGCACTCCGGGGTACTTTTCTTCGAATTGCTTGCGGATATGCTTTAAGACGCAAGATGCTGCTTGTTTTGCGTCGATCTGTCGGTGATGGATCTCCCAAGTGCGAAGCTCCCCGTCTTTGTTCCGAAGCCCGATATCATTTTTCCACCAAGCGATGACGTCGTGGGCGTCTTGACGGCTCATCAAGCGCTTTTGTGCATATTCGCCTGGAAACATCTGGCCTTCTTCGTCCACAAAGATCGATGAACACAGTTTTTCTCTCTCTTCGATATTGCCCAGTTCATCGGTTTGTTGTGCGATGGGGATGGTTTTCGGAGCGAGCAGATCGCCGTGTGGATCCACAAGGCAGCGGCTCAACACCGTATTGGTTGTTCCCAAGTCGATTCCCACATACATACCCGGCTTGAATTGCATGGATGCCTCTCCTTTTTCTTTGGAAAATTTCAGAAAATCGATCCGAATCTCATCAAAAGAGAAGGCTTAGGCGAAATCCGAGAGGCGCGTGATCGAAACATCGGCACGATTTGCTGAGGCGGTCGTGTTCTTGGGCAGCCACACCTTGCTGCCCCACCACCTTCCGTGTACACACTTGGCGGATTTCGTATCGCCCGTTGCCATTCTTTCTCGTGATGGGATTTGTCAAGTCTTACAATCAAAGACACTACAGTATTTTCACTTGCTTTTCTCTGAGGATTTTGTAGTTTCCGTCCTCTTTGCGCATTTTCCAACCATAGCCGATGGTTTCGACAATTTGGCCTTCAGCGATCTTTTGATTTTTGGAACGCAAATTTTCTTTTGCTCCCACAATCAATTCTTCACCCACGCGACCTGTGGCCTCGATGTGCAAGCCCTCTTGTAGAGCATCTTTTAGAGCATCGTACAGATCCAGCCAATCCGAATTCTTTTGCCCAATTTCTGATTCGATCAGTCCAAATACTTCGTTTAGGCTTTTGAGCAGATCTTCGCACAATTCGTTCTTTGCGACCTGCTTTGCTACAGAGAATTGTTTTTCAAGCATCTGATGATCGCTTTTTTTTGTTTGCGAATAGTCTCGGAGTCCATCTACATGGCTTGCGAGTTCCTGTAAATCGCCTTGAATTTGTTTCTTTTCCTCTCGCAACTCTTGGATCTCTGCTTGTAGCTGCTCGACGTTTGCTTGCAATTGCAAGACGTCTTGTTTTGAACCGATGGCTTGGCTTAAAAGCGACGCAAGGTGGTCAATTTGCTTGTGTTTTTTGGTTGATGGCTTGTTTTTGAAGCCTTTTCGGGCGGACTCGCTGCCTTGGGCAGATTCACTGTCTTGGGCGGATTCACTGTCTTGGGCGGATTCACTGTCTTGGGCGGATTCACTGTCTTGGGCGGGCTCGCTTTTGTGCTCTTTGTTTAAGGAATGATCTGAGATTTTTTGATGCTTTTGCTCTGTTGTTTCTTGGTGCGTTGCTTTTTGTCCAAAACCACCGAGGTTTGTGGCTGGAGCATGGTTTTGCGGCGATTGTTTTTCTTCGGCATCCAAGGAGCTTCGCGTATCAACGGAGCTTTGCGTATCAACGGAGCTTTGCGTATCAACGGAGCTTTGCGTATCCAAAGAAATAGGCAGCTCGGCGTGTATTTTTGGGATTTGTTGGCCTTGCTTTTCTGCAAGAGCCTTTTGATGGGCGATGCGGGATGCTTCTTGTTTCGTCGCGAGGTGTCTTTCCGATTCAAAAAACTGGTGGCAGAAATCTTCCCAATCTTTTTGGGCTGATTCATGTCGGGTAAGCAGATCAGGGGGTGGCAAGCTTGACAGTTTGTTGAAAAGGTTTTCTGTTTTCTGCCGCAAATCATAGCGTTGATCAACTTGATTCGAGTTCTTCCTTATTTTCAAAAACATCCAAATGCTTAAAATCTTACATTGTTGAACGGTGATTTCTTGGGGAATTTGTTGTTCTGTAACGATTTGTCTTTTGCACCCAAGAACAGTATCAAAGTTTGATTCAAAATCAGACTTTACCTTAGAACATATCTTTTTTATAAAGACGTAGTAAGGCGGTTTTGAAAAAAATTGAGAAGAAAAAATGATGCCAAACAAAGGCCCTTCCCACCACTCTGGGCGATAGTTCAAGTTTTCCGAGTGAAATGTTTCTCCATGAAGAAGTTGGTACACAAGGATCAATATCTCGGCATCCGAAGCTCTCACTAACTCTTCGGTCGCAGCTTCATCTAATTTGCTCAGTTGTTGGTTATCCCCGTGGTTCTTTAGATCGGATCGAATTCGGTGGTACTTGTCCCAACCTCCCTCCTCAAGCAGGCGATGATAATTGTCCGAGAGCTTGTGAGGGTTGTGTGGTGCGTTGGAGGGGGCGTTGTCTCTCCGATACCCCCTGCGCACTTCAGCTTCGTGTCGTGTGTGGTGGGAGGTGTTGTTCGTTCGGCGTGTGGGAGCATCGTAAGAGTTGTTTGTGCGAAAGTTGTTTCGATTTCTGTCAGTCATGATTCACCTGTTGATGTGAGCGGTAGAGCGAGCGTCCGAATAGAAAGTGCGTGTCAAAGCAGAGAAGTGATGACGCGAATATATTCGATTTTGCCCGCAGAATCTGTATATTTTGACTGAAGGCGGTTCGTCAGCTAAAAGGTTGTTTGTGCGAACTTTGATATCTGTCCAGCGAAAAGATCGGCTTGGTTATGCAGAACGTTTCCGATCCTCGATTTGATCCATGCGATCTTGGCGTTCCTTTGCAAAAGAAGTTTTTTGACTTCTTCTGCGAGGCGCTGCATCACGGGGAGCAATTTGGGTGAGGGATGATCGGGTGACACGGCCATATAGGCGGTTTGGCTGTCTGTGAAGATGGCCAACGGGTAAGGTTCAAGCACAGGAGTCGAGATGGCGAGATAAATCGCTTTTATTTCTGCGTAGTTACTGCATGACACGGGTGCAGGCAAAGATTCGGACAAAACAACCATCCGCCCATCCAACCAATAAACACAGGAAACCCCACCAGCGGAGGTTCGTGGACAAAACGAACCGTCGACGTACACACAAAGGCGCTCTTGTATAAGACTGGGTGCGGGATTCGTTCCAGAGAGGTGTCTGTTGTTGGAGGTGGGGTAGGTATGGGCTGTGCTTGGTGGAGTTGGCTCAACAAGCCCGAGCAAGCAAGCGAGTTGCGGTTTTTGGAGGCCAAGTGTCCACGCTTCGCGCCATGCTTTTCGGGCAGCGTCGAGATCGCGTTTTAGCCAAGCGACCACGCCGCGCCCCAGTGCTTGAAGCGTCGGCATATCGGAGCGCAAGAGGCTTTGAGATTGCGTTTCTAGCCACGCAATGCAACAGCCTACGTCGATCTTCGAACTTCCCAACCAAAGGTGTACATCTTGAAGCAGATCCGATTTGATGGGTTGCATGGGCTGTTCCTTCTTCTTGTGTAAAGAAAAACAGAGCATCTTTTTTTCTAATGCGTCATAGATCTTTTGTCAACGGAGAAGTGCTCTGTGAGTCGAAGGGTCATGTCGTTTCTCGATCCTAACATACGCCAACGTCCAAGCACTCTTTACTCTTTTGCTCGCTTGCTCGCGGACGTTGATCGCGAACACATACAACAAGACGACGAATGTTTTGAGATGCTGACAACATTCCGAAAACTATTTTGGGATCTTGCAAAATTTCGAATGTGATAGGGCTAGTACGGTATCTTAGTGATGTACACAGCAAAGGAGAGTACGTGGATGCCCTGTTCGTTGGTCAGCCAAAGGGGCTGCTCCTACCTCTTTACGACAACGCAACGGGCAGATTTCGTAGGACTTGATGAAAACCCCCGTGTTCGCGTCGTTTCAAGCGAGAGAGTCGTCTGTTTGAAAAACAGAGATCTCTTCGCCGATACGGGGTCAAGGGGACGCAGTTCCCTTGTGGGGCGTGGGGCAAAGCCCCATACGCGCCTTGTTAAGCGCATAAAGGTTTGTTTTCTATGCACTCTTACGCGCAGTTTGTCAGTTCGTGGTGTTCCAGATGAAAGGACTCCGAAAAAGAAGGCAAGTCCTGCAAATCCTCGGGTTGAACCATCGACAGAGACGATAAGCGTCGAACAAAAAGATCGAATTCTGGACCAGTTTGAGAGAGTTCTCGGACAGAGTATGCAAAAGCTCCCGCAACAGGGGCTGTAAAGAGCAAAGGCGCTCGTAAACCTAGCGCGTATGGGGGCAGACAGGTGTGGCTGCCCAACAATCGGGTGTCTACGTACGACCCTTCGATCACACATCACACAGATATCGTATCCGTCCTTTTTTTGGGAAGGGGTGATCGTTAGGATATACCACCCCACCACCCGATCAAGGAAAAGATTGTGGTTTAGGTGTTTCGCGCTCCAAAGAGTTGCGCTTTCGTCTTGTGCGTGTTGGAGAATTTTTGCTTGGCCGTCATGTTGGAAGAGAACGAGTTGCGCTTTTGTCTTGTGCGTGTTGGAGAGGCGGCGTGTGGTGCGGTTGTTGGGTGTGTGGTGCGGTTGTTGGGTGTGTGGTGCGGGAAGCCGCGTAGGATGGAGAGAACGATGTCGTTGATGAGAGAAGCAAAGGTCCAATCGGTGCGGTGTGGAAAGATCGAGCGTTTGAGGGAGAGCGAAACCCTGAGTGCGATGCGCAAGATGCCAGTGGAAGGGCGTATTTACTTGGGATGGGAAGGTTTGGAGGGGGATGCGCAAGCGGACACGGAGCATCACGGGGGGCGTGAGAAGGCTGTGCTTCAGTACGCATTGGATCACTATGCAGTGTGGCGCGAAGAACTTCCCCATGCTGCGGAACTTTTGGGGGAGGGAGGGGCATTTGGAGAAAATATCTCAAGTCTTGGCTGGACAGAAGAGGAGGTCTGTTTGGGAGATATCGTGCGATGGGGCGAGGCTTTCTTGCAAGTCTGCCAAGCGCGCCAGCCCTGTTTTAAGCTGAATATCCAATTTGGGCACAAGCAGATGGCGCGAAGAGTCCAAGCGACGGGGCGAACGGGTTGGTATTATCGTGTCTTGACGGCGGGTTTTGTTTGTGCGGATGATCCGATGATCTTGGAAAAGCGTCCTGCTCCCAAGTGGCCGATCTCCCGAGTGCAGCAGATCTTGTATGTGGATACCCAAAACACCGAGGCTTTGGAGGCTTTGCGTGCGATGCCTTGGTTAAGTGAAAGTTGGCGGCGTTTGGCGAATCGGCGCTTAGAAACGCGGAGCGTGGAGGATTGGTCGGAGCGCCTTGGTGAAGAAAGCGGCGAGAGTTCAGCGAAGTGACTTGTGGGTACAAAAAAGAAGACGAATATACGAAATGAGGCAGCCGTTGTCTGAAACATTTTCATCAGATGCTACAGTGAAAAACCGTCGTCTGGCCAAGTCTATCCATGATGCGGCATGGCGTGTGGAGGAAAAAAAGAAGAGTTTCTGAGCTTTTGTCAAACCTCGGCTTCTTTTTGTGCTTTGCTCTTGCGAAGAATCGTTCTAAGGCAGTGGAAAGCCGTGTGGATGGCGGCTGTGCCAATGCCAAGCGGTTTCGACGATCTGACGGAGGTTGTATTGGGGGAGCCAACGGAGGGCTTGTTGGATGCGTTGTGTATCGGCGAGAAGGACGGGGACATCGCCATCACGGCGGGGGGCATGGTGGGTGGGGATGGGGTGTCCCGTTACTTCGCGGCAACAGGCGATCACTTCCTGAACGGAGTAGCCACAGCCCGAACCGACGTTGAAAGCATCACTGGCTCCGCCTTGTTCGAGATAGCGCAGCGCCATGACGTGGGCTTCGGCAAGGTCGGTGACATGGATGTAATCACGAATGCAGGTGCCATCGGGAGTTGGATAATCGTTGCCAAAAACAGAGATCGAGGGGCGTTGGCCGAGGGCGACTTGTAAGATCAGCGGGACGAGGTGGGTTTCGGGGCGGTGACTTTCTCCGATATCACCCGAGACATCGGCACCTGCGGCGTTAAAGTATCGCAGCGCGATCACGTCTAGCTCGCCCACCATCGATAGATCCGAGAGGATCTGTTCGATCATGTATTTGCTGCGGCCATAGACGCTTGCGGGGGCTTTGGGAGATTCTTCGCGCAAGGCTTTGGGTTCCGTCACACCGTAGACCGCAGCCGTCGAAGAAAAGATCATCCTTCGGACCCCAGATCGGCGCATCCCCGCCAACAAGCCGAGAGTTTGTTTGACGTTGTTTTCATAAAACGAGAAGGGTTCTTTTTGTGAGATCCCGACTTCGATCAGAGCGGCAAAGTGGATGACTGCGTCCACTTGTTCTTGCGAGCAGATCTCTTGGATGCGTTGTGTGTCGCCGATATCGGTGTGATAAAACGTGATTCCTTCGGGTAATGCGGCACGATAGCCCCGTGAAAGGTTGTCCACTACGACGACGCTGTACCCCGATCGTTGAAGTTGTCGGATCGTGTGCGAGCCGATGTAGCCCGCTCCGCCTGTGACCATCACTTTGCTCACTTTGTTCTGTTCCTTTCGTTGTCCGTTGGTGTGATCTTCCCGAAACAAGGCGATGTGTACACAAGCCTTTTTCGACAAGCAAGAGGCTGGAGAGTGGATAGCTTGGGGATGTTCTGGGCGTGATGGAGGATTGTTTTCTTGGAGTGGTAAGGGAGAGCGATGCTGTTGGAGGAGGGTTATGCGCAGCGTTGGTGGAGAAAGGCCAGAAAGCCAAGAGCGGCGATCAGCGCGGTGAGAGCGATAGCGCGGATGAGGTGAGGCAAATCGATCATATCTCCGAGCCGATCGCTAAAAAGAAGAGCAAGGCAGATCACGAAAAGTCCAAGACCCCGAAGCAGCCAAGCCTTTGTGGCGTCGCTTGTGAGCGCGGAGTCAGGGGGTGCAGAAAGAGAAGGTGAAGCGGTCGCGATGGGAGATGCCGAAGGCAGGGGCGGAGATGTCGGATGGATGGGCGGGAGCGGAGATGTCGGATGGGTGGGCAGGGGCGGAGATGTCGGATTGATAGGCGGGAACGGAGATGTCGGATGGGTGGGCATTGGCGGAGATGTCGGATGGATGGGTAGGGGCGGAGATGTCGGATGGGTGGGCAGGGGCGGAGATGTCGGATGGGTGGGTAGGGGCGGAGATGTCGGATGGGTGGGCGGGAGCGGAGATAGCGGATGGGTGGGTAGTGACGGGGATGTCGGATGGATGGGGTATTGGTGAAACCAATGAGCGCAAACGGCCATCATCATGGGCAAGATCGCGGTGAGTGTATGGTCCCAAACGAGCGGCAGGCTGTAGAGGGAGAGCAGGATCGCGATCGGTTCGAGTTGAGCAGGGCTGGGGCGTTGGAGGCGAAGCCAAAGGATACCGACGCCAGACCAAAACACAGCGATGCTCCAGCCGGGAAGAGAAAGGCCAAAAAGCGAACAAAGATTGCGCCATGAAAGCAACAATTGGGTATGCTGCATGGTGTTGTGGGCCATTTGATGCAGCATTGCCGGGATCTCCCACCCAACAGAGGCAAGGCACGTCGCGCAAAACGCGCCAGAGAGCAACGCCGTTTTTCGGGCGTGAGCGTGGGGGTAGAACAGCAAAAGCAGCCATGCCACCGCAAAGATCGGTTTGATCAGAAGACTCGCTGCAAGGAGCGAGGCGGCACGCCAAGGTGAAGTGGGCCAACGTCGGAGCGCTGCGATGCCCAGCGCAGCCGTCAAAATGGAGAGATTGTTGACTTCGAGACCATGCGCGACAGGCGGGAGGATGGCGATCGCGCAAAGAGAGACAAAAAGTAGGGGGATGGGGCGAAGTTGGAAGGGTTGAAGGGCCAGTCGGATGATCCAGAAACCCGCGAGCAGGTTAAGTAGGCGCAGGAGAGAGAGTGTTGTTTGGTATCCAAGGAGGGACAGAGCGGTACTTCCGAGGTAAGCCAGAGGGGGTGGATAGAGGTAGCCGAAAAGAGAGTAGGGAGAGCGCTCCTGTTGGACAGCTTGAAAAGCCCGAATATAGAGACCTTCGTCATGGGAGGGGCGAGGATGGAGCAGCCATCCCGACCACAAGAGCAAAAGTCCGAGCCAAGGGAGCCAAGGGTGTTCGAGGAGGTTGCGTATCTTTTCGGGGAGGGCGATCTTGGGCATGCTTGCGTTCCTGCGAGAGGAAGAGAGTAGATCTGGGCGAACCAGCGGAGAATATAGCGTTATCGCGGTGTTGAAGGAAAGAATCAAAAACAGAGAAAAGGCGAAGTATCGAGACGTTGCAAAGAAAAGAAGGAGAAAAGCGAGCGTGGTGCATACCCAAAAAACACAGAGAGCAGACATACCGATGTTATGGAAAAAAATGGAGGTGTATTTTGTTGGAGTGGCGGGGATGTTGTGTTTTTTGTTGGTGTACGGCCCGCACCTGATGGGAGCGTATGTTTGGGATGATGTGTATCTGGTGCAATACCACCCTGCGTTGCGGAGTGCGGACGGATGGCGGGTGTTGTGGATGACGGATTTGTGGGGCGGTGCGACGGGTCGTTCTTCACAATTGTATCATCCGCTGCCGATGTGGAGTTTTTGGTTGGAAGCGCGGTGGTGGGGATTAGAAGTCCACAAGGCCCGTTTGATCAATGGGTTGTTGCATGTGGGGGTGGGGGTGTTGCTGTGGGGGCTGCTGCGGCGTTGGTTGGGTGGGCGTCTGTTGGCGTGGTTGGGGGCTTTTTTGTTTTGGTTGCATCCGTTGATGACGGAGACGGTGATGTGGTTGACGGGGCGGCACGATGGTATGGCGGTGTTTTTGGCGATGCTGGCGTTGTGGTTTTGGCCGATAGAGGGAGCATTTCGTTGGAGGACGTTGTTTTCGGCGGTGTTGGCTGCGTTGTGTTGTGCGGGGGCGTTGTTGTGCAAAGAGCCTTATCTGGTGCTTCCGCTGTTGCTTGCGTTGTTGCCATGGTGTTTGTCCTCTCCGATGCGTCGTGTTCGTTGGAGCCTCGTGTTGTCGATCTTGCCGATTTTTTCGGTGTTTATGGTAATGGTCGTGCGACGGAGCTTGGGGATTAGCTCAGACAGTGCGCAGCTCGATGCGCCGATCATGGAGCATCTCCAACATTTTTTTACGATCGGGCTGCGTTATGCTGTGCAGTTGCTTTCGTGGCAAGGCGCACCAACGATCGCGCCGTATAATCCGATGCCTGCGTGGTTGTGGGGCAGTGGCGCAGCGTTGGTGGGGTGTGTGATGGTGTGGGTGGTGTGGCGATGGCGGCGGTCGCACCGTCATGTCGAGAGGCTTCTTGCGGAGAGGGGAGTGTGCGAAGAGGGCGAGGCATCCGAGAGAATCGATAGAGTGTTTGTCGGGATGGATGTGTGCAAAGAGGGCGCAGAGGTCGAGGGGATGGGTGTGTGCAAAGAGGGCGCAGAGGTCGAGGGGATGGAAGTGTGCAAAGAGGGCGAGGCATCCGAGGGGATGGAAGTGTGCAAAGAGGGCGAGGCATCCGAGGGGATGGATGAAGTTCTTGTAAAGGGGGGCGAGTGCAAGAAGGGCGAAGGCTCCGAGGCAAGCGATGTGTTGGGTGAGGCGGATTTGGATGCGCGTGCATGGGGTTTGATCTTGTGGGGGTTGGTGGCTTACGGTTTGTGTTGGGGACCGCATCTGTTGTCGATGCCGATGATCGGGCTTTGGGGGAATCGTTATGCTTATTTTCCGTGGGTGTTGTTGGTGATCGTGGCGATGGGTGCGGCGGTTGTGATGCGTGAGGTTGTTTCTGTTTCGATGCGGCGGGTGGTCGGGGGGATGGTGGTGATGGTGGTGATTTGGGGCGGTGTGGCGACGGCGCAAGAAGCAGGGCATTGGAAAGACAATCTGACGTTGTATCGGGCGGATGTGATGCGCGATCCGAGCAACGGGCGGGCGATGTACCATTTTGCGCACGCGGTGCGGATGCGTGGGGGTTGTCAGCAGGCCGCAGGTCTGTTTTTGCGGGCGGCTCATCTCGATCCGACCTATCTGCGAAGCTGGCAAAATGCGGCGGGCTGTTTGCTGGAGATCAAGCGCTACCGAGAGGCGCTCGAACCCGCGAGACAAGCGGTCAAGCGTGCGCCTTCTGTTGCGCGGATGCGTTACAATCTGGCACTGGCTTTGTTTTTTACGCAGCAGCACTCAGAAGCCCTCAAAGAAGTGACGGAGGCGCTGGCGCTTTCTCCCGATTATGCGCCTGCACAGCGTCTGTTCTTTGCGCTTCAAACGTTGCCGACCTCGCGCCCACCATCGGCGTTATCGCGGCCATCGGCGTTATCGCGTCCATCCTCTCTCTTCTCGCATCCATCCTCTCTCTTCTCGCATCCATCCTCTCTCTTCTCGCAGCCATCGAACCGATCCTCGATTCCATTGCAGCCATCGAATCCATGACGGCTCCGTTTCATCTACAGCGTAGATGATCTCCGAGAGTAACGTACACGTTGGGTCGGTGCGAGCCGCTGGAGACGCTCTGTTGTTGGGCGATTTTACCGCCTTTCGCCGTCCGTGCTGATCTTTTCGAGTCTGTGCGATCCGCTGGAGACGCCCTGTTGTTGGGCACAGGGAGCTGCCCCTACGTCTTGATGATCGGCGGATCTCGGATCATTCCGTTGCTGCGTTGAAGGAACAGAAAACGAAAGCTGGTCATAGACGAACGTGGGGGCGGGCATTATGATGCCACCTCTTTTGAGGGAGCTTTCGCGCAAACGAGGCGTATTGGTGCGGCTTGTGGGAGGCTCATGCTTTCTGTCTGGGGAGACTTTTTCGATGAACGATTCGATTTTGTTAGACAAGCGCCCTGCGGTCACGATCTTTTCGGGATTTTTGGGGGCGGGAAAAACGACGCTGGTCAATCACTTGTTGAAGAATCTGGATGGGACGCGGGTGGCGATCGTGGTGAACGATATGGGCGAGATCAATATCGACGCCTCGTTGATCCGCGAAGGCTCGCAACAAACGCAGCTTCCTCCCGGTCAAGTGGTCGAGTTAAGCGACGGTTGCGTGTGTTGTTCGATTCAAGACGATCTTGCGGAGACGGTTTCAAAACTCGCCAGTGAAGGGGCGTATGATGCGATGTTGGTGGAATGCACAGGCGTCGCAGAGCCGTTGGCCGTGGTGCAAAGCTTTTACAAGCCAAACGCCCAAGGGAAGCGGCTGGCGGAGATCGTACGGGTGGATACGCTGGTCACGGTGGTGGATTCCAAGTTTTTCTTGGGCCATTGGGATCGAATTCAAGCGGGTCAACAGCCCCCGCTCGAAACCAACCAACGACCGCTGTTTGAGTTACTGGTCGAACAAGTCGAGTGCGCAGATGTGATCTTGCTCAACAAATCGGATCTGCTGTCAGTGGAAGAACTCGGTCGCCTCGAAGCGATGATCCGCACGCTCAATCAACACGCCGAGATGATCCGTACGAATCATTCGATCGTCGATCCCAAGAAGATCTTGTTGACACGCCGATTTCATCCTGAAAAGACCTTGGATGGGGCGACTTGGATCAAGATCCTCGAAGATCACGCCGAACATCAAGAAGAACCCGCCACCGAACACGCCCATGCCGAGGCTCACCACGAACATGATCATGCCCATGAACACGAGCATTCGCACGAGCATGAACATGATCATGCCTGTGAACACGATCATGATCATGCCTGTGAACACGATCATGATCATGCCTGTGAACACGATCATGATCATACCCATGAACACGGGCATTCGCACGAACACGGACATCAGCATTGCGGCGATCCAACGTGCGACGATCCCACCCACGATCACGTCCCTTCGTATCAGAAAAAGTACGGACTACGGTCGTTTGTGTACGAGGCGCGGTTGCCTTTTGACACGGCGCGATTTGGGCGATTTTGGGAGAAGCCATTTCCCGGGCTTTTGCGTGCCAAGGGGTTTGCTTGGATCTGGGATTATGGCGATATGGTCGGCTTTGTGTCGGTGGCGGGTGATGCGTCGTCTTGTTCATTTGTGGGGCCTTGGTGGGCCACACGCTTGCATCAAGGCGAGGTCAAACTCAGCGAGATGCCCGATGGCGTCAAGAAGATCTGGAAAGCCCCTTATGGAGATCGCCGCCAAGAGATCGTGATGATCGGGATCAATCTGGATGAGGCTGCGTTGCGTCGGGCTTTGGAGACCTGCTTGATGACTCCCAAGGAATTCAAGCGCCGCGTCAAGCTCGAAGATCGCCAGTATCTCGAAGTCCCCACCAAGTAAGTCGAAGGCAGCACCGAGAGAACAAAACAAACAGGAGCGTGCATGGAAGGGAAAGTTGTCCTTGTTACAGGGGCCACCAACGGCATCGGAAAGCAAGCCGCGACGGAGATCGCCAAAGCTGGTGCAACGGTGGTGTTGGTGGGGAGAAGTGCGGAAAAGACCGAGGCTACGGTCAAAGAGATTCAAGCGGTTTGTGGGCATTCGCGGGTAGATTCGATTCTGGCCGATCTGTCCGTGATGTCGGAGATTCGCCGACTCGCAGAGACCTTTTTAGCGCGCTATGATCGGCTGGACGTGCTGCTGAACAACGCAGGGGCGATCTACGAAGAGCGCAAGTTGACCGTAGATGGCTACGAGATGACGATGGCGCTCAACCATTTGAGCTATTTTCTGTTGACAAATCTGCTGTTGGAGCGCTTGAAACAAACAGCCCAGACCTACGGTGAGGCGCGGGTGATCAACGTGTCTTCGGGGGCGCACGCCGTTGCGCGCAAGGGGATCGCGTTTGAAGATATCCACGCGACAAAGGCGTATTCTGCGATGGGACGCTATGGCGAAAGCAAGCTGATGAATGTCTTGTTCACTTACGAGATGGCGCGTCGTCTCGAAGGGACGGGGATCTGCGTGAACGCCCTGCACCCGGGTTTTGTGGATACGGGCTTTGGCCACAACGTGCGGAGTTTTTTTGTGCCTGTCTTAAAACTGGCCCAAAAACTGTTTGCTCGCAACAACAGCAAAGGAGCCGCCACTTCGGTCTATCTTGCGATCTCTCCCGAAGTCAAAGGCGTCACAGGACAATACTTTATGGACAAAAAAGCCCGCCGCACCTCAAAGATCTCTTATGATCGAACACAACAAGAGCGGTTGTGGTCGATCAGTGCGGAGATGACAGGGCTTTAGGAAAGATGAAGAACAGCCTGTGCGGAGAGAGCGGTGGATTGGAACGTTTGAAGTCTATATGAGCCGAGGGTACGGGGAGTTGGAACGCTTTAGAACGATTTGTGCGGATATGACGGGGGCGATCGGCTGCGAGGGGTTCTTTTTGGCGCGGTGTGTCGAAAGAAAAAACTTGCGCTCTTTGAGAAAGGCTTTATGCTTTGTGCGTCTTGGCGGTGGGGAGATGAACTTTTTTGTCAGAAAGCGCGTCTCGAAGCCGTTTACATGATGCAGCCGTCCTCGAAGCTGCCCTCGTATGGGGGTGTTCAGGTTTCGACGGGGATCAGGAGGCACATGGTGCGTGTCAGGGATCGGGTGGCCCTGTAACAACCCGAAAACTTTCAAGTGCCAACGACAACGTTGAACTTGCTCTAGCTGCCTAAGAACAGTTAGCGTTTTTCTTGGTGATGTCTGCGAACCAAGAGAGATGTCACATTAGCGGGCTGGTGTTTGGGTTTGGCTCCGAGGCCCAGACATGAGAAAAATCGAAGCTGGTCCAACGGCAGCCTGTCACGTCGGCGTCCCGAGGATGAGGATTAAAGGACATGACTACACACGTAGACCCATCTGCGGAATGTCTTCGGACGCGGGTTCGATTCCCGCCACCTCCACAGTACACAAAAGCCTCGGTACACTTGATGTATCGGGGCTTTTGTGCTTTTACAGATATCCGAGTGATACGATATCCGAGTGGTGTGTACACAAAGGACAGTACGTAGACGCCCGATTCTTGGGCAGCCACAGGGGGCTGCCTTACGATCACACAACGGGCAGATTTCGTATGAGTACACAAAGCATCATTCGTAGACGCCCGATTCTTGGGCAGCCACAGGGGGCTGCCTTACGATCACACAACGGGCGGATTTCGTCTTAACGTGCGCGGAAGGATTCATTGACTTCGAGGGTGAAGCCAGCGGCGCGCAAGCGTTCGATCAGCGGGTGTCCCATGGCGGTGGCAGGGGTGAGGATGCCGTATTGTTGGGGGAGTTTGGCTTGATCTTTGGCGAGGCAGATGGCGGACTCTGCAAGCATGATGGCGGTGCTTCCGTAGCCGGGGTCGCGTTCTCCACGAATAAATCCGTAGAGTCGGTGTTCTTTGGCTTTTCCGAGCAGATAGGTGGTGAAGTAGCCTTTTTCTTGGGCTTCGGGGGAGGGGCCTTGTCCCGGGGCGGGGAGGATCGTGGCTTGGAGAAGTTTTCGCAGGGGCTTGATCGAGGAGACAGCGGTAAATCCGAGCATTCCGAGGGAGACGGTTTGGCCCATCCACCAGCCGCGCCATCCCTTGGGCAGACTCATCACCTCGCTGTATCGGAAATCTTGGCCGTATTTGAAACCGAGCAAGGCGTTGGTTCGTCGGACGATGCGGGTGTTGATACTGGCCATCACAAACGGAGCGGTCCATCGCTGGAGATCAGCGTCCCACCGCACGTTCATTTGATCGGAACCATCGGGTCCACGTGGGGAATCTTTGGGGTTAAGACCGTAGGGGTCACCGAGGATGCGCCGCACTTTTTTGTCTTTGGCTTCTTCGAGTAACACCATCATGCTTGCGATCGTGCCGCCGCTAAAGCCTCCCGAAGAAGGGCCAGCGTAGTATTTGACTTCTTCGCAGTAAGTGTTGTGGCGCTTGTGCATCTCTTCTTGTACCAACAGGGTTCCGATATCCGAAGGGATCGAATCAAATCCGCAACAATGCGTGATGCGGACTTTGTTGGCTTGGGCTTGGTCGTGGTGGGCGTCGATCATGCGGCGAATAAACTGTGGTTCGCCCGTTAGATCGCAATAATGCGTACCTTCTTCAACGCAAGCCGCAACCAGTTTTTCGCCGTATTTTGCGTAAGGTCCGACGGTGGTGCAGATCACTCGCGTTTGTTTGGCGAGGGCTTTGAGGCTGTCGAGATCGTCGCTATCCCCTTGTAAGAGAGGAATCTGCGCACTTTCCGAGGGAGTCGGCAACAAGCTGTCTCGGACTTGCGTGAGTTTTTGTTGGTTTCGTCCCGCCATCGCCCAACGAAGTCGGGTGCCGTCCGTCCCGTACTGGCGAGCGAGATAAGAGGCCACGAGTTGCCCCGTAAAACCGGTGGCTCCCCATAAGATCACGTCGTACTTGCGTTCTGCGGTCATGCAAAATTCCTTTGCGGTGGAAAGGGTGAAGAAAGCTCATTGTGTGGCAGCGCGTTGGTGCTGGTGGTGAGATGCTTTGTCTTTGGTTGCGGTGCTTGGTTTGTCGTTCTGCGATGCTTGTGGTGACGCATTTGCGGCGTGTATCGCAAAATGTCAAGCAAAAGCGAGCAAATGCAACAAAGCAGGAGAGGGGGGGTTGTGTGATTGTCGTGCATCGGCAAGATGCTGCGTGAGTGGATCTTGAGCTAGAGCGCTCATTTTCCCAAAACACGGTGTAGCACAAGGAGTCTCCGATGGTGACGTTGCAAACCAACCGCGATCTGTATCTTGCGATCGGGCGGTTGCGTTCCGAATACAAGGGCCTGACACGTTCTTTAGAAGAGTATCTTCGCGCATTGTTGGGGATCTCCCAAGGCTATGCACAGGAAGAGCGGCTTTCTGTCGAGGCGTTGTGGTCGATGCTAAGCGGGGCGCTTGGTGGAGAGGCCGCCCCGTTTGAAGAGGCGTGGCGTGAGCGATACGATCAGCGCGCAGAAGAAGGCGACGATTATCGCGGCTGGCGGGCGACATTGATCCGTCAGATTGTGGATCTGCGCGAGATGGAAGAAGCGGGCTTGTTGGCAAAGGAAGATCGGTACTTTGGGATGAGCGCGCCGCGAGGGGCGCATTGGTACAACTTTGATATCTTTGCTTATCTTGAATGCGCGATGGCGGGGTCGTTTGGTGGCTGGCAACAAGGCGACAGCACAGGGCGCGTCTTGGTGCCCGGGCCTGTGTCTGTCATGGAAGAGTCGGGCGAGATCGCGACGGTCGATCCACAAGATATCGAACAACCCATTGTGGCGCTGTCTTCGATTACTTGGGAAGACTTTGAAGACTTTTTGATGTGCGGACAGATCTACGAGTGAAATCCGTCCTTTTGTGGGGGGAGGTTGTGTGGTATGGGGAAGGAGCAAAAAGCGCGAGATGATCGGTAGAGCGCGCAAAGACGGAGAACAGGGCGAATGCAGAGCGAATTGATCCAGAAGTACAATGTAGCAGGGCCGCGTTATACGAGTTATCCGACCGTTCCGTATTGGGACACGGAGAGCTTCCAAATACCGCGCTGGAAAGCAGCGGTGTGGCAAGCGTTTGAGCAGAGCAACGAGAACGAAGGGATCAGCCTTTATATCCATCTGCCTTTTTGCGAGAGTTTGTGTACTTTTTGCGGCTGCAATCGTCGGATTACCCGCAATCATGATGTGGAAGAGCCTTATCTACAATTGATCTTGCGGGAGTGGGAGATGTATCGGTCTTTGTTTCCACGAAGGCCGCGTATCCGAGAGATCCACTTGGGCGGGGGGACGCCGACGTTTTTTTCTCCTGCCCATCTGCGTTGGATGCTTGAAGGGATCTTTGCAGGATCGGAGCTTTGCGAAGAAGTTCACTTTAGCGTGGAAGGGCATCCAAACAACACCACGCGAGAGCATCTGCAAACGCTGTATGATCTGGGATTTCGGCGTGTGAGCTTTGGTGTGCAAGATTACGATGAGAAGGTGCAAAAGACGATCAACCGTATCCAACCGCGTGAGCATGTGGAGCGCGTGACGCTGTGGGCGCGGGATATCGGGTATACTTCGGTGAGTCACGACTTGGTGTATGGTTTGCCGTTTCAGACGTTGGAGAGCATGACGGCAACCATCGAACAGACGGGGAGATTGCGTCCTGATCGGATCGCCTTTTACAGTTATGCGCACGTGCCTTGGGTAAAAGGCGTTGGGCAGCGGGGATATTCGGAAGAAGATCTGCCCAAAGATGCGCAAAAGCGGGCTTTGTACGAGCATGGCAAGCAGAGGTTGGAATCTTTGGGCTACAACGAGATCGGGATGGATCACTTTGCCCTACCTTCGGACGATATGGCAAAGGCTGCGCGAGAAGGTCGCCTGCATCGGAACTTTATGGGCTACACATCTTCCAAAACGACGTTGCTTGTGGGGTTGGGGGTGTCCGCGATCGGCGATGCGTGGGGGGCTTTTGCACAAAACGAGAAAACGCTCGAAGCGTATCGAGAGCGGCTAGAGGCTGGGGAACTTCCCGTGTTTCGGGGGCATTTGTTGGACAACGAAGATCTGCTGATCCGTCAGCATATCTTGGATGTGATGTGTCACTGGGAGACCCGTTGGTCGGAGGCTTCGCAGCGCTTTGTCGATCTACCACAAGTGCTGGAGCGTTTGCAGGAACTGGCCGCCGATGGACTGGTCGAGATCTTGCCCGATGGATTGCGTGTGACGACCGAAGGACGGGCGTTTGTGCGCAATATCTGCATGGCCTTTGATCTGCGTCTGTGGCGCAAACAACCCGAGACGCAGATCTTTTCCATGACCATCTAATGCGGTTTGCAAATCCATGTATTTTATGGAGAGCGCCCGTCGAGTAGGCCGAAGAGGTCGCGTTTGGGCAGGGCGGGATGCCTTGACAAAAGCAAATAACGGCGCAAAACGACCGAAGGGAGTTTCACCAAGCGACTTGCGAGAAGCGCTGGTCGTTCG
Organism: Myxococcota bacterium; assembly: GCA_023150835.1. GTDB lineage: Bacteria > Myxococcota_C > UBA6777 > UBA6777 > UBA6777 > JAKLKB01. The sequence continues at coordinate 16,636 of JAKLKB010000053.1, read as the reverse complement.
TTAGGTTCTGGGGGGCGTGGGGTCGCCTTGACAGCGCGTTGGGCAGATGGTTTGCTTTGTTGTTGTTTGTGGGTTGATCGTCCTTTGTTGTGTGTGGTGGTTTTTTTGGGGCGCGAGAGGAATCTTCGATATCGCGGAAACAACGAACCGATCGCAGCGCAGCGGTAAATAGGCTGAGGTGTTTTTCAGAAAGTGAAACAGCGCCAAGGATGGCGCGTGGTATAGAGAGAGGTAAGCGCGTGGACCCGTACGTATTGCTTGGGCGGTTGTTGGCGGAGGTCCGTCACAATCTGCGAGATCTACATCCTCGGATCCGCTCTTTGGTTGAACGCGAAGGCATGGTTTGTTGGTCCCAACGCCCTGATGTCGGTTGGACGCACCGTGAGCTTTCGGAACTCAGCCACTTTTTGATGGAATTGGCTGATCGGCCCCATGAGATCCAAGAGGCGTTCAGTACAACTTTTCTCTGGCGCTTGGAGAATGGGATCCCTTGCAACCGCAAGTTGATGGCGACCTATTGCTACATCTTGGGGTTTCGTATGCGTTTTGTACTGACGCCGGTGGATGAACACGAACAGGAGGAGCGCGCTGGTGATGAGATTTCGTGAGCGCGACAAAAAGGACTCGGAAGAGAAGATATCTCCGGCAGAAGCCCAAGAAGCCGCCATCGCGGTGTTTGAACAGGCCCGAAATCTGGGCTTGTTGCGACCTGAGGCGGAACGTCGGTTTACGCTAGAGATCGCTCGCCTCAAAGCACAGGCTTTTCGTGAGTTTGCGGTGTTCCCGAACTGGGTTCAACAGTGGCAGCTTCAATTCGCCCATGCTGCGTTTGAAGAAACACAGCACACCTTTGATTTTCGACGGCGTGGGTTGGGTTGTGTGCAACTTTCGATGCGACTGATCCGCGAAGACGACGATCCCATCGGATCTTTGCGGGTTTCGTGGCAATCCGACACCTTCCACGAACAAGGTTGGTGGCTGGCTATTTTTCTTCATGAAAACCAAGAATACGCTTGCTTAACCAAACTTGCTGGCGAGCGAAAAGGGTTCGATCTGTTTTTGACCCAAGAAGAACTTGGTTTTGATCCTGCTGCCTCGCCTTTTCAATTTGTCGTCTACCCCGGTTAAAGCGGATGCAGATCTTCTTCCCCGTAGTCTCACCTCAACGCGACGGCGAATCCCTCGGATGTGCCGAGGTCTTCATCGGGGAACAAGATGTATCGGAAGCTCTTCCTCACGATCGCTTTGCGGTCGACAATGCGCTCAATTCGTGGGCGTTGTTGTTTCCGCACGAACATTGGCCGGGGCCTCTTTGTTGGATCGCGCATCCGTGCAGTTCACAATCTGTACGGGTGGACGATCCGCGCCGATGGAACGGGGCTTCCGCCAATCTTGCGACCTTCCTTGCGATGGCACACGCCAAAAAGCCCTTTCGTGCGCGTTGGCTGAATACCGAGCAGCTATGGGCTTCAGCGGCTCTCTCTCCGCACGGAGAGCACGCGCACATCCAAGAGGTTGACTTTCTCCCCCAAAAACTACGTGCTTTTTTGGAGCGTTGCCAAACCGACCAAGGCAGCGGAAGACCCGGAGTTTTTCTCTTGCCTGCGGTCTCGTTGCAAAAGGTCAAGAAGATCCTCGAAAGTCCGTTGGGGGCGGTTGCACAAGTTGAATTCTTTGAACCTTCCAAGTCGCCCGCTGTTGGCGACCATCCGCTGATCTTGTTTGTGAAGATCAACCAACTGCCTGCTTTGGTCTCTTCCTTGCGCAACGAACGCATCTTTGAGCCGAAACCACGCCTACAGATCGTTGCTTTCGTCGCGTTGCTTTTGCTTTCCGTGGGCGTGGGGTGGTATCGCTCTTCCTCGCCTCCTCGGGTGGCATCTTCTCTCCACACACACGACTCCCGCTCGTCTCCTTCCCCTATTTCAGCTTCCGCTGATCTACCGCCTACTTCCACACGCAGCACTTCTCCTCATCCGCAACCCACCCCTGCACGCAACACTTCTCCTCATCCGCAACCCACCCCTGCACGCAACACTTCGGCAGATCCGCAACCTGCCCCAGCCCGCAACACTTCGGCAGATCCGCAGCCTACTTCTGTACGCAACACTTCGGCAGATCCGCAGCCTGCTTCTACACGCAATATTTCTTCCAAGCCTCGTCTCGTCCGAGACTTGTCCTCGCCTCGATCTGTTTCTTTCAAAGCACCGAAGTATCGGTCGCGTTGGAAAAAACACAAACGAAAGAAACGCACGTCGCCTAACGCAAAGGCCGATGCTGCGGCTTTTTGGACGGTAGAGATCCAGCCTGTCGGTTATCTGAGTACGCATGATCTCGGAGTACCCGCAGGAGTTTCGGTGGGTTCCGCACAGATCAAGATCCCCAATGATCGGCCCTTGATCGAAGTGGTGGTGGTTCATCGCACAGCCAAGATGGCTTATGAGATCTGTACCTTGAGTGTTTCTCTTGGTACAAGCGTGTTGCGGCTGCGTCCCTTGCAGAAGCATGAGGAGATGGTGAGCGGCCCAAGTTATTGTCTTGCGTCGGCGTTGCAAAAGAAAAGGCCGTAATACCCAAGGAGCTGTGCGTGTGGTCGCTGTTTTTGTGGTTTTTTCGGAGGTTGGGCCGGGGTGGGGTGGGGTGGGCCGTTTTTGGGCTGGTGGCTTTTTGTGGAGGCCGAAGCAGCGGGGTTTGGAGCGCTGCTTCGGCACAGACATCGCAGCCTGCTGTCAGCTTTGCGGCTTGTGTGGAGCACAAGCAAAAAGGGCGATGGCAGCGAGCGCAGCGTTGTTTTTGCGCGTTGTATCGGGCGACCAACGATCCCTATCAGCTCAAAAATCTTGCAAAAGTTCAGGCGCTTGCGGCCTTCCAAGCAGCACAGAGCAAGGTATGCCCTTCTTCTGCGCTGCTGTTGCGCCAACAAGCGATCGCAAGTTATCTCGCTTACGACTCTTTTTTGCGCCGCCGTGATCCCAAAGCCCGTTCGGCCCTCGAATCAGAGCAGATCATCACCGAAGTCCAGCGGCTGCGGGATGCAAGCCGTGATCTGCCTTGGCCGTTGTTGCGATCCACAAAAGCGGCGTCGTCGAGGGGAGCGGATGTGCGTATCGAAAGGGCGGATGTGCGTATCGAAAGGGCGGATGTGCGTATCGAAAGGGCGGATGTGCGTATCGAAAGGGCGGACGTGCGGATCGAAGGAGCCACAGTTCGATGCGCGGCCCGTTATCCCGCTGCGTTGTGGCAGTGTCGATCCAAAAAAACACCGCTCGCCGATTTACAGACTTGTGGTTATGCTTTTGTCCGAAAAGAGTCTTTTGTCAAGAAAGATCGATTGTGGCTTCCTGCGGGATGTTATCGTGTTCATCTGAAAGCTGCTGACGGATCGGCGGTGCAGAGATGGATACGGCTGTCTTTGTCGGAAAGCCAAGAGCGCCGACAGAGCGATTGGTCAGAGCTTTTTCGGCGTGCTGTGGCTGTGCGGCTTCCTGCCAAAAGGCCGATCCGTTCGGTGGTACAGCGGCCTACGGTTCCACAAGAAGCGAGTGGTCTAAAACGCGGTCTGTGGGTGGCTTCGGGGGTGACGGTGGGGGTGGCTGTTGTGGCGTTGGCGGGGGGAGTCCTGCTGGGGGGGATGAGTCAGGCGACGTTGCAGGACGCCAAGCAGAGCGCTTACAAAGAGACCACATGGCGGGCCTCTTATGAACAAGCCTTGCAGGCAAGAGATATCGGTCGTGCGCTGTATGTTGTTTCGGGAGGGATCGCTGCGGTTGCGCTTGGTTTGGGGATCGCGGCTATCGCCCAAAAGGACACCGTTTCCCTGACGAAAGCGAACACTCCGTCGATATCGAGTCAAGTGGGGTTCCACCCCACGCCCCGCCATAGAGCGCGGCTCCCTTGACCCCGTATTTGGCGAACAGATCACAGGTCTTTCAAAACAACGACTCTGTCGCTCGGGCGTTCGCGAACACGGCTTTTTTTGGCAACTGCGTAAGTCCCATCTGATAGGGGCGGCGCAGAGGATACGGAGATCGGGTTGGTGAGGTCAAACGAAGCGAGAGAGCCGAGGCCATCAAAGGAGTTTGGAAGGATGCGGTGGGAGCGTGGTGTGCTGTGGTGGGTTTTGGTGTTGGGCCTCATTCGTGTCGTGGGGGGCTGTGGAGTGGAGGAGCCGCCGCCTTGTGCGCGCTGCGCTGCGGATTCGGACTGTGTGCGCGGCCATGCTTGCGTCAAAGATGCCGAAGGCAAGGGATATTGCGAAAATGCTGCGTTGTATCGCTGCTTGTTCAATCGTCCGACACCTCCATCGGATGGGTTAAAAGAGCAAGAGATCGCGGTGTTGCGCTCTTTTCTTCAACACTTGCGCGTTGATGAAAAGAAGAAGCTGGTGACGTTGTCTGGAGCCAGTCTACAGATCGTCAACGGCACAGGGAAATCTTCTGAATTAAATGGTCTTGGAAACCTGATTGTTGGGTACAATGAAGTCGTTCAAAAAAATGGGGTTCCTGTGCCTGTGGGTGGGCAAGGATCGCACAATGTGGTGGTTGGGGACGGCCAGAGTTACGAGAGTTATGGAGGTTTGTTGGCTGGAAAAGGCAGTCGTTTGGTCGGGCCGTACGCGAGCGCGTCAGGGGGTAGCTTCCATCTGATCGAAGGTGAGGCAGCAAGTGTGAGCGGCGGGACAGAAAACGTTGTACAGGGGGCGGTTGCGCATGTGAGCGGTGGAGCGGAGAACAAGGCGCTCGGTAGTTCTTCGAGTGTAAGCGGAGGGAGGTACAACGAAGCGCGTGCAAATTACGCAAACATTAGCGGTGGTTTCAAAAATGCCATCGAGGCGCCCGGGCTGCACGGGCAGATCAGCGGCGGGGAGCGAAACAAAGTGACGAAAGACTACGGGCATGTAAGCGGAGGCAGCAGCAACATCGCCAACGGGGATTATGCTTCGGTCTCGGGTGGTTCGGAGAACATCGCGTCAGGCCCGAGCAGCCATATCGGGGGCGGGTGGCAAAATCAAGCCGGAGGGGCGATGAGCCATGTGAGCGGAGGCCGAAGCAACAAGAGTGTCGGGGACCGCTCCACCATCTTGGGCGGAGAAAACAATCTGACCAGCGCGGCTCTTTCGACGGTTTGCGGGGGTGAAGCCAATCAGACGTACGGCGCTTTTGCTGTGATCTTAGGAGGCAGGGACAACAAAGCGATGAAGAGTTGGTCGACGGTCGGGGGTGGGCGTTATAGCTCGTCCGAGGCGGATTATGGGCATGTTTGCGGGGGAAGCGGGAACAAGGCTTCGCAAGATAATGTTGTCGTTCCTTAGAATCGGATTTTATTGAGATTTGGTTTCGGTTTCATCTTCGGCGCGGAGGCGGATGCGTCCGAACTTTTCGGGATATTTGCCTTTGATATCTTTGTAAAAGGCGCGGATCTTGTCCATGTCAGCGCGAAGATCATCCGAGGGGATGAGAGAAGGGCCGAAGCCACCGATCTTTTTTTCGTAATCGAGGAATCCAAGGACGATCGGGACATGGGCTTCTTTGGCGATGAAGTAAAAGCCAGATTTCCAATAATCGACATATTTTCGGGTGCCTTCGGCGGGGATGCCGAGGATCAGAGCGTCGGTTTTTTTGAATTGTTCGGCGGTCGCGGTGACGATGTTGTGGTTGGCGCGGCGGTCGATGGGAATCCCCCCCATCCAGCGCATAAACCAGCCGTAAGGGAAGCGAAACAGCGTGTGTTTTCCCATCCAAGAGATCTGGATATCAAAATACATCGCCATCAGGATCATATAGAAAAAGTCCCAGTTGGTTGTATGAGGAGCGGTGATCAGGATCACCTTTTTACCGGGGAGAGTGCCTTCGGCCTTCCATCCCACGAGTTTGAGTAACATCTTGCCGAACCACTTGCGCAACGGCGTACCCTTTCTTTGTGTTGAGGTGCTACAAGCAACGCCGCAAGGACGATAGCGCTGCGTTGGGCGTGGATCAACCTTTTTCTTGAGGGGGAGGGGCCTTTGGGGTGGGTTTGTGCGGGGTGGGTTTGTCGGTGGGTTTGGAGGGTGTGGTTTTTTCCGAATGAGCGGGCTTTTGTGTTGTTGTCGTGGGGTTCGGTGAGGTGGTTTTTGTGGTGGGCTTAGAAGAGGGGATTTTTGTGGCGGGCTTAGAAGAGGGGATTTTTGTGGCGGGTTTGGGCGATGGGGGTTTTGTGGTGGGATTAGAAGAGGGGATTTTTGTGGCGGGTTTGGGTGATGGGGGTTTTGTGGTGGGCTTGGGTTCTTTGGGGAGTTTGAGTCGTTTTTTGAGGATATCGGGGGCTTGGATGACTTGTTCGACATTCCATCGGGCGTCGGTATCGGTGGTGTGTTCGAGCCATTGGAGGAAAGCTTTGTGGAGGGGTTGGGTGGTTTCGGGGAAGAGGCGGGAGCAACGCAAGGCCATGACCGCGATATCAAACAAGCAAGTGGCGCAAAGAGCGGAGTGACGGGAGTGGAGGAGAGCGATCAGAAGCGTGGAAAGATCGGCTTGCCATGCGGAGAAGGCGAGGCGAAGCAGCAGTCCAAAGGTTGCGGATATGCGGGAGGATTCGGCGTGATCGAGGACCTTTTGGAAGGTGGGCAGGGCTTGTTCAAAGGAGAGCAGAAGCGAGGTGGCAAAGCGTTCAAAGGCCGATAGGGAGGCGGTTTGGGAGAGAGCGATCTGGTGAAAGAGATCGAACCATGTGAGAAGATCGTGGTGAGAGAAAAGCGGAAGTCCCGATGGATGTAAGGAGATATGTGCGCCGATCGAAGTGTAGCCGTGTCGGGCATCATGGAGATCGCGTAAAAAAGGTGCGAAGGCGATCAGGTCAAAGGCGTGGCGTTGGGCAAAGCGGAGAACTTCGTGCTGTTCTTCGAGCGAGAAGGTCTGTTCGAGAGTGTCGAGGCGCGGATGTGGGGTGCTATCGTAGCATTGTTGGCTGCCTTCTTCGACGATTACGCCGTGAGTCTGGGCCAAGGCGGAGAGGTCGTTGTGTTGGAAGTGATAGAAGGCAAAAGCGCTCAAGAGTCGGTCGCTTTCGCCAAAAGCGGTGAGGTTGTAAACGACAGCAGGCCCGTCTTTGCGTTCTTTGCGTTGGAAGTGATCGAGAGAAACGACCATTCTAGCGCTGCGTCCGATGGTTTCGTATTCGCGGATCTTGGAAAAAAACAGATCGCGGAGAGGTTTGTCGGTTTCGGGGAGGCGGCGTATGCGCAGTTTTTGGGGGCCGATCTCGTAGAGAGATTCGCCGTGTTGGGGAGAAAAGAACAGGCGATCGGGGCCCAGAAACAGACGTCCATCGCCGACAAGGGCGGCAGGAAGGGTGGATTCTTCGATCTCTTGGGTGTCGAGGTCAACGCGGACGATGGTTTCGACATCGCGCTGGTAGGCCAAGGTGCGTTCGTAAAAGGCGGGAAGACCGCGTGCAGGAAGCTGGCGAGATCGGTGTGTGCCGTAGTGATCGACGTGCAAAAGATGAAGCAGATAACGGCTTTGGTCATAGAGCGCGAAGAGGTTTCCTGAGGTGTTTGTGAAGATCTGTGCGTGCGAGCGTGGATGGACGGTCAAGGAGAGTTTCCAAAGCAAGGTGGGGGGAGCGCCAGCCGTCGCCCAAAAACCGCCAAACAAGAGGTGTTCGCGCTGAGAATAGGCGATGAATCGACCATCTTGGGCGATGGCAAAGGGCGGGCAAAGCGGAGCTTGTTGCAAGAGGTCCGGGGAGGCGGTGGGGCCGAGGTGCAAGGGGACAGTCGTGTCGGGCGCGCTGGGGATGGCGGAGAAATCGAGCGGATAGAAAGCTTCTTGATCGGTTTCGTCGTTGTAGGCCAAAAGGCCCATCAATCCGTCTTCGTTGTAGGGTGCATCTTGCCAGACGATCAGGGCGTTGCCTTGGGGATGAAGAAAGATCGCGGTGCGTTCGGTGGGATAGGAAAGTTCGAGGCATCGGCGGAGGTTCGTAAGGCGTTTCGTTCGTTCGAGGTCAGGGATGCTGTAGAAGCAGGCTTCTTCGCGGGCGGCATCGTACAACATCGCGGTGGTTGCGCGCTGATCGAGTGATAGGGTGGACATCGGGTGAGCGCTGCCTTGGGGGAGGGTTTTGATCCGCGAAGAGGCAAGGCGACTGATGCCGAAAGCATCGGACCAAAGGAGGGATTCGTCATCGCAATAGTACAACATACGGGTGTCTTCCGTGTTTGGGCGACGGGGCGCATCAACGGTGGTGTTTCGGCCTGTGGGCAGGAAACGCTCAAACGGCGCTCGCGCAAGATGACCGTAGGACCGCGAGATTGTCAAGTTCTCCAGAAAAAAGAAGACACAGCACAGCGGAGGGCACTAGGGGCGCAAACTCAAGGCGGAAACCTCGAAGAATGGCGGTGTTTTTTCTCCCCCTCATCTGCGGGGAGAGGGGGGAGAAAAGCGAAGCTTTCTGCAAGAGCGTAGCTCTCTGTAAATAGGAGTTGTACGATATCCGAAAGATGTGTACACAAAGGGCAGTACGTAGACGCCCTATTGTTGGGCAGCCACAGGGGGCTGCCGCAAGTCATCGTCGTCCACCTCTGTATCTTTTCCCTCCTATTGTTGGGCAGCCACAGGGGGCTGCCCCTACGTTTTATGATCACAATGGGCGGATTTCGTATTACGCGATTGGCGAAAAAAACCCGTGCTCGCACTGCTTGAAGCGACAGAGGCGTCCGTCTGGAAAACCATTGATCTTTTCGCCAACATGGGGTCAAGGGGCCATCGGTCCCTTGTGGGGTGTGGGGTGAAACCCCATAGGCGTTAGGTTAAGCGGAGGAAAGCCCCCCACCCCGCCCTCCCCCGTGAACAGGGGAGGGAGCGAAAGTCGGAAGCCTCGGGGATTTTGTTTTTTCATGACGCACGCTGTTTGCACGAGACGCAGACGCTGCCCGTTCCAACTTCCCCCCGTTCACGGGGGGATTGAGGGGGGGAGAGAAAAAAAAGGCGATCAAGACCGACTCTACGAGGTTTCCACCTTAACAAGGCGCGTATGGGGTGAAACCCCACAAAAGCTATCGAAATTCTTAAGTCCCATGTAAAAAAGCGACCCCCCTAGAACCATCGGGTTTTGCCTTTTCCCCTCTCCACGCTTGCGCTCACTTGGTGAGGTAATACAGGGTTGCGCCGCTGGAGCGGTAGTTTTGGTTGTATTGTTTTCGGGCTTTGAGGTAGGCGTTTTTAACGCCTTCTTGGAAGACGCTTTGTGCGCGTTGGAGGTCGGTGGGTTTTTTGCCGTCGGCCCAATAGAGGAAAGCGAAGCCGTGAGAGAGCAAGAGGTTGAGGTCGGGGGAGGCGTCGGTATAGCTATTTCCGCAACCGATCAGATAAAGGAAGCCGGTTTGTCGCCAGCCTTGGGTCCAGAGCCACTCGGTGGATTGGCGGATGGCGGGGAGGATGCGGGGATCTTGGAGCCAGTGATGGGCAGCGAGCAAGCCTTCGTAGAGAAGTCCCGTCATAAAGGGCGAGCCGCCGAAGGCGTTTTGGTCGGCACATTCGGCAGAGTCGTGATAATACAACCCATGAATCCAGCCACCGTTTGGCCATTCGGCTTGGGTGGCGAGGATCTTGGTGAGGATTTCTTTGGCGCGGTCGGTGTATTTGGTTTTGCCGCTGAATCGGCCATAGACCAAGAGGCCGAGAAGAGCGAATCCAGCGCGGCGTTCGGTCCAAAAGCGTCGGTCGGTTTTTTTGTAGTGATACCAGTCGGTTGGGTGGAGCGAGTAAAGATATTCGGCCATCATCTCGGAGACTTGGAGGGTTTTGGGATCGCCTGTGAGCAGGTAGTCCAGTTCCATTGCACGCAGATAAAGATAGCGAGGCTCGGTGCGTCCGTTCATCCGACCGATGTTGGGGCCGCTTTGGATGATCTGATCGTCGCGGTAGTGGACGGCTTCGCGGCGCGCCCACGAAAAGATCTCGGAGTCTCCTGTGCGCAAAAACAGCAAGTACCATGTGAGCGCGGTCGAGTAATAGCCATCAAGGCGAGCATCATTGCCCCATTCGGTGTTGCCTTTGAGTTGGTTGTAATAGGTCGTCTGGTTGGTGTCGTAGGCTTGGAAGGTGGGGTTGGTGTTGTGCGGGATCAAAGGGCCGCCGATCATGGAGTCACAAAGAGCGGTCTTATCGGGAAATGCGATGGCTTGTGGAAGCGTCCATGTGATGGGTGTTTCTGCGCGTCGGGCGATTTGGGGGGAGCCATTGAGTTCGAGCGTGAGTGTGGCGGGGAATTGGGTGGAAGGCCGTTGGAATTGAAGCAGGATCGCACGGATGGATTGGTCTTGCCAGCGGGCGAGGATCTTGGCGAAGAGAGCGATCTCTTGGTTGCCGCTTTTGAGGGTGAGTCCTGAGATCGAGGTGAGTTGCCCCGAAGCAAATGGGATGCCGTTGGAGACCAGCAAGTTGCCCGTCTGTTGGGCGAGAGCGCGTGCTTGCAAGGCGATCTGTTGGAGCGGAGTGGTTTCGGGCGTGGTTTCGGGGAGGGTGGTTTCGGGGAGAGTGGTTTCGGGGAGAGTGGTTTCGGGAGTGATCTCGGAAACATCGATGGGGCCGGATTCTTCGGGCAGCGCTTCGGATGGAGTGGTCTCGGGGAGAGTGGATTCGGTTGTGCTGTCGGGGCCTGTGGTGTTGTCGGGGCCTGTGGTGTTGTCGGGGCCTGTGGTGTTGTCGGGTTGTGCGTCAGGGGTGGATTCAGCGGAGATCTCGGTGGTGGTTTCGGTGGTGGTTTCGGTGGTGGTTTCGGTGGGTGGGGTGGGATCGCAAGCGAGAACAAAGAGTGCGGAGGCGATCAGCAGCAGGAAGAGGGCGATCAAACTTGGGCGAACAGAGGGTGTGAAGGGGCGGGAACTTGGGCGAACAGAGGGTGTGAAGGGGCGAGAACTTGGGGAGAGGGAGGAGGCGAAGGGGCGTGGGATTCGATCGGCGTGTTGGATCGGGGACGTTCGTTGGTTTGGGCAAGCCATGTGCATGGGGGTTCCTTTCTGCGGCAAGGCCCGAAAAGAGCGGTGGGGTGGGCCATTGGGTTACGCCCGCTGGGGATGAATGACGTGCGGTGGTGGGCGGAGAAGAGTTGAGGCATGGTTTTAGCGCGGAAAGAGGGGGAGGCACAAGAAGAAAAGAGAGAGGGGTGACGCAGTTTCTATTTGAGAGAGCTCAAGAAGGTTTCTTTTTCTGAAGATGTTGAGGGAGTTCGGGGATAGGGGGGACAGAGGTGGGTTTGAGTCGGTCGACACGGACGACAAGGGTTGCGGAGGAAGGTCGATGGAGATCGGGAGGAGGGGGGACGTCATCGGAGAGGAGGCGTTTTTGGTTTTCAAAGCGTTTGGAGAGGAGGGAGAGTCCGGCGTCATGGGCTTCGCGGGAGCCGCGTTCGAGGACGTTGTAGGCGATATCGAGGTGTCCGTCGTTGAGGAGAGCGCGTCCGAGGGAAAGCAGAGCGTTGCAGTGGCGGGGAGTGTCTTTGGCTTTTTGGAAGAGTTCGACGGATTTGAGGAAGAGGAAGGTGCTGAGACCGCCTTCGGGGAGTCGTTGGGGTAGGCGGGAGAGGAGTTCATTGCGTCGGTTTTTGGGGAGTCCGGCGCAGGCTTCGCCGAGAAAGAAGTACATGAGGGCGCGTTCGGCGGGGGAGCCTGTGCGGAGTTTTTGTTCGGTGATGTGGGCAAAGTGGATGGAAGCGTCGGCTTGGTTTTGGAGGGTGTGGGAGGCAGCGAGAGCGGCGGCGACTTGTCCGATGTGGACGTCGAAGGCGGTGATCTGGGTGGCCTGCCAAGCTTCGAGGAGGCGTTCGTGGGCTTGTTGGGTTTTGCGTTGTTGGAGGAGGGCTTGGGAGGCGAGGAGGAGGGCTTGGGTGAGATCGAGGAGACACTCTTGTCGTCGGAAGGTTTCGGTGGGTTCGCCGAGGAGGCGGAGGGCGGCTTCGTCGTCGGCGGCGAGGAGGTAGAGTTCGGCTTCTTTGAGGAGGTTGCGGGCGTAGAGATAGCCGGAGGATTCGCGTCTGGCGTCGGAGCGAGCGGATTGGAGGTGTCGATCGGCGTCGGCCCATCGGCCATCGATGCGAGCGAGATGAGAGCGGACGAAGTGGGGTGAAGTGGGGGGAGGGAAAGGTGGAGGGGATTCGAGGATGACGTCGACGGCTTGCATACAGCGATGGGCTTCATCGCGCTGTCCATCGTCGAGAGCGAGCAGGGCGAGTTGGAGCCAAGATTCGATGCGTAGGACATCGTCGTGTTGTCGTTCGGCGAGGGCTTGTGCGTTGAGGAGGTGATCGCGTGCGGGGTTGGTTTGGTAGAGCATCCGAGCGCAGATGCCGAGGTGGAGGTAGGCTTGTGCGGCCCAGCGGATGTTGTTGAAGCGCCAAGAGAGTTGGAGGGCGAGCTGGGAGAGATGTGCGGTGGCGTGGATATCGCCGAGTTGAAGGGCGGTGCGGAGCATGGTATCGAGCCAGAGGAGTCGGGTGGCGCGTTGGGGGGTGCTGAGTTCTTCGAGAGCTTCGCCCATGAGGCGGAGGGCTTCTTGTTTTTTGCCGAGGCTGCGTTGTTTTTTGGCGGCTTCAAAGAGAGTGCGAGCGGCTTCGTTGCGGGCGTCGGCTTGTTTGAGGTGAGCGACGATGGGTTCGATCAGGAGGCCATCTTGGTCTTGGAGCTGCATCCACTCGGCGACGCGGCGGTGCATTTGTTGTCGGATGGAGAGGGGGATTTGTTGGAGCATCATTTGGCGGAGGAGTTTTTGGTGGAAGCGGAATTCGGTTTCGCCGGGGAGGGAGGACTGGAGTTGTTTTTGGATGAGTTTTTTGTCGACGAGTTCGAGGAGAACGTGAGAGCGGTCGTCGAGTTGGGCGATGGCGATGCCTTCTTGGAGTCCCCAAGAGCCTTCGGCGAGGTTCATGCGTTCGAGGCTTTCGATGGCTCCTTGCCAAAAGATATCGCCGATCATGGCGGCTTTTCGGAGGGTATCTTGGGCGATGCTGCTGAGTCCTTGGAGATGTTTGAGTAGGATGCCTTCGACGGTTTGGGGGATGCGGAGGTTATCGGAGAGGGTTTCGCGTTGGTCGAATTGGCGCTGAACGCTTTGGAGGAGGGAGAGGAGGATGCGGGGGTTTCCTTCGCTTTCGAGGAGGAGTTGTTCTTGTTGGCGAGGGGAGAGGGGGGAGTCGAGGGAGGCGTTGCGCAGGAGTGCGCGGCTTTCTTCGGGGGTGAAGGGAGGGACTTCGAGCGTGGTGGGGGAGTGTCGAAGAGAGAGGGAAAGGCTGTCAAATTCGCCGGGTGCAGCGGCGATCAGGACAAAGAGTCGGGGGGGGGGGTCGCGTAGGAGTGCATCGAGAAAGCGTTGGCTGCGCAGGTCAAGGAGGAAGAGGTCATCAAGGAGGAGGGCGACGGGAGCGCGTTGTGCGCAGAGGTGGATGTACCAGCGCATGGCGTCTTCGATTTGTCGATCGCGGGAGGCTTCGGGGTTCCAGAGTTCAAAGAGAAGAGAGGTCCACGCTTGCCAGTGGGGGTCGCCTTGTGCGTGAGTGGCGATGGATTGGTAGAGGGCTTGGGGGCCATCGAGGTGGAGGTGGTGGAGGTGGCTTTGGAGGAGGCTTTGGAGGTAGGGGGAGGGGCTGCGTTCTTGGGGGCAATCTTCGGCGCGTCCCCAAAAGAGGAGGGTGGGTTGTTGGAGGTTACGCCATTGCTGGAGGATGCGGCTGCGTCCACTGCCGGATTGTCCGACGAGAGAGACGATCTGGACATTGCCGTGTTGGGTGTGGACCCATGCCTGTTCGAGAGAGCGGAGGATGTCGAGGCGTCCGAGGAAGGGGAGTTTGGCGTCGCCTTTTTCGTCGGTGGTTTGGGCGGTGGTTTGGGGTTCCCATGCGAGTTGGTAGGCAGGTTCTTCGAGGTCAGGGAGGGCGATCTCGTGGAGGGATTCGTGTTCTTTGAGCAGGAGTTGTGCGGACCAATCGAGCCAGATCTGGCCGACGGGTGCGTGTTGGAAGAGGCGTTGTGCGGTGTCGCGGGACTCGTTTTCGGAGGTGTCATCGGTGAGCAGGGTGAGGACACAACGAGCGCGAGCGCGGGCATCTTGGGCGAGGGGAGGGTGAGCGTACACGACATCTTGGATGGTACGAGCGGCTTGGAGGGTGCGAAGGAGGCATGGGAGACCTTGACGGGAGTGGGCGTGTAGGCGATCGGGGCGTTGTTCGTCGAGGGAGAGTCCGTGTTCGCGGATGCGATCGGCGAGTTGTTCGCTGAGGTCGCTGAGGAGCATCCATTGTTGGCTGAGGGGGAGGGAGAGTCCGCGTCGTGGGATCTCGACATCCAGTTGGACCCAGAGTTGGAGGGCGCTGTAGTTGGCGACGTCTTCGAGGCTATTGTGGGTGATGGGGCCTGTGGTGTCGCGGCCCGAAGAAGGAACGAGAGGGATATCGTGTGGGTGGATCTCTTGGAGGATGGCGTCTTCGGGGTCGGTGGGGGGGGTGGTTGTTGCGGAAGAGAGGGGAGCCGTCGTGTAGGAGGAAGCGGTGGGGGTGTAAGTGTTGGCGTGTTTTTTTCGTTTGGGAGCGGAGGATTCTTCGGGGGGAGCGCCGAGTTCTTCGAGTTCGTGGGTGCCATCAAAGAAGGCCCAGAGGGCTTGGCTGGGGTCACGGTGGGGGTCGAGCATGAGGGAGTGGAGGGTATGGAGATCGAGGCCGCTGGTGTTTTCTTCGGGGAGTGCGGGATCGTCTTCGAGGCGGTGGAGAGAAAGCAGATCGTCCCCATCATCGGGGTCCATGTATTGATCTTCGGGATCAAGGTAGGAGGCGGGATCGTCTGGATCGTCTGGATCGTGGGGGTGGGTGGGGAGATCGAGATCGGCGGCGTGTTGTGCGTCTTGGTGAGCGGGGTCAGAGGAGGCCGAGCGGTGCATCGGGGAAGTGGAGGGCAGAAGTGGGCGGCGGATCTCGCGGGTGGCGAGATCTTCGGCGAGATCGTCGCTATACGTGCCGACAGAGTCGAGATCTGCGTGTTTTTCTTGTTCTTCTTGGTGATCTGCGGTGTTTGTGTTTTCTGCGGAGAGATCGAATTCGTCGGGAACTGCGGAGAGATCGAATTCGTCGGGAACTGCGGAGAGATCGAATTCGTCGGGAACTGCGGAGAGATCGAATTCGTCGGGAACTGCGATGGGTTTGGAGCCGTTGTCTTCGGAGAGATCGAGTGCGTCTTCGTGGTGGTGGGTGGGGCTGTCGAGGTCTTCTTCTTCAAAAGTGTGCGGGTGAGGGTGCGACTGGCCGCGTTCGGAAGGGGCGAAGGGATGAGGTTTGGATGGATCGATGGGGGCGAAGGGAAGGGGCGTTGTGGTGTGAGATGGAGAGACGCGATTGAGTTGTGTGGGCTGTTCGTATTCGTCGATGAATTGGGCTTCTTCGAGCAGTTTTTCGTAGGCGTCGCTCGGTTCGTGGAGTCCCGAGCGCTCGGAGAGAGGCGTTTGGGGCTGGAGGGTGGGTGGGGGCAGGGAGGCGTCGAGGGCATCCGCTTCGATCTGTTCCCACGGGAGTTGGATCTGGATGCTTGGATCGGTGGATTCTTCGGGTTGATGGGCTTTTTGTTGGGTGGAGTGAGACGTCTGCGATGGGGAAGGTTTTGGGGGAGCCTGTGAAGGGCGTGTGGTTTCGGTGGTTTGGGCGGGTTGGTGGAGTGGTGAAGGGCGTGTGGTTTCGGTGGTTTGGGCGGGTTGGTGGAGTGGTGAAGGGCGTGTGGTTTCGGTGGTTTGGGCGGGTTGGTGGAGTGGTGAGGGGCGTGTGGTTTCGGTGGTTTGAGCGGGTTGGTGGAGTGGTGAAGGGCGTGTGGTTTCGGTGGTTTGAGCGGGTTGGTGGAGTGGTGAAGGGCGTGGCGAAGTGGAGAAAAGCAGCGGGAGGCTGTTTTCGGTGGGTGGGGAAGAGAGAGCGCCGTCGTCTTCATCGAGGACTTCTTCGAGAACGCCAGTTTCTTGGGGGGAAAGAAGGCCATCGCGCAGTTCTTGGCGGAGTTTTGTGATGTGGATCTGCTCGGTGGCTTCGGGGCGATGGACTTTTGTTGATGGGGGGGACGTGGGGGGATGCAAGGCTGATCGCGTTTGTGGCTGTGCAGCAGAAGGGGTGCGTGTGGGCCGCGAAGTGGGGGGGGGAGGAAGAGTTTGTTGGGTTTGTTGGGTGGAGGGGGGCGGAGATGTTCGTGAAGAAGTGCTTTTGGGGCTGAATTCGTCTGTTTCGCCCGAACGGTTGGGATTGGCGGGAGTGGGAAGTCGCAAGTGTCCAGCCGTCCGGTTTTCGGGCGTGGTGGATTGTGTGTTGGCTGCGGTGGGGGGAGGGGCAGGAGGCGGTGGGCCTTGTTCGCGGGTGCGTTGTTCGATGCGCTGTGCGAGTGCTTGTTCAACAGCTTTTTTCCAAGCGTCCCGATCCAGCGGGGCCACCGTGGTGGGATCGGGCTGATGGACAGGAGAGACGCTTCGTGACGGAGAATACGTGGGGGAAGCGCCCGTGTGTTGGGAGGGAGGGAAGGATGGCGAAGCGCCCGTGTGTTGGGAGGGAGGGAAGGATGGCGAAGCGCCCGTAGGTTGGGCCGAAGTGTAGGCGGGTGAAGTGCCCGTGTGTTGGGAGGGAGGGAAGGATGGCGAAGCGC
>JAKLKB010000052.1 GCA_023150835.1 Myxococcota bacterium | reverse complement strand
CGTTCAAACCAACGCCATGAGAGAGGTATCCAGAGGCAACACTTCTCAGCGAGGGCAACCACAGGGGGTTGCCCCTACATGTTGGAAATCACACGGTGTTTTGTAGGGGCAGACAGGTGTGCCTGCCCGATCTCTGTTGCGTCGGTGACCTCTTCATCGCTATCTGTTTTAAACGAACCCCCGAGAGTTTTCGTTGTTTTCTTCAACTGTCATGTCGCGAGACGTTCCTCTGAGACCTCTCATGTCAAGGGCAAACAAGCCATGAAGCCCGAGGATACCACGTTTTTCGAAAAAGACCTCAAAACACAACATGAGCCACCTTCTTTTACGGCCCATTCTTCTGCGCTTGGCCACAACTCCCCACTCTCTCCCTCTTCCATGATCCTCGCAAATATCTCTTGCGCCTCGCCCAGCACCTCTTGCAGATCGAGCAGCACGCTGCCAACCACCTTGTACAACAACAACAATCGTTCTCTGAATTCTTCCTCGCTTTCGGCAAAACAAAGTGGTCTCACCCCTGACTCTTGCAAAAAAGACCACAAGGTTTCTATTCTTTCCGCCATCCGTTGGAGGCTGCGCTTCTCGCTTTTGTGTGCTTTCGCCAACTCCGCTTTCCTTGCCAGCGATTCCACCGTCTTGAGCGGATGAAAAACACCTCTCGTTGCACTCGCCGATTGCAAAGAAACTTCGACCAACATCCTTGCCTCCTTCGCCTCTATTCGCCTTCGCCAAAGGCTTTCCAAAACTAAAGCCCCACCCCCAACAAGGTCAAGGCTCTCGCACTCTTACATCCAACCCACGATCGCATCCCGCATCAATCCATGTTCCTCCCGATGTTGCTTCGTCATAAACAACTCATTCATCAAAAAACGCACCTCTTCACGACCCAATCCATACAACCCCGCCACCAATGCGTTCAACTCCGCTTCCGCTTCACGCCGCTCTTCCTTTCCCCACAATCCATCCCTCTCCACATCCATCCCCACCACCGACGCCAACTCCACATAATCCGCCCAAGGACGCTCCTCCGTCGCTCCCAAACACGTCAGCCTGCACGTCAACTCCGCCACACGACGTTGCACGCCTCCCTCCCTCCACACAGGCACATGAAATCCTGTGAACGTGCTGGCAACCATATTCGTTTTTGACATACGCAAGCGCGCTAAACTATCGCATGCAAACGACGACAGCACCCCCGCCAAGTACAACAACTGTTCGAGCGGGTATTGCAGCCGATACACAACTTCGTTTCCATGAACGAATAAACGGAACGGTCGGATCGTTGGGGCAGCATGGCTTACTCCGATGCGTGGAGGAAGGATCGCCGCGATCAACGTGCGCTTGTTCGTACGGTTGGTGATATTCCGCCATGCGATGCGATAGCCTTCCCAATCCAGCCGCACCCATGCAGCGGGGAGTTCGCGCCGTCCCGTTTGTGCGGCCACCCAATCCAACGCCGCCTCCGCTTTGCCTCCCTTCAGCTTTCCTTGCCCATCCAACCAATCCGCAATCGCCTTCAACACCCGCCCCGCTTGCTTTTCATACAAAAATCCGCCCATTCCTTGCATCGACGGATCCAACCAAGCATCCGGCAAAGAGCCTTGATGCACACCAAACAAGTTAAACTGCGTCCCTTGGATCAGCGGGTAATACCCCTTTTTTTTCGGAACGAAATACTCCCTTTGATTTCCAGCATTAAAATCACCCGAAAGAGTATCCAGATTCCAAGGCTCATCCGCAAGGCGGGCATGCTTTGAAAGAGACAACGATAACGTCCACTGTTCTTTGTTCGCAATCTCAGGAATACGGTACGTTTCGCTTGGATCGTTTCGGATTGCTTGAGCATCCACACCAAAGGCCAGCGCATCAAAGGACGCCAGATCCTCCAACGTCTCCCGCATAAACACCACACGGATCGTCTCGGTATTTCCGCCCTTTTGAAACACATTGCAAGCAAATTTATAACTGCGGTGGACATCTGGGAAGATACCCTGATGATTCACAAATCCCGCGATAATCGTTACGCGTCCCGAATCCAGAAGCATCCTTCGCAAACCTGTTGCGGAGAGATCATTCCACAAGCCGCCATCGAGCAACAACGCGCCGAAACCGCCGTCACGCAGCAAGCGGAAGGTCAATTCGGTGGCGTATTTGTAGAGGTTAGAATGTCCCCCCGTCAGACGGCCATCGACGACCGCACGTTGATATTGATACCAAGCCGCAGTCAATAACAACTTATAGTCTTCGATAGATCGAACAAAGGTATCCCAACGCTTGGCGATTACAGGCTCGGCAAGCAATTCTCTTTCGCGTACTTTGGAGGCAGCTTGAGAGAGGTCTCGATATTCAGGATCAAACTCAGGGAGGAAGTGCTTGAACTCGGCAGCAGGTTCTTCCCACGGAGGATTTCCGAGGATGACATCAAAGCCGGGGGAGGGAAGCCATTGGGCATCGGGCGCGAAGAAGACTTCGGGGAATTCGATCTCGTAGAGAAAGACGCTGGTTTGACGGACACGTTGGAGGATGTCTTTGTCGGAGAGGGAGGGGAAGAGGTGTTTGTAGCAAGCGAGGATCTGGGCGTTTGTAACGCGGTCGGTGATGGCATGTGCTTGTTGGTGACAAGTGCGCCACGCCTCGCGGGAGAGCAAGGGGTCACGGAGTTTTTTGCGAAGTGCGAGCAAGTCAAGGATCTCTTGTTTGTATTGGGTCGCGAAGGTTTGACGGTGTTGGGGTTCGATGGGGATGACAAAGGCGTTGCCGTGTTTGAGGCTGGTGTTGATGAAGGAAGGGAAGCAAACGCCGTGTGGTTTGTAGATCAGTGCGCTGAGCGTGAGGAGGTTGGAGGCGATGTTGACGGCTTTGATGTCGATATCGACGCCGTAGAGCATGTGCAGCAAGATATACCACTGCCACTCGCCTTGCTGTTCGAGGTCGTGTTGAAAGACATGGTAGGGGAATTCATGGTCGGGGGATTCTTTGAAAAGCTCTTTGCGGACTTCTTCGGGGAGGTGGACACGCAACATCTCGGAGATGGCGGAATGACGGGATGAAAGGAACTCGAAGGCTGCACGCAAAAAGATCCCACCCCCCATCGTCGGATCCATGATCTTCCACGCCAACAAGCGATCCAGATGTACGCGCAAAGCCGCCATGCGTCCGCGTTGGATCTTGCGAAAGCCCAACAAAAAGTCGCTAAACGACCGAAACCAAGCCTCATACAAGACCCCAAGGCTGCGCTCCACCAACCAATTGCAGATGATCTCGTTGGTGAAGTACGCGCCTTGTTCTTTGCGGTTTTGGTGCCAATGCACCACATCGATCTGGGCGACTTGAGCGTCAGGCTGATAACGGATGCGGATATCCGTCCCGATGGTGTTTTCGTAAAAGCGTTGAAAGGCGCGAGGATCAAGGTCGGCGTAAGCGAAGGAATACAGATCGCTGCGCGTCACCACCAACAATCCCGCGAATCCGTGGGGATGGTGCGTCAACAAGTATTCTTGAAGAAACGTCGCCGCCTCCGCGATACTCCCGTGATGCAGATCGCCCCCTGCCTGCCGCTGGTAATAATCGTTGCGCTCGCGCACTTCTTTGACGAAGACTTCGGGTTGATTCACCGTGACGGGCGCGGCATCCCCAAACAAGGAAAGCTGGCTAGACGCGACCTCGCCTTTCTTTTTCTTTCCCTTGGTTGGGGGCTTTGTGGCTTCGGTGTCGGGTTGTGGGCCACTCGTTGCGGCTTGATAAGACGCCGCTCTTTCACGGATCTCCGCGATCTGTTCGACCTCTGTTTCCGTCGTCTTCTCCAAGATCTCATCAAAGGTCGCTCCGAACGCAAAATCCTCTCTCTCTTTGTCCCCCGCTTGGTAGCCAAACTGCGCTTCCAGATAACGATACAAGACCACACGCAACAACACCGTATCCACCGAAGCGATCAAGCGATGGCGGATATCGGCCCGTTGGATAAGCTGTTCCAACGGCGCAAACCCATCGGAGGCCAGTGCTACGCTGCTCCAGTCCTCTTTGTCCACGCGCAGTTGCTTCAACATCGGGATCAAGAGATCAGCCCGCAAGTCGGGGCGCAACAAGATCGAAAGCAGTTCGCGGCGCTCCATCGCCATCAACGAAACAAAGTCTTCGTCTAGCTGTTCGCCCACAAACAACCGTTGAAAATCATACGCAAGCCGCCCTTCTTTCCCGATGCCGACCAATTCGTCGAGGAGATCCGCTTCTTCGTTGGGCGTGTCGTCTTGCGCCCAAGACGCCATCTGTTCGGCGTAAAAGCTGCTGTAATGTTTGTGCAGCGCCGTCCCTTCACGCAGCAGCAAGTTGGGAGAAAAGCGCAAACGCCGCGCATACTCGTCCCCTTCGAGTGGAAAGAACAACACAAAGTCAGGACACCCCAACGCAAACAGATCAGGGGCATCGTTCGCAAAAGCATCATCTTGTCGCAAACCCGTACAATACTCCAACACGCTCTTTTGCAAGAGCCGCAATCGTTGGCCCTTGACCGAACGGTCGCTAAAGTTGGGATACCACGAAAAGCCGATGCGCGGAGCCTTTGGAAAGTTCGGCGAATACAGCGTTTGCAAAGGCAAGGTCGGCTTTTTGGGGAGAGGCAGCGCGATGTCTGTTCGCAAGACATACCCGCGCTCTTCAAACCAAGCGAGCAGCGATTCTTCGGAGCGGAGGGCGCGTTCTAATCGTTGGGTGGCAGCGTTCATGGTGAGATATCTCCTTTGCGTGGGGGACAAATCAGGCGGAGAAAAACAAGGGTGTGTGCGATCATGCGAGGAAAGCAGCCGCGACGACTTTGATCGAGAGGGTTGTCCAGCGGCCTTCGGCGGCGCGTTCGATGGAGCGGGTGGAATCGAAGTCTGAGGAGACTTGCACAAGTTCAAGCTGTGCGTTGGAGGGAGTGAGACCCTTTTTCTGGTCGAGGTCTTCACTCCACGCAGGGCCGGCAACCGCCAGAAAGAAGGTTTCAAAGTCCTCTCGCAAAAAGCGCCTTGGTTGGAGAGAGACAAATTGCAGTGCGCTTTCGATCTCGCGCTCGTCGGCATCTTGAAGGACGCGGTGGTTTTCTGGGGGAGTGAGCAGGGTCAAGAAAAACTTGAGTTTTTCGCCGATGGATTGGATGTGTTCGCGCCCTTCGGATGTCTTGTAAAAGGGGTTGTTCTTGATCTCGTTTTGGACGGCGGTGAGAGCTTTACCGCAGAGCAAACGAAAAGCGGCGGTGGGGCTGGTTCGCTTTTGTTGATTGAGGGCAACGGCCTTTTGTCGGATCTGCTCGTTGTGTTGGTCGAGATAGCTTTGTTGGAAAGCACGGAGGCGTTGTTGAAGGGCTTCGAGGGAGAGTCGCCATGCTTTGGCAGAGAGCGGTGGTGCGGTGCGGTGGGCTTGGCGTTGTTGTCCATCGAGGAGCGACAACACGACGGCCTCCAGATCCTGTTCGAGCGGGAGTTGGATATCTGCGGGGATGGAGAGGCTTTCAAAGATCGGCAAGCCCAAGCGTTGACCGCGCTCATCGTAGGGTTGGAGTTCAAGTGTGATCTTCCAACTGCCCGATGAAGAAGCCTCAGCATAGCCACAAGCGACTACAGGTTGCGGCGGGATCGTGAGATCGAGGCGTTGGGTTTCTGTCCAGACTGCGAGGTGGCGAACCCCTTCCATCCAAGCACCCGCTTGTTCGCTGATCTCTTCGGGGAGGGTTTGCTTTTCGAGCAATTCTTCTTGGCGTTGTTTGAAGAAAGCGGCCAACTGTTCCTTGTACTCGCCATCTTCGGGGAAGTCGCCTGTCTTTTGGCGGATCTCTTCGATCAGATCGCGCAATTCGTAAAGCAACAGTTCGTCAAAGTGGGTGTCTTGGATGGCGGCTTCGGCTTTTGTTTTGAGTTTATCGCGCAGAGTGATCTCGTTTTCGATGGCGCTTTGGCTCCAACAATAGAAGATATCCACGATTTTTGGGGAGTGTGGATCATCTGGATCTTTGAGACGACCGCCACCTCGCCGATCAATCCGCCCGATCCGCTGTTCGATCACCATTGGGTTCCAAGGCATATCCAACTGAAACAACGACGTGGCATCTTGCAAGTTCTGCCCAACACTGATGGCTTCCGACCCGACCAAGACGTCGACTTCTCCGCCCAGACTTGCGAGTTCAGCGGCGGGGAGGCGTTGGGCTTTGGGAGCAAAGGCTTGCAAAAGCCGCGAGCGTTCGATTGTTTTTGCGCGCCCCGCTTGTACAAGCAGCTTGGCGTAACGCTCTTTGGTGGGTAGTGAAAGAGCGGACTCCCATTCGTTTTCGCTCAATGGCTTGGGTCGATGCGTTTGCGGATCATAGATCCAAGCCTCATTCCCACCGATGGCAAGGCCGATACGGGCTTTCGGGATGGTTTCGATGGCGCGCAAAAAGTTGATCACTGCGGTATCAGTATAACCCGCCACCAAGACAAACTTGCGTTGTTTTTGGTGGTGAAGATGCAGCAGGTCGGCCACATACAATCCTTTGGGAGAATGGATCTCGATAGGAAGGGTGATCTGCTTTTGCAATGCGGAGAACAGGGCTTGATCGGGTGCGACCTCGCATTCGATCAAGTGCTTGACGGCGGCTTTTACGCTATCGTCATCAAGCTGTGCAAACAACGCATGTAGATTGCCATAACGGGCCTT
This sequence comes from Myxococcota bacterium, assembly GCA_023150835.1. Lineage (GTDB taxonomy): Bacteria > Myxococcota_C > UBA6777 > UBA6777 > UBA6777 > JAKLKB01. The sequence goes on along the minus strand of JAKLKB010000052.1, from coordinate 35,298 downwards.
TTCAGCGGGGGTCATCAAGTCTTCGTCGACTTCTTCGATATCCTCCACCTCTATCGCAAGCAGGTTCAAGCGCAGATATTGTTTTTCCATCCATGCCTTGAGGTCATCGCGTGGCGTCTTGGAAGTATAAGCGATCTCCACCAACTCTTTCTCAAACGTGATGAGGCGGCTACGGACGTTGCGCAAAGAGACCGCCAGCGCAAAGAAAGAGCTTTCCGCCCGCTTGTAAAGCTGGATCACAAAGGAGCGGTGGAGGTTGGAGATCGGGATCTCGGTGAGTTCTTGGGGAGGATGGGGATGGACGGCGACGACGGCACGTTGAAGCGCCCGAAAGGGCTCACGATACGACAAAAACGCCTGTTCCAAAGCGCGCTCAAGAGCGCCAAAAAAGGCGTCGTGTTGTGTACTCGAAGGCAACGAATAAGGGATAACATTGCGGGTGGGAAAATCGATCTGTCGTTGATAAAGCCGCGCAATGCGATGGCGTGTGCGCTGCACAAAGGTCTCACCAAAGATCGTGCGGTATTCGTTGCGCGCCAGCTCAAGAAAGGTCTTGGCGGCGGTAGCGGGTTTGCCAACAAAGTATTCGACATGTTTACGGGTGGGAGGCAATCCCAAAAGTGGGTACGACTCCCAAAGCAAGCGCCCATCGTGCCAAGCCAACAAGATATAATTAAAGATATCTTCGCGGGTATTGTTCCAAGGTGTTGCACTCACAAGCAAAAGCCGCGCCTTGGGATATTTTTGCAGATGCGCCCGCAGGTACGACCACAGCTTATTCTTGCGCGAACGCAAGATCTCGTGGGCTTCTTCGACGATCAAGAGATCGAAAGGTGCAAGCACCCGCAGTGCCTCGGCTTCATCCTTGCGTTCCAAGATATGACGATTTTCGTAAGAGACGATGCCTTCGGGCATACGGATGCCTTTGCGGTCAGACTCCCATTGCCCAAAAAGCTTACGCGGTGCGATCACAACCGCCTTTTGTATCTCTTGGAGTCGATAGAGATACCACGCCACACCAAGCGAAGTGACCGTTTTACCCAACCCCACACTATCCGCCAAAAACGCAAAGCGTAGTTGCAACAAACGCTGTGCAAGGGCCAACACACCGCTTTCTTGTTCGGGGGCGGGGAGCATACGGCGCAGATCGTCTGGGGGGAACGCGGGTTCGTTGATATCGACGCGGGTGACATCGATCCGTTGGCGGTACAGTCGCGCCAAAAAGTCCAGATAACGCGCAGCAGGTTCCAACTTCCGCAAGCGACCCGCCTCCCACACCTCACGCAAACCCTCGATCTCAAAAGCAGGGGGCGGGGCGATCTCTCGACGGCTTTCAAGGGCTTGCAACAACAGCGCATTGGGTTCTTCGGCTTCTTCCCAACGCGCCTCAAACCACCCCATGACCGAGCGCAAAGTGTGGCGGTCATCCACATACGCATTTAATTCCAGATTCCCATGATGAAGCAAGCCCGGCCCCGTCACGTTGGAGCTTCCAAGGATCATCGCCCCTTGTGGAAAACCTTGTCGGTCGATCAATCGCCAACCGAGATAAAGCTTTGCGTGCAAAAAGGCGTGCGGATACACGCGGATCGCCAACCGCTCTTCTTCAACGGCCTGATACAGCAGATCGGCATCGCTGGATTGCCCCCGTTGATCGAGTTCAGAGAGAAAGACTTGTTCCAAAAGATCCGCTGTTGCACGATCTGCCCGCCCGCTAAACAACAACCGCAGCTTTCGGATGTGCTGGTTTTCCAACAACCGCAGCAAGTACACCAAACCTTTTTTGTAGAGATACCCCGTGGCGATCGCGACATACGGCATCGCTTGATCGGCTAGATCGGTGAACTGCATCAAAAACCGCTCAAGCAGCCGATCCATGCTCTTTTCGGGATCGGTGTTGTCTGCGATCCGCTCTTCGGGGTCTAACACGATGCGCGGCAACGCATGGACAAACAGCACGTCCTCCCCACTCCCCAACCGATGCGCCTCTTCGCTCTCTGTCAGATACCATCCCCCTTCCAAGCCAAGCTCCGTACAAAGTACATCGGCTTGGCCAAGAGAGAGCCCCTGTACCCATCCCCCCAAACGCTCTGCCTGTCCTGTCAAACAAACGCGCAGCGAAACACAAGCCACCTTTACACCAAAACGCTGTTCGGCCCGTTGTGCCAACTCGTCCAGCCCAAGGCTCTGCTGCTCTTGTCTGTCCAAAGAAAAAAGCGCCGCAGGAAAGGCCCACGCTTGCGGAGGAGGTTCTTGGAAAAACAGCGGGGTCTGAGAAAGCCGTCTGTGTGATCGCAGCGTCAAGCGTATCTGGTTCTTCGCATCACCCAACAGCGGAAATAAGATCTCGCAATCACTCCAGTCCGTTCGTTCCATCTGTCCGTCCTCAGGTTCACCAACGTTTTCTTTTCCAATATCTCCGAGTGTAGCAAGAAAGATTCTTCTCGCAAGAGGGCTTTCAACTTCCCCCCTTCGGACTCGACGCTGGGTACAAAAAAGGCCAATGTTCGAACGACGGACGTTTGCCCGAACGACGGACGTTTGCCCGAACGACGGACGTTTGCCCCAACGACGGACGTTTGCCCCAACAAACGTGGCAGAACAGACCGTGGTGTATTGGGCAGGGGCAAGCCCTGCTCCTACGAAAACAACGGATGATGCGCGGTATGGGATGCCATCATGACCCCGTCCCTGTAGGGGCAGCCCCCTGTGGCTGCCCAACGCACGTGCGTTTGACACAACAATGACCCCGTGTCTGTCGCAACCCCTGTGGCTGCCCAACGCACGTGCGTTTGACACAACAATGACCCCGTGTCTATCGCAACCCCTGTGGCTGCCCCCCATACGACATCTGCCTGTTGTGTGATCATCCCGAAAGACGGGCGGTTCGCGAACCGCCCCTACATCATCCGATCACGCAATACGCGGTTTTCGTATGATACCGCATCTGCGATGCGTAGACGCCCTATTCTTGGGCAGCCACGGGGCTGCCCCTACATTTCTCCGCTTTTCCAGACAGCCCATCCGAAACCCGAATAAGCTGTTTGACTTTCCAGACAGCCCATCCGAAACCCGAATAAGCTGTTTGACTTTCCAGACAGCTTATCCGAAACCCGAATACGCTGTTTGACTTTCCAGACAGCTTATCCGAAACCCGAATACGCTGTTTGACTTTCCAGACAGCTTATCCGAAACCCGAATACGCTGTTTGACTTTCCAGACAGCCCATCCGAAACCAGAATACGCTCTTTGCTTTTCCAGACAGCCCATCCGAGGCCAGAACGCCCCCACAACACCCTTCCACCGCGCAAGTCTTCATCCATACGAAAACGATCCCCCCTTTTCAACAAAGAGAGCTTGTGATACGACCTGCTGAACAAGAACCACCACCCCAAGTCACTTCTCTCCTTGCACAAGAAAGGATGCCGAACAGATGGCAAAGAACGCTTACCTCCAAGACGAGCAGCGGGTCACGCTCGCCGAAGACTTCCTTTTGGCTCTCCAAGATACAAAGTTCCACAACGACACCACAGCACAAGAGATCGCCAGCGAGATCAACGAACATCTCACCACACTCAAAGCGTGGAAAGAACAAGAAGCCCAAGCTTCTCGGATGAGCGATGCGGATGCGGTTCTGGACGCTTGCTTCCAAGGTTTGGCGAGCCACATCGAAGCGATCCAACGCAAAGCCTTTGTCAAAGGCGAAGAACACACCTACAACCAAGCCAAAGCTGTGCAAAAGAAACTTTTTCCTAAAGGCATCAGCGCCATCATCGAACTCCCCTACAAAGCAGAGGCGGCGCAGACACAAGCCTTTCTTCGTGATGCCAAAGACAGCCAAGTCGTCGACTTCCTCCAAGCCCACCAACTCGAAGAATGGTTGACTCTGCTTGAAGCTTCCCACCAAGACTACATCCTAGCCCTCAACGAATTTCACGGATCGAAAGAAGAACGCAAAGCGGTCTCCGAACAAGCGAGCGCCGCACGAAAATACCTCGACAAAACATTCACACGCTTTTTGCGCTACACCCGCGCCAAATACCCTGATGGCCATGCGCTCGCCCCTTGGCGTCAAGAACACATCGAAGCCCCCCTCGAACGCGCTGAAGCTGCTGCGCTCGCATTCCACAAACCACGCACACCCAAAAAATAGCGGAGGCAGTCACACCTGTCTGCCCTACGCTTTTACGATCACACGATGGGCGGATCTCGTATTATTTGGCCATCGGCAGAGATATCTTGTTGGCGATCTTGCGGGCCAACTCTTTGAAGTCGTGTTTCGCGCTTTGAACGGCATTTGCGTGGGAGCCGATGGCCCCATCTGCCGAAGTGAGTGAAAAGATGGGTTTGTGGTGTTCTTGGCCCATCGAAACGAGGCTGCGATAATGTTTCACGACAGCGAGACATTCGGGATCATCGGGTGGGTGGAGACCGTGGATCGCCTCTTGATCGAGAACCGTTTCTCGGTAGGCGTCGGGGATACGATTGGCCCACTTTTCGTAGGCCACCACGGGACGTTCCAAACGGATCCCGTACTGCTGGCAAACATACCCCACGACCTGCATCGATCCTTGGGGGAGTTCCATCTCTGGATGTTGAGCAGCTTCTGAACGAGATGACCAGTTTTCGCGGCGTTTGTGCCAAAGGCTTCGCCATGTCCGAAGGGTTGGGCCAAGGTTTTTCAGAGCTTGAAGGGAAAACAAGTCCGCCCCCAAAGGAAGGAGCACAAAGTCCGTTGCGATCAAAGCGCATCGGTTGATCGCCCCCAGATTGGGGCCGACATCCACCAAGACGATATCGGCGGCGATCTGCTTTGCCCCGCTCTGTATCACTTGCCAAAACGCCGAAAGCGCTCGCATCGGGCGATAGAGATTCTGATCACCCATGCTATCAGGCCACGCAGAGGAGAGCGTTTCTTCAAACCTTGAAAGCGCAACATCGCCGGGCAAGAGATAAAGAGAAGGAGTGATCTTTTGCACCACAGGCGAAACGATACCTCCCCCCCCCATAAGCGGCTCGATCGCACGAAAGACGGTTGCCCCTGCTTGCCCTCCCTCCCAAAGCTCTTCGATGGCGTCTTCTTTGAGGAACAACGCCGTGAGGTTCGATTGTGGATCAAGATCGACTGCCAGAACTCGCTTGTGTAGGCTCGCGTACATCCAAGCAAGGTGATAGAGCAGCAAGGTTTTCCCCACGCCTCCTTTGTTATTGAAAAAGGTTAAGACGGGTGGTTTTTCGCTCAAGGCTTTTTCCTTAACGTACACAAGACAAGGCTTTGGTTGGTCTGGAACTCGATGGGTGGGTTGCCATTCTTCTGCATCTCTTTGCGGGCGATGGCGATCCCACGACCAAATCCTTGGATAAAGCCAAAAGTCTTTAGGATATCCCCGATATTTGGATTGCGATAATCGGTGACACCCGGCTGACCAAAGTTTTCTGGGGTGACGTTTCCGTAGGGCCCACCGGGGCTATTCACTTCGATCCGATCATTGAACCAATAGACACGGATCGGGGCATTCGTTCGCTCGTAGGTTCGGTGAAAGACGGCATTGTAGACGATCTGCAAAAGCGCCGCCATCGGATATGGGTGCTCGATCTCGTGTGTTGCGTTGGAGGTCACATCGACGGCGCTTCGGTTGTGGGCGCGTAATTTCTCTTCAACGCGACGCAACATCTCCACGACCGCACCTCCCATCTCTTCTTCGTCTACGACAGGATCTTCGAGATGGATTCCGTCGATACGAAGAAATTGGATAGACGCGCCACGCAGAAAATCTTGTGGACTCTTGCCCAAGGCAAGCAACCCAAGAACCGTTGGTGTCGTGTCTGTCGGCGACACGATCATCTTGCAAGAAGCCAAACGCTCTTCGTAACTCCGACCATTTTCTTCTAATACATCGGAAGCAAACGCAGCAGGGAGAAATTCAGCTTCAAAGATCACACGCGAAAGATCGGTGATGTGGGCGGTTGGGATAGGATAGAGATCAAACGGCAGATTTTTATAACGGCGTTTTTCAATCAAGATCCGTTCTTCTTGCTCGTTGGCGATGGCTCTTCGTGGGCCGGTGCGGATCCAGATGCGTCCCTCGAACTTGACGGGCGGCATATCGGAGGGCATGACGACAACAACAGCCATCTCGGCCCCTTTTAATAGGCGCTTTTCGACAGAGATCACAGGCATCGGTAGGATGTTGCCGTCTGTTTTCATATCGGCCAACGATTGCAACAACCTATCCGTGATCGGTTCGTGTGAAGGGGTACCGTCGTCTCTTACGCCCACAAAGAGGATACCGGGTTCGTTGTGGTTGGGTAGGTCGTTGGCAAATGCACAGACGGCTTGCCTGCTTTTGCTGGGAGTGTCGCCTTTGAAGGATTGTTTGCGCTCGGCGCGATCAGACTCGGTGTCATCAAGGAGATCGAGCAACTCTTGATCGGTCAACCGTTTCATCAAAAAAGCCTCCTGTGGAGTTTAGCGTGGGAGGGTTTTGGGTTGGGGGATGCCTTGGTAGGGTTGGAATGGGTGGGTGACTTGTCGGCATCGTGGGTTGGTGCAACCGGGGCAACGCATGCTGTATTGAAGCGAGGCGACTTCTTGTTTTTGGAGATGTTGGAGGACGATATCGGCCATTGCTTCGATGAAAAGGGGGTCATCGTTGAGTGCGGGAGCGCGGTGAAAGTGGGTTAGCCCGCATTGGTGGGCGAGTTCACCGTATTCTTGATCGATCTCGACCAAGGTCTCGATGTGATCGGAGGTAAAAGCGATCGGAACCACAAGGACATGGCGATAGCCTTTTTCGGGGAGGGCGCGGATCATCTTTTCGGTACTGGGTCCAAGCCATCGGACAGGGCCGACTTCGGACTGATAAGACAGCAGATAACGGTGTCGATACTGTATCGAGCGCATGACGAGATGGATGGTTTCGGCGATCTCTTCGGGATAAGGATCGCCGCGATCGACGATCCGCAACGGCAGAGAGTGTGCGCTAAAAAGCAAGACCACTTGTTCGCGCTCTTCTTCGGGGAAAGATGCCAATCCTTCTTCGATCTTTTTGACCATCGCCTGAATAAAACCCGCGTGGGTCGGCCATCGATCGATCACGCTCCATGCAAACGCATCTTGCATCCCCAAACGATCAAGCGCTCGCCATAGCTCGTTGAGGCTGGAACCTGTGGTGGCACAGGAAAAGTGCGGGTACTGCGTAAAAGCGATGGCGCGTTGGACACCATCATTGCGCATGGCTTGAAGGGCGTCTTCGCTGAGGGGGGCGGCATAACGAAACGCGATGTAGGCTTTGTGGGGGGCGGTTTCGGGCGAAAGGGTGTCGAGCAAACGCACCATTCCGTCGCCTTGTTTTTGCGTCCACATCTTGATCGGCGAGCCGCCACCGATGGTTTGGTAAAGTTTCTGGACTTTGGGGGTGCGACGTTTGGCGAGAAAGGGTCCGAAGACGCTTTGCCAAGGAAGCTGGATGATCTCTCGATCCGCAAACAGGCGCATCAAAAAGGGTTGAACTTCATCTTGGGTTGCGGGGCCACCGAGGTTGAGCAGAACAATTCCTGTGGGAGATTTTTTTGTCGTCATGCGGATCAGTAATTCATCTTCATGGAGACGGTGAGCGGGGTTTGTTTGAAGTCAAAGCGTGCGTCACGGAATTTGGGGGGGCCCATAAAGCCTTTGGCGTTGTTGGAAGCGGCGGTTCCTTCGCGGGGGATACCGATCCAATTGGTGTCGAGTTTGCCGTTGGCGTTTTCGTCGTGGTAAGCAGCCACAGCGTAAGTGCCGAAGGGTAGGGCAGGAAAGACGAAGCGAACTTGTTTGTTTTGGATCGAGGTTTCGCGTTTAGCGAAGGCGAGTTTTGGTTTCATGGGATATCCGTCAGCGCGGTTGTAGAGGGTCAAGGAAACGCGGCCATCGTTGTTGCGCAAGCCTTGGATCAGGATCGTCAAGGATCCGCTGGAGGGCGTTTTGGGCGGTGGTGTGGGTTTGGCAGCGCTTTGATGTGGGGTGGCGAGCCAAAGCACCGAGCCCACAACAAAGGCGAGGAAGGCAAAGCCGAACCATCGATTTGTGGGTAGGACATCAGCGAACATCGCAAGAACTCCTTGGTTTGTGGGTGCGTCGAGTCGATCAGGGATGGGGGGCGTGGCGGTCAAAGCGTTGCACCACGTCGATCAGGTGCGCGAGATGTTCGGGGGGCGTTTGGGGAAAGATCCCGTGACCGAGGTTAAAGACGTGGGCTCCGCCGATACCGCGCCGCAAGATATCTTGCGCTTGTTCTTCGATGACTTGGGGAGGAGCCAACAAGATCGCAGGTTCCAGATTGCCTTGGAGGGTTTTTGCGGGCAAGGCGCGGCGGACGAGATCAAGAGGCATCCGCCAGTCTACGCTGACGGCCTCGACAGGCAAGGCAGCGATCTCTTCGTAGAGATGAGATGCACCGACGGCGATATAGATACGCGGAACATCAAGATCAGCCAGACGATCGAGGACTTTTGCTGCATAAGAAGCGCCAAAGGTACGGTATATCGGGGCGCTGTGTAAGCCTGCCCAAGAGTCGAACAACTGGATCGCTTGGGCTCCTGCTTTGATCTGCATACGGAGATAACGTGCAGTCATCTCGGCGAGCTTCTCTAAAAGAGCATGGGCGAGATCAGGCTCGCCCCATAGAAATTGCCGAAGGGTGGGATATTCTTTGCTGCCTTGCCCTTGGATCAAGTAGGTTGCGAGCGTGAGGGGGGCTCCTGCAAAGCCGATCAAGGGTACATGCAGGGAGCGGCGTAAGATGCGGATGGCCTCGCCGACATAAGGGGATATCTCGTCTTCTGCGGGGACGCGAAGGGCTTGGATATCGGCGGGTGTGCGGATGGGAGCAGCGACCACAGGTCCGGGGTGAAAGGCCACGTCCACACCCATCGAAGACAACGGCGTCATGATATCGCTAAAGACGATGGCGGCATCGAGAGGATAGCGGGCCAAGGGTTGAAGTGTCACTTCGGCGGCAAGGTCGGGTTCTTCGCACATCTGCCAAAAAGAATATTTTTCTTTGAGCGCCCGATATTCGGGCAGATAGCGACCGGCTTGGCGCATAATCCAGATCGGAGCGCGTGGCGTGTCTTCGCCCCACAGCGCACGCAAAAACAGCGGAGCTTCCGAGATGTCAGTAGGGGGAGTGGGATTCGTACGAAGCAACGGGACCTCCTTGAGAGTCGAACGCCTCTTGTTTGAGGCAGACAAGAGGCGGATAGACGGTATTTCTAGAATGGGCGGATGGATGGTGTTTTTAGAATGGGTTGGCGAGTCCCTTTGGATAGAAGGCAAAGCGCAAGCCTCGATGGGAATGGAAGAATCGTGGATGGAGCGGGTCGGCTTCAAAGATATCCCGCAGCCGCGCAAAATAACCTTCTAAGACGCGGCTAGAAGGGAAGATATCGTCTTGCCAGACGCCATCAAGAAGCTGGTCTCGCCCGAGGGTGGTGTTGGGGTGAGCCAGAAGAAAACGCAACAGGCGGATCTCTTCTTCTCGTAACAACAAGGTTTTGCCGTCTTCGGATCGGACGGTCCATTCGCGCTGATCGACTTGATGTTTGCCGATCGAAAAGGATTCGGAAGGGGCGGTGGAGGGAGGCCATGCGGAGCGTTGGAGAAGGGCGCGCACACGCAGCAAAAGTTCGGGGAGATGGAAGGGCTTGGTGAGGTAGTCGTCGCCACCGACAGCGAGTCCTTGGACGCGAGCTTCGGGGTGGCCTTTGGCGCTGAGGAACAAAACGGGCGTATGATCGCCTTCTTCGCGTAATATCCGGCAGATATCGTAGCCGCTTCGATGGGGTAGCATCACATCCAACACCACAAGATCAGGCACCACGCCACGCCACAAGGCCAGCCCTTCGTGGCCATCGCGTGCGTTCGTCACTTCGTAGCCTTCGGCCTCAAGGTTATCGACCAAGAGTTCGGCCATATCGGGTTCATCTTCGATCACCAGTACGCGCTTTGCCATTCTACTTGATCCCGAACGATGGGGCGGATACACGCGGCAGACGCACCTCAAAACGACTGCCTTGTTCGAGCGCATCGACCGACACACCGCCGCCCATGTTTTCTGCGAGGCTTTTGACAAGATAAAGCCCAAGTCCCAACCCACCGCTTTGGCGTTTTAATTCGTCGCCGATGCGATAAAACGCATCAAAGATCCGCTGGTGTTCTGTGGCGGGGATGCCGGGTCCATCGTCATCGACCTGCAAGACACCATAGCGGCCAATTTCATGAACCGCAAGCGCGATATGCTTTTGGGGATGGGGGTTATGCTTGATCGCGTTGTTGAGCAGGTTGTTGAGGATAATCTCGAACCCAAGGGGATCGACACGCACAAACACAGGCGCGGGAGCGGATCGCCAAGACAACACGCCTCCGCGTTCTTCGAGATCCGTTCGGTTTTGCTCGATGTAGCGAGCCACAAGAGCGCCGAGATCGTGCTGTTCGATCCGCTTGTTGTTTCCGTGTTCTTCGAGCATCGCAGCGGCAAGGACTTGTTCAAAGGTCGCTTGGAGGCGATCCAGATTGGCGCGCAAGCGGTCGAGGTAATGAGTTTGCTTTTCTTTGGGGATATCTCGGTATTGCAGCGTTTCCAAGGCGAGGCGCATCGTGCTGATTGGGGTGCGGAGTTCGTGACTGACTGCGCTGAGAAAGTTGCTTTGGCGCGTTTGAAGCTCGCGCTCCGTTCGGATACTTTGCGCCAACAACACCAGTCCGCCCGCGATCACCAAGACAAAGAACACGCTTTCAAACAGAAACATCCGCATCGAGCGATCACCGCGTTCGCGGATCTCCCAAAAGGATTCTGGGCGTAGGGTGATGCCGTCGCTGGAGCAGTGCAGATGAGGATAGTGTTGACGGCAGATCTCCAACCATCGGCGCTTTTGCTTGGGGGATTCGTCAAGCAAACGCTGGATCGTTTGGCGATCGGTGAGCCACCCACGAATGCGCTGTTCGGAGGCATTTTTGATCTGGTCGGACAAAAAGATCAGCCACCACACCACCTGCGCACCAAGAAAAAACAGCACCAACATAAAGATCACGGCGGCCTTGGTTTGTGGGCGGTGTTTGCGGAGCGTCATGGATGCGAGGGGTGGGTGAGGGCGTGGACCATGCGGGAAACGACGGTCTGTGCGGGGGCTTGGAGCGTGCGGTGCTGTCCTTGATAAAAGGCGATCATCTCGATCTGCTGGTCGTGGCAAACACGGGCAGAGGCCCCAAGAGCCAACTGACATCCGCCTTCAAATTGAGCCATCAAGGAGCGCTCTAATTCGACGGTGCGTGCGGCGTCTGGATCGTGGAGATGGGTCTGCAAAAGGCTTTGTGTTTCTAGGTCTTGGGAGCGACATTCGATGGCGAGGGCTCCTTGGCCGGGGGCGGGAACAAACAGCGAGGGAGGAAGTGGAAAGGTTCGAAGACCCGAGAGATCCAGTTCGAGTCTTTCCACGCCTGCGCAAGCCAGCAAGATCGCGTCATAGCGGCCTTCGCGTAGGCGTTCGACGCGGGTGGGGACGTTGCCTCGTAGTTCTTCGACTTCGAGATCGGGCCGAAGGTGTCGGAGCTGCGCTTGACGTCGTGCTGCGCTGGTTCCGATGCGTGAGCCGATGCGCAGCGGGAGCCATGCTTCGGTATCGTCGTGTGCAGCGTTGTGCATCAGCAACATATCGCGTACATCCGCCCGACAAGGGATGGCCGCAAGTGTGAGTCCTTCCATGCGGGCGGAGGGGAGGTCTTTGAGCGAGTGGACAGCGATATCGGCTTCATCCGCAAGGACGGCATCTTGGACGGCTTTGGTAAAGAAGCCTTGGCCTTGCATCAAACGAAAGGCGGACATCTCCCGATCGCCTTGGGTTTCGATCAGGACCAGATGTCCGAGGATGCCGACTTCTTGCAAGCGCGCTTGGACCCATTCGGCTTGCCACAAAGCGAGGCGACTTTTGCGCGTGGCGATCCGTATCGTGTGTTGCATCGTGTGTTTCCGTCGATAAAAGAGATGGATTGAGCCCGTGAGAAGGGCGTTTCCATGCGTTCAAGCGTAGCGTGGTCGGAAGACTTTTGGGGCGTTTGAGTTGTTTAACGCGCTTGTGCCTCGATCACCGACAAGAAGGTGCGTGCGGCGTGCAGGCCGTGTTCTCTGGCGAGTACACGCAGTCCTTTCATGGGCAGATGCGCGAAGCGGTTGGCCATTTGTCGGGCTTCGTGCTCGGGGAGAGTGTCGCCGATCTTCTCGATGTAGTGGGCGCGCAGCGCTTGAAGTGAAGGCCCAAGCTGACGCTCGATCCACTCGTTGATTGCGATCTCAAGCTCATCAAGCAAGATCTCTTCAGCCCGTAGCAAGGCAGCTTCGATCTTTTGACGGCGGCGTTGCCCCGCTTCTTGGAGGGTTTCCACATCAAGGCATTTGATGCCTTGGGTTTGGGCGGCTCCCAACGCAACGTTGCGTGGCATCCCCAAGTCCACGATCACCCGCAAGTTCGGCAGGCGCTTTAAAAAGGAAGTGTTGATCAAGTCGGCCTGAGAAGTCGCGCACACCAAACCGTCAAGAGCAGGAGGGTGCATCCAAAAATCATCCAACGACAAAAGCGTGATCTTGGCTTCACCATCGAGTTCTTCGGCGAGAGCTTGTGCGCGTTCGATCGAGCGGTTGATCAAATAAAGCGTTGTATGGGGGCGTTCACAAAGAGAGCGTGCGGCGATGCGGCCCATCTTGCCTGTTCCGATCACGGCGATCTGGGCGTGCAGAGGAAGGTCGCGCTCCATCTCAGGGCGGGCAAGACTAAACAGAGAGGTTTTGACGGGGGCCAACTCGACCTCTCGGCGGATGCGCTTGGCGACGCGAAAGGCTGTAGAAAAGGCAAAGCTGGTTTCACTTCCGACGGTTTTTTCGCCTTCTGCGGCTGTATAAGCGTCTCGCACTTGTGACATGATCTGATCTTCCCCCGGATTGAGGGAGTCCAACGATGCCGCGATCCGACAAAGCTGCTCAACGGCGGCTTCACCTTCGTAGGTATAACAGCGGGTCCATTCCGCAGGAGCCAACAGGCGGCGGGCTTCTTGGATATCCATCCCTTCGGGCATCGCAACGATCAAGTCACATCGATTGCAGGTCGAAAGTCTCACAGCTTCTTGAAATCCCAACGCAAGGATATCCGACAGCGCACGGTCATCCCACGCTCGATGCCATGCCTCTAACGCCGCGATACCACCGCGCCGATGGGATACGCCGATCAGTGCGATCCGCTCCATTCGCTTCACCGCCCTTGTCCTTTCCGCATACTTGAGGCTTTTCTTTGTCCTGTGGGCGCGCAACCGTCGCGCAGGTCTCTCTTGGACTGTGGCCTCCGTGCGATTTCGCACAGCAGTAGTACACTAGCGCGTGAAGATCAAGGGTGCCTTGATCTTCGTCAACCTTACACGCGATAACAGCGTTCCTCTCGGAAAGCGACAACAAGGATCGCGGGTCGGCTTGTAACGGATCCGCAACAGATCCAGTCTAAGCCCCCGAATCTCGCCGCCACCGCCGAGCACCTTCTGTAGAGGCTTGTGTTTTTTTTCCCCCGCAACACCAAAGGAGATGTCCTGATGCAAAAGTTTCTCGCTGTTTTTTCACTGGCATTTGTGTTTTCGCTGATCTCTTCCGCTTCTTTCGCCGACTCTGCTTACAAAGTGGACGGCGCAAGCCAGATCAAGATCGATGTGTACCATCCCACCAAGCACGTCAAAGCCTATAACAAAGCAGGCTCCGTACAAGGCAACGTCACGATCAAGGGCAGTCTGATCCCGGGAAAGGCCGTCGACGTGGCAGGAAGCGTACAGATCGCCGTGGGATCGTTGGAGAGCGGAAATGGCCGTCGTGACAGGTATATGCGCAGCGTGTTGGGGGGAGCCGAGTCGATCATCCGTTTTGTTCCCAAAAGCCTGACCATGAAAACCATGAACGCAAAGGGCGGAAGTGGCGAGCTTGTCGGATCTTTCACGATCAACAACAACACCCACCCCGTCACTTTTCAAGCCTCCTTTGAAGGAGATATCCTCAAAGGCGAAAAAGTCGTGGTTCAGATCAAAACGCATGTCCTTTGTTCGACCTACAAGATCAAACGCCCTGCGCTGTTGTGGATCCCGATCAAAGACAAGGTTGATCTCGCGATGACGCTTCGCTTCGCAAGATAAGACGATATTCGAGAGATGTGTACGCAAAGGAGAGTACGTGGACGCCCGATTATAGGGCAGCCACAGGGGGCAGCCCCTACGTTTGACGATCACACGCCCTGCGGATTTCGTATAAGATCCGTTTGGGTCTCGATCTCGGAACTTTCTTCTTGCCTCGCCTTGGCTTCGGATACGAAATCCTCTTCAACGATCATGGAGAATTTTTGAATGAAGAACATGCGTAGAACACCGCACACTGCGCTTGGTTTGGCTGCTTTTTGTGGGGGCTTCTTTTCGTTATTTGCGCTGTTTCCGTCTGCGCAAGCGGAGATGACTTCGGCGCGTCCTTATCGTTGGTTGCTTGTGCATCCCCCCTCGCTGGTTTCTCCGAGCATCTCGATGAAACCCGCCTTTGCGCCCTCCAAACAAACTTTGGTGGCTCATTCGTCTTCTTCTTTGATGCAGGCTCCAACGGCACCGAATGCAGAGCGCCGCACCAAGGGGATGGCCAAGCCATTGGGACGCTCGGCGTGTTCTTCGGCAACACCTTGCAAGATGGATGAAAAGTCCGAAGAGCTGGTCAAGACGCTGCATCAGATCTTTGGGATCGGTAGCCTTGTGTTGCTTACAGCAACGGTCATTCTTGGGCAGATCAACGCGATCGACTTTATGGAGGGGCGCTTGAGTCCCCAAGCGATGCTCTGGGCGCATCGAGGACTGGCGATCGCAACAGCCGTTGCCTACGGTGGGGCGCGGGTGTTGGCTTGGATCATCCCTTCGCAAAAAGAAGAAGGGGGATCAGGGAAAGGCTTTGATTCGGCCAAGGCTCACAATATCCTGTCTTGGCTTCACGGCATCGGCATGATCGCGTTGGTGGTGGGGGGAATCCTCAACCGCGTGATCATCCCGTCCTCGACGGATGCTAAGATCGCCATGACCGTAAGCCATCTCGGGATCGGCTACTTCACATGGGTGACGCTCAGCGCAGCAGCCGTCGTGATCACCTTCTTTTGATCCGCGCTTGGAGTCCCTCGAACAACGGGCTTTTTGCCCATCAGCCACGCGGTATCGCGTGGCGTCGTGATCGTTTTTTCGCGTGGGGCGGATCTTTTGGCTTCCCAAAGCATCGTTATGTATCCTTGGTTGTGTCTGTGATCTTGCCCGTCGTTGCGTTCTCTTCAACAAGAAAGATCGGACCCAAAGACGGGCCTTTTAAAAAAGGAGCCTCGAAACGATGATGTCGAAGCCTTGGATGATCGGATGGTTTGTGTGTGTTGTGGGCGCTGCTTCTGTGGGGCTTGTGGCGTGCGGCGAAACAGGATGTGCCTCGACCAACGTTTCCTATGCAAAGTGCGTTCAGCCGATCTTTGCGAGAGGTTGCGCTGGAAGTTTTTGTCATGGAAAAGATCAACCCTCGCTTGGCCTTACCCTGACCGAAGGCAGTCCCGCCGTCTTGGTTGGTGCGGAAAGCAAGCAAAACCCGGGCGCAAAGCTGGTGGTCGCTGGAAAATCCGCAGACAGCTACCTTTATCAAAAGGTGAGTCAAGACAAACCCGCTGCGGGAAGCCGCATGCCTTCGGGCACGAAACTGTCGGATGCCGATCTCAACCTGATCAAGGCGTGGATCGACGAAGGCGCGAAAGCCAACTAGAGCACTCCAACAAGCGATATCATACGAAATCCGCCCATTGCGTGATCAAACGATGTAGGGGCAGCCCCCTGTGGCTGCCCAATGATAGGGCGTCTACGTACTATCCTTGTGTATACACATCACTCGGATATCGTATCACTCCATCCAAAAAGCCCACCCCAAGGCATTTTCCGCGCTGTGTGACAACAAGATACAAAACACAAGATCACAACGACAAGACCACAGATACAAGGACACCATGACGATGTCTCACATCCAACCACCGATGATGCCTCAAACTCGCTCATCCAAGCGCTTTCTTGGCTTTTCTTGCGGATTCTTCGCACTTTTGGGGCTTTCCGTATGGCCGAGTGCTTGCGCCCCCAACGCCGTTTGTAGCCAAACCAATGTTTCCTTTTCTACCTGCGTAAAGCCCCTACTGATCGCCAACTGCTCTGGCAGCGGCTGTCACGGCGCAGAAGGCTTTCAATTGCTCCAGTTGCAAAAAGACACCTACGAAAGCATCGTCGGCGGAAAAGACGGCATCCCCAGCGGACAAGGCTTCCCCCTCAAACAGATCGAACCCGGTTCTCCCGACAAAAGCTACCTGTACCTCAAGATCACACAAGACAAACCCAAAGCAGGCGCTCGAATGCCCCTCGATCGCGCTCCCCTATGGCTTGAACAAAGCGAAGCCATCCGCACTTGGATCGCCGAAGGTGCCAAAAAGAACTGATCACGGGTTTTGTATGCTCCCGAAAGACAGAACCGACGCAACCGACAAATAAGGGTTGGAATGGATAGAGTTGAGCGGGAAAGGTAGGGGAGGGGGATGGAAGAGTTTGGAGGGGGATGGAAGAGTAGAGCCGAAGAGACGGATCAAGCCGAGCGGTGGGGTTGCCAAGGAGCATAGGGTTGTGCGCCCGATTGGGTGCCCGAACCCATCCAACCATCGCCGCCTTGGAATTGGGACCAACGAAGCTGTACGGAGCTGCGCTCATAAGAATCTTTGAAGTATTTGACGCTGAGGTCGTCACGCACGCTGAAGCTTTGCTCGACGCCTCGGGAACGAAGGGCTTGTAGGTAGGTTCCGCCGACTGCCTGATTTCCAACGCGAACGGCCATGATCTTTATCCTCCAGATGGGTTGGCTAAGCCAACAAAACGGAAAGTATACACACTTCCCTTTAGTCTTCGGCTCACCTTGGCCAAAAGTTTCGTGCTTTGTTCACCATGCCAAAACGAAGCGCTTTTGTCCAGCGCGATGTAAAAAACAGATCTGCCCAGCCCGATGTAAAAACAGAATTGCGAAATTGATCCACTCCGTGCTACAAAGCGTTCGCTCCTGTGTATCACGACCCAAATGGCGACTCTTGCACGATGTTAAGTGAACGAAGTTCAACGACTTTTTGTTTTATTCCCAAAAAAGTTTTCATGGCCCGATAAAAGTATGTGGAACCAAAGACCCCAAGGACAGCGCTCGGTTTCTGTGATCGGCTCTCCTGCTTCTTCCTCTCCTTCTTCGCCCCAACGCCCCACGCGAGCTTTCTCATTACAGTTCACCCATGCGCATAACAAAGAAAGTGAAATCATTTTTGATTTCAATATGTTGAAGATGAAACGCAAATCACTCTACAGACCAAGCCACCGATCTGCCCTACACAAGACGAGGTTGACACAGTTCATGCACGCGACACGATCAAAACGATCAATCGGCGCAAATGGCGGAACCGACACAGCGATCCAAGCGACGACAGCGACCCATCAGACGCCTCGCACCTCGACAGCAGCACTCGCCGTTGCGGCTCCCGTTCGCACACTCCCTGCCGTATCTTCCGCTGCGATGCGCTTCTTTTGCTCTTGCTCTTTTGCGCTGTTGTTTTGGGTCGGGGCTGTGTCGCCTGTTTCGGTCTATGCTCAAAATGTCCCCCTCACTCCCGAGTCCTACCAAGATATCCAAAGCGACTGGTCTGTCCCCAAACCACCTGCTTATTTCCGCGATTGGGCGCCTCACTTGCCGATGTTGAGCTACGGCGTCGGGTTTGGCTATACGCCTGCTTACTTTGCGCCCTCAGCGTCCAAAGTGGCCTTTGGCAACAGCGCCGAAGTCAACGCCAGCGGGGACAACCTCGCCGTCAGCCCGCGTATTAGCGCAAGCGTTAGCTGGTCTTTGTCTGCATCGCTCGCACAATACGGCGTGTTGGGGTGGTGGAGCGATCTCGGTTTCAGCGCAAGTTGGGGCTTGAGCCAAGCGCTGAGCGACAACGTCGACACGGGTCGGATCGCTCGCCAAGTCTTGATCCGCGATCTCGGATTCGGCATCAGCAAAGGTCTCTTTACTGAGCGCTTGACGGGGTTTCGATTCAGCTTTGGTCTTGGAGCCAACGTTCCTCTTTCCCCAAGCTCCCGTCAAAGCACGTTGATCACAAGCCTTTCGCCGTCTATCTCGGTGGGGCGGTCGTTTTGGTATGGACGCCTGCGCCTCAGCTACTCGTTTAGCACCAACTTCAACTTCTACCTCCAAGACAGCGGGATCTATAACCCCGAACTGGCCGGCATCCCCGGCCTGAACCAACGTTGGGGGATGTCCCACGCGATCTCGATGGGCTTTACGCCCGTGATGAACTTTAGCTTGGGATTGAGCATCTTCTTTGGGGTGGGTTACTCTTTTGCAGACGCTTACGCCAACCCTGACGGCCCCCAAGTCTTCGGGAGCGAGAAATTGACCCCTGCCGATCTCGCTTCCTACCCCCTCAACGAAGGAAACAGCTACGGCTTTAGTTTGTCGGCCTCGTATCGTTTCAACCAATGGATCGCTATCAGTCTGCGCTACAGCAACGCAGGACCGCAGTTCGAGTTCCAAAACAACGCCAACGGCCAGTCGATCTGGGTCATTCGGAACCCTTTCCGTCTTCAGTACGGCTCGTTTGGTCTGAGCCTCGGCGGCTCGGTCTGATCACAAAAACAGATCGCAAAAACAGATCGCAAAACAATACCGAAGAAAACAAGCGCGTTTCGCCCTGTTTTCTCTCACATCGAAACATCGAGAGATGTCGAGCAACGATGACGCAACACAACGCAAGATATCGACCTGTTACCCCAACGCGGTCTTTTGGGCCATCCCAAAAAACCGCGCAACGAAACCCTCGTTTTACCCCTACAAGGAGGAGCCCACGATGAGACGACGCCTGTTCCTTGCGGCGTTCGCGGTGTTCACGATGGCTGTCTCGTCCACATTCGGTTCAGGCTGTGCCTACCGACGTGCGGACCGAAGCCTCGTGCAGCCGCTGGCGCTGGACAAAAAACAATTCCAAGGGGAGTGGTACTACCAAAAGACGGTGTACGAAGCTCCTTACGAAGCTACTCTTCCCGGTACCAGCGGTCTCTTCGCGGGTGCAGGAGCCTACGGCGAAGGCGCAAAGGTCCGCTTTGAAGTGACCGAGCGTTATCTGTTTGCCTTCAACGCTTCGCCCAACGTTCGAAACACCCAGAGCGCTTTGACGCCCGTGGCTGCGTGGCCGATCTCTCGCCACTTTGATATCAAGCCTCGCCTCAACTACGTTACGGGCGAACCCTCGAACGTGATCGTCGAAGAATCCTCCGATGGTCCGCCTTGGTATGAGCGAAAGTTCATGCGCGTTCATTGGGAAGCCTCCGTGATCGCGGACTTTAGCGATATCATCCGTACCTACTACCAATGGATCGGCTTGATGCGCGTCGCCCCCGCAACCTACGTCCCACCCGAACAATTCGTCTTTGGCCAAGATCCCAACGACACTACCCAAAACGACTACATCGGCTTTGTCACCGACGATATCGTTACGGCGGCCAACTACACCCAAGCCGTGTACAGCTTTATCCTTGAGATCCCGATGTCTTCGTACCGCGTGCGCACACGCCACGCCTTCCGCAAGGTCAAGCCCTCGACCTATCAGCCCAAAGAATACAACGATTATATGCTCGATAAATTCGGTGTATTCCGTACTACCGTTGTGCGCTTCCATCCCGAACGCGGTCTCGTGGACTGGAGCTACAAGATGTACGCCAACCGCCACAACATCGCGAGCGCCGAAGATATCCAACGATACACCTCGGAAAATACCCCGATCGCCCAACAAAAACCCCGCAAAGTCGTGTATTACCTGTCGCCTGCTTTCCCCACCGATATGCTCCCTTCGATGCGTACGGTCGAACGCGGCTGGAACCAAGCCTTCCAAACCGCTACGGGCCGCAGCGATACCTGCTTTGAACTCCGTATGAACGGATATCCCGCCCTCAAACGCGAAGACGGACCCGATGAGGCCGAAAAAGCCAACGTCCCCGCCTCTTGCAAGCTTTCCCTCGTGGATGCCAAGCCCGAAGACTTCAAAGCCTGCGCAGACGCCACCAAAGTTCGCCGTGAACTCGGTGATATCCGCTATAACTTCGTTTGGTGGGTCGATACACCCCTTGCCTTCGGTCTTTTGGGCTTTGGCCCGAGCATCACAGACCCCGACTCCGGCCAGATCATCCACGGTGCTGCGTACATCTACGCAGGAGCTTATCGCCGTATCGTCGATACTTATATGACTTACTTCGATATGATCACGGGCCGCTTCACCGATCAAGATATCACCAACAGCGCCGAATACTTCGCTGCCGTGGATCGCTTGCGCGACTTTAACATCATGGTCGGCCTCAACGGTGAGTCCACACAAAAGTACACGCAATCTTTCATGGCCCCCAAAACCCGCATGGATCTCAACCAACTTCGTTCGCGCGTGTTGAGCACCAACTTCTTCCAACAAATGCAACAACTCCGCAAACTCGATGGTTCGATGATCCAAGCGCGGATGGCCCGTATCGACGATGATCTCAACCTCAAGCGCATGATGATGAGCCAAGACTTCCTCGAATTGGCCCGTCCCGACGTCGAAAACCCCGCTGCACTCTTGTCCGATCCCGATCAAGATGTCCAACGCCATCTCAACTATTACAACCCCACCGAGATCTTGCGACCCACCAACCTGCACTTGCAACAACATGAGATGTGGCGTCCCTCCAAACACAACATGTACATGCAAGCCTACGCAGACCCCGCTGTGCGTACCTTTGTCGAGTTCCACGCCAAGCAAAAAACCCCCCGCGACGAAGTGCGCAAGCGCATCATGGAACTCTTGATCACTTCCGTCACCGCTCACGAAGTCGGCCACACCCTCGGCTTGATGCACAACTTCAAAGGCTCCACCGACGAACACAACTTCCCCAATGCCTACTGGGATCTCAAAGAAGGCAAAACTCCCGCCACCGAATGCACCAGCGGTCCTTGCCCTGCTGACACAGGCCACAAAGACTTCTATCGCAACGCTTCGGTCATGGACTACGCAGGCGAACTCTACAACGACTCCCAAGGCGTCGGCAAAACAGACGTCGCAGCCATCTCGTTCATCTACGGTGGCCTTGTCGAAAAAGCCGTCGATGACCCCCGTAAAAAGGGCGAACTCATCAAGTGGGATCTCTCCGTCGATCGCCAAAACGCCGATCCTCAAAACGCTCTCAAACTGCGCGACTTCCGCTACTGCTCAGATTACAACGTCGGCCAAGATGCCTTCTGTATGCGCCGTGATACCGGAACCACCGCAACCGAGATCGTCCAATACTTGATCGACAGCAACGAACGCACCTATCCGCTGCGTTATTGGCGTCGTGGCCGTCGCCTCTTCTATACGGGCGATGCCATCGGCCTTTCCATGAATGCTTATCAAAACGTCGCCCTGATCTACCAAGACTTTGTCAACCGCTTGATCACCCAACCCGACTACCGCAGCACCAAAGACTTTGAAGACAAACTCAAGGCCGTCCAGTTGGGCTTTACCTTCTTGACCAACGTCGTCCTACGCCCCGATGTCGGACAACACCTCAAAGACAAGATCACGGGTGTTTGGGAACGCCAAAGCAGCCGTCCTTCCGATTACAACGACGAGATCGTCAACCTTCCCGTCGGCGTCGGCAAGTATATGTTTGCCCGCCTTGTTGACGGATACTACGGTGTGTCTTCGCAGCGCTATCGCCGTGTTGGTTTCTTTATCGACAAGTATTACGCGATGCTTGTGATGGCCATCCGCCAATGGGACTTCTATAACAACGATCTCAACTGGGTCTTCACCAACTTCTACGACCTCTTCCGTGACGACTCCTTGGGCTTGTTCTCTCAATCGATATCGGGTGTTTGGGACAAAAACAGCAACTTGTTGTTTAAGCACGTCCAAAACAACAAAACCCTCCCTGTCCAACCCGGATGGCACCCTGTCCTCCAACAGATCGGGATGTTTGTTGCGCTTGCTGCGCTCAACAACGATGTCACCGACAGCACCTTCACCGAGTACATGCAAGTCGGCATCACCGGCAACGGCGCAAGCTGGACGCCTCCCCCCGGGTCGCGCACCCTCAGCTTCACCAACTATCGCGGAACCCGCGAATACTTCGCCGTCCAAAGCAAAGACAACAACAGCATCGCTTGGAAGATGGTTGTTCGCGCCAAAGAACTCGCTGGAGAACTCGAACTCCTCCGCTGCTGTACGCCCAACGTGCAACGCAGCGAGATCGAGCGCAAAGAAGGCGAACTCGATCTGTTGGAAACCAACCTGACGATCATGAAATGGTACGTCTCGCTCTACAGCGGAAAGTAAGCCCCACCGCATCAATGCGGTACAATGAATCAAAAAAACAACGTCAAGATTATAAAGGAGAGTCCCATGGCTAGGCACAAACGAACATCGTTGGCCTTGCTTCTCCTCGGCGCGATGGCGTTCGGGGCGATGGCAGGGTCGGGATGTGCCATCTCACGCGGTGATCGAAGCACCGTTCGACCGCTTGCCTTGGACAAGCAACAGTTCAAAGGCGACTGGTATTTCCAAAAAACCGTAATCGAAGCACCTTACGAAACTCCCGGATTCATCTTCAAAGGAGCCACCGGCGAGGGCTACAAGATCCGCTGGGAGATCACCGAAAATTATCTCTTTGCTTACACCGTCCAACCCAACGTCCGAAACGCTGACTCCACCGTTGCCCCCATCATGGCATGGCCGATCGCTGGCCACTTTACCGTTCGCTATGGTGTCAACTACTCCACAGGCGAACCGAGCAACGTGATCGTCGAAGACATGGTCGACAAACCTTGGTACCAACGCCCCCATTTTCGGGTCGTTTGGGAACGCCAAGCCATCACCGACTTTACCGATTCTTTCTGGATCTACCGGATGCTTGGTTATAGCTCCGCCATGAAAGAGATGACCACCAACGTCCGTCCCGAAGAAGTCAAGATGGAAAAAGACTACATGGACATCGTCACCGAAGATGTCCTCTCTCCCGCGCTTGGCGGGGTCTTTTCTCTTTGGGGTCAGGGCTTGCACCTCAGCTCTTTCCGCGTCCGCTACCGCAACTCTTTCCGTCAAGTCAAGAAAAGCACCTATACCCCGAAACCCATGACCGACGGGCAGTTTGAAAAGTTTGGCTTCTTCCGTACCACCATCCTCCAATACAACCCCGATCGTGGCCTTGCGGACTGGAGCTACCAATACCTCACCAACCGTCACAACGTCGCCACCCAAGCCGAACTCGATAGCTACAAAGCCAACAATACCCTCGAAGATCAACGCAAGCCTTCCCAGATCGTGTACTATATGTCCCCCGACTTCCCGAAAAATATGGAAGGTTTCGCCTACCAGATCATGGACGAATGGAACGTCGCCTTCAAACGCGCCACCAATCGCTCCGATCCAAACGACCGCGTCGTCGTCTTGCGCGCCAACGATCATGGCCTCCCCAAAGGACAACGCCGCGAGATCGGCGATGTCCGCTACAAGTTCTTTTACTGGGTCAGCGAACCGATCTCCTTTGGCCTTCTTGGCTATGGCCCGAGCTTTGCCGATCCTGATACGGGCGAGATCATCTCCTCCGCAGCTTATGTCTACGGTGGTGCGGTCAAACAAGTCGCCAACCGCTTCTTACTTCTCTATGACATGGTGCGCGGGGCCTACAGCGATGACGACTTGCGCAACGGTAAAGACTACCTCGATATCGTCAACAATCTCAATCCCGACGGCACCAAGCGCCAACCTTTGATCGTCAAAGACAACCAACCCATCATGGCCCCTGCCTTCCAAGGCTTCGATCTCGATCAAGCCCATCAATTCGTCGCAAGCCCCGTCTTCAAAGAGCGCATCCACAAACTCCGCAACCTCGACCGCGCTCAGATCCAAGAACGCTTGATGCGCCTCGACAAAGAACCCTCCTTGCGTTGGGCCATGATCCCCGAAGAACTCCTTCGCTCTAGCTTCCCCAACGCCAACGCTCTCGATCTCCAAAAGATGCCCAACGAGCATGTCGAGCAGATGCTTGCTTCCTACATGAACCCCTCCAACTTTGGCCGACTCTCCATGTTGAACAAGCTCTTTGAAGAAGAGCGCATCCTCAACAAACACAACATCTATCTCGCTTCCTACGTCGATCCCGCAATGACCAAGTTCGTCAAAGCCGTCGAAAAAGAGAAGATCTCGCGTGAAGAGCTGATCGTTAAACTCGAACGCTACATCTTCTACGGTACGCAAGCACACGAGATCGGCCACACCCTCGGCCTTCGTCACAACTTTGAAGCCTCTGCCGATGAACCCAACTACTTCAAAGATTACAACGAACTCAAAGCCAAGCAGGGCGAAAACGTCCCGGGCGAAGATGGCGACAACCGTCATCGCTGGTTCTATATGTACTCCTCGATCATGGACTATCACGGCGAGCGCTATGGCGATGTCGTCGGCATCGGCAAATATGACCATGCCGCCATCATGTACGGCTACGGCTCACGCCTTGAGATCTCCGATGAAAACCTTAACCTCAGCCGCAGCAACCTTGCCACTTACTTCGCTGATATCGAGAAGCAGATCCAATCCGCCAAAACCGGTATCTACAAGGATATGTTCAGCGATATCCGCATCACCCGAAACGAGATCAAAGCCGACGCTGACGCGACTTTCGACGCTTCTTTCTGGAAGGGCCAAAAGACCGTCACAGGTCAAGATGTCCCCGCCATGAAGATCATGGATGCCAGCCAAGTCCTGTTTGAAGCCAAAGGTATCCCCGCAAAAGGCGGTGAACCCGTCTCGATCCTTCGCCTGACCGTCGATGATGTCAGCGATCGCGATGAGCTGATGAAGGTTCACGGCTTGTTGGGTGTTCGTCCCCCCGGCTCTTTGCCGACCAGCGATGGTATCCCCTACATCTTGCTCGACACCTTGCCGCTGCGCCGTCACTACTACCGCTTCTGCTCGGATGAACTCGTCGGACAAAGCCCCTATTGCAACCGTTTTGACTCGGGTTCCAATCCGATGGAGATCGTCGACAACATGATCCGTCGCTACGACGGAAACTATCCCTTGAGCAACTGGAACCGAGGCCGTCGTTTCTGGCGTCTTGGTGGCTGGTACTTGGGCGCACGCATCGATCAATTCCGTGTGGTCTCAGACTTCTTCCAAAACTGGATCTTCCGCACCATCAACGAAAACGCCTTCCAAGGCTCCCCCGAATACTTTAACCAACTCGCTGCCATCCAACGCGGCCTCTCCTTTATTAACCGCGTGATCTCCACCCCCGAACCCGGTCGTCACGTCCTCAACGCCGAAACCAACGGCTACATCCCCTCCGCTGATCCCAACAAAACCAATCCGTTGGATGTCCCCGTCGGTGTAGGCCGATACTTCTACAGCAAGCTCCAACAAGATGAGATGGGCCTCGGGATGTACCGCTTTGATCGCATCGGAACCATGTATGACAAATACATCGCGCTCCTCACGCTTGCGATCCGAGACTGGGGCCTCAACGTCAACCGCCTCGACTTCTTCTTCGTGAACTTCTCTGACTTCTTCTCCAAAGATGACGTTCACAACATCTATGCAGGCGCTATCTCCGGCCAATTCGAGAAGAAATACTCCATGACCTACGGCGACAAGACCATCGCACCCAACTGGCACCCGTTGCTCCAATACTTCGGGATGTTTATCGCGATGGCCGAACTCAACAGCGGTCTCTTCGGAAACACCTACACCCATTACATGACCGTCGGTGTCACCGGCAACGGCTCCGCTTGGACCCCTCCTCAAGGCGCTGATACCGTCCAATTCACCAACGCCGCTGGTACACGCACCTACTTTGCCGTCCAAACCAACGACCAAAAGAGCATCGCTTACAAGTTGGTGTCTCGCGGTCGCGAGCTGGCCGAAAAGATCAAGGTGCTTCGCGCTGCACAACCCACCTCTGCTGTGATCCAAGCCGAACTTCAAGAAAAAGAAGCCGAGCTTCGCCAGCTTGAGACTGTGGTCATCATGATGAAGCGCTACGTCCAAGTCTTCTACGAATAATCTGTACCCGCCTTCCACCAAAAGAGGCTCTCGCAAAGGGCCTCTTTTGGCGTTTTTGCCCCTGTCTCCCAGACAGGCCAGTTTCCGAAATGTATAAGGAGCCAAGCAAGTATGCGAAATCTTCTCTCCCTCTGGCACCGTGCGATCTTGCTCGCAGCTATGTTGATGATCGCCGCCGTTGGATTCGGTGCCTGTGGTGACCCAAGCAAACCCCCCGGCACCGTCGACGGACCCCTCAATCCCGAAGATCGTCCCGAAGCCAAACGCCCCGAAGGCAAAGATTACGATCCTTTCCCCAAACCCTACGCCACAGGAACGCCCCCCAAATACGTTCCCGTCACCCATCTTTCTCCCTGCACGGGTAGCGCCGATTGCAGCGGGCGGATCACTCCCCAGTCGGGCGAGCAGTCGTGCCAAAACCTCCTTGGAGACGCACTTTGCTTCTATCCTTGCGATCCCAAAAAAGGGACGGGCGATATCCAAAACCCCGATTGTTTGCTCCCTGAAAACTGCCTTGAGTTGAGCACCAGCGACGGCAAAACGGTTGGATATTGCATCTACATCCCCGGCCAGCTTTACGGCAGCGGTAGCTACAAAGCCGTCATCCGCCACCCCCAAGGCGCGCAATGCTTGATCCGCTACGGCGGTTGCGACACGGGCTTGATCTGCGTCGATGTCCGTGGTTCTGGAAGCGTCGGCACTTGCGAACCTGAGTGCATCCCCGCTGATGACGAAGCCACCAACGTCAAAAACTGTCAGTCCATCAAAGCCAACACCCTCTGTAAGCGCCTTGCTTCCGGCTTCGGTGCTTGTCTCCCCAAATAATCTCCTCCCCCTGCTTTGCTCGCCTTCTCGCTTTTCCCCCTCCTTTCGCCTCTCTCCCTTGGTGCTTTCTTTTCCCCGTCCCGTTTGGGATTTGTTTTTGTGGGCTTGTTTTTGTGGGGTTTCACCCCACGCCCCACAAGGGACCGTTGGCCCCTTGACCCCGTTTTGGCGGGGCGGACAGACGCTGGTTTGAAAAGCGTCTGTGCCGCTTGAACCTCCACGAACACGGGGGGTTTTATGATGTCGAGGCACCATATGCGGCGAATACGATATCCGAGCGACGTGTACACAACGGAGAGTACGTAAACGACCGATTATAGGGCAGCCACAGGAGGCGAATACGATATCCGAGCGACGTGTACACAACGGAGAGTACGTAAACGACCGATTATAGGGCAGCCACAGCGGGCGAATACGATATCCGAGCGACATATACGCAACGGAGAGTACGTAAACGACCGATTATAGGGCAGCCACAGGAGGCGAATACGATACCCGAGCGATATGTACACAACGGAGAGTACGTAAACGACCGATTATAGGGCAGCCACAGGGGGCTGCCCCTACATCTTTACGATTACACAACGGGCGGATTTCGTATAACACTCGGACACATCGTCTGTAAAGCCCAACCATCGGAGGGAATCTGACGGGGGGCTTGTCGTATCACCCGCACCCCTGCCCATCGGGCATCCCCTCGCCCTGCGATGCTCGCGAGGCCTCGCTGCAAGGCAAAAGGACAGCAAGGCAAAATGCCCGAGCGAACAGAAAAACCCTGCCGCCGTGTTTTCCGTGTTTTCCGTGCTTTCCGTGCTTTCCGTGCTTTCCGTGCTTTCCGTGGACTCTTCTTTGCTGTGCCCTCTGCATGATGCCCGCGTTTTGTACCCCCTCCTTTCACCTCTCTCCCGAAGTCGCGCACATCCTATCAAGGATCATGCACGCAAAAGACACCGTGCATCGTGATCAAACCCTTTAAAGCTCCCCCGCAAACAAGTCCGTACACGCCAGCGGCTTTGTTGCCGTAACCACCCGTGACACTGCTACTTATGCTGCTTGCGGTGTTGGTGCTGCCGCCAGAGACACTGCCAAGCTCGCCGCTCGCGGTGTTGCTGTAACCAGCAGAGACGCTGCTGCTCTCGCCGCTTGCGGTATTGGTGCTTCCGCCCGAAACGCTGCTGTATTTTCCGCTCGCGGTGTTGGTATAACCACCCGAGACGCTGCTGAAAACACCGATCGCTTTGTTGCTGCCGCCACCCGATATGCTGCTGCTCTCGCCGCTTGCGGCGTTGGTGCTGCCACCCGAGACGCTGCTGTATTTTCCGCTCGCGGTGTTTCCTATACCACCCAAGACGCTGCTGTATTCGTTGCTTGTGGTGTTGCTGTACCCGCCCGAAATGCTGCTGAACTTTCCACCCGCACGGTTCGCTACACCACCCGAGACGTTGCTGTAGTCCACGCTCGCGGTGTTGCTGCCACCACCCGAAACACTGCTGGAAGCACCGTCTGCGGTGTTGGTGTTGCCTCCCGAGATACTGCTGGAACTGCCGTTTGCGGTGTTGGTGTTGCCTCCCGAGACACTGCTGGAAACACCGTTTGCGGTGTTGCTGCTGCCACCCGAGACGCTACTGCTTTCGCCGCTTGCGGTGTTGGTGCTGCCGCCCGAAACGCTGCTGTATTTTCCGCTCGCGGTGTTTCCCATACCACCCAAGACGCTGCTGTACTCACCGGCTGCTTTGTTGCTGTAGCCACCCGAGACGCTGCTGTATTTCTCGCTTGCATGGTTCGCCACGCCACCCGAGACGTTGCTGTAGTCCCCGCTCGCGGTATTGCTGGCTCCGCCTGAGACAACGCTGTATGCGCCTTTGATCGCGCTTGCTGTACCCACCACCATGCCGCCGTAACTCTCGTACCCGTTCTCTCCACCGATCACTAGGTTATGCGAGCCGGTGCGCACGATGGGGTAGGGTGATTCGTTGTAGCCGATGATCAGGTTTCCTAAAGCATTCTTCGATGCTGTACTCCCTAAACCGTTGACGATCTGGAGGTTTGCGTTGGTGACCGTCAGCCGTTTGTTGCTTGTGTCGACCAGCAAATGTGTTTTGAGGCCGCTGACGTAAGTGAGCGTTGCAGCATCAAAACCGTCGCCTTTGTCTCCTTTTGGTCCTTGGAGGCCGATGTCTCCCTTTGGTCCTTGGGCTCCCGTATCGCCCTTTAACCCCTGCGGCCCTTGGGCTCCCGTATCGCCCTTTAACCCCTGTGGTCCTTGGACTCCCGTATCGCCCTTTAACCCCTGCGGCCCTTGGACTCCCGTATCGCCTTTATCGCCTTTGAGTCCTTGGGGTCCCTGAGTTCCCGTATCGCCTTTGTCGCCCTTTGGCCCTTGAGTTCCCGTATCGCCTTTGTCGCCCTTTGGCCCTTGGGAGCCTGTGTCCCCTTTGGGGCCTTTTGCGATGGTCACAACCGTTGAAGTTCCACCGCAATTCAGCGTCATCAGCGTGTTGCCGTTTGCGTCGGCTTCTACTTTTGCCACGTTGCAGCCCGTACCCGCGCTGCCTTGTTCTCCACGCTCTCCCTTGTCCCCTTTTTCCCCTTTGTCTCCTTGAAGCACATAGACTTGACCGAACGCGATATTTTGCGTCCCAACAAAACCAACCAACGTATAAAGTCCCGCTGCCAACATCGCGGGTAATTGAACCGTTCTTTTCATTGGATCTGCTCCTTGTTCCATCACCAAACCATTGGATTGATCGATTACAACCTTGGGATCGTCGACGGAGGTCATCCGCAACCCGTCCAATCGATCCAGATTCTGCCCGTGTAGAACCCAAGTGCGCCGAAAGCGTTTTTTCGCCTCGATCACACCTTGGAGGGCGGGCGCATTCGGTGGGTAAACCACAGGTGTTTCTGTCGCCTCTCCTTCAATGCGGGTGAGGCGAACCTCATCCGAATCGGGTAGGGCTTGTTCTGGGTTGGTCTCTCCTTGAGAGTCATCCGATGGACTTGGCTCGTCTTTTGTGGTCTCGCTTGCGTCAGGGGTGGTGTCTTTTGTGGCTTCGCTGTCGTCTGGAACCGTATCTTCGGGGCGTTCGGGGCTGCTTTTCTCTTGATCGATCTCCAACGAAGGTTCCGAAACAACGGACTCGGCGACCTTTTCGGTGGCTTTTTCTTGGCAAGTTCCCTGAACACACACCAGCTCGGGTAGGCAGTCTTCGGCTCGTTGGCAGGGTTGCCCGATGCCGCTACCGCCACACGCGGTCCACAACAAACAAACGCACGCCACAAAAAGCCATCCCCTCTGGGAAAGCTTTGTGTGCAAGATCATCCAATGCTCCTGTTTCTCCCAACCAAACGTTGGGTTTGGAATGTTTCGGCTTCGGTAGGCGTCACGCGATGGCTTTGTGTCGATTTGGAAGTTGTCGCGCACGGCGCCGTTTAGACTTCGGTAGGTGTCACGCGATGGCTTTGTGTGGTGGGGTTTCACCCCACGCCCCACAAGGGACCGAAGGCCCCTTGACCCCGTGTTGGCGGAGCGAACGAAGGTTTTTCAAACGAACAGCACAGCCGCTTGAACCTCCACGAACACAGGGGTTTTTGCCAACCGCGTAACGCTTATCCCTGCCGGAAAAAAGCGAAAAAGAAAGCTGATCCTAGCAACGTTGCTTTGCGAGTCAAGGGCGGGGGCCGAGAAGCCGCACCACCGTTATCTTGCGTGTTGCATCGGGGGAGGTTGCCTTCGGCCTGCCCACAAAGATCGTCATACGCCCACCCCAACGTCGAGTTTCCGACCCGGAAATCTTCATACGATCGTTCTAACGGAGATCTCTCGACCGGGAAATCTTCATACGATCGCTCTAACGGAGATCTCCCGACCGGGAAATCTTCATACAATCGCTCTAACGGAGATCTCCCGACCGGGAAATCTTCATACGATCGCTCTAACGGAGATCTCCCGACCGGGAAATCTTCATACGATCGCTCTAACGGAGATCTCCCGACCGGGAAATCCACGTTTGTTCGCCCTAACGACCTTTTCCTTGCCGACAGCCCCCCAATCGACAAAAAGCCGTGTTCGCATCACTTCAAGCGGGAGAGTCGTCTGTGTGAAAAACGCCTGCTCGTTCCGCCAACATGGGGTCAAGGGGGCGGCGACCCCTTGCGGGGCGTGAGGCAGCGCCCCACAAAATCAATTGCATGAGTCTTCTCTTTCAGAGGCGAGCATTCGATCCAATTGGCCGTTGCGTTCAAGGGCATACAGCTCATCGCATCCTCCGATCGGCTGGTCGTCGATAAAGATCTGCGGTACGGTGTAGCGACCTGCTTTTTGCGTCATCTCTTGGCGAAGGGCGGGTTGGCCGGCCACATTGATCTCTTCGTAGGGGACGCCTTTTTTGGAAAGGAGTTGCCTAGCGCGGATACAATAGGGACAATAAGGTGTTGCGTACATTCGAACGTGTCTCATCGCAAAAACCTCCTTGGATAGGGCGCGTTGCGCCTTTGCGGATGACGTGATGGCCGTTCATTCGGCGGGTCTGCCGCCATGAAGCATAGGAACAGAAGACCGTGGAAATATACCCGCAAGACAAGATCGCGCTGCGATGGGGGATGAGCCTTGGCCTTGCCAGTTTGTGTTTTGTTGTCGGAGGGTGGGGCTTGTTTGTTACGCTGCGGGGTTCAGCGCTGGTGATGCGTTGGAATCACTTGGTGTTTTGCTTTGTGCTGGGTGTGGGGTTGTTGGTGGTGGGTTGGCGTTTTCGGCACTCGCGCAAGCGCTACACCGCTGAAGGACTCCAAAGCATCGGTTTTGGAACGGTGTGCGCAAAGCAGGACGAGCTTCTGAACAAGCCTTACACCTGCGGGGCCTGTGGGAAGTCTTTCTCGACAACGCCGTATCGTCGGGATGATCTGCTGTTTCCAACGCCGAATTGTGAACAATTGACACGGTCGCGGGATGCTGCACGCCAACGCGCAAAGTTGGCTCCGCCCCTTGCGCTCGAAGAAACCATCGCGCTAATCAACGAACTGACAAAGCTCGCCGAAGAGGTTATGGAGCAAAGCCAAAACAACGTGATCGACCCGCGCCAGATCTTGTTGGCACGCCACCAAAAAGGCATCATGGGGCGCTTTCATCACTTATTGACGACGCTGTATCTGCGCGATCTTCCGCAGTGGGCGAACCGTCTTGAAAAAGCCCCGCCGCCCAATGTCAACGAAGCGGGCGATGTCGAAGGCACACAGCGGTTTTTTGAAGTAGCGCGCTTGCTCAAACGGCATCTGCTTGAATCGGACTTCTCTGCAACGGATCCGTTTGAGATCCTCGGATACAAGGCAGAGGTCTCTTGGTCGGATCTGGTTGCTTTGCGCGAACAATCCGCGTCCCGCCCTCCTGCGCAACAACAAGCGATCGCTCGTTTGGATCTGTTGATGCAGCGTGAGGAAGCCCGTTGGTTGGGCATCTTAAACGCACGAGGGGCCTACCCCGTTGCACCTGAAAAAGGTTGCCCGTATTACACAACACGGTGACACGAGATCTGCCCGTTGTGTGCGTAAAGATGTAGGGGCAGTCCCCCGCGTCTGCCCAACCACAGGGCGTCTTCGTACCCTCCTTCGTGTACACATCACTCGGATATCGTATGAGGTGTGGAGATGGCGAACAAACTACATGAAGAAGAAAGAGTCTTGTTTTTTGAAGGGATCTCTTATTTGGATTATGCGCGCAACGACCTTGCGCAAGCGCGAATCGATGCGCGTGTCAAGCGCTTGTATCGGGGTCTGGTTCGCCCCGCTGCGTTGCTTTTGGCTGTGGCAAGCATCGGGGTGTTGATCGGGATCGGCGTCGGGGTCGGGATGTCGGGATCTGTGGCATTTTCCGTTGCGGTGCTGGTGTATCTGTTGCCGTTGTTTCGTTGGGTGTGGAAGGCGCGTGGCGAAGAAGATCTCAAGATCTTTATGGAAAATGTCCATCGTTCGGACAAAGCGATCATGGATCTTGGTTTGCGGGAGTTGTTGGTTTGGCCTTCGGCGCATCCCGAAGAACTGATCGAGGCCAAGGCCGATCTCGCAACGCTCGAAGCCTCGGTGATCACACGTCAACAAAGTCTCGAACAACACTACCGAGAGCGTATGCAAGCAAACGCCACCCGCACCGAAGGGACGGCTTGACAGACTGCACGAAGCTTGTAAGCTGAGACCCTTTTGAGAAGTGCCGAAGGATCTGCGAAGTCAGCGCTCTTGTCGGCGATATCGAACGATGTGCGTTGTGGAGGTTGCGGAGTTGATGACGGAACAACAAGAGGAAAAATTACCGAACAGCCCAAACATCCGAGGGCGTTGGATCAGTTGGGGATTGTTTTCATCTTTGGCGTCTTTGGGTTTGGCGATCGTGGTGTGGGGAAACCTATTGATGCCGTCGAAAGCCGATATCCGTCCGTCCTTGGCGGCGGATATCCGGGCGGGGCGCGAAGTTTTTCGTTTGTCGGGCCTTTGGTCTTACGATCACCCCTATGCCAAAGAACAACGGTGGGGCGAGCTTTTGCGCGAGCCGCTTTCGCGTGAGTGGCTGATGGCTTATCTGTTGGCACCACGGAAGCTTTCTCACAACAAAAGTGCCTCTGCCCAGCCGCATCTGTTAACCCGCGACAAAGCGGGGGATTGGATGCTGCGTCCTGAAGGTGAAAAGCTCTTGCTGTATTTGAATCGACAGATCAAAGCAGAGCATCGCGGCGGACAGTCGGAGTTGGAGCGTACGCAAGCAAGCAGTGTGAGTATCCGTTTGGACGAAGGTCGGCGCTTGTATCGTCGGATGTGTGCGTCTTGTCATGGCGCATCAGGTCGAGGGGACGGGGTGTTGGCCGCAAAGCTGGAGCGAGAACTGCCTGATCTGACCAACCACAAAAACATCTTGTGCCGCTCGTCCCGTCTGCCCAATACCGAAGATATCATCCGCACGCTCAAGCGAGGGATCCCCGAAGCCGGGATGTTGCCGATCGGGCGGTCTTTGCGCGAGTGGCAGATCGCTTCGCTTGCGGAATATGTTCGCCAGTTGATCTACCTCAACAAAGAGGGCGAACCGAGCGAGTATCTCAAGCACCTGCGCCCGTACCCCCCGACATATCGGCAGCTTCAACGCCGTGACTTTGTTGCTTGGTACGAAAATTGGTGGCACGAGCGGCATAGAGCGTGGCTGGGAAAACAGCCGCAGGACTCGGCCCCGAGCAAAGACTCTTTTCCCGAGTGGAAGGACAGGATGGAATGGCTGGCCTTTGGTCAGTGGCTGCGTTCGGATCCGCGCCGCGTGCGGTTGTCGCGTGCAGATTGGGCGTCGGAACATATGCGGAAATTCCCGGAGACCCTCGAAGCGTGGCGGAAAAAAGGTGGACGCTCCTCGTTTATGCGCTATTTTATGCGCGATATGCGAAAGCGTTTTCGTGAAGTCAAATTGAAACCCCAAAAATCGTTTCAACTTTTCGGATGGCTGGGCGTTCAAACGCGGCGTGTTTGGACACGGACCGCCAACCTTGTACGCACGAAACCCGCAGAAATCGAAAAAGATCCATACGATGGCGGCACGTTTACCCTGCATGAGTTCGAATACTGGCTGCAGCGCCAAGGATATCGAAACTATGCGACGTGGCGCGAAGAAGAAGAGCGCAAAGCTCAACGCAAGTGGCTAGAGGATCAACGCAATACGATGTTTCGCGTTTGGCAAGGGATGGGGGTGTATCGTGAACAGCGATGTGGCTCGTGTCATGGCGAAAAAGGCGAAGGCCACGTGATCCAGATCCCTGCGGTGGATGCGCGAACAAAAGGCCCGTATCGAAATTATCGTATCCGCGACTTTCGCCAAGGGTTGTTCCGTTGCGGGTCTGGAACGCGGGATCTGGCTTTTTCGATTATCGCGGGCCCACACACCGCGCTGCTCGATCAGCCCGCGCAAGAACGTCATGCACGCCTTGTCCCGATCCCGATCGCCCAGCCTGATCATCGGACCAAAGATGCCCGCCTCTGGACCCTTGTGGCTTATCTTCGCTTCCTCGCCAACGATCTTCCCCTCAATCGACCGATCACGCACCCGTAATCATACGATATCCAAGTGAATTGGTAGACGGGCTGTAATCGGGCAGCCACAGGGGGCAGCCCCCATACGCGCCTTGTTAAGGTGGAAACCTCGTAGAGTCGGTCTTGATCGCCTTTTTTTTCTCCCCCCCTCAATCCCCCCGGCCAACGGGGGGAAGTTGGAACGGGCAGCGTCTGCATTTCGTGCATACAGCGTGCGTC
>JAKLKB010000222.1 GCA_023150835.1 Myxococcota bacterium | reverse complement strand
CAAACCCTCACCACTTCCGTCAATGTCAAGAAGGCCACCACTCGGCTGGCCGCACGAACCACCACCCTCACAACACAAAGAAAGGGCGGCGCTTCCTCCCCCCTCTAAAGAAGGGGGTCTCCGCGCCTTAAAAACGATGACACCTGCGGTGACCATAGAGATCGAGCAAGTTGCGTTGGAACTACACAAAGTGTTGCGGGATATGGATCCTGCGCAATGGCGGGACGACCTTGAGGCGGGTTTGCGCGAGCGGATGGCGCGTCTTGTTGAGCGGATGACGCAGCTTCAAGCGAGGCTTTCGCAATGGATGGAGGCGGCAGGAAAGCGGGCCGAAGTCGAAGCGTTGATGCAGCGGTGGCAATCGGTACAAGAGATGATCCGAGAGCGGATGCCGCGTGGGGGATTGCCGAAGGTACAGATCAAACAAGAGTGGGCGCAATTCCGAAAACAGATGATCGCAGCTTACGAAGATCTCAGCAGCGGTTTGGGGACATTTTCGATTCATGTACCGCATCTGCGGCCTACAAACTACATACGCAATCTGTATCATGTCGGCAACGGCTTGATGATCTTGGCCTTGATCGAGTTTGTGTTGTCTCCGCGCATGATGATCTGGGTTGCGGGTGGATTTGTTGGGTTGGTATGGGGGATGGAGATCTCGCGTCGGATCTGGCCGCGTTTCAATGACTTTTTGATGCAAAAGATCTTTCACAAGGTCGCACATCCTCACGAGGCCACCTACGTCAACTCAGCGACGTGGTATGTGAATGCGTTGTTTGTGTTGGCGTTGACGTGTCCTCCAGCGATCTCTGCGATGGCGGTGATCATCTTGGGATTTGCCGATCCTGCGGCAGCGCTGATCGGTCGTCGATTTGGTCGGGTGCGTCTGGTGAATGGGCGATCTTTGGAGGGGAGCGCAACTTTTTGGGTGGTGGGGACTTTGGTGGCATGGGCGGTGTTGTTGATCTTCCATCACGAGATCCCGATGTGGTCGGGGTTCTGGATGTCGATGGCTGCGGCGTGCTTTGGAGCGTTGGCCGAATTATTCAGCCGTCGCATCGACGACAACTTGTCGATCCCGCTGGCCTCGGCAGCAGGGGCGAGTTTGATGGCGTTGTTCCTGTCGCTGGTGGGTGGGTGATCGCTGTATCCGACAGAAATCAAACACAAGCAAAAAGGACTTTTGAATGTGTTGCTCGTGGGAGAGCGCTGTTTTGCCGATAGATGGGCGCGGTTGAACAGATCGCGAAAGGGGCAATCGGGTGGGGATGGATGTTTGGGTTGAAAGAAAAGTTGATCTGTATCAAGGTTGTTCTTCGCTTGTGTCACCGAGCGCAGAGCCGGTTCGGGGTAGGATACTTCTGCTTTTTTCGCTTTGCGTATGGCCTTCTTCGCCATCGCGTTATAACCAAACGGAGGCTTCGATGGATATTCAGCGTGCCATGACCCGCAAGGTGATCTTTCTTCATCCAGACGATACGCTTGAGATGGCGGATATCATTATGCGAGAAGGGGATTTTCGCCATATGCCTGTGGTCGAGGATGGGAAAGTGGTGGGGATGATCTCGGATCGCGATGTCTTGCGCCATGGCCAAGAAGGAGACGAGGGGTTTGTGGTGCCAAAGATCTCTGTGCGGAAAGTGATGGGACACCCCGTGGCGTCGTGCTTTCCAGAGACCAGTATCTCTTCGGTGGTGTCGATGATGATCGGCTTGAAGATCGATGCGGTGGCGGTGGTCGATTCGCTCGGTGCGTTGGTGGGTTTGGTGACGTCGACGGATCTGTTGGATCTGTTGCGCGACGGTGATCCAGACTTTGCGTCGGCGTTGTTGCCGTTTGACTTTGAGCTTGTTGCTTCGGAGGAGATCTACACGCAATAGTTGACCGATGCTGCGTTCTCTGCTATCCAAATCCTTCTGTGCTTTGTGTTTTTTGCAAGCGAAGCGATGCCGAGGGTATGGCTTCGCTTGTTTGGGTGTAGTTGATGATGTCGGCGAAATCGCCCGATATGTCGAGGGGTATGTGGCTTTGGCCCAAAGATTTGGAGAGGATCAGCGATGAGAAAAGCATGGTGTCGATGGGGTTTGTTGTGTGCGGTGGTGTGGTTTGTGGGAGCATGTGCGCCACCGAAAGAGCCGATCAAGACCAACCCTGACGGAAAGATCCAGATCCCTGCGGAGTTCACGGAAGACGGAACGCAGGTGAAGTTTGCGGCGGAGATCACCACGGATGCTTCGACCAAAAAGCAGTTTTTGATGGGGATGGGCATCCGCAAAAAATTGGGGATCATCAATATCTATGCGATGGGGATGTACGCTGAGCCGACCGCCGCAGCCACCGCCTTGGCGGCTTGGAAAACCGCCGACTTGGAAAAACTCAAAACCGACGCAGCTTACTTTACAGCCCTTCAGACGGGCAAGTTCGCCAAGACGATGCGCCTTGCGATGGTCTTTAACGTCAGCGGCGACGATATGGCCAGCGCTTTTGACGAATCGATCCAACCGCGCCTCAAAACTGAAGCAGGCAAGGCCGCGTTGGCAAAGTTTCGTGGCTACTTTACCGAACCCGCCAAAGACGGGGAAGAACTGCTGTTTTCTTGGAATGAAGAAGGCTCCAAGGTGTTTGTCAAGCTTAACGGCACCGCCAAAGAACCGATCGCAGATGCGGATTTTGCCCAAGCCTTGATGGCCGTTTATCTTGATGACAAGCCGATCTCCGAAGACGCCAAAAAGAACTTTACAAACAACCTCAAGATGATGTTCCAAAAGGCCGAAGAAGCGGCCACTCCGAAACCCTAAAAACCATCTCAAGAGGATGTTCCAAAAGGCCGAAGAATCGGCCACTTTGAAACCCTAAAAACCATCCCAAGAGGATGTTCCAAAAGGCCGAAGAATCGGCCACCCCGAAACCTTCATCCTGCCCACGTCGAGCTAGGCAGCAGGGGAGGATTCTTGGGCGAGGCGTTGGGCTTGATCGCGTTGTTCGGTGTCGAGCGAGAAGCTGCCGCTCAGGAGCAGGCGGCAAGCGCGGAGGGCGGAGGCGGCATCTCCTGCTTTGAAGGAGGCGAGTGCGAGGTTGAGCAAGGGGGCGGGTTCATCGGGGGCGAGCGATACAGCGGATTTGAGTAAGGAGACGGCCTCGGCGAGGCGTTGGGGAGCTTCGGCAAGCAGCAACAAGGCGAGGTTATTTTGGGGAGGCCACGCTTGCGGATCTTTTTGGGTGGCGACTTCAAAATGGAGGATGGCTTTGTCGGTCAATCCGCCTGCGTAGTAAAGATCTCCAAGGTGGAAGTCCGCTTGCCATGCTTGTGGATCGGCTTGTTGGGCGGCTTGGAAGGCTTTTTCTGCGCGGGAAAAATCTTTTTGCATCATGGAGAGCAAGCCAAAAGTAATCCATGCTTGCGGAGCATCGGGGAGCCGACGAGTCAGCAGATCGGCTTTGCGCAAAGCGCTGCTCCAATCGCCTTGTGCTGCGGCGATCCCCATCTCGCGATACAGGACAGGGATATCTTGCCCTGTACATTCACGCCCCACTTGCAGCGTTTCAAGCGCCATCGCTGTTTCGCCTTGTTGGAGCAACAACTCCGCCAATTCAACGTACGCCGTGATCTGGTGGGGAGCGCGTTCGACGGCTGCTTGAAAAGCATCAAGGCTTTCGCGGGCGGCTCCAAGATCGCGGTAGATCCGACCGAGAAGCAAAAGGATGTCCAGATCGTCAGGCGAAAGTTTTCGTGCGATCTCGGCGTGAGCAAGGGCTTCTTCGGGTCGATCTTGTTTGGCGAGCAGCCGTGCGAGGTGGTAGCGCAAAAGGACGGCATCAGGTTGTGAAGCGACCGCTGTTTGGAGGTTTGCGATGGCGGCGTCTGGCACGACGCCTTCAAAGCTGAGAGCTTGGATCAACAAAGCCTCGGTGTCTTGGGGAGATTGCGCCAAGACGCGCTCGGCAAAGCGTTGGGCTTCGTAAAACTGTTGGGTGATCAAGGCGAGCCGCGCAACACCTTTGAGGGCTTCTTGGTGGTCAGGGGCTTCGTAGAGGACGGATTCGTAGATCTCGGCGGCTTCGTCTAATGCGCCTTGTTCGACGGCTTGTTGGGCTTTTTGCAAACGGAGTTCGGTGGTCAAATTCAGTTCCTTTTTTTTGCAAAGAGGCGATAGGGCGGGGATGCCACAAAGAAGAGTCCACGTAAGGCACGGAAAACACGGAAAACGACCAGAGGGAGTTTCACGCTTCGTAAAGCACCGCGACGGGGCATCTCTCTTCACTCGGACTTTCTGCCTTGCTCTCCCCCTCGCCAAAAACGCCGTGTTCGCAGTATTTCAAGCGACAGAGTCGTTGTGTTGAAAGACTTGTGGTCTGTTCGCCACTTTCGGGGTCAAGGGGCGACAGTCCCTTGTGGGGCGTGGGGTTTCACCCCATACGCGCCTTGTTAAGCGCTTGTCGGCCCCCCACCCCAGCCCTCCCCCGTGAACAGGGGAGGGAGTGAAAGTCGGAGTCAGCGAGGTTTTGGGTTTCCATGCCGCACGCTGTTTGCACGAGAGATCGTCTTTGCC
>JAKLKB010000221.1 GCA_023150835.1 Myxococcota bacterium | reverse complement strand
TCGGACGAGATCATCGGCGGCGTCTTGCCTTTGCGATATTCGTCTGTGAATGATGTGGGAAAAGGATGACGTTGAGGAGGGCGGAGGGCTGTCAAACAACAAGGCGGAGCGGTCAAGGGTTCTCGGCTTTGGACATCGCTCTTTTTGATGACACGCACAAACGCACCCGAAAAAAAACGGATGGGAGGAAGAGATGGAGAGGAAAGTGTTGATGGAAGAGTTGGAGCAGTTGGGGGAGCTGTACCAATCGGGGGTGTTTTGTTTTATCGAGGTGGTCGCACCGCCACCGCCACCGAAGATC
Source organism: Myxococcota bacterium (assembly GCA_023150835.1). GTDB lineage: Bacteria > Myxococcota_C > UBA6777 > UBA6777 > UBA6777 > JAKLKB01. The sequence continues at coordinate 4,270 of JAKLKB010000221.1, read as the reverse complement.
GCGGAACCATCGGCAGGAGAGCGGCGGGTGTTTCTCGTGGGCGAGGCGGACATTGCGATGCGCTGGATTCCTGTGGGGCGCTTCCTCGCGGGTGCGGGAGCAGACGGCAAAGAGGCTGGTGGCAACGAAAAGCCGCAACACGAAGTGACGATCTTACGGGGCTTTTGGATGGGGGAAACGCCCGTCACACAAGGCCAATACCTCGCTTTGATGGGCAAGAAGCCGTCGCATTTCACGAAAGCAGGATTGGAAGCGCCTGTGGAGTGTGTGTGTTGGTACGATGCAGCGGTGTTTGCAAACAAACTGTCTGCGTTGGAGGGGCTGTCGGCTTGTTTTGTGGAAATTGGCGAGCAGATGGAGGGTGTGGGAAACAAAGGAAGCGACTACGTGGGAAGCAAAGGCTGGCGATTGCCGACGGAAGCAGAGTGGGAATACGCTTGTCGCGCAGGGGCGGCAACCCCACGCTACGGGGAGTTGGACCAGATCGCATGGTACGGCGAGAACAGCGGCGGTACAACGCATATTGTGGGGCAAAAACAAGCCAATGCGTGGGGGCTGCACGATACGCTGGGGAATGTGTGGGAGTGGTGCTATGACTGGTCTGGTGGTTATTCGGCCCAAGCAGCGACGGACCCTGTTGGAGCAGCTACAAGCACAAGGCGCGTGCTACGGGGTGGCGGTTGGAGCAGCGGTGCCTCCTGCGTGCGTGCGGCGCGTCGTAGCAGCCTCACGCCGGCGGACCGCTACGGCGACATCGGTTTTCGTGTTGTCAGGTCGAGCCCCTAATTGCGGTTTACCGTTTTACCGTTTTACCGCTTGCAGCCCGATTTATCGGGGGTGAAAGAGGGGGGCGCTTCGTGAACAAGCGAGGGAAAGAACAGGGGCATCGGAATGGAGCCGCGATTTGACTGCATGGAGCAGCAGAGCAGCTTTTATTTCGGCCTGCGTCGGGGTTGACGAGAGGGGGGTAGAAGAATAGGTTAGACGTTTTCTGAGATTGTGCGTGGACCACAAAGGAGCGATGGGATGGCGGATCTCAACGAGATGGCGGTTTTCGTCAAAGTGGCAGAAGAGTTGAGCATCACAAATGCAGCGCGTTCGATGGGGCTGCCGAAGTCGACCGTGAGTCGGCGATTGGCGCGGCTCGAAGAGCGTTTAGGGGTTCGCTTGATCCACCGCACCACGCGAAACCTCAACCTGACCGAAGTCGGCGTGGCTTTTTATGAGCGCTGTGCGAGGCTGATCGCAGAGGCCGAAGAGGCCGAACTGACGGTCTCTGAGTTGCAGCAATTCCCTTGTGGGCATCTGCGGATCACGGCTCCGACGACGTTTGCGGTGGCCTTTTTGCGACCGATCTTGACCGACTTTATGGCGAAATACTCCGATGTCACTGTCGAGATGATGTTGTCTTCGCGGGTGGTCAATGTGATCGAAGAGGGCTTTGATCTGGCGATCCGTATTGGACGCCTCGAAGATTCAACCTTGGTGGCCCGCAAACTGGGGCCGACTTCTGCGCGCTTGTATGCCAGTCCGCGTTATCTTGCAGCGCATGGATGCCCGAAAAAGCCCGAAGATCTCGCACAGTACGAATGTTTGCTTTTGGGCGGTGGCAATCCCCATACGGGCGGCGGAAACCCCCATGCGGAGTGGCGGTTGGAACATCCCAAGCACGAACAAGTCAGCGTCTCCGTTCGGGGGCGTTTGGTGGTGAACGATATGTTGTTTTTGCGTGACGCGACGTTGGCGGGGATGGGGATCGCCTTGCTGCCGTCTTTTTTGTGCCACGAACAAGTTCATGCGGGAACCCTCCAACAGATCTTGCCGGGCTGGAACCCTCCTGAGATGGCGATCTTTGCGGTCTATCCGAGCCGTCGTTATCTTTCGGCCAAGGTGCGTGTGTTTTTGGAATTTTTGATCGACCAACTGTCCCCAACGGTTCCTTGGCTTCCCTTGGAAGAAAACGGCGTGGGACAGGAGGCGGTTTCTTCTACCCATTGACGAGCGATCGTGATCTTCCTAGTCTAATGCGGCGTGCAACAAGCACGTTGTTTGTCGTATGTTTTGGATGTCGGGGGGGAGCACTCCTCGGTGTGTTCGCTTCAAAACGGACCCCTCTGTTTCAATGCTCGTCCGCCCCGAAGGAGGGAGCACTCCTCGGTGTGTTCGTTTCAAAACCCATCCCGATACGGGACAAAAGAAGCCCGCAAACGCTTCATCTTTTGAGGGAGGTCTCGATGCACAAAAAGATAAGGTGCGCGTTCATCGCGGTGCTTGGCATACTGCTAAGTTTTCCTGCGTGGGCCGCCAAACAAGGAACCTTGGTGATCTCAAGCGAACCCACAGGGGCCACGATTTATATCGATGGCGTCAACGAAGGCGAAACGGGCCAAAAGCCCGTGTCGATCGAGGTCGAGGCTGGTGTTCGCACCGTTGAGTTGCGCATGAACGGCTATCAAACGCGCACAGAAAAGATCCGTGTTCGCCCCAAACAAAAGCGCATCTTGCATTGGCAGCTTGCGCGTGCAGGTGCAGAACCGCCACCCCGCGCAGAACCCCCCCAAGATCCCACCCCTGCCAACCCGCCCCCTGCGGGTTCCACGGGCGACAAAGAACCTCCACCGCCTCCTGCGGATGGCAAAGAACCACCGCCTCCTGCGGATGGCAAAGAACCCCCACCTGCGGCTCGTCCCGTCCCGACCGATGTTCCTGCTGCCGTCCAAGGCGTCGCACGTGCCTGTCAAGAAGGCCGAGCGGATGCTTGTCAAAAGATCGGAGATTTCTATCGCGATGGTGATGGCGTTGAGCGCGATCTCAACCGAGCGCGCAGCTTTTACGAAAAATCCTGTGGGCTGCAAAACGGGGTGGGATGTGCGCGTGTTGGCGAGCTGTATATGCGTGGGCTGGGTGTGAAACGCGATTATCCCCGTGCGATGGGTTATTACCAACAAGCCTGTGGACTGCGCGATGGACTGGGCTGTAGCAACTTGGCTTGGCTGTATCGAAGCGGACGGGGTGGAGAACGCAGTCTGCCCAAAGCGCTCCAATACTACGATCTTTCTTGCAACCTCAACTACGCCAACGGCTGCCACAATCTCGCGAAGTTATATCTCAACACCAAAGAGATCCCGATGGATTATGCGCGGGCACGAAGTGCTTATCAGCGCGGATGTTCCTTGAAATTTGGAGAGTCTTGCAATCGTTTGGGCGGGATGTTGCGCCGAGGGCAAGGCGGCCAACGCGATTACGCAGGAGCCTTGCAAGCCTACATCCAAGCCTGCAATGCAAGCCACGGTGCAGGTTGCAACAACGCTGCTTTGATGTTTGAGCGCGGCATGGGAGCGCGAGCCAATTGCGCTCAAGCCGATGAATACTACAAAAAAGCTTGCTCCTTCGGAGTCCGTGAAACCTGTAACACCCGCTGTCGCCCCCCCCAAGATCCCAACGAATAATCCTCGCTTTTTCTCTCATAGGACTTACGCAGTTGCCCAAAAAACCCCGTGTTCGCGGCATTCCAAGCGAGAGGGTCGTCTGTGTGAAAAGCAGTGATCGTTTCGCCCCTTTCGGGGTCAAGGGGCGACAGTCTATGGCGGGGTGTGGGGTGAAACCCCACCACATCAGCCCAAGTGCGTAAGTCCTATCTCACATCAAACTCATGCGATCTTCCCTGTCCCTTCGATGTTTGAGCAAGAGCGCAAACAAAGCGCAACTTTTGGGCCGCAGGGCAGATACTAAGGCGACCGCGTGTGCCGTCTTTTTGTCGGTGCCGTATGCTTTCTTGGCTTGCACAAATTCTTTCTTTTTGGCAAAGTGACTGCTTTGCTCATGGTTTATCCGCCCTGATCCAAGACATCTGGGCGATTTTTGAGGCGATGAGGTGAGACGATGCCCGTACGAATCCAAGACAAACAACTTTCGCAGGTGATGGCCCAAGTCGACCGCCAACCCACCAAGAAGATCGACGACAACACCGTACTTGAGCTGCTTGCGGGCGTGGGAGATCGCAACGCCGATACCTCGACCACCATCCTGCAACGTCTGACACAACCCGGCGCGACGCGCCAGCAACAATTCGAGGAAGCCAAAGCGGGTCTCTCCAGCAAAGAACGCGACGATCTCAACGCCATCTTGGGGCGCACTGACCTCCAATGGACCCCCAACGCACGCAACATGATCGAAGCCCTCACAGGTCGCGCACAACTCTCGACCGAAAACCAAACAGGCGATTCGCTCCAATTGCCCGAAGCTTTGAAAAGCAAACTCTCTGCCCTCG
>JAKLKB010000051.1 GCA_023150835.1 Myxococcota bacterium | reverse complement strand
CATTTCGTGCATACAGCGTGCGTCATGAAAAAACAAAATCCCCGATGCTTCCGACTTTCGCTCCCTCCCCTGTTCACGGGGGAGGGCGGGGTGGGGGGCTTTCCTCCGCTTCACCTAACGCCTATGGGGCAGCGCCCCACAAAACCATCCAACGCCTGTCACTCGATGACGAGAGGAGCGACGCCTTGAGAAACCATCCGTATCCCCCCCCACACACGGGCTTTCCACACACCCAACGCGGCACTCTGCGATGGGCTTGCGTGCTGTTTGTGCTTTCGATGGCGATGGCTTCAGCGTGTGCGCCTCCTGTCACACCCGATCCGCCAAAGCCTGTCGATCTGGGCCTTGTGATCACGCTGACAGACGCCGACAACAAGATCCTTGACTCGCTCACGCCCCTCGGTGCGCCCCCTCCTTCGCCAAGCAACCGCTACGCCGAAGATCCCAAGGCCGCTCACTTCGGCCAATTCCTCTTCTTTGACAAACGCCTCTCTGCCGAAAGCAAGTTTTCCTGCGCCTCTTGCCATGATCCTCAAAAAGGTTGGGGAGACGGCCTTCCTACCGCCAACACCATCGCCAAAGGCGATCGCAACGCCCCCACCGTGTGGAACACCGCTTACAACCGTTGGTTCTTTTGGGATGGCCGCGCAGACACCTTGTGGGCGCAAGCCACGCAGCCCTTTGAAAACCCCATCGAGATGGGCGCAACCCGCGTCGGCCTCTTGCATACCTTCGCCAAAGAAGCGGATCTCAAAAAAGCCTACGAGGCCCTCTTTGGCCCACTCCCCGACACCAGCGACCCTCAACGCTTCCCATCACAAGCCAGACCCGTCTCCGACGACCCCAACCACCCCCATCAAAAAGCATGGGCCGCCATGTCCCCCACCGATCAAGAAGCCGCCAACCGTTTCTACACCAACATCGCCAAAGCCATCGAAGCCTTTGAACGCAAGATCATCAGCAAAACCAGCCCCTTTGACACCTTCGTCGCAGGCGTCCGTCAAAAAGATCCCGCCAAAACCAAAGCCCTCTCCCCTGCTGCACAACGCGGCCTCAAGCTCTTTATCGGCAAAGCTCAATGCACCTTCTGCCACTTTGGAAAAAATCTCAGCAACAGCGAGTTCCACAACATCGGCCTCAATCTCCCCGCTGGAAAATCCCCTGACATCGGTCGTTTCGATGCTATCGACAAAGTTCTCAAAGACCCCTTCAACGCTCTTGGCACCTTCTCTGATGATGCTGCGCCCGAAAAATACACCAAGCTCAAATTCCTCGCGAGCAACACCGAGATCATGGGTGCCTTCAAGACGCCCACACTTCGGGAGATCGCAAACACCGCCCCTTATATGCACGATGGCCGCTTTGCCACGCTCGAAGACGTCCTCGACTTCTACAACGAGCTGCCCGACAAACCGCCCGTCGGACACCGCGAAGAATCCTTGAAGCCCCTTCAACTCGACAAAGACCAAAAAGCCGACATCATCGCCTTTTTGCGCGCTCTCTCCAGCCCGCCTCTGCCCGCCGCCCTCACACAGCCCCCCTCCCAACCTCTTCCCTAACATTTCACCCCTGCTTCGCGATAATTTCTCAGGCGTCGACCCATCTCCCCTCGTCCCCCGCACCTCAGAGAGGACTTACGCAGTTCGATACGAAAAAGGCCCATGTTCGGGCGCGGGCGGTTCGCGAACCGCCCCTGCAACGGGTTGATTCTTCACGCTTTCCCTCTTCCACTGCGTAACTCCTACTCAGAGAAAAAATCGACCCATCTCCCATCCTCCCTCACACCTCGGAGAAAAAGAATGCCTTACGAAACCACCGTCCCATCGTCCTCACAGATGGCTGTTTTCTCTCTCAAGTTTCTGTTGATCGCTTCGTTGCTTGTGATCTTGGTGAGCGCGGCTTTTTTTTCCCATCCTGCGGGACGTTGGACGATGCGTTGGATCTTGGGCCGCACCCAAAAACGCACCGTCGAATCGGTGGTTCGTCACCTCGGACCGAAGATGCGTCAACGTTTCGGAAAAAAACTGGCCTCATGGACGAACGGACAGCCCCTTGCGCTGTTGGTCTTCAAACACGAGCAACGCCTAGAGCTATGGAAGAAACAGGACAGCCGTTGGAACAAGATCCGCAGCTACCCCTTCACCGCCTTTTCGGGTCGCATCGGCCCCAAACTGCGCGAAGGCGATCTCCAAATCCCTGAAGGTCTCTACAAACTGACCTTTCTACACCCCAACAGCCAGTTCTATCTCTCGCTCAAGATCAACTACCCCAACGCTTACGACCGCCAAAAAGCCCGTATTGACAAGCGAACCCATCTCGGCGGCGAGATCTTTATACACGGCGACGCCGTCACGATCGGCTGCGTCCCGATCGGCGACGAGGCCATCGAAGAAGTCTTCTACATCATCGCCAAAAACGGCCAGTACTGGAACAATCGCGTGATCTTCGCTCCCTACGATCTGCGCAACAAAACCAAACCCGCCGTCCAAACCCCTGCCCTTCCTTGGCTCGCGGATCTCTACACCCGCATCGCCCGCGCTTTGGAACCCTACCGCCCCACTCCCTAGACGTTCCCACCCTTCACAGCCTTGTTTAGATTTTTCCACCCTTTACAGCCTTCATGTGCTATAGGATTTACGCAGTTGGATGGTTTTTGTGGGGTTGGAACCCCACACCCCACAAGGGAGCTTTGCCCCCTTGACCCCGTATTGGCGAACAGATCACTGTTTTTCACGCAGACGACTCTGTCGCTTCAAGTAGCGCGAACACGGGGTTTTTTGGCCAAATGCGTAACTCCTATCCTAAAGGAAGTCGTCATGATCGGAGTCTTGCAAAAAAACAAAGGGCGCATCGCGTGGGTTGTGTTTTGGATGTGGTGCATGGTGGCGGGTGGATGGGGATGTTCCTGTGATCTGCGCCGCCCTAGTCCACCCCAAGACGGCATCGCCGACAACGACGGGGGCGACACAGAACGCCAAGGCATCGAACTGGTCGGCGTCGAACAACTCCCCACCGAAAAAGCACCCGATGGAACAGGGCCTGATCTTTCGCGCCCTGATGGAACAACGCCCGACGGAACAACACCTGACGGCAACGATCCAGACGATCCTACGGGCGAAAACACAAACAGCGAGATCCTTGCAGACGGACCTGTCACCACCGAAAATCCACCCTCCGAGCCGATCGTCCCCGACAACACGACAGGCGGAACCTGCCAAGGTGCGGGCCAAACCAACTATACCGATCTGCTTTTAGAGATGAAAAACCGCAAAGGCTACATCCAGATCCCCGTCGAACAGGCCAACGTCTGCATCACAGGCGCAACTTGCCAAGAAAGCTGCATCCAAACCAACGCCCAAGGCGAATACGCCTTCTCGCAGATCCCCGATACAACGGTGCTTCGATGGGACTTCAAACACCCCGACTTCGATCCCTTCTTTTTCTACGGAACCCACGAAGCCATCGAACGCCACCGCCGCATCACCAACCCCTTTCAAATCCCCCGCAAAGACACCCTCAAGCCCTTTCTCGAACCCGTGATCGGCGAAGCGCTCGACCCCAACAAAGGCATCCTGCTCTACTTCCTCGGAAAAGACGGACTCTCCAAGCCCGACGTCAAGCTGTCCACCACCAGCGCCAAAGGCCCCCATCTCTCGATCAATTTCTTTTCCATCAACGGCTTTTATGCCAACGTCGCGCCCGGCTCCTATACCCTCGAAGCCCTTGTCGACGCCAAAACCATCTGCATCCCCGAACTCGCCGAAAGTATCGCCCGCGACAACACCGCCCGCCTTCGCATCGAAGCCGGAAAGATCACCTACGTCACCTTCCTTTGCAAAGACAAACCCTGATGCCTATGCCTCAAAAAAACGCGGGACTACGCAGGGAGTAGTTGGTTTGGATCGTGCGGCTTGATCTTGTTGTGTTCTTCCGATTTTTGCACTTCCGCTTCCCAGAAATCCAAATGTAATCACAAAGGAGAGTACGTAGAAGCCCGATTGTCGGGCAGCCACAGGGGGCTGCCCCTACATTTTTACGATCACACAATGGGCGGATTTCGTATAAGCGCCAAGCGCCACTCACACGAATCGCCCAGTACCCTTCCAACTCCCCATGAAGCTGATGAAGGCGGTTGCTTGGAGGGTTATTCAGCTCCTCGACGCAAGTCGCCGCATACACAAGATCCAACTTCCTTAACACGCGCTCCCTCAAATCGCCTCGAACCGAGGCGCATTTCCCATCCACCCAACACTTTTCCAAATCCTTATCTCCAAAGTTTCGAATCAACTTCCGCTCCTCGCTTTGTGGGTGTTTCATTGTAACGTTAGGTGTTACATTTTGTTCCACCAAAGCCAAGACAGAAGTCGTCTCGTCGGCAAAAAACCCCACGTTCGCGAACGCCCAAGCGACAGAGTCTTCGTGTGGAAAGACCTGTGATCTCTTCGCCAAAAGAACGTCACGACGTTCGAAAAGCGGCCAAAAAGCGCCAAGCGAGGGGGATCATGACCAAGGCGAACAGGTCGGTGGGATCGGGAGTGACACCAGCGCGAATGCGAGGCAGGAGAGTTTGAACGAACAGGATGTGCCAAGCAGCCCAGACATCGGAGAGTTGGAGGGCGGAGAAGTAGAGAGCGGAGACAAGACAGGCGAAGAGGTGGAGGCGAGAGCGGGTCGGGGTCCAAAGACGCCCAAGGCATCGGCAATACAGCCATGTTGCCCACTCAGAGAGGGCGACCAAGATCAGAGGCAAGAGAAAACAGATCCCGATATCGGAGAGTTTGCCGCTCAAAAAACCGGGGTGATGGCGTTTGAGGTAGAGGTTGTTAAAGAGGATCAGCGCCGCAGCAAGGACGGGATAAGGATGGATCAAGAAATCGGCGGGAACAACGGGATAACGTGCAGGGGAAGAAGAGAGAGCGGAAGCCGTTATCGCGGGATCAGGAGAAGAAACGGGAATGGAAGGAGCGATAGGAGGAGGTGATGGGGAGAGAGGAGGCGATGGGGTACGCAAGAGGGATCACAGTCCAGCGGGGAGGGAGTCGGGGTCTTTGCTGCTGAGGTTTTGTTTGTGATTGATCGTGATCAAGAAGAACTTGCGTGTGGAGATCGGGACTTTGAGGAAGGCGACGCCTTGGGTTTCGCGCAGGGTGCGTTTGAGGGCGAGGCTCATCTCGACGTTATCGAGTTTGGATTGGAAGTACACGATCACGCGGGAAGAAGTGGCGGTTTCGCGGTTAAACTCAGCGACACCGGGCATCTTCTTGAGGTTGACAGAGATGGTATCGGCGAGATCGGGGGCCGAGTTGAGATTTCCGGCGACGATCACGTAGTAGCGGTTGCCAGCGACGGCATCGCGTTGCCAGTAGCCGTTGACTTGATCAAGGACACGCTCGACCGCGCTTTGGATGGCTTGTTTCATGGTTTGGAATTCGCGTTGATTGTCGAGGGGATACTCTTCGCCAAAGGCCGAAGAGCTACCGATCAAGCGCTTGGTGGTGCTTTCGTAGGCTTTGACGGCGGCAGCTCCTTTGGTGGAGTTGCCTTTGCTTTGGTTCCAGACGGTGACCTCGATCATGATATCGGCGCCCATCATCAAAGAAGCGCGATACTCCTCGTCCATTGGGAGGCTTTGCGACTTAACGACGCGCTGTTCGAGGGCGTTCATTTTGCCAACGCCCGTGCTGGTGTCCACGGCGTTGTAACCGCGCTCGGTCAAGAATTCAGCAGCAGCGTTGCGAGCAAGTTCGTTCCATGCGGGATCTTTGGTCTTCATCTTCCAGCGGATGACGACGCCAACAGAAGGTTTTCCGACTTTGACATCGGGGGTTTCATCTTTGATCACGCCGTAGTCTTTGAGGAACTTGACGACTTCGTTGCGGTTGACGTGGAGGCGAACGCGAACGATGGCGCGGCCATCGTCATCGAGACGCATTTCTTTGTCGGGACGAACATCGTTGAGGAACGAGTTATAGCGGCTATAAAAAGAACGTTCGACCGAGCCGAAGCGCTCGCGATCTTGGGGGCTTTTGAGGACACGTGAAGCCACATAAAAAGAGGCGGCTTTTTTGGCATCGATCACCGCAGAGGAGTGGTCGGAGCCGATGCCTTGGCATTGAAGAAGTACACTCTCACCGCGCTGCGCGCCTTCATAACTACAGATCTTGGAGATCGGGCCTGTAATGGCGGGTCGGCACATCTGTAAGATCGGGGAGACGGCGATCAACGCCAAAAGGGGGAACCAGCGTTTCATGGATATCGCTCCTTGGGTGGTTTACTGCCCGCCCTGTTCTTGGCTGATCGAAGAAAGCATCGTACGAGCTTTTTCGAGTTCTCTTTGATCGGCGTCTTGTTTTTGTGCGATGGCGGCTTTTTGTCCAGCGAGAGCGCCCAAGCGACGGGCCAAAGCGCGTAAACGCTCGCGATCGTTTTCTTTGGTGGCTTCTTGTCTTTCGGCTTGGGTGACTTTGCGTTCTTGTTCGATCTCGCGCTGTTCTTGATCTTTTTGCTGCACTTTGGCTTGGAGAAGCTGAACTTTCATCTCGACGGCTTTTTTCTTTGAGACGGCGACGGTTTTGCGCTTTTCTTTCATCTCTTGCAAAAGAGCGCTGGCACGGGCTTCATCGCGTTCTTTGCGAGCGCGTTCGAGTTCGGATTGCAAGAATTTGACTTGTTTTGTGGCCGTTTCGGCTTCTGCGGAGCGATTTTGTTGGCGGGCTTGGAAGAACTGCTCCTTCATACGGAACTTTTCGCGCAGAGCAAGGACAGCTTGTTCATGAGCGAGTTGCATCTTGCGGAAGGTGGCGCGACGGCGAGAGGCATCACGAGCTTGGCGGGCTTGTTCGTAGCTTTTTTGGATGCGTTCTTTGGCTTGTTGTTGTTCGAGCCAGATCTTGTGCTTGAGCAGGAGCAGTTCTTTTGCGCGGTTGGCGCGTTGTTCTTCCATCTGCATCTTGAGGCGCAACGGAGCCAAGGTGCGTTCGAACTCTTGGCGGCGCATCTGCTCTTTGCAACGCCCTGCGCAAAGGGCGCGGTACATCTTCTTTTGGGTGACGGTGGGGCATTTGTAGCCGACTTCGCCGCACTCGCGGATATAACACATCTCTACGCACTCTTGATACCCTTGGGTGGGACCGGGCGTGTGGGCCGTCGCAGACAACGGCAGGAGCAAAGCTCCGATCCACGCAGGCAACGCAACCCATGAAAAGACTTTTGGCATGGTAAACCTCCAAAAAGAAAATAAATTCAAGTCCTTGGGGTAATATCCCTTGGGGGATGGCGGACTGTAGACGAAAGAAGCCTTAAAAGATTCGGATCAACTTTTCGCAAGACAGACACAGTCGACCCAAACACCAGCGTTTAAGGATCTCTGGTATCTGCGGCATGCGATGCGATCGGGATCTCGGCGAGAACAGACGCATTTAAGGATCGAGTTGTGGTGCGTCGTCGCTACCAAAGACGGCCCGAACAAGCGAGCGTTGTTTTTTGGTGGCGGGTGGTTGGGCGCGATCTGTGGAGGCCGTCTTTTTGGCCGAAGGTGCGGTATTTTTAGAAGCAGAAGCCTTGGCATCTCGATTTGACGGAGGCTTGCGTGTGTTGGTGGGCGTTGCGGTGGGCGGTGGGGTCGCCATCCAAGGGATCGGTTGGCTCGGATCGATCGTGGGTGCGGGTTGATTTTTTTGGGGGGGGGCAGGTTTGGGTGGATCGGCGAGGACGGAGGGAGCAGCGAGCGCAAGGGCAAGCGCCAAGCCCGTCGTCCATCGGCTCTTTTGCGTCTTTCTTGTGTGCATCACAGAACCTTTCTTCTTTGCTTCTGTCAGCGAGAGGGTTGTTCGATCAAACGATAACGGCAGTGGCATTGAGTTTGTGGGGTGAGGTTTTACCTAACGCTTAACGAGGCAACGGGTTGAGCTTTTTTTCTCGGATACGTGGGATATCCATCGAGCAGAAGCGATCGAAAACACTACAAACGCCCTTACAACCGGCCTGTGCGCGAGCCAACTGCCGCTGAACTTGGGTTTTGCTGAGACGAATCCAACGTTTTCGCTTTTTGTCCCATCGCTTTTCTTGGAACTTGGGGGCGTAATCTTTCAAGCAATTCTCTGGGCATTGTTGAAAGGTTTTGCCGTAGCCTTTGCAAAACCAAGGAGCGCGGCACTTTTGCAAGCAGTGGATCATATAAAGCTCGCCATACACATAACACGACGAACTGTCATCGACCCGACCGCATCGAGAAAATCGAGCATGAAACGTATCTTGGCATACTCTCAAACAATTTGCTTCTTTGATCAGTTGTGCGCGTTTTCGTTTTTGTTCTTCATCTCCGTCTCCGTCTGTATTTTGGGCGAAGGCTCCGAACCCACAAAGCCCCAAAAAGACAACGAAGATCGTTCCTCTTCGCACCGCTCCCTGCCACGAACGCATCCCGCATCCTCCTTTGTTGACGAGTGAGCTTGTTTTCTGGTCCTTGCCAAGATCGCAAAGCGATCCACTTTCTGCAAGAGGCTGGGGGAAAGAGTGTCGGCCTGTACGCAAGCAGCGTTCCATCGCTCGCGCAGATCGGAGGCGATTGGGCAAACCACACGCAACCTCGGTTCGCGAACAAGCATCTTTTGTGGGGGGTGGAGCGTTCTTGCCTTTCGTGGGGCGAGGTACCAGACCCTGCAAGGGACGAAAGGCCCCTTGGCTCGGTGAGGGGCGAAGCGAGCAGATGTTTTTCAAACAGACGGATCTGTCGCTTGCAACGACCGCGAACACGGATTTTTTGCCGACATATCACACGGATGGGAGTGGAGCGTTCTTGCTCCGAGACGGAGGACTCGCACTCCTGTCTATTTCGAGGAACTGGAGCGGATGGGATGAGGTTGGATCGAGAGAGCCATCTATCAAAAGAAGAACATCATCTGTACCTATCTGCGGGTGTTTTCGTCGATAGCGATCATCCGAGAGTGCGTGAGTTTGTGGAAGACACGATCACTTCCGATCAAAGCCCGAAAGATCGGGCGATCGCGTTGTTTCACAAAGTGCGCGATCATTTTCGTTACAATCCGTACACAGTGCGCCTTGAATCCGAACAGATGAAAGCATCGGTGATCCTAGAGAGCCGCAAGACCTTTTGTGTTCCGAAAGCGATCGTCTTGACGGCGGCAGCGCGGGCGGCTGGGATCCCCGCGAGGTTGGGATTTTCGGATGTGTGCAATCACCTGTCGCCACCGGGTTTATTGGAAGTGATGCAGACGGAGGTGTTTGCTTTTCATGGTTATGCAGAGATGTGGCTTGGGGGGCGTTGGGTGAAGGGTTCACCAGCGTTTGATCAAAATCTTTGTTTGGGTCTTGGGTTGGCTCCGCTGGATTTTGACGGAGAACACGATGCTTTGCTGCACGCCTATGATGCGGAAGGATCGCGTTATATGGAGTATCTGCATCACTACGGCAGTTTTGCTGATCTTCCGCACGAGGTGATGATCGCGGCATGGAAGCGCCATTATCCTCACCTGTTTCCAATCCCCGAAGCAGCGGATGATGCAACGAACAGAGCCTAGCCGTAAAAAGTCTCGGCTGTATTCTTCTGAAGGATCAACTTGTTCGGCGTGCGTTCTAGATTGTGGCAGACAGATGCGCTAGAAGATCCCTGCACAAGAACAATCCGTGCGATGGTTGCACAGCCCACGATCAGGATCAGAGGGCGCAGTCGATAAAAACCCCCGTGTTCGCGCCACTTCAAGGGGTAGCGCTGTGAGTGAGAAACACGTCAGGTCACCCCGCGAACACGGGGGGCAAGGGGCGACAGTCCCTTGTGGGGTCTGGGGCAAGGCCCCACTCAACCAAGCCAACCCCACTGCGCCAGTCCGATCAGAAGAGATGCAAGGCGAATCATGGCGATCTTTGTAGGAAACGATGAAGAGGGTCAGCGTGTCGAGTTGGGGGCAGAAGTGTTTTTGCGCCACGCGGTGGTCTTGGGGGCCTCGGGAAGTGGAAAAACGGTCGCCTGCAAAGTGCTCTGCGAAGAGTTCGCCTTGGCGGGTTTGCCGGTGATCGCGGTGGATCCGCAGGGAGACATCGCAAGTTTGATCTTGCCGGCGACAGCGCAAGATCAACGCCTCCACGATATCCCACAAGAACAACTTCGCCGATGGCAGCGAGATATCGAGGTGGTGATCTGGACACCGGGAAGTCGGGCGGGGATGCCGCTAAGTCTTGATCCGCTGCGGATCGCCGATCTTCCGCTGAGAAAAGAAGTCCAGATCCGCTTGATCAGCGCCGTGGCTTCGAACTTTGCAGCCTTGTTGGGTTATCCGCTCGACACCAACGACGGGAGTTATGTTTCGGCCTACCTTGATCTGGTCTTGCAACACCTTGTGGAGACCGATGGCGAAGTGTACGGACTGGCCGATTTTCGGGCTTTTTTGCACGATCTGCCCGAAGAATTGCTGGCGCGTGTCTCTCGGATCATCTCGGCCAAAAAGCGCGAAGAAGTGTTGCGCAAGATCGAAGTCCTCAGCATCGGCGCACGTCGCTTGCTTTTTCATATCGGAACCCCCTTGGATATCCCCACACTGCTTGGCATCACAGCCGCTTCGCCTCGATCGGGTCGCTCCGATGCCTCGGTATGCTCCAAACAAGCGAACTCATCGGAACAAGCGAACTCATCGGAACAAGCGAACTCATCGGAACAAGCGAACTCATCGGAACAAGCGAACCCATCGAAAGAAGCGAACCCATCGAAACAAACGAACTCATCGAAAGAAACGAACCCATCGAAAGAAGCGAACCCATCCGAAGAAACAAGCCCCTCTTCTCGAACACGGATCTCTGTGATCTACCTCAACACGCTGCACACCCAAGAAGAGAAAGAGTTCTTTGTGAGCCAGTTGGCACAAGCCCTGTACCAATGGATGATCGAACATCCTTCGCAGACGCCTCAAGCGCTGTTCTATATCGACGAGATCGCGCCCTATCTACCGCCTGTTCGCAAGCCGGCAAGCAAAGAGATCTTGCGGCTCTTGTTCAAGCAAGCGCGAAAATACGGGATCTGCTGTTTGTTTGCGAGTCAAAACCCAAGCGATATCGATTACACGGCGCTTGCGCAATGCTCGACATGGGTACTTGGGCGGATGCTTGTGCAGCAAGATATCCGCAAGATCGAAGGGATCATCCGTTCGATGCAGCCCGAAGGAGTCGAGATGATCTTGTCGAAGCTGCCGAGCTTAGAGACGGGTTCTTTTCTTTGGTTATGCCCCGATGCCTTTTCGCGGGTGGTGCGGATCCGCCTGCGGTGGCTGTTGACGCAGCACGAAACGCTCGACGAAGATCGCGTCGAAGAGTGCATGGAACAAATACGACCCTCCATCGGCCCGTTCGACCAACAACGGATCGCTGAACAGCGCTCTCTGCTTCAACGACCGCAAAAGGCCAAAGAAGCGCAGACAAGAACAAGCGAAGGAGGTGCTGCGACGAGCGAGCGGAGTTCGGGAACGGGCGAACGAAGCGCCGCAACGAGCGAGCGAGAGGCCACAATCCCAGTCGCCATCGAACGAAGCCACAACGTGCGGTCGCCTCGCGTACTCGGCCAAGATCAGGAGGAGAGCATGCGCCCCAAAAGCCTCGATCTACTGGAATTGTTGCGAGGCCATCGGATCGAAGAAGACGAAGAGGACGAGCCTTCCACGGTAGGCGCTCTCGAAGAAAACGAGTCGCTCGATCAACAAAGTGTTCGCCAAAGCCTCGCGGCTTTTTTTGATCGCTCGCCCGGGGTGTACACGGTGCGCGAGATCACCGAACAAACCCAGATCAACGAGTTGGCCCTGCGCAAGCTGCTCAAGCAGCTTCAAAAGCAGGAGCTTGTTGCGTCCGTACGCATGGGGCGAAGCAATTGTTATTGGTTGCGTGCGCATCTGTTTTCGCCTGATATCGGTCTATTGCGTCCTATCCAGACCGTCCCTTGCCTGTTTCCCCAAGAACAAGCGCTGAAAACGGCCAAAAGAGCGAGAGAATCGAGCCTTTTTGGTCTGATGTCAAAAGAGACCGTCGAGTCTTTTGGCTTGCGCTACCTGCTGACATGGCGGATCAAGCTGCGTTATACCCGTCACATCGGGCTGCTCAAAGAACGCCAACAGCGGTGCGAAACGCATCTGTATTATCATGCACAAACAGCCGCGATGTTATCGATCCATCACGGACGGTTGCGGTTTGTGGCGGACAGCGAGCAAACCGAGGCAGAACTGGGCGATATCCAAGACCAAACGGCGTTCCAACCGCGTGCGCCTTCGGATCTCAAGCTCCCACCACAAACACTCAAAAGCTGCAAGCCTGCGGCAGGGATCGTCGCCCTGTGCGAACAGCGCTTTGGTGGAGAGATATTACATATTGAGATGGCCGCCTTCCCGTATTGGGCGTTTGCGTTGCGTAGAGGCGAAGAAAACGCCCGAAGCTTCTTGGTGGATGCTTTTTTTGGGCATCCTTTTTCGTTGGGAGAACACCATGCACATCGAATTGATCATGACGGGCGAAGAACTCCTTGATGGTCGCGTCGTCAACAGCAACGAAAGTGAGATCGCTGGACGCTTGTTGCGACGGGGCTTTCGGGTCTTACGCTCCACGACTGTAGGCGACGATCCCCAACGCCTCAAACAAGTGTTTGCCGAAGTCCAAGCGCGTTCGGATATCGCCATCGTCACGGGTGGACTCGGCCCCACAGACGACGATCGAACGGTCGCTATCTTGGCGGATCTAGCGCAAGTTCCGACACGTCGAGAGCCTGCGCTGGTAGAAACGCTGCGGGTTTATTTTGAGGCTCTCAAGCGCCCGCTTGGAGAGAGCAACCTCAAACAAGCGGATCTCCCTGAAGGAGCGCGCTCGCTTCCCAACCCCAACGGAACAGCCCCCGGAGTGGACATCACGATCGGTCGGTGTCGCTTCTTTGCGATGCCGGGCGTCCCAAGCGAGATGAAGGCGATGCTTGAGGACAGCGTGATCCCTTGCTTGGTCGAACAAGCAGGCCCCACCCACACCAAGCCTTTCGTCCGCGAGATCAAGTGTTTTGGCCTCGGAGAATCCAAAGCCGCCGACTTGTTGGCTGATCTTTACCCGCTGCCCGAGGGCTTGGAGATCGGCTATCGTGCGGCGCTCCCCGAGATCCATATCCGCCTCCAAACCGATCTCCACGATGCCCAAGCCGCCGAACAGATCGGATCTGCCTACACACAACACGTCCAATCTCGCCTTGCACCATACATCTTTGGCTACGACGAAGACAACTTTGTGGAGCTGCTCGCCCAACTCTTTCGACAACAAAACAAGACGCTCGCTCTCGCCGAGTCCTGCACAGGAGGCTTAATCGCCCGACAGATCACGGCTTTGGCGGGTTCCTCGGATTATTTTCTCTGTTCAGCCGTCACCTACAGCAACGCCTCAAAGAGCCGCATCCTCGGGGTTCCTGAAACGCTGTTGCAAGAACACGGAGCCGTCAGCGAAGTCGTGGCGCGTGCGATGGCCGAAGGTGCGTTGCGGATCAGCGGGGCCGATATCGCGGTGGCGGTGACGGGGATCGCAGGTCCAGAAGGTGGAACGCTCGAAAAGCCCGTAGGGACGGTTGATATCGCGGCTGCCACAGTGGATCAGACATGGCATCGGCGCTTTTTCTTTCCCGGCCAACGCCACCGCGTTCAAATGATCACGGCCTATACTGCGCTCAATATGGCCCGCCGTATCCTCTTGGGCTTGTCTCCTGTCCAATTCGAGACGCAAGAAAAAAAACGTGCTTAACTCCTCTTTGTGTCGTTTGTGTGACGCGCAAAAAAAAGAATCCTTGACGCACTCTCCCAAGGCGGTTACGCTGAAGAACGAATCGCTTTTGTGAGGTGCTGATGGTTGTCTGTTTTTCCTCCCTTGCATCCCCTTTTTTTCGATCCCCCATCGAACAAGCCTTGTCTTTCTCTCCCCTCTTTGTTTTCCCTCTTTCTTGTTTCTCTGTGTTTTCCCCCGATACTTCGCGGCAAATCAACACGATGCCCACAAGGCGCACCCGCTGCGCCGATCTTCTCTCCCCTTCATCACAAAGGAGGCTCGAATGCGTATCATCTCCGTCGCCGAACTCCAACAATCCCCCCATCTCTACGACGAGATCGCAGACGCCCTGCGCAAAAACGGCACCGTCTGTTTTCCAACCCACAGCACCTACCGCCTCGCTACACCGTTTCTTTCCGAAGAAGCCGTGATCAACGTTCTACAAATCAAACGACGCACCAACAAAGCCCCGTCGCTTGTGATGATCCCCAACGCGCAAAAACTCAAGCTGATCACACGACAAGTTTCACCCGAAGCCCGCTCCTTGATCGAGCGTTTTTGGCCCGGCCCCCTGACGTTGCTGTTTGAGATGGGAGATCACATCCCAAAGAAGATCGTCAAAAACCTCCAAAACAACGGTGTTATCGGTGTCCGTGTCCCCGAACACCCGCTCTCTCGCCGCATCGTCGAAGCCTTCGATGCGCCTCTGTTGATCTCCAGCGCCAACCTCGCCCGCAAACGCGGTGAAACCTCCGAAGCCCAAGTCCGCAAAAACTTCGGGCAATGGATCGATATCTTGATCAGCGCAGGCGATCTTTCAGGAGAAGGTTCGTCCACCGTTGTCGACGTCACGCGCACACCCCCTCGCATCACTCGCCAAGGCATCCTCGACGAACAACAGATCCTCTCCGCTTGGCAACCCAACCTCGATAGCACCCGCGCCGTCGCGTAAACGCTTTGATGCCCTACCCACCGAAACTCCCCCAAAGAAGCCACGCCCCCTCAAGACCCTCAACCATCGGGCGTCAAGATTACTTCGGCGACACGAACGCTATGCCCCAAGATACAGACAGCAACAGGGATCGCCGCTCGATGGCAAGGGGCTGTTTCGATATGGACAGCAAGCGCGGTGGTCTCGCCGCCCACCCCGCCCGGTCCCATCTTGAGAGCATTGACGGCATTCAACATCTCTTGTTCCAATCGTGCGTATTCTAGGCGCGTATGAGGCTTTCCAACAGGACGCAAGAGTCCTCCGCGTGCCAAGCGAGCCACGTCGTCCAAAGAAGCACCGATGCCCACTCCCACCAACACAGGCGGATTGCACCAAGGCCCCGCTTGCAAGACGGCTTGTCTCACAAATTCCACCAACTCGCGTTCTGCAAACCCCGCCTCCAGCACGCCCAAACGGCTGCTCAACTCGCTTAAGGCAGAGGCACGCATACAGATCATCCGCAACTCGGAGCCTTCGACGATCCGCAAATGGACACTCGCAGGGATCCTGTCCGTGATTAGACTCTTGACATCCAAAGGATCTTGGAGGATCGGCGAAAAACTCGGATATTGCAGAAAGGCTTGCTTGACTCCTTCTTCCACAGCCTGAGGCAACAAGCCATCCTCCATCCCCAACTCGCTCCCCATCTCCACAAACCAGATCGGAACACCTGTATCTCGGCACAAAGGGACTTCGCCCTTACTTGCGAGGATGGCGTTTTCCAACAACAGGCCGATGTATGTCCGAGCAGGTTCTTCTTCGCGTTCCCACGCCCGTTCAAGAGCGAGGCGGATATCCTCGCGCAGATGAAAGTGCGTCTCCAAAAATAGCTCTTTGGCTGCCTCGACGACGGCATCAAAAGGTACGGCTCGCATCAAAGATATCTTTCTTTCTCTAAGGCTTTCGGGACTGTGGTGGAGATCCCTTACTTGATAATCTTTCGATCTTCTCCAAGCGTTTGGGAAAGATCTTGGCGTGGTGATTGGCCAGCAGCCGATTGAGCCAATGTTGGAACATCTCTTTCTTTTGTAGCTCGTAGATCTCTTTGCGCAACAAGCCCTCGACTTCTGCGTAGGTCTTTGTTTCTGGCGGTGAACTCCCAAGGCGCAAGATCAGGTGGTTCCCAAAAGAAGTCTCGACAAGGCCCGAGATCTCGCCGTCCTTGAGGGTGTAGGCTGCCTTCGCAAAGGGCCGTACGACGTTGAAAAAGCCGTTGGTTTCGCGCTCAGGAAAAGGCGGGATCTCTTCGTAGCGCAAGGCGGTTTGGGGGCGCGTCCGAAAGCGTTGCGCAAAGTGGAGAAGGTAACGGCGGGTCGATGGCGACATCGGCTGATAGAATTGCGGCCCCTTCTCTCCTTTCCACCCGCCCAAAAGTTTTCGTGCTTCTGGGCAAGCAGTACAAAGAATCTCCTGAGGCACTCGATGCAACAACTCCCGAAACAAGGGCAACATCGCTGCGCTTGTCATCTTGGGATCGAGTTCTAAAGCGGACCGTAGCGTCTGCCCCACTTGGATCAGCGAGGGATGAGGACGGTTGTGTTCTTGAAGAAAAGGCCGCACCACCCGTTCAAAGTCGGCCTTGGTTCGGGCCTTCGCAGCCCGCAGCGACAGAAGAACCTTTCGTAAGATATCTGTGCGTCGATGAAACTCGGCCTCAAGGATCGCTTGTTCGGCGGGTGGGATGGGAGGAAGCGGCACCCCACGACGTTTGCGTTGATGCGATGGATGCTTGGGGCGTTCAGCGAGCAGATGAACTGTCCGCAACAACACAGGCTTCACGAATTCAGGCAAGCGTGCGTTGTACACGTCAAGCACAAGCCCTGCGGGGATCGAACGCGGGTTGTGCTCTTGCTCGAATCCTAATTTGAGCAACTGCAAGATCTGCATCTTTTGTGTTTGTTCGCGAACTTGTCGTGAAGTCAAAAGTCCCCGTTCGACGGATTCTCGCCACAATATCTCTTCGTCGAGGAGTGCTTGCAAAAAAGCAGCAGGCTCCATCGGCGAACCCGCTGCTCGATAACGCGCAAGAAAATCTTTTTCGTAGAGGGGTTGATTTCCGATCCAAGCCAACACGGGGCTTTGGGTTGGGGTGGGGGTGAGCGAAGACTCACGGGGGGTTCGCTCGCATGCGATCAAACCCATCCAAAACACAAGTCCCCACAACACCACACGGCAAACGTCCATGATCAGGCCTCTTTTGGTTCGCGATGGCGAGAAGAAAACAAGCAAGCCAACAGGCATGGAAGGAAAAACAAGCGAGAAGATCTGCCCTCCCTCCAAATGGCCCGATGATTCGGTTCAAACGCAGGTGGTGGGCGTATGTTGAGCGGCAAGAAGAAAAGGGCAGGAGAAGAAAAGCGCCCATTAATGGTGCTTGTTAAAGATCATGATGCGTGTTTTGTCTTCAAACACGACAACCATCTTGTGCGCGTCCAAAAGCTCCGTCACGACGCCGGGACCGAACTTGCTATGATCGAGCAGGTCACCTTGCGCAAACTGCGCATTCATCTCGTAGGTGCGGGATTTTTCTCGGTTGGTTCCATCGATCAGTTTTTGCCACTGGACTTGGGGAGATTCGACGACTTTTTTCGAGGCGCGTTTGGGAGCCGCAGCAGCGGAGGAAGACGAACTGGACGAGCGTTTTTCACCTGCGGCTTTTGGAGGATCAGGGCGAAAGTTGCGTTCTCGTTTTTCTGAACAAGTGCAGATGACACGCGCAGGGACTCCATCGGCGCCCACAGCCTTCACGTGATGGAGGTGCATCTCCTTGCACTTGGTACACCAAGACATAACCTCGTCTCCAGCCTTGTAGGCTGTGGTTGCGGTTGCCATTCCTTTGCTCCTTCGCTCTTTCGCGCAGATACAATACATCTTTGGGTGCCGCAATGCGTGCGGCAGCGAGGCGGCATTCTAGCGAAGAATCCCGCAAAAGTCAATCTTCGTTTCGCCCGATCACTTGCGTGACGGCAACGGTCCGAGGGTATCAAGGTGAGGTTGCAAGCGTTTTTGCAAAGCACGAAGCTTTTGTTCATGGCCTTGCCAACGCAACGCATACACGATCTCTTGTTTGGCAGCACGCCAACGCCCGCTTTGAAGGTAAGCTTGGGCATGAAGGAGGTGTGTCGACTGCAACCGTTCTCGCAACAAGGCGTTGGATACCCACGCCGATCCCAACAAGGCATAAGCTTCTTGCCAAAAGCGCCGCTGTTGCTCGGCCATCCGCTCGTCGTCTTCGGCACGTCCACGAGCATCGCGGGGTACAGGATTCTCAGGATCCCATGTGAACAACAAGCCCGTTGGATAGGCTGTTTGAGCGATCCATTCGGGCAGGTCTTCAAACCACTCCAAACAAACGGGACGCCCTTCTGCGATGTCTCGCAGTTCATCAAACAGGCGCAAAGGGTCTCGCTCTTGGAGCCGTCGCAGCAGACGCAAGGGCGGAGCCGTTCGCAAAAGACGCGCCCGAACAAAGTGTGGTGTATTGCGCAGATCACGCGGAATGTAGGTCACATCCGGGCGTTGCCGCTCGATCACTTGCCGATACAACAACAAGACCGTGTGATGGGCTTCTCGGGTGAGCACCAGCGCATCTCGCGGAAGCAACTCCTCCATGAGTTCGCTCCACAACAAAGACGTCTGTGTGTCTCGTGGGCGACAACAGCCTCCTTTCTGTGAGGCCGATGCCACAGGAAACAAGACACGCCCGATCCCCCGCTCGCAAGACGAGCAAGGAAAAAGATGTAGCCCCCACCCCGATATCAAAAGAACACACCCAGCCACCGCCATCCACCGACGCCCCCAATGCTGCGCAAACCAAAACAAAGCGATCGCCACAAACCACCCCAACACCAACAACGACGGGATGAACAGACCTCGTGAAGATACCTCTTCCAAAGAAGCTCCTGTCATCCACGCTGCCCACAGCCCCACCATGCACCACACCCACAAGGCCGCCCCAACGCTCCGCCCTCTTGCCCAAGCCACACACCATCCCACAAAACCCAAGAGAAAAAGCAACCCGCCCGCTTGAGAAAAAAACCATCCACCCATCCGCCACGCACGTTGCCAAACAGCCCAACCCTCCGGGGACCTCTCTTTGCGCTTTGTCTCACCCAAAGATATCTCCTGAAAAGCGGCTTGTGATGAAACGAGCGGCTCTGTTCGCACCGAAAAGGACGGGCTGTTGTGCGCTCTCGGCCCGAAAGGCGCCGGTGTCTGCAACGCAGCAGCCCAATTTTGCGATGTTCGCACAGGCAGATACAGAAAGCTACTGAATCCCACCAGCAACAAGCCGATGCCCACACACACATCCCCCCAACGCAAGCGACTTCGTCTGCCCCAGCACAGCAGAACTCCCCCACAGGCATACCCCACCGAGAGCCACGGAAACATCGCCAAGGCCAAACCAAAAAAAACAACGGCCAGCCCTCCCCCTCGTGCGATGCGCAACGGCTCAGGCAACAGCCACCACGCCAGACTGCGCTCCCACGCCGCACACAACAACATCACATACAGCGCAACAAAACCCGGATGATTCGCCTGCATACAAACCGCCACAGAACCCATCCCCCCCACCACCCCACACAACACCATCCACCGCCCCAAAACTCCTCGCCCTTCGGATCCAAACAACAACACCAACAAATGCACACCCGCTTGAAAAGACAGCCACGCAGCAACCGCCAAAAAAAAAGCAGAAGCGGCCGTCATCCGAAACGAAAGAGAGCCCAGCGGCAACAACGTAAACCCATGCCCCAACATCAACGCCAACGGCCCACCCATCGGGTGCGTCTCGCGCAACGAATAGGTCGCAGCCACCACACCCGGAGCATCCACTCCTTCAGGAGAAGCGCCCGCCATCCACAGCCAAAAGCCGAACGGCAACGCAAACGCCAACCAACCGAGCCGATCCATCCACATGAAACACTTCTCCCTGCTCCGCTCCAAAACTACCGATACTTCGGGAGAACAACCTTCGGTGCTTAGCCTTTGAAGCCGTACACCGCCAACAGGGCCTTGCTTGCCTCCAGCACAGCACGCGATGCCGCCCCCGCAAGCTGCGGCTCACCCGACAGATCGACATCATCTCCTAAAAACACGCGCAGCGTCGCAACCACCGAAGAAGACAAGCCTTCGAGATCGTATCCTCCCTCCAAAAAGGCCGCGATCCGTCCCCCACACAGACGCTCCGCCACCGCACACAGATCGTATGCCATCGAAGCAAATCCCCCCGTACTCAGGCGCATCATCGCCAACGGATCGCGGCGATGCGCATCGTAACCTGCGGATATCAAGATCATCTCTGGCTCAAATTGCTCCGCGATCGGCACGATCCACGATTGAAACAGCAGACGATAGTCGTGATCGCTCATGCCCATCGGAAGAGGCAAATTGACGGTGTGTCCTTTGGCTCGCCCCACGCCCACTTCTTCGAGCGCTCCCGTACCCGGATAAAACGGATACTGGTGCAACGACACAAACAACACACGCGGATCGTCTTCGAGGATGTGTTGCGTTCCATTGCCGTGATGCACATCCCAATCCACGATCATCACGCGTGTTGCGCCTTCTTCGGCCATCAACGCACGCGCAGCCAAAGCAACGTTACCCAAAAAACAAAACCCCATCGCCTTGTCGCGTTCGGCATGATGCCCGGGCGGGCGCACCAACGCCATGCCGCGTTCGACTTCGCGACGCCACACCGCACGCGCAAGATCCATCGAGCCCCCCGCCGCACGCAACGCCGCTGGCACCGTACCCAAAGAAGCGTGCGTGTCGGGATCGAAACTCACATGGCTTCGGCCTCGCGCTGCCATCACTTGATCGATGTGCTCTGCGGTATGGCAACGCAACAACTCCTCACGGGTCGCTTCGCGTGTAGGGACTTGTACAAAACGCTCCCACATCCCTTCTTCGATCAACGCTTCGCGGATCGCCACCAAACGCTCTGCTCGTTCTGGATGCCCTTCTCCTGCGTCGTGCTGCAAAAACGCCGAATCCCACACCATACCCACACGATACGCCATCTCTGTTGTTCCTTTCTCTGCCCGTCTTTGCCGTTCCCGTCGCTCTCGACGCATACAACCTTGCCAAGCCGAGGCCGTGATCCCAACCTCATCCTCTAACACACACCACCTCACACGCACAACCGCAAAGCGATCACTTCCGAACCTCAACGCAAATCCCCCTCGAACTTGTGACCCACAACAAAACCGAAACATCCGACCTCTTTGTTGCTCGACTTATCGCCTTTTTCACACGCTTCGACGCTCAAACAGACCGCAACATCGGCCTTATCCCCAAGGAGAATTTCATGTCACCAATCCCCCATCCGCCCCAAGACGCCCTCACCCTCCGCCTCCAATCCACATGGGACGCCCAACCACTCCCGCCCCACGAACACATCGCCGTGTTTGCGTGGGACGATCCCACACAAGTCCAATTTGTCTGGCATGCGCCTTTTTACAACGATCCTCCGCCTTCCCATCCGATCGGCCCCACCCCCCGCCTATGGGAACATGAAGTCGTCGAGATCTTTGTTGCAGGACCACAAACCGCCGAAGGATGGCCTTATCTGGAAATGGAATTCGGCCCACACGGACACCATCTCCTGCTCCAACTCTCCGCTATCCGCACGATACAAACCCAACAGATCCCTTGCGATTATTCTCTTGAAATCCAAAATGGCCGATGGATCGGCCACGCCCGTGTTTTACACAACTACTTTCCCCCACAGCCTTGGACATGGAACGCTTATGCTATCCACAACGCTCCCCCCAAACGCCGCTATCTTTCGGCTTTTCCTACCCCTTCTGCGCAACCCGACTTTCACCAACCCGCCTCTTTTTGCCCCTTCGCTCCTCCCCGCCTGTCACTTCCTTAACGACTCAAATCCCCCAACAGTCCGTCTTTTTTGATAAAGTTCATGCACGAGGGCTTGATTTTCCTTTGCGCCGCGTCAAGGATGCCATTACATTGCGCGCCAACGTAGTCCGATGGCCTCGCAAACACACAACACAGGGATGATGAAGAATGTTCAATATCGGCGTTTGGGAGATGACCCTGATCTTGGTGGCAGCCCTGCTTTTGCTCGGTCCCTCCAAGCTACCCGAGTTTGCTCGATGGATGGGAAAAGCCATGCGCGAAGTCCGCAGAGCCACCCAAGAAGTCAAAGATGCGATCAACTTTGAACTCGAACGCGAAGAACTCAACCGCCTTAAAAACGAACTCGAAACCGAGATCCAAGGCCCCCTCAAAGATGTCCAACATTCTCTTGGCGACTTCCAAAACCAAGTCCACCAATCCCTTGACCCTTGGCAACCTCCCCAAGAATCCGAACCGATCATGGGCGATCCAACGTGCGGTGGCGGCGATGCCTCCGATGCCGCCAGAGCCGCCCAGCCCACACTCTCTCCCTCCCTTGAAACGACGCCCTCCCATCCTTCCGAGCCATCCAGCAAAGTCGACGCATAACCAAAGGATCCACTCGTGTCCAAACCATTCCATGCCGAAGATCACCAGATGTCCTTTACCCAACATCTCGGAGAACTCCGTACCCGCCTCCTGATCGCCTCGCTTGCAGTGATCTTTTGCTCGATCTTTGGCTTCACCTACGCCAAAGAGATCATCGGCTTCTTGATGGGGCCTCTCAAAGAAGCCACCGCCGGAACCAACATCCAACCCGACCTCCACTACCTCTCTCTCACCGAGCCTCTCTTTCAATCCTTCAAGATCGCCCTTTTTGCCGGAGTCTTCTTTGCCTTCCCCGTTTGGGTCTGGCAAGCGTGGCTGTTTATCGCCCCCGGACTCCACCCCAACGAACGCCGATTGATCGGGCCTGTCCTCACTAGCTCGATCTTGCTTTTCGCTGCGGGAGCAACCTTTGCCTACAAGATCGCCGTCCCTTCGGCTTATCGCTTCCTCTTGATCTACGCCAGCCCACTCCAAGCCCAGCCCGCTGCCCCCGTCCGTCAAGGTGGACTTACTCTCGAACTTCTTCCCATCCCCATCTCACCCAAACACACACCGCAAACCAAATCCCTCTCCAAACGCCCTGTGCTACAGATCGATCTCCCCGCTCTCCAGCAACTCTTCGCTACTTCCACGCTCCCAAGCCCCCCGACCACCACACCCACACACAAACCAGCCCCCCCGCCCACGTACAAACCGACCACTTCACACACACACAAATCGCCCATCCTACCGACACTTCCGACACGCCTACAATACTCCCAACCCTCGTCCCTCCCCTCCAAAAACACCGCAGCCTCGACGAAAAAGCCCCCCCTCCAACCGATCCTGCGCTTGCGTGCCAAAAACCTCTATCCTCCGACCGATCCAAAGCGCGTCGATCTGCTCCAAGCCGTCCAATCTCTCTTGCGCCAAAAATCGATCGACCTCCAATTCTCTGGGTCTCCACAACGCTTTCAACTCCGCTACCAATGGGATTATCCCCATGCTTCCGAAGATGCGTGGGGACAACTCAAACCCAACCTGACCCTACAAGCCTACCTCGGCATCTCTTCTTGGTTTTTGCTCGGTTTTGGTATCGTCTTTCAAACGCCTTTGGTGATCTTTTTGCTCGGCGTCTTTGGCATCGCTCCCCCCGAACTCCTCGCACAATATCGCCGACACGCTTTTGTCTTGATCCTCATCATCTCTTCGGTCTTGACCCCCACAGGCGATCCGTTAAACCTCATGATCATGGCCCTGCCCATGTACATCCTCTTTGAGATCGGCCTCGCTTTTGCTCGGATCTTCTTGCGCAACCGAAAAGGCAACGACTCCTCTGACAATCCGCCCTCACCACCGACTCCGCCCTCACCACCGACTCCGCCCTCACCACCGACTCCACCCGCCCCAACGCCTCCGCCTGATCCGACAACGTACGTGATGCCCTTCCCTCCGCCCTTTACGCCTTCTTCCAGCGAACGGCCCCCCGAAGAAGCCCAAGCCCAAGAGCAACAAGCAGGCGATCTCTTTCTTCAAAATGAACTCACCGCTGCCCTTTTTGCACACACCGCCCCGCCCTTGCCGCAAACCGCAGTCGCCGAGCAATCCCTCTCATCCGCAGCCACCGAACAATCCCCCTCGTCCATCCCCACCGAGGCATCGCCAAAACCACCCGCCCTCCCACCGATCCGACCTCCCGATGGTTACACCATGCCTCGCGGAAGCCTCACCCAAACCACGCCACCGCCCCACGACCCCGACGCGTTCATCGAAGAATTCACTCCATCCCAAACCTCAGACGAGGCTCAAGCCTCAGAGCCGTTGAGCGTATTAGAGAGATATTCTGCATCCGAGACGCACGAACCATCGCAACCAGAGCGGGATGGGGAGATCAAGAAAAAGGATGATACACCTTGAGACGATGGATCGTGGATGGAGGGAAGCGACTGGAGGGGCGCGTTGAAGTCCAAGGCTCTAGCAGCTTGGGTCTTTTTGCACTTTCGCTTTCGCTGATCACGGATGGCGTATTGGAGATCGAAGGTCTCCCACAAAACGGCGAGAGCCAGCGGATGCGTGGATTTCTCGAACACATCGGGATGTCATGGGCGCAAACGCAAGAGCGCGTGCGCGTCCAAGGCTCGCCACAAGAAAGCACGATCCCGTACGGTCTATTGCGAGAAAGTGAGACGCTGCTTTGGCCGATGATACCGCTACTTTTGCGGTGTGGCGCTGTGCGGTTTGCGATATCGCCCTACGATCCGACGCCTGCACACGTCTGGTCTGGCCTACTCACGGGCCTTGCAAAGATGGGCGTCTCCATCACCCAAGAGACAGGCTACCTAAAACTCCATTCCACGAGATTGAAGGGTGCGGATCTTCGAGGTGTTCCAGCACATCCGTTTCGTACGTCTTGTTGGATGCTCGCTGCCCTCGGAGCCGACGGACAGAGCCTCCTTTCATTTCCCGATGAAGACCCCCTTCTCAACGAACAGATCGCGATGCTGCAATCCATGGGCGCAGCGATCCAGCGCGAAGGCAAGACGCTGCTCGTCGACGGATGTGGCTCTTCTGCACAACGGCCCCTAAAAAGCACCACACTTCAACTTCCCGCTGATCGGCTAGAAACGGGGTTATTGCTGTTGGGGACGATGATCACAGCAGGTCAGATCACCCTGACAGGACGGCGTGTTTGGGGCGTCGATGCCTTGATCAATGCGATTTCTGAGACAGAGATCGATCTCCAACGGCCCACCCCCGAAACGCTCCACCTCCGCACAAAAAAGCCCTTCCCTGCGCCCGATCGCGTCCCTCCGCTCGACGTTCCTCCCATCCTTCGCGATGCTTGGTGGATCTGGTTGTTGCTGACTCGATCGCAACAATCCTTTTCTCACGACACGCAGTACCCTTCTGCCCAGATACGAAGCAAACTCCGCCAATTCGGCGTCTCTTTGACAGAAAGAGATCACACCCTCCACCTCGGTCCCAAACAGCGCCTTCATAGCGCAGAGATATCCATCCTGCATGGTTTCCATGAATTAGGGCTGTTGCTTGCGGCACTTTTCATCGAAGGGCGCAGCGCACTTCAAGAAAACGCCTTCACAGAACGCCTCGCAGCGTTCCCAAACAAACTCAAACAACTCGGCGCGGCGCTTTCGATCGACGAATACCTTGCTCGCTAGAGTGTTGTGGAACTGGAACCACGTCTGTACCGCTTGAAACAACGCAGATACGGGGTTGGTTCAAACGCAGATCGGATGGCAAGGGTGGAAAGGGCCGTGTGATGGGAGTCTGAGTGTTCGCCCCCTGTGTCTGCCCAATAATCGGGCATCTGCGTACTCTCGTTTGCTGTGTACATCACTCAGATACCGTCTTAGCGAGAGGGCTGCGTTGTGGGGAGGGCTACTTGACGAGAGGGCTGCGTTGTGGGGAGGGCTACTTCTTCTGACCGGGGAAACCAGCAGGGGGGCCTTGGAAGCCGGGGAATCCGCCTGTTGGTTGTGGGAAAGGCGATCCTGCGGGCGGCATCGGAGCCGCTTGGGGCGGACCTTGGAAGCCGGGGAATCCGCCTGTTGGTTGTGGAAAAGGCGATCCTGCGGGTCGAGGAGAGGGGATAGAACCCGTCGCGGGACCTTGTATGCCGGGGAATCCGCCTGTCGGTTGTGGAAAAGGCGATCCTGCGGGCGGCATCGGAGCCGCTTGGGGTGGGCCTTGAAAACCGGGGAATCCGCCTGTCGGTTGTGGGGCCATGGATTGAGAAGTCATGGGCTGCGGAAAGCCCGGTGCTGCGGGACGTGGCGCTTGTCCTCCAAGCGGAGGACCTTGGAAGCCGGGGAATCCACCTGTGGGTTGTGGAGCAGTAGGTTGCGGAAACCCCGAGGCTGCGGGGCGTGGCGCTTGTCCTCCAAGCGGAGGACCTTGGAAGCCGGGAAATCCGCCTGTGGGCTGTGGAGCCATCGTTTGTGGTGAGGTAGGCTGCGGAAAGCCCGGAGCAGCAGGGCGGGGTGCGGCCCCGGGAAAACCACCGGGTGCGGGGAATGTACCGCTCGGTGTGGTTGCAGGTGCTTGTCCGAAGTTGGGAAATCCACCTGTGGGCTGCGGAGCAGGAGCCGCCATCGCAGGCGCGGGCATCACAACAGGTTGGGGGATAGCCATCCCGGCAGGTCGGGCCTGCATCGGCATCGCGGGTCCGCCGTTGACCGCAGCAAGGGCATCTTGGCTGCGTTGTGCAAAGGGGTTTGCGCTAGGGGCGGCAGGAGCGGGGCTTGCGAAAGGATTGGCCGAAGGAGAGGGTTGATCTTCTTGGACTCCCGTCAACTTGCGAAGAGTGCCTGTTGATTCGGAAAACGGAGAGCGGGGATCGTCGACGGAAAAGGGATTGGCTTCTTTGGCGGGAACGGACTGGGCGGGTGGATGGGCAAAACCGCGTGCAGGTAGCGAGCGTTCAGGATCATTGCGATAGATATCGCCTTGTTCGCTAGAGGCATCGGCGGAGTCTTCGGCTCCCATCGGGACATCAGGGGCATCTAGACCGACCTGAGAAGGCGACACCTGCGGCTTTTTCACACGCGGGCGAGCCACCACGCCACCTCGTTTGAGATGTTCTTGGACACGCTGGATCAACGTCGAAAGAAAATGCTCAAAACCTTTGATCAGATCGCGCTCTTGGGTCATGTTGAGCTTGTCTTTAAAACGATCTTCGTTCTCTGGCCGATGCAGCGGCGTTCCGTCGTAATCGACGGGTGTAAGGTGCTTTTGGCGAACCAGATAATAATCGTAGATATCCTCGCGGAATCGGTTGATCTGTTCGGCAGGGAAATCATACCCCGTCCGCTCGCAGATATCCTCGATCCGTTCGAGCAACGTTTCGTTGTGGATCGCAAGGGTCGCGTTTGAACTCAACATCCCGTCAAAGTCAAACAAACGAAGATAGATCGTCAACGCCTCGCCCAACTTGCCCCCTTCTTCGAGGGTATCCGCTTCCTTCAACTTTCGACCCGCCAAAAGCGGCAAGATCAACGCCCCAAAGAACAGTTTGATCTTGCGCCAAACCATCGCAGGTGGAGTCTGGCTGTCGATGCCCATAGATCGGAGAATTAACAGCATAATCCCCACCATGACGACACCCAACACCAAGCCGGAGAGGATCTTGATCGGGTCCGCTGCCAACCAAAAGATCGCAAAAGGAGAAGCACTCCAGATCATCGTCATCAAAAAACCTCGATGTGTTAGCCAGAAAACCACCGTTGAGAAGGCCGGTGCCGTTCTGTTTTTCTGTCAAAACCCAAGAACAGACCGTTTCCTTGTGCTTCGGGACACCACCAAACAAAAGAAAAGCAGCAACCGAGAGGAATGAGGCTTTCTTGTTTCTTCGGCTGCACAAGTACATAGAAAAGCACCCGCCTTGTCAAGACCAAAGGTACACACACAGCGCCAAGACACCCAAGAAACATTCCTTTTCGTTTGGCTTGCCTATTTCGAGGATCGCTCGAACTGCCGCCCTCGCGACGCAAGACTTGACAAGCACACGAAGGTGCTGGCATCTTCTACGATCGAGTCGATGCTTGTTGGATACGCAAGAGAACCCCCTCCAAACAACAAGCATCATCCGATCCCCTCGTGTACACGGGAGATATCGCTTATGAAGATCCATCGACCCAACGTGCGCGGAGCCTCCACACAAGGCGCTTCTCGCAACGAAAAAACCTCCAAAACAGAAGCCAATGATCGTCTCGAAGCTGCCGAGGCGCTCGAACGCGTGGACGAAGTGGATCGGTTTGAACGCGGCGGCTCAGGCCAACAACAAGAACAACCCGAAGAACTCAGCCCCGAAGAAGCCGAAATGCTCGCCGCATTGCTCGAAAATCCGCGCCTCGCACGACAAACCGAATGGGGAGCCATGCTCGGAATGGATGCCTTGCCTTCGAGCGTTGAAACCGCCATGGCAAGCGTTCTCGCCTTCGCAGACACCGAAAGCGAATGATGCTCCAACACAGCACAAACACCTCTCAACAAAAGCAGGGCCACGCCCAAAGCCTCGGTCTGACGCCAAAGATCCAACACAAACATACCGAAGGCCCACCGCGCCACCCCTGAGTCCTGCCCCAAACACAGCCTCTCGAAACATTGCAGAGGCCGTAAAAAAGGCCCTTGAGAAACCAAGATAGACTCTTCGATATCGCGTACCCAGTCCTTTATGTCGCCCAAGCGGAAAGCCGAAACCGGCGCGTCCCCCCCCCCAAGTGATACCTGACACGGTTCACTTTTGCCTCTCGTAGGCCCACGCGCCCCCAACGCAGCCGAGAAACAAAAGATGCGTGTTGCTATCGGATCTCTATCGATTGACCTTCCCGATACTTGGAGTGATCGGACGGTTCATACATTCGTCGCCCCTCGCGTGATCGATCCCCGCCAATCCCCCCACTTGCGCCTCGGTTCGGGATTCCGCGAAAACGTCGCCTTCAGCCGCGAACGCATCCGACCCGGTCTCGGACCTCAAAAGTTCCTTAGCCAACAAATGGCCGAACTCAAAACCCGCTTGACGGGCTTTCGTATGCTCAACGAAGAACCCTGTACCTACGGCGGTTTTGAAGCCTACAGCGTTTCCTACCAGTTCATCTTGCGTGGGCAACGCGTCGAAGTTTGTCAAATGCGTGTCGCCATCTTGACAAGACCCAACGAAGTCATGCTCTTTACGGGCACCTCTGCAGCGTCCGTTTTTGAATCCAAAAAACAAAACTTTGAAAAAGTTTTGCAATCCATCGAGATCCCCGCCTAACCCCGTCATGTCGGTGACACACGCAGCATGACGCCAAGGAGTCCACGGATGACCAGTCCACGCGCAACACCCCTCATCCTCGTTGTTGATGACGACGCCGAATTACGACAAATGGTCATGGCTCACCTCAGTCAAATGCACTGCGAACTCCTCGAAGCCCCCGACGGAGACGCCGGACTCTCCATGATCATCAGCCAACAGCCCGACCTGATCCTCCTCGATGTCCGTATGCCCGGACTCTCTGGATGGGAAGTCGCCAAATACGTCCGTGAACACGAAGAGTACAACCACATCGGCTTGATCATGGTGACCGGCATCGGCGAAAACCTCAACGGCCTCACCTCCCCACTCTACGGAGCCGACGAATACATCAACAAACCTTTCCAATTCTCCGAACTTGACTTCAAGATCCGAAAAACCCTCGCCAAACACCGCCGCGCCGCACAAAAAACATGACAAACCACCCCCCTTCTCATCCCGCCACCTTTGATCAGCCTCTTTCTTTTCACTCCCTCTCTGTGTTATACACCCCCGCTGACGCCTCCTGTCTGTTTAACCCTTCCACTTCAACGGGTGGCCCTAGCGTTTCGATGGCTCCATCGCCCCTTGTCCTCTCGGTGGTCGCCCTCTGCCCAAGGCACAGCCTGTGGTTCGACGACGAAAGTTCAACGCCCTTGCTCAGATCAAACCGCGAAACCTCTTTGAACCTACCACACCCCACCAGCCCCGCGATGGAGGAGAGCCAGCGATGCGGATAGGCATTCTTTCGGATATCCACGCCAACCTCGCCGCCCTTGAAACGGTGATGCAAGCCTTCCAAAAAAAATCGATTGAACGGTACGTCTGCCTCGGTGATGTCGTTGGCTACGGCGCATCCCCCAACGAATGCTGCGATATCATCCGTGAGGTCTCCAGCCTCACCATCATGGGCAACCATGACGCCGCTGTATCAGGCAAAATGGATTATTCTTACTACTACGACCAAGCCAAACAAGCCCTCGATTGGACTGTCGAAGTCCTCCGCGAAGAACATCTCGCTTGGTTGCGCTCCCTCCCCTACCTCAAAAATGAACCCGATATCAACGTCTGCTTCTCTCACGGCGCTCCCATCCATCCCGAAGAATTCAACTACATCTTCAATATGGAACAAGCCCGAGAAGCCTACCAACACAGCAGCGAACTCCTTCAAGTCACCTTCATCGGACACTCCCACCTCTGCCGCATCTTTGCCCACGACGGTGTCGAAGTCATCCAGATGGTCCCCGGCTTGATCGAACTCGACCCGCGCAAAAAATACATCATCTCCGTCGGCTCCATCGGCCAACCACGCGACTACGATCCCCGCGCTGCTTACGCCATCTTTGACACCGAAAGCCGCACCTTCGAGCAATACCGCGTCGAATACGATATCGCTCTCAGCGCACGACGCGTCTTCGAGGCCCGATTGCCCGATGCTTTCGGAAAACGTCTCTTTGTTGGCATCTAAGACGATATCCGCATGATGTGTACACAAACAATCGTGCCTAGACGCCCGATTATTGGGCAACCACAGGAGACTGCCCCTACGCTTTAACGATCACGCTATGGGCGGATCTCGCCTGACACCTCCTCCACAACCAACGATCCTGCCCTTGAAACCGCCTTCACAGAACCAACGATCCTGCCCTTGAAACCGCCTTCACAGAACCAACGATATCGCCCCTTCATCCGCATCCACAGAACCCGCCGATATCGCCCCTTCATCCGCATCCACAGAACCCGCCGATATCGCCCCTTCGTCCGCCTCCATCACGGATCGCCGATCACGCCCTTGACTTCGTCTCCACAAACACGATACACCACCCACCCACAAAACAACGCACCTCACGGTGCATAAAACAACCTCTCTTCCGTCCAACGCGGGACACCTGACCCCGAATCCTCGGGAAAAGCCCGCAACACAACCCGATAGGAGATCTGACACACATGACCCGACTTGCTTTGTCCTCTGTTCTCGCCCTGCTTGCTTTCTTTGCCCTTCCTCTCGCTTCATACGCCAACGACACCGTCTCCTTCAAAGACCCCAAAGGCGACGACAACGGACCCGGAAAGTACATCTACCCCACCAAAGGCGACTACCAAAAAGGCGACTTTGACCTTACCCACGTCAAGATCACCGACAAAGGCAGCAATGTGGAATTCCGCATCACCGTCCGCAATCGCCTCCGCGATGTCTGGAACTCCCGCTCATGGGGCGGAAATGGCTTTAGCGTCCAATTCGCCCAAGTCTACATCAAAACCGGAAAAGGCGGCCACAGCCAAGCTCTCCCCGGGATGAACGTCCAATTCGCCAAAGGACATCGCTGGAACAAAGTCGTCCTGATCAGCCCTCAAGGCACCACCCGACTCAAAAGCGAGATTAACCTCAAAGCCCGCAAATTCAAAAGCGATATCGTTATCCCCACCTCCACCAGCGCATCCGGCAAAACCATGATCGCCATCGTCCCCAAATCCGCCCTCGGTGGCTTCAGCACCGCTTGGGGATTCCAAGTCCTCCTCCAAAGCAACGAAGGCTACCCCACCAAAACCGACCTACTCACCCGCCCCGTCAACGAATACAACGGCGAACACCGCTTTGGCGGCGGAAACGACGGAAACTGCGATCCTCACGTCATCGATATGCTCGCTGGAAAAGGCCAAGGCAACGACAGCGAAAAAGCCGAACAACACAAACAACTCTCTTCTTTCTCTTGCGATGGCAACGGCAAACTCGCCACCATCCACATGGTCTACGCGAAATAACACACACCCCGTCATCCACCATCTGGACGCAAGCGTCATCTCGCCACCATCCACACGGTCTACGCGAAAGAACACCCTGCAACACCGCAACACCGCACCCTCGATATCCGCCAGATCCGCGTAGCTTATCCGAACGAACACCCGGGATCCCCTACAACAAACCTGCACGCAAAGCAGATCCGCGTAGCTTATGCGAACGAACACCCCGCTCTCGACATCGATCCTCGCTGCTCTCTTGCACAAAAAATCTTACAATAACATCAACACGCCCTTACTACCGCCTCTTTCTCAACTTCCATACACGCTTCCGCTCAGGCGCTGAATCGCGCTTCAAAAAATCATGCCCAACAGCACCTCGCATCCATAAAAAATGAAGCAATATTCAGCACCTAGCCAAGCCAAAAAAATCGACAGGGCGAAAAAAAATTCAAAAAATTTATCATTCAAAAACAAAGACTTCATTCGCCAAAGCCACCCAAGGCTTGGTTTCGGATGCACAAATGGGTTGTGATCTTTTTCTAACTTGTTTTATATTCGCCGCGCTTTTGCATCAGGATTGTCAGGACGACAAGATTTTCCCTTTATTTTAGGGTAGATGCACCACGATCAGGGACAGATCGCCGCCCCCCCCTCCACAGGTAGAGTAAACGCATGCTTCGCCATCGCCTTCTCATTTGGTTCCTCTTGATCGGTTTGTGGCTACAAACCCCCGCTGTTCGAGCAGATATCGCGAACTTTGACTTTGCAGGCCAGATCTTTACCAAGTGGCTGTACCGCAACAACGACTCGCAAGGGATCTTGTTCTTGGGCAACCCTGCTTTCAAAGACAACTTTTCGGGTGACAATGGCGTGGCTTCGGAGTTTGAGATGACGATCCGAGGCAAAGTCAGCCGTTACGTCACCGCAGGCGTCCGCATCAAGAGCCGCTTTGGCGCGCTGTGGCACAACTGGTGGGAAAACGGCGATCTCCAGCCGCTCGCCAACAACACGGGCGAATCCTTGGGGATGAACCACGCCGAATACATGAAGCTTCGGGGTTATTGGTTTCGTATCCGCGTCCCTGTGGACTTTGTGAACTTCGTTCATGTCGGTAGTTCGGACTATTCAGAGTTCAACGCATGGACCGTGGGAAAAGTCCGATTTATCGACCGAGACAACGGCAAGGGCATCTTTGTGGACGGAAAACTCGGTGAATGGCTGCATTATTACGGCGGAGTGATCCCTTTGCCCAAGATGTGGATCGGCCCGGGTTGGACCACAGGACTCGGTGACACCGCCCTGACCAATCCTTTTTACAGCCAAGATTACGCTTATGCTGTTCGACTCGACTTTACCGTCACCAGCTGGTTTTCGTTCAACATCGTTTCGATGGTCGCAGCCGACTGGGAAGCCAACCGCTACGATCCCGACTCGCTCGGAACCCTCAATCCCACAGGGGCCAAAGATGGGGCCGTCTCGCTTGCCAACCGCTTCTTTACCAACGCCACCACCCTCGACGCCAAGTTTGAGATCGGTGACAAAGTGACGGCTTATGCCTTCGCAGCCTACACCTACAACCGTATCAACGACGCCACCGACCCGATCACGGGCAAAGCCATCTACGCCACCAACCGCATCCCCGAAGGTGGTTTCTTTAGCTACGTCTGGCCTCAATCGGGCGGCTTGGCCTTGCGTGGGCGCGTCTTTATCGATGATCCTTTCGATGCGGGCCTGTCCTTTAAACTTGAAGGATTCTACATCGGTTCGGAGTTCAATTCGGCCTTTGGCGCACGCCGAGAAACAGACGTCTTGTTGACCGACGGATTCCTTGGTGGCGATCAAGTCCCCACCCTCAACGTCGCCAACGAATTTATGGACTTTGACGAACGATGGGCCGAAAGCATCATCGGTTGGGCCGGTGGCACCTTGATCACCGAACTCGCTCGTGACAGCCTCAAAGTCTTACTCGAAGGAACCTTTATCACCTACACCACCAACAACCCCACAGGCAGCAACGGTGAACTGGTCCCCCGCCCCGTCGATAGCCTCTATCCAAGCTATCCCGGCCTTCATACCGGCCTCACCGATCTCGACTTCTTTAACAACGTCAACCGCCAAGACTTTGGCCGCGACTCCCGCAACGTCTACCGCCGCTATCAAGACCGCTACACCGTGATCCTCCGCCTTGCCCTTCGTTATACCGCTCCCGTCGGTCGGGGACTTGAGCTGATCGCTTCGGGAAAATACATCCGCGACGTCGACACCCGCCAAAAGCAGATCGCGGACGACGATTATGTCGGAGATCTGATCTTTGCGCATGGCGCGGTGGCTTACCCGATCGCCGATTGGTTGCGTGTCGAAGCGGGTTTCCATTTCTATCACTGGCGCGAAAACCGCGTCTTTGGAAACGACGAACAAGGATACTCAGGCTTTATCACCAACAAATACAAACCCTACCTCAAGCTCGGCTTTGACTTTGGGGGGGTCAAGATCAACTATTACCTCGAATATATCCATCGGGATCTGCTGCGTGATCGTCACATCTCCGATCCCGCACAACGCATCCTCGAAGACCGATATTGGCGCGTTTGGCGCAGCAAAGCCACCGCAAGCGTCGCGTGGTAATCCTTCGCCTCTCGCACAAAGCGTTTTTCCGCATCGGAGTGGCGTGGTTGGATCTGTTTTGTGGGGCGCAGCCCCACGCCCCGCTTCCTTGTCACCGCCCCCTTGACCCCGTGTAGGCGGAAGAAACAGATGTTTTTCAAACCAACGACGGCTCCGCTTCAACCTTCACGAACGCGGGGATTTTTGGCAACTGCGTCACTCCTACCGAATCAAAAATTTGGGGGATCAGCGTGTTCCGAACACGCTCGACCCCAGCCAGCGGTATCTTCCGCTCCCTTGGACCAGAGGAGGTCCCCCGATGCAACGTAGAATCTTTTGGACTTGGTTTGTGTGTTTTGTTTTTTTTGTCCCGTCTGTCGCAGGTTGCGGCCTCGAAGCCTTGATCGGCGGAGGAATCAGCCAGATCGAGCCTCCCAAACCTCCTGAGATCAAACCTGTCACCAAGATCAGCGGCACCGCAAATGCCCTTGCCAACGCCGAGATCACCATCCGCGCTGCTTCCGCAACCATCGCCTCTGGAAAAGCCGATGGCAACGGAGCCTTTCAGATCGAACTCCCCCAAGGCACCGACTTTAACAACTTGATCGTCGATGCCACCAGCGGCGGAGTCGTCTTGCGCACCATCGTCCCCACCGCCAAACAAGAAGTGACAACCGATGCCGGCACCCTTGATGCGAAAAGCACCGCCACCGCTTTGATCGTCGAAGCCTTGCTCAGCACACGCGGCCTTGAAGTCGTGAATTATCCCACCCAAGGTCTCGATATCTTACTCAAACGCGCCAACGAGTCCTCAGAAAAACAAGTCCTTCAACTCCAATCAGCCGTCCAAAAGCTTCTCGACTTTGCCAAAAAAGCCAAGCAGCCGATCTTTTTGAGCGCACGTTACAAACCCGCCAGCGGAAACGACCTACCAGCGGTCGAAAAGAGCGGACTCAACGCCTCTGCCCTCGGAAGCGGCACCGATTATTGCGCCCCAAGCGATGGCCTTCCAGCCGAATGTGCCGATGGACCCGAAAAAGACACCGTCGCCTTTGATAAACTACTCGCCCTCGCCCTTCAAAAACTCGCTCTCCCCACCTGTACCTTTGGAGAAAAGATCCGCGTGATCTTTACCTTGACGATCAATCAAAACGCAAAAGACGGAAACTGCGCGGTGATCAATCAATTCAAACACGCCAAACGCTACGGCGGCGCTTCTTGCGAACAATGCAAGGTCTACATCACAGGTGGCGTCCACAAAGATTCCGCGATCATCAGCCCGCAACTCACCAACCAACTCAGCAACTGGGAACCCAACAAGATCCAGATGTACGATGACGGCACCAACGGAGACCTGATCGCAGGGGATGGAGTCTGGACGTATACCATGTTGCTTGACGCACCCAAGGCCACAGGCCAAAGCTGCCAACAAGCCACCGACTGCGGCGACAAAGCCATCTGCCACAAGAACCAATGTATCGAGACTTTGCGCGTCGGCTACAAATATACCTACGGCCTCTACAGCGATGTCTGGGGCGGAACCGAAGAATTCCCCGGCAACCAACGACTCTTGGAAGTGGTCGACCAAAACGGCGATGGGTTTGTCGCACGACACGACAACTTTGCTGACGAGACCAGCAACAAAGACCGCGTCAACACCCTCCAACTCAAAGGAGCCACCGGCTTGATCTGCTTTCGTGAACCACCCGCCGATGCTTGTGGACAACCCGACCCCCGCAAAAACCACCCCGATTGTGGCTGCAAAGTCGACCAAAACAACGATGGTCTGCCCGACACTCACGAGCGCCCCACCGACTGGGATCAAGATTGCACCCTCGACGGCTACCGCGTCTTTGCCAACGCACAGCCCCAAACCCTCAAATGTGAATAGGACTCTTCCCCCAAGGTCTTGATCGACCCAAGGAGCCGTATCCATGCAACGATCGATTGTACATCTCTTTTTATCCCTGTTTGTCACCCTCTTTTTGTTTTCCACTTACGGATGCCCCTCGTCGACTCCCTCCGAAAAAACCAACCAAGACGGAGGCAATAACCCCGACGGCACCACCAACCCCGACGGCACCACCAACCCCGACGGCACCGCCAACGGAAAATGGCCCGCCCCCCCTGGCTATGCGGCCCTTGAATTCACCATCGACGACTCCGCCAACAAAACTTACAAAGATGGGCAACTTCGCTGGAACGGCTCGTTTGTGTACGACGCAAAAACCAACACCGTCGCGTACGCCAGCGCATGGCAGCCCACCGACGGACCTTTCCCTCCACTCTATGACGACGGACCCATCGACCAAGGCGGCCATGAACCCGTCGGCTCCAAAAAAGGTGACCACATCTTCGGAACCGTCGTCTTTGTCAAACCCGCAGCAGACCGCGATATCGAGTTTGAATACGGCGTGATCAACGAAGATGACAACTGGCTGTGGGAAGGCGCAAACGGAAAGATCGTCGTCAAAAAAGGCTCCACCGATGTCCTTCGCGCCCAAGGTCTCAAGATCCCACGACACGGAAGCATCGATATCAAGATCGCCCTCGACACCAACAAGATGCCCAACGAATTCAAACTCACCGATCCCGCAACCCCGATCTTCCTCAAAGGCACCATGAGCGACTGGGCCCCGATCCAGATCCTCGACAAAGGCACCGACGGCGACGACACCAAAGGCGACGGCGTCCACACTTACGTCCAAAGCAAAGTCCTCGACTACAGCCCTCACTACGGAAAACTCGCCTTTGAACGCGCTGTCCAGTTTGTCTTCCAATTCAACTCCGCAACGGGCCGTGAATACAAAGATATCGACGACCGCGCCGTCAAGGACGGTGTCACCGTATGGGCCGACTGCAACGGCGATGGCACCTTCTCCGAAGACGAAAAACAAGAACTCATCTACCAAAAAGATAGCCGTGGAGCCGTCGACAACACCGCGATCATCGTCTGCAAAGGCAAAGAGCCCCCCTGCACCCCCAACGATTGCGCCGAAGCCCGCTGCAAAGACAAACCCGTTTGTCAAGGTGTCTGCACCGATAGCGCCGCATGTCCGGGCGATCAGGTCTGCGCCAATGGTGCTTGCCGCGATTGCACCCCCAACGATTGCAAAGAAACCAAGTGCAAAACCAAACCTGTTTGCCAAACCGCCGGCTGTTCGGGCGACAGCGCTTGCCAAACAGGCGAAGTCTGCGAGGCCAACGCTTGCCGCCCCTGCAACGCCAACGATTGCGCCAACGAACGCTGTAAAAATCAACAAGTCTGCCAAGCCACAGGATGCAAACAAGACAGCGAATGTCAAAATGGCAAAAAATGCAACACCACCAAAGGCGCTTGCCAAGACTGCCTCCAAGACAAAGACTGCCCCGACTCGCAGATCTGTGACACCACCGCAGGGACCTGCAACCGAAAGCCCTGTACTCCCGCCGATTGCACTCTC
The DNA here is from genome assembly GCA_023150835.1 of Myxococcota bacterium. Lineage (GTDB taxonomy): Bacteria > Myxococcota_C > UBA6777 > UBA6777 > UBA6777 > JAKLKB01. The sequence continues at coordinate 11,494 of JAKLKB010000051.1, read as the reverse complement.
CCGCGTTGCCAAAACGACCCCGTCTGCACCAACCCCAACACCGCCCCCGTGATCTACCTGCTGCAACCCAGCGCCGGCCCTCTCGCGGGCGGCAGTGAGATCACCATCGACGGCGACCGTTTTCTTACAGGCGTCAAAGTCACCTTCGGCGGTGTTGCAGCCACCGATATCAAGCTCGTCTCCGCGCAACGCATCACCTGCAAAACCCCCGCAAGCCCGACCGCTGGACTTGTCGATGTCACCGTCACCAACACCGACAATCAATCCAACACTTTCCCCAAAGGCTTCAATTACGATAACAACGCCGTCAACCCCAACCAATTCTCCCTCAAGTCCGTCGTTCCTGACACCAGCCTCCCAGTCGGTGGAAGCAAAGTCAAGCTGATCGGCGGCGGCTTTGCCTCAGGAATGACCGTCAAATTCGGCAACAACAACGCCACCACCGTCAAGGTACTCTCCAAAACCGAAGCCGAAGTCACCGTACCCGCCGGAACCATCGGACGAGTCGATGTGGCCGCCTCGAACAGCGGACAAAGCGCAACCCTCGCCCAAGGCTTCACCTACACGGGTTTCTCCGAAACCGTCGGTTGGTGCATCATCCAATGGCCCAAAGGCATCCCCGATTCCTCCGTCACTCCCGCCATTCCCGCTGCCGTCGCAGGCAACCCCAGCCCCACCATCTACGGGCGTGTCTGGAAACAAAACGTCACAGGCCCCGGCAAAGGCGGCGTCGGCATCGTCGGACAAGTCGGTCACGGACCCAAGGGTTCCGATCCCACCACCGACAACAACTGGGTCTGGACCAACGCCCGACACAACCCCGGTTATACCCCAAAACCCGGTGACAACGAAGACGAGTACCAAGGCTCCCTCACCATCGAAAAAGCCGGCACCTACAACTACGCTTACCGCTTTAGCAGCGATGGCGGACTCAACTTCTGGTACTGCGATATCGACGGAAACACCACGCAGCCCCGCGTTCCTTATCGCACCTCCAAGTCCGCCGATATCACCGTCATCCAATAACCCCCGACATCCCAAACAGACACATCCAAAGCCCGCCACATCGGCCTTTAGATGTGCCTCCCCCTGTCTTCAAGAAGTCGTCCCCCGAATCGGGGGCAGATAGAGATCGAAGGAGAGATGTATGCGATCAAAACGCCCCTTTTTTTGGCTCGGAGCGGGGCTTTTTCTTGTGTGGTTCACGCTCCCCACAGCCCTGCTTGGGTGCATTACTGACGGCTTTGTCGGTCAAGACGGCAACACCAACGACGGCGGTAACAAAAACGACGGTACCACCAACCCTGACGGCACCAACCCCGACGGCACCACCAACCCTGATGGCACCACCAACCCTGACGGCACCACCAACCCCGACGGCGGCGAACAGACCGTCACACCCGAACAAACCAACAACGAACAGGGACAAACTGAATCGATCATCCCCGAGCCTCTCGGCCCAGAACCCTTTCGCTTGCTCTCTGCTTTCAGCGGCGGAAGCAGCGGCGGAAGCGCCGTCACACTTCGTTTCAATAACAAAGTTGATCCCACCACAGGCGCCGTCATCGCAAACTTTCGCACCACCCCGATCTTGCCGATTACTGCGGCCAAAGTGGACGGCTTCTTTGTCCAACTTACCCTCGATGCAAGCAAGCCTATCGATCCAAACCGCCTCTACACCGTCCGCGTCGATAACGTCAAAGACATCAACAACCAAGAACTCGAAGCCGACGCCCGAACTTCCGAGATCAAAAGCCGCCTTTATGTCAACCTGATCTGGCACCAACACCAGCCCATGTACGTCGATCCGCTCAAAGACGAGATGCAAGGCCCTTGGGTCCGCAAACACGCGACTAAATCTTACTATGATATGGCGGGTGTCCTTGAAAAATATCCTGATGTTCACCTCACCATCAACCTAACAGCGGTAATGCTGATCCAACTTCAACTCTATATCGATCGACTTGGCCCCTACTACGACAAGGCCACCAATCGCATCAAAGCCGCAGAATTCTTGAAAGACTGGCGCGGAAAAACCGATCCTTGGGTCGATCTCTTGCTTTCTCCGACCCCCGAACCCGCCACCATGTCCACCAAGATCCGAGGCCACTTTTACGATGATCCTTGGGCGACCGTCTCCACCTCCCCCCAAGTCATGCGTTTCTGGCCTGAGTACGAAGCACTGCGCGACAAAAACCGACAACAATACACCAAAGAAGATCTGCTCAAACTCAAGTTCTTCTTCGAGATCGCATGGATGGATCCTGACTTTACCAAAGGCCCCGTCAAACTCCCCGATGGCGATACCGTCGATCTTTCCGACGTCGTCGAACAACGCGCCGATGGCCGAAAGTACATCAAAGTCCCCATCACCGAAGATCTGTGCAATCGGATGGTCGCCGAAAGCTACAAGATTATGAAGAACGTCGTCGGCATCCACAAAAAACTCCAGTACAACCCCCTCACCAAAAAAGGCCAGATCGAGGTCATTACCACGCCATTCTATCACCCGATCCTTCCGCTGATCCACGACACCGATCTCGCCAAAAAAACCTCCTTTGTGGACGATATCAAACTTCCCCCTCAACCCTTCCAATATCCCCAAGACGCCTTTGCACAAGTCGCAAAAGCCCGCTATTACTACCGCACCCTCTTTGGGATCGATCCCCAAGGGATGTGGCCGGGAGAAGGCTCTGTCGCCGAAGAAACCAACATCCACTACATCCAAAACAACGTCCGTTGGATCGCCACAGGCGAAGACAACCTCCGCCGCTCCAAGCCCGAAAACCAAGCCCTGTTTTATCCCTATCGCGTCGATAGCGATACCCAAGTCGGCACCAGCAAAGACGAGCTGATGATCGTGTTCCGCGACAACAAGATCTCCGACCTGATCGGCTTTGGCATCCAAGGACTCGCAGGCGAAACCGCCGCCACCCGCTTGATCGAAGCCATCGCCGCAAATGCCCCACCCTTCGGCGCAAAAGATCGCCTCCTCACCATCATCCTTGATGGTGAAAATGCGTGGGAAAACTTCACGATCGATTATGACGCCAAAGACTTCTTCAATGCCTTCTATGGGAAACTCCAAGACTCCTTCAAACGCGGCGATATCATCGGCGTCACACCCTCCGAATACATCGACGGAAACCCCGATCGCGGCATCCCCGCACACCCCGTCAAAGACCTCCAAGAACTCGAACCGCTCAACGCAGGATCATGGATCGACGGGACGTTCCGCGTCTGGATCGGCGAAGACGAAGAGACCTGCGGCTGGAATCACTTGTTGCGCGCTCGCCAAGACCTCGATCGTGCCGGTATCCCGCGCCCGAACCCCGCGTCTCCCACTCCCCCCGAAAGCAGCCCCGCGTACAACGCTTATATGGCTTGGGAATCGATCTATGCTGCCGAAGGTTCCGACTGGTTCTGGTGGTTTGGCGACGACATGACCACCCCCGCCAACGACGACAGCGGCTTTGACAACGTCTTTCGCGCCCTGCTCACTGCTGCCTACCGTTTCGCCAACAAAGCCGGCGCAACCCTCACCATCCCAAGCTTCCGTCCTTGCGTGCAACCCAAGCCCAAGCCCGTCCCCGATAGCCCCTGCACCGCTTGCCCCACGATCGACGGACAGTTTACACGCGGAACCGCCGAATGGACCGATGACGGCGGCTTTATCAAAGACCCCGACTCCGCTGGCGATATCCCCGATCCCAACGACGATATCGACTCCGTTTTTATCGCCTTCGATCTCAACAAACTCTATCTCGGCATCCTATCGAGCGAGATCCTCTCCGACAAACTCGGCAAAAACTACAAACTGATCATCTACTTTAGCCACCGCAACATCCTCAACCGCACCACCGGCCAAGTCAAAGACGACGCCAAAAATGACAAAACCCCCGCAGGAACGGTTCTTCCCATGCGAACAGGTGGAGCCGCACGCCGACTGATCCTCGACTTTAGCGGAACGCAAGTCAAAGCCACCATGCAAACCGCCAACGGAAGCGGCGGATGGAGCGACGTCGCCACCAACGGCGTTGTTCTTGGTGGACCCGCAACAGGCCAAAAACTGATCGAGATGAGTGTTCCTTGGACCGACCTCAACCTCAGCGTCAAAGCCGGCGAATACGATCCGCTCGAAGTCATGGTGATCGCCGAAGAAGGCGGAAAAGAGATCGATGTCGCCCCCAACTTCGGCACCTTCACCGTCTTTGAAGATGCGTCCGATGCTGTCTTTGTCACCTTTGAGGTCGATGTATCGGGCACCGAAGAACCTCTCGACAAATACAAGACCTGCTGCAAAGAGCAACCCAAAAACAAGTCCCGCCGATGCCTACATCGTCGGAAACCACCGTAAACTCGGCATGGTCGGCGTCGATGCCCAAGGCAAGCCTGTTTGGGTTCCCAACAAGATCCGCATGACCCCCGATCCATCGAACCCCAACATCTATACCTTCACGCTCGGACTACCCAAAGGCTACAAGCTCAACTACAAATACACCATCGGCACAAACTCCGATGAAGGCCGATGGACCGGCACCGAAGAGTTCCCCGTCACCTTCCGAGGCTTCCTCGTCGACGACCCCACCGGCAAACGCTGCATCAAGATCCGCGATATCTTTGCCAACAAACCCGTCGGTGGCCGCGATGGCGAAGTCGGCTCCAAATCGAACTTCCAAACAGGCTGCACCCGCTAATCCCCCTCCTGTATCCTTTCCCGCCGCCTCCTTCGTGGAGTCTCGTACGATATCCGAGCGATGTGTACACAAAGGAGAGTACGTAGACGCCCGATGATTGGACAGACACAGGGGTCTGCCCCTACGCTTTGCGATCACACAACGGGCGGATTGCGTATCATACGATATCCGCAAGATGTGTGATCGAAGGATCGTGCGTAGATGCCCGATGATTGGGCAGACACAGGGGGCTGCCCCTACGTTTTGCGATCACACAACGGGCGGATTGCGTATCACGCGTCCACTTCCCAAACAACTGCTTCCTCATGGATCGTCCGTCTTCTGGACACCTCTCCCTGTTCACAAGATGGCACACAACAGCATATCCCTTTGTGATCAACTACATACAAGATCTCGAAAAAGAAGCACGCTTCTTGTTCTCCTCGCCAACCGCTCGCAACAAAACAGCGGCAACACTCACCCCCAAAAAGCAGGAGATGTCGATGAAATCGCTCCAAACCCAAATCCCCCTCGAAACTGCACAAAAACACTTCAACACCGCCTTACGCGATCTTCGGGCATTGGCTTGGCTGCACCTCCTTATCGGCCTATTCTACGGTGCCTCCCTATACACCAACACTCTCAAGATCCAAGAAGCTCTTTTCCCCATCACAAGCTCGGCCTTTCTCTTTGCGTTGTTTCTCTTCACGGTGCAAAAAAACTCAACGCAAAAAACGCTTTTTAGCTTGTGTATCTACATCCAGATCGCTCTTCTCGGTTTGGCTTTGTTGACGTTGAGTTGGTTTCTTGTTGCGTTTCGCTTGGCTGTCTGGTTCTCTCTCCATCGCGGCAGGGCCGCGTTGGACACTCTCCAAGAGCAAGAGTACAACGAAGCCCATCTCTCCCAAAAATGGCTCCACCAAACCACCCCCAGCTCTTTGTAAACCCTTCCGCTCAGACGCTCAGCTTCGCCCACCTGTCTGCTCGCAAAACCACCCCCACCCGCCGAACAACCCACCAACGCGCAAGCGACCTCCTCCTCCCACAAAGCCTCTTGACAAAAAAGGCTCCCCGCGCCTACCCTTCGCCTACCCCGCATCTTTGTTCCCAAATGGTTTTTTGCACCGCAGCACCGCCTCACAACACATGGGAGGCGGAAGAATCCACGAAGACGAAGTGGAAGGCTTCGCCCCTTATCCACCACGATGATCGCAGACAGAATCCCCAAACAAGAAATCGCCTTGATATCCACCCACACACCGACACGATGGAGGTCGCCTTGAACACGCTCTCTTTTTCTTCTCGCCCATACGCCCGATACAGCGTGCTTTCCGTTTTCTTTGTCGCCTTTTTGGGGCTGGTTCTTTGGATGCCTGTTGGATGCACCCCCCCCACCAACAGCGAAAACAACACGCAAGCTGACGCTTCGCAAGAACAAATCATCCCCGATATCACCACCGAACCCGATCCATCGAACGTTTGCTCGGCTCATTCTTGCACACCAACCTGCATCACAGGCAAATGCCCCTCTTGCTCCAAGTCTGGCGCTTGCAACGCAACCTGCGAAGGTGGCGGATGTCAGATGATCTGCGCAGGCTCTTCGGACTGCAATTTCGACTGTTCGGGCGGAAAGTGCGAGCAACGCTGCGAAGACACCGCCACTTGCAAGATGAACTGCTCAGGCGGCGGATGTACCCAAGTCTGCAAAGCCACCAACAAATCCTGCGAAAAAACTTGCACTGGAGCCAATTGTCTGTAGCCGCCTTTGCAACCCGAGCCTTCGTAGCCGCCTTTGCAACCCGAGCCTTCGTAGCCGCCTTTGCAACCCGAGCCTTCGCAACAAACTGCTCATGCGCTTCGCGAGCCGATGGCCTGTCATACAAGATCCGCCCGTTGCGTGATCGTAAAAGTGTAGAGGCAGCCCCCCGTAGCTGCCCAAGAATCGGGCGTTTACGCACGACGCCTTTGTGTACACATCTCTCGGACATCGTACCATCCCCTTTGCAGCGCATTTCCACACACATACTCGGACAAGCCGAGATCCTCTTGACACCTCCCCTACCTTCTCACTATACCTAACCACCCCACAGACGGGAGCATTGCGCCCCGCCTCATCTACCCTCCAAAATTACAGGGGTTTGGGATGACCAAACAAAACCAAGTCGCAGTCGTTGGAGCCGGTGTATTGGGGCTAATCCAAGCCCTCTTGTTGCAGCGCACAGGCCACCAAGTCACCCTTTTCGAGCGCGAAAATGAGCGTCTCGATCACCATTGTAGCAGCGTAGCCGCCGGCATGATCGCTCCCTTTTGCGAACTCAACGAAGCGGAACCCGAAGCCGCCTCATGGGGCGCACAAGCTCTTGCCGTGTGGCAATCGATCTTGCCGACGCTCAAAGCCCCCGTCCATTCGAGCTTTGAAGGAACCCTTGTGATCGCCCACCACCAAGATCGCACAGGTCTTCAACACCTCGCAGAGCGCGTCAAGCATCTCGGCTTTGAACATTCGATGCGTGTGCTTTCACGCCAAACCTTGCGCGATCTCGAACCCGAACTCGAAGGCCGCTTTGCCGAAGGGCTGTTCTTTTCTCCTGAAGGTGAAGTCGATCCGCGTATGTTGCTGCCCGCTCTCGTCCAAACTCTCCGCAGCGAAGGCGCGATCTTGCGGTTTCAAACCCCCGTCGAAGAGATCCAAGACGGCAAACTCCGCGTCCACGCAGAATGGCAAGAATTTGAATGGGTGCTTGATTGCCGAGGACTGGCTGCCCGCGATATCTTCCCACACATCCGAGGTGTGCGCGGTGAAGTGATGCTGTTGCGCGCTCCTGATGTCCAACTTCGCCGTCCCATCCGCATGGTTCACCCGCGTTATCCGTTGTACATCGTCCCCCGCCCCGACCACCATTTCTTTATCGGAGCCACCGCCGTAGAAAGTGAGTCGATGCGCAAAACCACCGTCAAGTCGGCACTTGAGATGCTCTCCGCAGCGTACTCTCTCCATCCCGCCTTCGCAGAAGCCGAGATCATCGAAACCCGCGTTCATCTCCGACCCACCCTCCCCGAACACCTCCCCGCGATCCGACAACAAGGCCACACACTCCACCTCAACGGACTCACGCGACACGGTTATCTGCTCGCACCTTACCTCGCCAAAACCGCCACGCACTTCGTCCAGCACCAAACATGGCCCGAAGACGCTCATCGACTGCATCGCCCCCAAGCATCCGCCTGATCCATCGAACCTACCCACCAAGCCCATCCCCTTCACACAAAAAAGGCGCAACCATGACCCTTGAAGTCAACGGAGAAAACAAAGAGATCGAGCCGAATCTTTCGCTTGCTGAGGCGCTCAAAAGATGGGGATACGAAGGTCTGCCCGTCGCTGTCGCCCGAAACGAAACCTTCGTTCCACGACGCCTCTACGCCGAAACTTTCTTGTGCGAAGGTGACCGCTTGGAGATCGTCTCTCCCATGCAAGGCGGCTAAAGATCAATGCAAACGAACCCCTCCATCCGAAAGGAGCACTGCCCGTCCATGACAAGACAAACTTGGGAGATCGGCGGAAAGACCTTGCATTCTCGGCTTTTTTTAGGGACAGCCCGCTATCCTTCACTTGAAACCCTTCGCCAAGCCATCGAAAGCTCTGGTGCAGAGGTCGTCACCGTTTCTTTGCGCCGCGAATCTTCCACCGAGCGGGCGGGCGAGCGCTTTTGGTCCGCCCTCAAAACCCTCGGGGTGCATATCCTCCCAAACACCGCAGGGTGCAAGACCGTCAAAGAAGCCCTGACGACCGCCGAGATGGCGCGTGAGATCTTTGAAACTTCTTGGATCAAGCTTGAAGTGATCGGCGATGATTACACACTTCAACCCCATCCCTTCTTGCTTGTCGAAGCCGCCGAAGAACTCAACCAACGCGGCTTTGAGGTCTTTCCCTATACCACCGAGGATATCGTCGTTGCGGAGCGCCTACTCCAAGCAGGATGCAAAGTCCTGATGCCTTGGGGCGCACCGATCGGCTCGGGCCAAGGACTCAACAATCCCTTTGCGCTCAAAACTTTGCGCGCTCGTTATCCCAACACCCGCTTGATCGTGGACGCTGGTATCGGCAAACCTTCTCATGCCACACAAGCCCTTGAGATGGGCTACGACGCCGTCTTGCTCAACACCGCTGTGGCACGCGCTATCGACCCTGTCGTCATGGCACGCGCCTTTGCGCTCGCCATCGAAGCGGGGCGGCTCGCTTATCTTGCCGGCCCGATGCCCACCCAAGAGACCGCCACACCCAGCACACCCGTCACAGGAACCCCGTTTTGGCATCACTCCTAAACCCGCTCCCTTCGCTGCGCAACCAAGGAAGCGAAGTTCTCGGTCATTAGCCGAAATACGACGGAGTCTCTGTATGTTGAAGACCCAAGGCATCTATGGATTTTACCCGATCGTCGATGATCTCCGATGGATCGAGCGTTTGCTCTTGCTTGGGGTGCGCACGATCCAACTGCGACTCAAAGGATGCGAGCCTCCCGAGCGCCAACGCCAGATCAAAGCCGCCATCACGCTAGGCCACCAATACAACGCCCAGATGATCATCAACGATTATTGGCAAGATGCGATCGACTTTGGCGCAACATGGCTGCACCTCGGTCAAGAAGATCTCGCCCAAGCCGACCTCTCAGCTATCCGCAACGCCAACCTCCAACTCGGCATCAGCACCCATAGCCCCGAAGAATTAGACACCGCTCTCGCTGCACAACCCGACTATCTCGCGCTTGGCCCTGTGTACGAAACCACCCTCAAAAAAATGCGCTGGCTTCCCCAAGGACTCGAACGCATCGGCCTCTGGAAACAGCAGATCCCTTGTCCGCTCGTTGCCATCGGCGGGATCACTTTGGAACGCGCCCCCGACGTCTTGCGCGCAGGAGCCGATTCCATCGCTGTTGTCTCGGATGTCCTCCAGTCTCCCTCCCCCGATGATCGGGTTCAACGCTGGCTTCGGCTGTTTCGCGATCGATCGATCGCCTCAGAATTCGTCGGATAGCAACGGTTTGTTCGGCTTGTCTTTGTGGGGCTTGAGCTTGTCTTTGTGGGGCTTGAGCTTGTCTTTGTGGGGCTTGAGCTTGTCTTTGTGGGGCGTTGCCCCAAACCCCACAAGGGAGCTTTGCCCCCTTGACCCCGTGTCGGCGAAACAAACAGGGTTTTTCAAACAAACAACTCTGTCGCTTGAAGTGCCCCGAACACGGGGGTTTGGAAACTGCGCCGTACCGAGGCGAATGCCCACAGACCCATCCCACCGAGGCGAATGCCCACAAACCCATCCCATCGAGGCGAACGTGAAAACACCCACACCATCGCATCCATCCCATTCTCCCCATCAATCCGTCATTTCGGATGAATCTACACCTGCGCTGTCTTCGGCAGAGCAGCTTCGTTATGCGCGACAGCTCATCCTCCCTGAGATCGGACCCGAAGGACAACGACGCCTCAAACAAGCGCGCCTTTTGGTAGTCGGCGCAGGAGGTCTTGGCTCACCTGCGTTGTTGTATCTCGCAGCCGCAGGCATCGGACACATCGGCATCATCGATCCAGATCAAGTAGACCTCACCAACCTCCAACGCCAGATCCTTTATGACACACAAGCCTGCGGAAGCCCCAAAGCCGAGCAAGCCCACCAACGCCTCCAAGCCCTGAATCCGCAGATCCATCTCACGCATTACAACGAACGATTGGACCTTTCGAACGCATTGATGCTCATCGGTTCCTATGACCTAATCCTCGAAGGATCGGACAACTTCGTCACCAAATACCTCGTCAACGATGCTTGTGTTCTCACCAAGACCCCATACATCGGCGCAAGTGTGCGCGGATTTCGCGGGATGCTCGCGTTGTACGCAACACAAGGCGGCCCATGCTATCGCTGCCTTTTTCCAGAGATGCCCGATCCATCGAAGATCCCAACCTGCGCAGAAGCAGGCGTCTTGGGGACAGTCCCCGGACTTTTTGGAACACTCCAAGCCCACGAAGCCCTACGCTACTTGCTCGATCTCGGGCCTTCTGCTTCGGGTTCCTTCTTCCAAATCGATCTCCTTGAGATGCGCTTCCAACGCCTTCAACTCCCCCGTGATCCCGAGTGCCCGATCTGTGGTGATCACCCCACCTACACCGCCCTCCACGAAGAATCTTTCGCGTGCCTCGCCACCACACTATTTCCCCCCGACGCTTCGCCGACAGATCGCGATCTGCCTTGGTGCGAACTCTCCGAACTCTCCGCCATGTCCGAACGCTCTCGCTATATCGATGTCCGAACAGAACCTGAATTCCACGCAGGGCATCTTCCTTCCGCCCTACATCTTCCGCTCGCACAACTCCAACACGATCTGCCTTTGCATCTTCCGTTGTTGCGCGACCTACCGCAGATCGTCCTCTACTGCCAGCGCGGACAACGCGCCATCGACGCCTATCACCGCATCCGGCCTCACATCCAAGCCGACCTCTGGATCTTGCGCGGCGGCTATGAGGCTTGGCTGCGCCATCACACCCACTCATCCGAAAACATTTGATGCCGAGTGATACGATATCCACGAGATGTGTGATCGCATCATGTAGGGGCGGTTCGCGAACCGCCCTGTGTTTAGGCAGCCACAGGGGGCACTTGGACCCACTCATGCCATTCGTTTGCGATCATCCTTCCTACAATATCCGTCAAAAGCGTATCCAAAAGTGTCGATGCGATTTGTTGTAAACGCCCTGTGATTGGGCAGCCACACCTGTCTGCCCCTACTTTTTCACGTACTTCACGGACGGAACTCGTAGAAACTGTTTGCTTT
>JAKLKB010000050.1 GCA_023150835.1 Myxococcota bacterium | reverse complement strand
TTTTTTGGGAGGGTCGTGCGGTCGAAAGGGGCAAAGAAGAAAAGGGGGGGGAGGGATCGGTGGATTAGGAAATCATGGGGACGGTGATCTCTTCGATCTCGTCGTCTTGATCGCCGAAGGTATCGTCGGCGTCTTCATCGGTGACGATGGCGGCGCGTTTGTAGACGGCGAGTCCGGTGCCTGCGGGGATCAGGCGGCCCATAATGACGTTTTCTTTGAGTCCACGCAGGTGGTCGATTTTGCCCGATACAGCGGCTTCAGTGAGCACTTTGGTGGTTTCTTGGAAGGAGGAGGCGCTGATAAAGCTTTCGGTGGAGAGAGAGGCTTTGGTGATACCGAGCAAGAGAGGTTCCCAACTTGCGGGTATGCCGCCGTCTTGGCGAGTTTGTTCGTTGGCTTCGTCGACCAAGAGTTTTTCGACGTGATCATCGACAACGAGACTGGTATCGCCGACGGTCAAGATACGGACGCGGCGGAGCATTTGGCGAACGATCACCTCGATGTGTTTATCGTTGATCTTGACCCCTTGGAGTCGGTAAACTTCTTGGATCTCGTCGACGAGATACTTCGCAAGGTGCTGGGCGCCTTTGACGCGCAAGATATCGTGAGGATTGATCGAGCCATCCATCAAAGGCTCACCCATGCGCACGCGATCACCTTCGTGAACGGTGATATGGCGGCCTTTGGGGATCAAGTAGGCGCGGGGTTCACCGGCAGCTTCGGGATGAACTTCGAGTTTGCGTTTGCCTTTGGTGTCTTTGCCGAAGCGGACCACACCGTCGATCTCGGAGATGATGGCGTGTTCTTTGGGCTTGCGGGCTTCAAAAAGCTCGACAACACGGGGAAGACCACCCGTGATATCTTTGAGTTTGGTGGTTTCACGGGGGACACGAGCAAGGACATCACCGCGTCGCACGCTCTGTTTGTCTTCGACTTGGAGGGTCGCTCCAACGGGCAAAGAAACGCGAACGTTTTTATTTTTTCCATCGGTTTGGTAGCGCAAGATCAAGGAGGCGCGGCGATTGGGATCGCGGCTTTCGATGATGACCTTGTTGCTAAAGCCGGTGGTTTCGTTGACTTGCTCTTCAACCGTGACGCCTTCGCGGATCTCTTCGTAGACAGCGGTCGCGATCCCATCGTTGGCTTCATCGGGGAAGTCGGCCAAGATCGGGTTGTTGTAGGGGTCCCAGTTGGAGATCACAGCACCTGCGGGGACTTCGGAGCCGTCGGCAAAGTTGATATAAGCACCGAGGGTGGCGCGATAGCGTTCGCGATCTCGACCGTTTTTGTCGAGGATCACGAGGCTTGCGTTGCGGTTCATGACGATCCAGACGGTCTTTTTGGTACGCGTGCGGGGTTCTTCGATCTCGCGTTGAACGGCCTGCATCTCTTCGTACCGAAGCACACCACCGCCACGGGTTTCGAGGGTGGATTGTTCGGCTTTTTGGGTTGCAGCGCCCCCGATGTGGAAGGTGCGCATGGTCAACTGCGTGCCGGGTTCACCGATACTTTGGGCAGCGATGACACCGACGGCTTCACCGATGTTCACGCGGGTACCACGGGAGAGATCACGTCCATAACAAAGCGCACAGACGCCGTGTCGGGCTTCGCAAGTCAACACAGAGCGGATCTTGACGCGTTCGAGACCAGCATCGATCACCTTTTCTGCGAGTTCTTCGTCGACCTGCATGCCTGCCTCGACGATGGATTCGCCCGAGTGGGGGTCTTCGATATCTTCGGCGACAACGCGACCAAGGATACGATCTCCCAAACCTTCGATGACTTCGCCGTTTTCAACGAGAGAAGTCATCTCGATGCCTTCGGTGGTACCGCAATCGATCTCGGTGATGATCGCGTCTTGGGCGACGTCCACGAGACGACGGGTCAAATAACCAGCGTTGGCGGTTTTGAGTGCGGTATCTGCGAGACCTTTGCGCGCACCGTGTGTCGAGATAAAGTATTGCAACACGGTGAGACCTTCGCGAAAGTTCGCAGTGATGGGCGTTTCGATGATGCTGCCATCAGGTTTCGCCATCAAACCGCGCATCCCTGCGAGCTGTCGGATCTGTTGGGTCGAACCACGCGCTCCAGAGTCGGCCATCATATAGATGGAGTTGAAGGATTCGGTGGGGATCTTTTGCCCTTCGGGGGTTTCGATCACCTCTTGTTTGAGATCCTCCATCATCTGTTTGGTGACTTGTTCGGTGATGTTGGACCAGACGTCGACGATCTTGTTGTAGCGCTCGCCGCCTGTGATCTGGGATTCGCTGTGCTGTTGTTCGATCTCTTCGATCTCAATGAAGGCTTTGTCGAGGAGTTCTTTTTTCTTTTCGGGGATCACCATGTCGTCAACGCAGATCGAGATCCCTGCTTGTGTCGAAGCGGAAAAGCCCAAGCTACGGAGGCGGTCAGCGAGAAGAACGGTGGACTTGTTTCCAGCGAGTCGGTAGCACTGGTCGATCAGATTTTGCAGTGCTTTTTTATCCATGACGCGGTTGACGAGTCTGAAAGGAAGGGCACGCGGCAACAAGTCGCGCATCAAGACACGGCCTGTGGTGGTTTCGACGATCGAGACTTCTTGGGAGACGGTGCGTGAGTTTTCCTCGAAGTCGACACCGCGCATACGGACTTTGATCTTGGCTTGGATATCGACTTCGCCCGAATCATAGGCGACACGGACTTCGGCAGGACTGCTAAAGATTCGGCCTGTTCCCGGGACAGCGGGACGTTCTCGGGTGATGTAGTAGAGACCCAACACGATATCTTGGGTGGGGTTGATGATGGGCTTGCCGTGTGCGGGAGAGAGGATGTTGTTGGTGCTCATCATCAAAACGCGGGCTTCCATCTGGGCTTCGATCGAGAGGGGGACGTGGACGGCCATCTGGTCTCCGTCGAAGTCTGCGTTAAAGGCGGTACAAACGAGCGGATGGAGACGGATCGCCTTTCCTTCGATCAGGAGGGGTTCAAAGGCTTGAATCCCCAGACGGTGAAGTGTAGGGGCGCGGTTGAGAAGGATGGGGTGTTCTTTGATCACCTCTTCCAAGATATCCCAGACTTCGGGCTTTTCTTTTTCCACCATCTTTTTGGCGCTTTTGATGGTGGTGGCGAGGCCGCGTTCTTCGAGTTTGTTATAGATAAAAGGCTTAAAGAGTTCCAACGCCATTAGTTTGGGCAGACCGCACTGATGGAGTTTCATCTCGGGGCCGACGACGATCACAGAACGGCCCGAATAATCGACGCGCTTTCCGAGCAAGTTTTGACGGAAGCGTCCTTGCTTGCCTTTGAGCATATCGGAAAGCGACTTGAGCGGGCGTTTGTTGGGGCCTGTGATGGTTTTCCCGCGCCGTCCGTTATCAAACAGCGCATCGACGGCTTCTTGCAACATACGTTTTTCGTTGCGCACGATGATCTCGGGGGCGATCAGACCTTGGAGTCGTTGGAGGCGATTGTTTCGGTTGATCACGCGGCGATAGAGATCGTTGAGGTCGGAAGTGGCGAAGCGACCGCCCTCAAGGGGAACCAACGGACGTAGGTCGGGTGGCAAAACAGGGATCACCTCAAGCATCATCCACTCAGGACGGTTCCCTGACTCACGAAATGCCTCGACCACTTTGAGGCGTTTGGCGTATTTTTTTCGCTTGGCTTCGGAAGTGACGTCTTTCATTAGGTCGCGCAGTTCGATCGAAAGAGTTTCGAGATCTTGATCGTTGAGGATCTCTTTGATCGCTTCTGCGCCCATGCCAGCGCGAAAAGGGGGTTCAAGATCTTCGCCGAGGTTTTCGAACTCTTCGAGCTTTTTCTCGAACTGTTCTTCGGTGAGCATCTCGCCTTTTTTGAGGTTGGTTTTGCGGGGATCGATCACCACATAAGACTCGCAGTAGAGGACTTTTTCGAGATCTTTGAGTGTCATATCCAAAAGGTTTCCGATACGACTGGGAAGGCTCTTGAGAAACCAGATATGCGCAACGGGCGTGGCAAGGCCGATATGACCGAGGCGTTCACGTCGAACTTTGGACTGGATGACTTCGACGCCGCATTTTTCGCAGACGACGCCGCGATGTTTCATGCGCTTGTATTTTCCGCACAAGCACTCGTAGTCTTTGGTGGGTCCGAAGATACGGGCGCAGAACAGGCCTTCGCGCTCGGGTTTGAAGGTGCGATAGTTGATGGTTTCGGGCCGCTTAACCTCGCCGTTAGAGAGTTCGCGGATCTTGCTTGGCGATGCCAGAGAGATCCGAATGGCACGAAAGCTTAGGGGATCTTTGGGCTTATCAAAAAAGCTAAAGAGATCTTTCAAGGCATTTCCCTCACAGATTGCACCATCGCGACGCGGCACCCAAAGTGCCGCGCCACAAAACGGTTGGAGCCTTGGAACAGTTGAACAAGGCGAGGTCGGTTATTTGCTGCTCTCTTCTTCTTTGTCTTCGACAAGTTCAACGTCAAGCGCAAGGCTCTGAAGCTCTTTGATCAAGACGTTGAAGGATTCGGGAAGACCGGATTCGAGCATATTGTCGCCCTTGACGATGGCCTCATACATACGCGTACGGCCCACAACGTCGTCACTTTTGACAGTAAGGAATTCTTGGAGGCTATAGGCCGCGCCGTAGGCTTCCATCGCCCAAACTTCCATCTCACCGAGGCGTTGACCACCGAATTGGGCCTTCCCGCCGAGAGGTTGTTGGGTGACAAGCGAGTAGGGTCCGATAGAACGAGCGTGGATCTTGTCGTCGACGAGGTGATGGAGTTTGAGCATATACATCACGCCGACAGTCACATCGCTTGCGAAGATATCGCCTGTACGGCCATCGAAGAGGATCGTTTGACCGGACTCGGGAAGGCCGGTGGTTTGGAGCTTTTGGCGGATCTCTTCTTCGGAAGCACCGTCGAAGACGGGTGTTGCGAGATACATTCCACGTCGCAAGTCTTTGCAGAAGAAGCGCAATTCTTCGCCGTGTAGGCTATCGAGAAGTTCCCAGACGTTGACGCGCCCGCCTTCGTATTCGGTGAGAGCGTGAGGCTCAAAGAAGCTTTTGACTTCTTCGCGGATGCGCTCGTCTGCATAACGGCTTTCCAACATCTCGTTGATACGATAACCCAGCCCGAGAGCAGCCCAGCCGAGATGGGTTTCGAGGATCTGCCCAACGTTCATCCGAGAAGGGACACCAAGGGGATTGAGGACGATATCAACGGGCGTTCCGTCTGCGAGGTAAGGCATATCTTCTTCGGGCAAGATACGGCTCACGACACCTTTGTTTCCGTGGCGTCCGGCCATCTTGTCGCCGACTTGGAGTTTGCGTTTCACAGCGAGATAAACTTTAACCATCTTCAAAACGCCGGGTTGAAGATCATCACCCTTCTTCATGCGCTCGATGCGTTCTTGATAGTTTTTGCTGATCTCGGAGCGTTGATCTTCGACGGCTTCTTCGATGCGGCGAACGCGTTCTTGGACATTTTCATCCACAAGCGGGATATCGGCCCACAAAGTACGAGGCAATCCATCAAGGATCTCGATGGTCAGCTTTTTACCCGCAGGGACGAGGGTCTCGCCTTGGTGGATCAGCTTGCCTGAGGTGGTTTGACCGTCCAACAGTTGGCGTAATTTTTCGTTGGCCGCTTTGCGCAGGATCTGAAGTTCCGCATTCATGTCCTTTTGCATGCGGGTCTCCATCTCGTCTTCGATCTGGCGTGTGCGCGCATCGCGATCGTCACCTTTGCGTCGGCTAAAGACGCGTGCATCGATCACGATGCCGCGTTGTCCGGGCTTTGCGCGTTCCGAAGAATCACGGACATCGCCTGCTTTTTCACCGAAGATCGCACGCAAGAGCTTTTCTTCGGGACTAAGCTGTGTTTCACCTTTGGGGGTGATCTTGCCGACCAAGATATCACCGGGTTTGACTTCTGCACCGATGCGGATAATGCCGCTCTCATCGAGATCTTTGAGCGCTTCATCCCCCACGTTCGGGATATCGCGGGTGATCTCTTCTTTGCCGAGCTTGGTTTCTCGTGCGTAGCACTCGATCTCTTCGATGTGGATGGAGGTATAGATATCCTCTTTGACCACACGTTCGTTGATCAAGATGGAGTCTTCAAAGTTGTAGCCACCCCACGACATAAACGCGACGATGCAGTTTTGTCCAAGAGCCAACTCTCCACCGGAAGTTGCGGGTCCATCAGCGATGACATCGCCCTTGTATACGCGATCTCCGCGCTTGACGATCGGCTTTTGGTTGATCGAGGTGTTTTGGTTGGAGCGTTGGTACTTGATCAATTTGTAGATATCGACCTGTGTACCGAGTTCATTGCGGGCATCATCTGTGTCGACGCGCACAACGATCCGCGAAGCATCGACATAATCGACGAGACCATCGCGTTTTGCGACGACGGTAACGCCTGAATCACGCGCAACGATGCGCTCAATGCCTGTTCCAACAAGAGGGGCAAAGGTCCGCAAAAGTGGGACAGCTTGGCGCTGCATGTTGGAGCCCATCAATGCGCGGTTTGCGTCGTCGTGTTCAAGGAACGGGATCAAGGACGCAGCGATCGAGACAAGCTGGTTTGGAGAAACGTCCATCAACTGAACTTCGCTTGGTGAGGCACCTGAAAAAGTCTCACCACCTTTACGCACCGTCACAAAAGGGCCAGCCAAAAAGCCTTGTTCGTTGACGATGGCATTGGCTTGGGCGATGGTGTAGCGCTCTTCGTCGAGCGCAGAGAAATACTGCACACCGTCGAGAACGCGGCCATTTTCGACTTTGCGGTAGGGGGTTTCAACGAAACCGAACTGATTCACACGTGCATAGGTTGCGAGGCTTGCGATCAAGCCGATGTTCGGACCTTCTGGCGTTTCGATCGGGCAGATTCGACCGTAGTGTGTGGTGTGAACGTCGCGCACTTCAAAGCCTGCGCGATCACGGGTCAAACCACCGGGTCCAAGAGCCGAAAGGCGGCGCTTGTGCGTCACTTCGGAGAGGGGGTTGGTTTGGTCCATAAATTGGCTTAATTGGGAGGAGCCAAAGAATTCTTTGACCACGGCGTTGACGGGCTTGGGATTGATCAGGTCGTGCGGCATGAGTTGCTCGACCTCTTGGATCACCATGCGCTCTTTGATCGCACGTTCCATACGAACCAAGCCGATGCGATATTGGTTTTCAAGCAACTCACCGACGGCTCGGACGCGACGGTTTCCAAGATGATCGATATCGTCCACACCGAATCCGTCTTTGTTATTGCGCAAGTTGATCAAGTAACGAACGACCTCGAGGATATCTTGGGGAGTCAAGACGGTCTTGTTGAGGGGTGTGTCATGGAGATCGAACTTGTGGTTGAGTTTGAGGCGTCCAACGGAGGAAAGGTCGTAGCGATCGGGGTTAAAGAAGAGGTTGTTGAAGAGGCTGGTGGCCGTCTCCATCGTGGGAGGTTCACCGGGGCGCAAGCGGCGATAGATCTCCATCATCGCTTCTTCGGGGGTATTGATCTTGTCTTGGTTGAGGGTATCGCGCAAAGAGCCTGCGTTGCTGCCTTCGATGAAAAGGACACGAAAAGAGGTGATCTTGCGTTGTTCGATCTCATCGAGGATATCAGGCGTGATCTCTTCGTTGACTTGGACGAGGATCTCGCCTTCTTCGGGATCGAAGATATCTTCGGCAGCGATGCGACCGATCAACGAGTTGCGCGTAATAGGCAAGCGATCGACGCCGCTTTCGCGGATGCGCTTGATGCGGGGTCCATTGTGTTTGTTTCCAAACTTGGTTCCTGCTTTCAGGACCAATTTTCCATCCGCCGAATAGATATCGCGCTCTGCTTTTTGGCCAAGAAGCAAGTCGATATTGAGAGCGCGACGATGTTCGCAAGGAACGAAGAACTTTCCTTGGAGAGTTTCCACACCATCGTCACGAAGACGTTCGAGGTCGCCAAATGTGATGTATGCGCCTTTGTTGAAGACAAGCTCCCCATTTTGGTTGAACGCGTCGTCGGCCAAACGGCAGCCCACAAGATAATCGGGCGTCACAGGGAGAGGAGAGGTACCTTGTTCGAGGAGTTTTTGAACCGTCCAATCGTTGAGTTTGGTGTGGACTTGTGACTCGCCCTTGGAAAGCAAAAGTTCGTTTCCAAGCAAGACGTCATGTCCTGCGGTGTTGGACAACCAACAAACAAAGTTGGCCTCAGGCACGGGGGGACGGGCAACGTGGATCAGTTCGGTGTCGTAGAACTCATTGAGTAGCTCTGCGGTAGTGTATCCCAAGGCTCGCAAAAGTACGGTCGCAGGCAACTTTCGACGTCGATCGATCCGAACGTAAAGGATATCTTTGGCATCAAACTCAAAATCGATCCAGCTTCCGCGATAGGGGATCACACGAGCGGAGAAAAGATACTTTCCAGAGGAGTGGGTTTTTCCTTTGTCATGTTCGTAGAAAACCCCCGGAGAGCGGTGCAACTGGCTGACCACCACGCGCTCCGTTCCGCTGATGATGAACGTACCTTGTTCGGTCATTAAGGGGATCTCGCCGAAAAAGACCTCTTGTTCCGTGAGATCTTCGATATCTTTGCTGCCGGTTGTTTCATCGACTTTCCAGATCACAAGGCGAACCTCGACGCGGATCGTCGCAGCATAAGTGACACCACGCTGACGGCACTCTTCCACGTCATACTTTGGCGGCTCCAAGTGATACGCGACAAAGTTTAATTGACAGGTTTCATTGAAGTCTTTGATGGGAAAGACGCTCTTAAAGACAGCTTGAAGACCCGTGTTTTCGCGCTCGTGAGGGAGCTTATCGGCTTGCAGAAACTTCTCGAAAGATTTTTTCTGCATCTCGATCAGGTTGGGGATCTCGATGATCTGCCTGATCTTGCCAAAGCTCCTTCTCACTCGGAAATTGTTTTGAATTTGGGCCGTCATCAACCCTCCTGCAGTGGATGTTGAGCGGACTTGGCACACCCAGAGAAACGCTCAAAGCGGTGGCGCACTCGATTCAAGTCCCAAGACAAAGGGAAAAGGATGCAAATGAGATCAATTGGGTTGGGGATCTATCAGATACGGATGGATATCGTTGCGCTCTTGCGAGGCGGTGGATAGGCACCGATGGCAAGAGGTGGTGGTGTGTTTGTAGGGAGTGTTCAGGAAAGTTTCGCACAAAGAGAGAGAGAAACTCACCGAAAGCAAAAGCATGGTGGGGTGAAAGGCCCCGCACGAAGTCTAGTGACAACTCCTTTTGGTGTGCGGAGGCGGACAAAAGACAGGGGATGTTTTGAGGAGGAGACTGGTGTTTCAAAGTGATCTGCGAACACATCAAATGGTCATCTCGCCAGAGTTTCTGGAGGCAAGGAAACACTCGGGAAGCGACAAAACATGCCTGCAATTCACTGATTGGCCCGTAAAGCCCATGTGCTTTCGCCTTGGGTTTTGGGTGAATGACAATGCTTTCAAGAGGAAAGTACAGGAGGGCGTTTTGCCCGCAAGGTCCACCATGATTCACAAAAAAAAAGAAAAGTCAAGAGAAACTTGCGTTCTCTTTTCTTTTCTTTTGCGTCATGTTGCTCAACCTGAGCAGAGAGAGCGCAAAGGCCAAACGTGAAAAGACCCCTCGAAGGGAGGGAATTCTTCTCAAGTTTAACCTTTGTGATCGGACGGTCGGTGTTGTGATCGCCGACACAAAGATAAAACGGGCGAGATTACTTGATCTCGATGGTAGCGCCGGCTTCTTCGAGTTGCTTCTTGAGGTTCGCGGCTTCTTCTTTGGAGATGCCTTCTTTGACGGGCTTGGGCACGCCTTCAACGAGATCCTTGGCTTCTTTGAGGCCAAGACCGGTCACGGTGCGGATTTCTTTGATCACTTGGATCTTTTTGTCGCCAAAGCCGGTCAGGATGACGTCAAACTCGGTTTTTTCTTCGACGGGAGCTGCGGGGCCAGCAGCGGCAGCAACCACGACAGGGCCGGCAGCGGCAGCGGCGGAGACGCCCCACTTGCCTTCGAGATCTTTCACGAGTTCTGCGATCTGCAAGACGGTGAGGTTGCTGAGTTTGTCGATGATCTCGGTTTTCACTTTTTCAAAATCACTCATGGGAAACACTCCACTTGGTTTTGTTTGTTTCGGTGCTCGTCTGTCCAAACGTTTTAATGCCATTCAAACGTTTCAATGCCACTCAAACGGATGCGACGATCTGGATGGGAAAAAGCCCTCAATTTTGAGGTTTTTCTGTTTTCTTGCGGTCCTTATCACGAGGATTTGGCCGCTTTTCGCGAGACAAAGCGTCTTATTCTTCGCCGTTGAGCTTGCGTCGTTGTGCGTCGAGAAGAAACACAACTTGTTGCGGAACAGCATTGAAAAGGCGAACCAATTGAGTTGCGGGAGCAACCAACGTGCCGAGCAACTTGGCGCGAAGTTCTTCGCGGGAGGGCAGTTTGGCAAGTTGTTCGACGCCTTTGCGGTCCAAGCGTGTGCCGTCGACGTATCCGCCTTTGACAATGAATTTGTCTTTGGTTTTGGCGCATTCTTCGGCGACACGGGCAGGGGCCACAGGATCTTCTTTGCTGTAAGCGATGGCGGTGGTACCGACAAAATCGGAACCGATCACCGCAAGCTTGGTCCCTTGCGTCGCGATGCGGGCAAGGGTATTTTTTACGACACGAACCGAGACGCCCTGTTGACGAAAGGCACGGCGGATCTCTGTAATATCACGAACAGACAAGCCTTTAAAATCGGCAAGAACGGCACCTTGCACGGATTCAAAATCAGCTCGCATGGCCGCGATCTGTTCTCCTTTATAGGCACGATCCAAGGTATTGCTCCTTCCTTCGGGGCAAGTGCGGCCTTTCAAGAAAATTCCCATCAAGCCAAAGAAACCAAGTCAACAGTGTTTGGTTCATCTTTCAGAAAAAGAAGAAGGAAACGCATCGGTTGGCTTGCCTCGGCAGGTGAGATTATCCAAAAAGGCCCTGCTGTCTTCGACAAGAACGATAGATTCTTTTCCTTCAGGATCAGCTTGCTTTGAGTGCGCTTTGGATGGAAGCGACATCAACCGTCACGCTCGGGCTTTGCGTGAGAGAAAAGCTGATCTTCTGGAGGTATACACCCTTTGAAGTGGCGGGTTTTGCGCGCATGATATTATCAAAGATCGCGAGCAAGTTTCCACGAAGTTGTTCTGGAGAAAAAGAGACCTTGCCGACGCTGGCGTGAACGATGCCTGCTTTGTCGACGCGGTACTCTACTTTTCCGGATTTTTGTTCACGAACCGCGTTACCCACGTCAAACGTCACCGTTCCGACTTTAGGGCTGGGCATCAAGCCACGCGGGCCAAGGAGTTTACCGATCAAACCCACGTGGCGCATCATGTCTGGTGTTGCGATGGCCTTATCGAACTCCAGCCAGTTTTCCGTGCGGATTTTTTCAACGAGATCTTCGCCACCCACAACATCGGCACCTGCTTCTTGTGCTTCTTTGGCTTTTTCACCTTTTGCAAACACAACGATCCGGACCGTTTTTCCTGTACCGTTGGGAAGAACAACAGCTCCACGAACCATTTGTTCTGATTTTCGTGGATCGACACCCAACTGGACAGCGATGTCAACACTTTGGTTAAAGCGTGCATAGTTGAATTCGGGTTTTTTCAATAGATCGAGAGCTTCGTCAAACGAATACAAGCGGCCTGTTTCGATGAGTTGACGGGCTGCTTGGCTTTTTTTCCCACGTGATTGGGTAATTCGTTTGCCTTTTTCGCGCAAAGAGCCTTCGCGCTTTTTTGGAATGCGTGGCATAAGAGACTCCTACGTTTGTTGTGGGCCTTTCTTGATAAGCGGCACACAAAAGAGGTCGTAGTTCAAACGTCGTGGTGGTGAAGAGCTCCGAAAGAGCGTTTCGAAACAAGAAAACTAGCGAACATCCACACCCATGGATCGAGCGGTTCCAGCAATAATTTTCTTTGCGGCTTCAACGTTGTTGGCGTTGAGATCGGGCAGTTTTAATTTCGCGATGCTTTCGATCTGTTCCCAAGACAACGCACCCACTTTTTCTTTTCCGGGCTTTTTGGAGCCTGAACCCGGCTTTTTCGTGGTCGCCAAGCCAAGCTCTTTCTTAATCAAAACCGATGCAGGAGGAGTTTTGGTAATAAAGGTAAACGAGCGATCTTGAAAAACCGAGATCACAACGGGAATGATCATGCCCACTTGATCTGCGGTGCGTGCGTTGAACTGTTTTACGAACTCCATGATATTGACGCCGTGTTGGCCCAGCGCAGGGCCGACAGGCGGCGAAGGGTTCGCTCGTCCGGCGGGACACTGGAGTTTCACTTCCGCCATTAATTTTTTGGCCATCGCCTTAACCTCAATGTTTGTTCACAGACGCAAGAACAAGCCACTACAGCATGATGCGAGCGCTATAGCTTTTCGACCTGCGAAAAGTCCAGTTCTACGGGAGTAGAACGACCAAAAATGCTGACCATGACCCGTACTTTGCCTTTGTCAGGGCGAACTTCTTCGATGGTGCCGTTGAAGTTCATAAAAGGCCCTTCTGTGACGCGGACTTCTTCGCCCATTTCGAATTCAACGCGTGGTTTGGGGCGTTGTGCGCCTTCTTCCATTTGTTGTGTGATCTTACGGACTTCGGAAGCAGGAACGGGGACTGGATGTTTTGAATTGCCGATAAAGCCGGATATCTTTGGGGTCGTCTTGACGAGGTGCCACGTTTCGTCCGTCAGGATCATCTGGATCAGCATATATCCCGGG
This sequence comes from Myxococcota bacterium, assembly GCA_023150835.1. GTDB lineage: Bacteria > Myxococcota_C > UBA6777 > UBA6777 > UBA6777 > JAKLKB01. Next base: position 42,535 of record JAKLKB010000050.1, on the reverse strand, counting down.
TAGAATTTGCGCTCAGAAGTTTTTTTTGCGCCGCCTTTGGCGTTTTCTACCACTTTTTCGACAGGAATCAAGATTCCCTCTTCAAGATCTCCAAAGTGATCTTCTAGGGATTCTTGGATGATGCGTTGTTGAAGGCTTTTTTTGGCTTTGTGCTCGAAGCCGGAATATGTGTTAACCACATACCACTTGAGTTTTTCTTCTTTGCCCAATGTACAGTCTCCTAGAAGAAAAGGAACGATCTTCTGATGCGCCCTTGTCTTCTTTTGCCGTATCGACGGCAAAACACGACCGGGAGGATAGAACTCGTCTTGTGGGGGGGGTTGGTGAACACAAGAAGTTAGCGGAAATTGTGGAAGGTAAGGAGGCGCGAGTTAAGAAAAACACAACCACCCGACCGAAAAAGGGAGATCCCCAAAACAAGAACCGCTTATCAAATCGGAGAAGTAGAGGTTCGTCTTTTTCGTCCGATGCGAGCCGAAAAAGAGAGCACAAAGCGACCGAGAACTTAAATGCGGTATAGGAAAGTCGTCGCCCATGACCACACTTGATCAAAAAACCACAAGAATAGAGAAAAGATAATCGTGGTGATGATGACAACGATTGTAGACGTTTGTGTGTCTTTGCCTGTCGGCCACGTCACGCGGTACATCTCGTCGATTACTTCGTGGGCTGCTTGGTTGACGTCTTGATGAAACCAAAGCCGAAGGCTGATTCCCGCGGCCACAACAAAGCCGATCAAGTTGGCGAGCGTGAAACTTTCGGTAAGGATGACGTAATCACGAACACCGTACGGGCGAAGATAATAAAAAAGACTTTTAAACGTTTCGCCCAAGACCCAAACACCCAAAAGGCCCAATCCGAGAAAAGCCAACACAACCCAACGCCGATGTTTGTCCATCTTTTCGGGCACCTATTTCATGCAAAAAGTCGCTTTTTCCCCGAAGAAGATACAGGAGAAAAAAGAGCGACTTTGAATTCAAAAAAACAGGCCAAGAGGGACTTGAACCCCCGACCTGCGGATTTGGAGTCCGCTGCTCTACCAACTGAGCTATTGGCCTATCGAGAAGACAAAGATCTTCTCTAAAGGGAAACTTGTTTAGCCGATGATCTCGGTGACAACGCCTGCGCCGACGGTACGACCACCTTCACGGATCGCGAAGCGGAGTTCTTTTTCCAAAGCGACGGGGGTGATCAACTCCACCGCAAGAGCGGTGTTGTCACCGGGCATAATCATTTCCACGCCATCGGGAAGAATGATTGAACCTGTCACATCGGTGGTACGGAAGTAGAACTGTGGACGGTAGCCTTTGAAGAAGGGGGTATGGCGACCGCCTTCTTCTTTGCTGAGGACATACACTTCCGCTTTGAATTTGGTGTGCGGTTTGATCGACCCGGGTTTTGCGAGAACCTGACCGCGTTCAACGTCTTCGCGCTTGATGCCACGAAGGAGAGCACCAACGTTGTCGCCTGCGCGGCCTTCGTCAAGCAACTTGCGGAACATTTCCACACCGGTCACGGTGGTTTTGCGGGTATCGCCAAAGCCGACGATCTCGATTTCTTCACCAACGCGGACAATTCCACGCTCCACACGGCCTGTGACAACAGTACCACGACCCGAGATGGTGAACACATCTTCGATCGGCATCAAAAAGGGTTTGTCGATGGCGCGAATCGGCTCGGGAATAAACGTGTCAAGCGCATCAACAAGTTCCATGATGCACTTGATGGTTTGGGGATTTGGAGTTTCGAGGGCAGCGCGAGCCGAGCCTTTGATAATAGGGGTATCATCGCCGGGATACTCGTATTTATTGAGGAGTTCGCGGATTTCCATTTCAACGATCTCAAGGATCTCGGCGTCATCCACAAGGTCCACTTTGTTCAAGAAAACAACAAGATGGGGGACGTTGACTTGTTTGGCCAAGAGAACGTGTTCACGTGTTTGAGGCATCGCACCGTCCGAGGCAGCCACAACAAGGATAGCACCATCCATTTGTGCTGCGCCGGTGATCATGTTTTTGATATAGTCAGCGTGGCCCGGGCAGTCGACGTGTGCGTAGTGGCGGGAATCGGACTCGTACTCGACGTGCGCGGTGTTGATAGTAATCCCGCGCTCTTTTTCTTCGGGGGCCTTGTCGATTTGATCATAGGCCATGGCTTTGGATTTGCCCATACTGGCCAAAACGGTTGTAATGGCTGCGGTCAGCGTGGTTTTTCCATGGTCAACGTGTCCAATGGTACCCACGTTAACGTGGGGCTTGGTCCTCGAAAATTTTTCTTTCGACATAGCAGCCTGCTCTCCATACTCGCGAACATTGCTTGTGGATGAAGTATTCGGCAAAAACAAGCCAAAACTTAGATTTGCCCAGATAAGGAAGCGTTCCTGTTGAACAATCGCAAGGAACACGCAATTTTTGCTTTGTTGATCGGAGGTTTCTCGGATCGAGAAACCCAAAAGGGGGGTATTGTTTGCACAATACACATCAGAGAGAAAGCCTACGACCGGATTTGAACCGGTGACCTCTTCCTTACCAAGGAAGTGCTCTACCTACTGAGCTACGCAGGCGGATCATTCAAGCGGGAAACGGGATTCGAACCCGCGACATTCAGCTTGGAAGGCTGACGCTCTACCAATTGAGCTATTCCCGCAAGAGGGTGTCGAACTAAGCTGGCGACAGGAATCGAACCCGCGACCCTCTCCTTACAAGGGAGACGCTCTACCTACTGAGCTACACCAGCGTGTGTTTGACTTCTTTACGCGCACACGATCAAAGGGTTTGATTTTTGTGATAGCGAAAGTTCGGAGGCACCTTTTACCTAAGGAAAAGGCACCTGTCAAGTTTTATTTTCAAAGAGCACAACTTTTGTGTTGACGGTGGGGCGAAACCGAAACATCACACAAACAACCGAGCCGTTCTCAGCCGTCGTTGCGAAAAGTGCAGAGGTTTTAGCACTTTCATGTTTTGCTGTCAAGGGCAATTTTCTCTTGGCATTGCCGTTGCCATTCATAGAGAGCAATTCCTCCAGAAACAGAGACATTTAGCGAATCCCATCCAACACCCATCGGGATCCCGAGCAACGCATCACAATGCTTTTGGATGGAAGGCTTGAGTCCGGCTCCTTCGGCTCCAAGAACAAAGACCAACGGGCGACAAAGATCAAATTGCGCGAGCAGGCGTCCACCAGGGGCAAGACCCAAGACCCACCACCCAGCATCTTTCAAAGCAGCGATCGCTTCGATCGGTTTTCGAATTTGCGTGATCTGTAGCGATTCGATCGCTCCCACAGAAGCCTTGTATACGGCTTGATTGATCGGACAAGTATCGCGCTGGCTAAGCAAGATCGCACGAACGCCAAAAGCGCGAGCAGAGCGCAAGATTGCCCCGACATTTCCGGGATCTTGAATACCTACCAGCAACAACAAAGCCCCTTCTGGAGGCTCAGCCAAGATCGCGTCAAAAGATGCGTACACAAAGCGACGGCGTCGTAACGCAACGCCTTGGTGATTGCATTGAGGAAGCAGACGATCCAAAAAAGATCGCGGGCGATACCGAACCAAGACTCCAGACTCTTGGGCTTTATGGATCAAATCCGCGTGTGTGCGTTGTGCTTGCTCTGGCAAGATCACTTCCTCTGCTTCTTCTGCCCGAGTATCCAAAAAAGCCTTCACGGCGTGGACTCCAAATACCCAGTCATGCTCGGGCTGTGCAGCCGCGAAAGACCCGGAGGACTCGCGTTCGGATAGATCAGCAGACTCAGCCTCCAAAGAGACTGAATCTTCCCCAAATGCTCCACCAAGATTTGTGGAAGGCTCAGGTCGTCGTATGGGTCGCAAGGCGACATCTTTTTGGGTTTTCGGAACCTTTGTTTCGGAAAGAAACATCGAGCCTTCACGCCGTTGATGCGAAGCGTTTTTCTCCGAAACACGCTTGTTTTTCTCGCTCCCGCCTTTCGGCGATCGATGCTGTTGCTTTGCTTTTGCCTGTTCTTTACGATGCTCGACCATAATTTTGCTGTTCCTTGTGCTTGTTTGGTTGTAGACACGCTAGCGTACATAAAAACACGGACAATTCTTTCGAAAAGACCCGAACAGATCGAACAAAGCCGCTTGTTGCTCTTGCCTTTCCAAAATGCCGAACATAGAACAAGGAGAGCAAGAACACAACGAAAGGATGCGGCGTCATGCGCTTTCGCGATCACACTCTGCTTTGGCTCGCCTTTTTTTTCTTGGCACAGCAAACACACTCCTACACAGCGGAGGCCGCACCACCGCACCGATCCACCCACCAAACCACCCCGTATTTGCGATCTTTGCATACGATCCTTCGCTCCCAAGGCAACAAACCATCCGCCAAACCAACACGATCGATGACCCGCGCTCAACGGCGCACACGTGCGCAGCCGACTCGCCCAAACCTACGCTTCCACTCCAAGCGACGAGCGTGGGCTTTCTCCGCTCAAGATCGGCATCTGATGCAACAAATCGCGCCTGCCTATACAGGCCTGCGCTTGCGCCTGTTTGAGGTGGTTCTTCAAAGGGAATACTGGTCTCGCCGAATGATCGGAGAAATATGGCTACTTTCCCGCCCCTCCCCCCCCCGACTGCTCGGCCTCCAAGCTCAACAACGCCAACGATTGCGCGGCCTCTGGGAAACAGCGAAAAAGCAAACAAAACTCCCACACATCGGACCTTATAACACGCACCACGTTCACCTTCTTCGAAAACTCCTTGAACAAAACGGGATAGAAGTCATCCTGCATCATTTTTTGCCCCGTCAGAAAGGAAAGCTTGTTGAGCAACGAAACACAAAACCCCTTTGAGATGTCTCAAGACGACCAATGGGAGACGCGCAAAGACACGATCCGTCTACTTCGCGATCTCAAAACCACAGAAGCTTTCCACGCGATTTGCTCCTTGCTCGAAGACGACGATATGGAGATCCGAGCCATCGCCACAGAAGCCCTCGCAGCTTACCCTCAAGAAGAAAGCGAACCCTTTTTGCTCGCCCAATTGAGAGATCCAGAGTGGGAAGTCCAATGGGCCGCAATGCGTGGTTTAGGCAGCCTTTGGCAAGAACCCGTGCTGCGAAAAATGGGCGACCCTTCTCTCGAAAAACGCATCACGAGCATCGAACACATCGCACGAAGAAAAGAACTCCGTTTTGTCCCTCTCCTGATCGCAGCCCTTGACGATGAAACGGACGTTCAACGCGTCGCTGTCCAAGCTCTCGCCCCCTTCTACGATCCTGATATCGTGGAAGCCATGAAACGATTGGCTGGCGAAGTCGACGAAGAGATCCTCGCGATGTTTCAAGAGTACCTAGAGATGCGCGCCGAAACACTCCCAACCGAGGCAGAAACCAGACTCCGATGCCGAGAGAGTGGACTGCGCCTCCCTTATTCTCGCCTTGTCCATGTCGGAACACACAAAGAAGGCCGATTTTGGCTTGCCAAACCCCATTTTGAAGAATTTCAAAACCGCATCGAAGCTTTCGAAGGCAAACTCAAACCATGCAAACAATGCAAGATCCAATGGCCTCGATATGAATCCATTGAGGGATACTGCCCATCCTGTCGAGAGAAACGATACATTGAACTAGATCCTCCTGAGGACGGCTTTTTTCGATGCTCCTATACACATAAACTTCGCTCGATACGGGACACAAGCCCTGTCCACGAAGAAAAACATCTGCCGCTCTCCCATCGCGGGGCCTACCTGCTCGCCACCCAAAGCCCCAACACCCCATTCATCAGCCACCGAGCACTACTGTTTTTGCGCAAAGCCTACCAAGAAGGTTATTTGCTATGCGAACGCTTGCACCAATTCCTCCCACAAGATCGGTTTCCACCCGGCGCTTATTACCTTGATCTTTGTGTGAGCTTCGATTCCCCCAAACGCTCAGGCTAAGCCGTATTCTTTGATCTTGTACAGAAGTGCCCGCAAGCTAATATCGAGCATCTTCGCAGCCGCAGTGCGGTTTCCACCTGTTTTTTCAAGCGCTTTGCGGATGTATGCCTCTTCCAAATGTCGCGTTGCGCGTTTTAACGAAAGACTCTCTGGGTCTTGCGATACCCCCACAGAGTCCGCAAAAATCCCAAGGGGTAGCGTTTTGGGAGTTAACCACGCCCCCTCAGCCAAAACCATCGCACGCTCGATCACGTTGCGCAGCTCTCGCACATTCCCCGGCCACCGATACGCCATCAATCGTTTCATCGCATCAGGTGTCACCCCTTCCATGTGCGTGCCAAAGCGTGCGTTTAACAACGCAACAAAATGCTCAACCAACAAAGGGATATCCTCTCGCCTCTCTCGCAACGGCGGCAACGTCAGCATCACGACGTGCAAACGGTAGTACAGGTCTTGACGAAAGCGGCCTTCTTCAACTTCTCGCTCAAGTTCCCGATTGCTCGCGGCGATCACACGAACATCGATCGGGCGCATGGCCGTCTCCCCCAAGCGCCGGATGGCTCCTTCTTGCAAGGCTCGCAACAACTTCACCTGCAACAGACTCGGCATCTCGCCGATCTCATCCAAAAACAATGTTCCCCCATGCGCAGCCTCAAATAGCCCCGTCCTTTCTTGTTGGGCTCCTGTAAAAGCCCCCTTCGCATGCCCAAACAGCTCACTTTCCAACAACGCTTCGGGAATCGCTCCGCAATTGATCACCGTCCAAGGCCCTTGCGCCCGATGGCTCCATCGGTGAATCGCTTGGGCGAGAACTTCTTTCCCTGTGCCGCTCTCCCCTTGCAATAAGACCGTCGTTGGAAACAACGCCACCTTCCGCGCAACCTCCAAAACGTCTCGCATGACCGAAGAAGACGCCACAATTCCCCCCTGTTCTTCTCCTCGACGCAATACTTCTCTCAACGCTTGATTTTCTCGCCGCAATCGCTCTCTTTCTAATAATTTCTCCAGCATCAATAACAATTCATCCCGTTGGATCGGCTTTTCAATGTAATCGTATGCGCCCCGACGGACCGCCTCCAACGCAGTTTCACGACTCCCATACGCGCTCATCATGATCATCCTCGCAGAATGTCTTTCCGCACACAGATATTCCAGCAACGCCATCCCATCCATCTCCCCCGGCATCCGCACATCGCACAAGATCACATCGGGTTGGTATCCCTCCAACAGCCTCAACACAGCCCTCGCGTCCTCCGCAGCCTTTACAACATAACCCGCACGCTGCAAAGACAACGTGAGCATATGGCGTATGCTTTCCTCGTCATCCACAACCAAGATCCGCGCACGCCCTTCGTCTCCTTCCCTCATGCCACCCTCCAAAAATAATCGTGACTTGTATCACAATTCATTGGTTAATTATACCTCAATTAACGCAAACTTTTGATAAGTATATCTCAAAAATCGGATTCACGCTTGACTTTGGCGCATTTTCCCTGCACGATCACTTCGCGCCGTCACTGATGGCGACACTCCCAGACTTGTGTGCGCGACCCTTAACACCAACAAAGTACGTGCCTGACTGTCTTTTACACAAACCTTCTTGGTTGGCCGAAAACCAAAACCTACGATCACTGATGCTTTTCCAAAACGTAAAGCGGTCGGGTCTCACGAGCGACATGATGAATAAACAACACAACCACACCACCTTCCACGAGATCACGGTTGAAGATCAGCCAAGCCGAGCCACTAAGACGGACGAGAATCCCGAATCTTTGGCATCTCAAAATAATGTCCAAAGATTGCGAGAAGCCATGCTGATGAGCAAAGCTGAACTCGCACGCAAAGCAGGACTCTCCGCGCTCACCATCGATCGCATAGAGCGTGGGAATCCTTGCCGCATGGACACCAAACGAAAGATCCTCCTTGCGCTTGGACTAAAGCTTTCCGAAAGGCGAAAGGTTTTCTTGGATCTAAACGAAGAATAAGGCAACTTGAAAGAGGCTGCATCTTGACAGGATGCTTCCATCCAAAGCAATCTACGCCGGCAATTCCCAGCAAAACACCGCCAGATCATCTGGCACAGGGCCCCGACAAGGGAGAAAAACAAACATGGCCAAGGGAAAACTTTTGATCGGGCTGGATATCGGAACCAGTAGCATCAAGTTCTGTCAGGTGCGCGAAGGACGACGAAACTACCAGCTTGTCAATTTTGGTCTCGCTTATCTGCCGCCTGAAACGATCGTAGACGGCGCACTTATCGCCTCCAACACCGTCGCAGATGCGTTGCGAGAACTCTTTGAATCCCATCGTGTCAAAGGCCGCGAAGTCGCGATCTCCGTAAGCGGACATTCGGTCATCATCCGAAAAATCTCCCTGCCTCCCATGAAAGCAGAAGAACTCCGCGACTCGATCCAGTGGGAAGCAGAACAATATATTCCTTTTGATCTCAACGATGTATACCTTGATTTCGAGATCCTCCGCGAAGCAAGCCCCGACTCCAACCAAATGGACGTCTTGCTTGTGGCAGCCAAAAAAGATGTCGTCAATGATTACCTCGAAGTCATCAAAGAAGTCGGCCTCACGCCGCGTGTTGTGGATGTGGATTGCTTTTCCGTCCAAAACCAATTCGAGATCAATTACGAAGTCCCCCTCACCGAAACCCTCGCCTTGATCAACATCGGCGCAAGTGTCACCAATGTGAACATTATCGCAGGCGGCATCACCATGTTTACCCGCGATATCTCGCCGCTTGGCGGAAACCAATACACCGAAGAACTTCAAAAACACCTCGATGTCTCTTATGACGAGGCTGAAACACTTAAAGCAGGGGGCGATCTTGGAGCGGACTCCGACGCGGTTGTTCCTCAAGAAGTCGAGCGCGTGATGTATGGTGTCTCTGAGAACGTCGCAGCAGAAATCCAACGCTCTCTTGACTTTTATTCTGCCAATAGTGCAGAAGGCCCCATCTCCCGCATTTATCTCAGTGGTGGAACCGCAAAAGTACCTTCGCTGTACCGCATCATTGAACAAAAACTCGGCGTGCCTGTGGAGATCATCAATCCCTTCAAGAACATTGAAGTTGATGGAAACCGCTTCAACTTGGAATATCTTCGCGAAGTCGCCCCTATGGCCACCGTCGCGACAGGTCTCGCATTAAGGAGAACGGCAGAACGATGATTCGGATCAACTTACTCCCAACGAAATCCACAAGCAGTAGCGGTGGCGGCGGAAACATCGGTGCGATGATCAGCTTGGTGATCTTTTTCTTGCTCGCAATCAGCAGCCTGCCCGCCGTTTATTTCTACTGGAGCGACTTTGAAGCCCGTCTGCTTTACGCAGAAGACAAAATCCGCCAAGAAGACGCCGCTATCAAGCGCCTCCAAGAAGCAATCAAGCTGATCGAAGAATACAAACGACAAAAAGCAGAACTGGAGCGACAACTTAAGATCATCCAAGATCTCAATAACTCTCGTCGCGGGCCTGTTCGTTTCCTTGACGAGATCAGCATCCGTATCCCCAAAAAAGTGTGGCTAACAAACATCATGCAAAGTCGCGGAAACGATGTATCGATCGCTGGTTTCGCAGAAACAAACGAATGGGTTGCCAACTTTCTGAAATACCTTGAAGCCTCTCCTTTTATCACAAACGTCAACCTGCTCAGCACCATGCGCCGAGATTTTCGTGCCGAGGGCATGAGCCAGAGCGAGACGGTCGTTGAATTTCGCTTCAACTGCCGCATCGGCAGCGCTTCTTGAGTCCACTCCCACCGCGAGGAATTACGCATGAACCAAATCATGGAACAATGGACCAATCTCCATATCGCGATCAAAACCTTTGCGTTGGTCTTCCTTTGGGGCCTTGCGATCGCTGCTTACTACTTCATGTACTACCAAGAACAAGAGATCAAATACCGCGCACTCTTGTCGACCTTTAAACAAAAGCGACAACAACGTACGCAGTTCCAAACAACGGCTCAAAACCTCCCGTTGTGGAAAGAAGAAGTCAAACGACTCGAAGAAGAACGTAAAAAAGTGCGCACGCTGCTTCCGACCGCCAGCGAAATCCCAAACCTTCTCCGAAAGATCGACGATCTCGCGAACAAATCTGGGCTTGAGATCACCCTGTTCAACCCCTCACGCCCTCTTCGCAAAACTTACTACGAAGAAGTCCCCACACAGATGCGCGCTTCGGGTACCTTTTACGAACTGATGGTCTTCTTTGACAAAGTCAGCCATCTCGATCGCATCGTGAGTGTCTCCAACTTTGACTTCAATACACCCCGTCTGCGAAACCAAAAAATCCTTTTGCAATCCTCCTTTCTGTTGACCACCTACCGGTACATCGAACAGCAGAAAGCACCCCAAAAACGTTGAGCGCTATGCAAACCACCACGCGCACAGAATTAGACACCCTGCGCTCTCTTGTGTAACGTGGTCCAAAACATCTCCGTGTGGAGAAGCCTAATGAAATCAATCTTTCGATGGACTCTTTTTGTTTCTCTCAGTTGGACGCTTCTTGGCTGCAACGACGACCTTCGCGCCCAATTCGACGAAGAATACCGCCCACCTCCCATGAAGCCAATCGAGCGAGCCAAGCCCATCGCGCCCCAAACAACCGTCAAGTTTGTGTACTCGCCCGTCAAAAAACGCGATCCTTTTCGTTCGCACCATGTTTCCAACCGAGAGAACACTCCTACCCCCCAAACCCAAGCGGCTTCCGGCATACCTGCTCCAACGCCTGCGTTACTCCCCAAGCGGGTGCTCACCCCTCTCGAACGCTACGAATTGGACGCCTTGCGCGTTGTCGCAACCATTACCGGTGTAGCCAACCCGATGGCGATGATCGAGGTTCCCGACGGAAATCGCGGATATATCGCCCGACGCGGAACATTGGTCGGTCGCAACGGCGGCAGGATCACACGCATTTATCCCGATAGCATCACCGTTTCGGAAATCTACCGAGACGTCACAGGAAAACGTATCGTCAACCTCGTAACACTTCGAATTCGCCGCAAGGAGCAAAAGATCGAAGGCTCCGTCGAGATCGGGGGGCGCAAGATCCTCCTCGGCAGCGATGGACAAACCACGACCGATCAAACAGCAACAGACGCCCGCAGCCGAACCAAACGCCTATTTCGCCAAAGTGGCGCAGGTATCGAGTAAGCAGCTCACGTTTTCGCTCTTTGAACGCAAAACACATCCAATAGGGGCAAGCGAGAAGATATACCAAGAACTTCTCCCCCTTCTTTGTTTTTCAACCTGTGGGCGTAATTTCCTCCCATCATGAGGAATGTTTGCGCCCTCTCCTAGAGGAGACTTTATTTGATGAAGAGGAAGTTGTGGAAGCGGCCAGAGTTCATCGCGCCCCTAGCCCTCGCGCTCTATGCCCTCTGTTCCCTCAACACGTTTGCATCTCCACCTGTCCCCCTTCAACGCGCCAAGCTCTCGCTGGAGAATCGCTCCCAACAGACGCTTCTGGTTCTTGAGGGTATCCGCGAGCTTCGTTACACCTCTTTCCATCTGACCCATCCTCTCCGCTTGGTTTTGGATGTGAAAGGTCTCGGAGCCAAACACCTACAAGGTCATTATACCATCGCGGACGGCCCCTTGCGTTCTGTGCAGGTTCAATTTCTCGAGAGTGTCGAGGAACCGATCCACCGCGTTATTTTATTCCTGCGCCAGCCGCTCGCTTGGCGTGTATTGCGAAAAAAACAACGGTTACACGTCGTATTGACGGGGAAGACTTCCGCTTCTTCTTTGCGTGCTTTTGGGCGTCGATCTGTTGCCCCTCCACCGAGCCTGTCTGTTCGCTCCACAACCCTAAACACCGTTCAACTCGATCTCAAACGCAGCCAAGAAGACGTGCTCTCTTTTCAAACCAGCGGGACCGTGCAACGCTACAAAACACTTGCACTTCGTCGCTCCTTGCGTGCCGTTGTGGACCTTTACGGGGTCCGAAACGCACCGCGACAAGCGCACACCCTCGATTGCCGTTCGTTTCCTGTTCGCCGCGTTCGCTTTGGTCGGTACGCTAAAAAAGTTCGGATAGTCCTTGAGAGCTGCAACAAACAGCCTGTGCCGACTTTTCGGATCGAACAAACCGAAAATCGCTTTCAACTCTTGTTTACACGCTCCAATAAGCCCATGATTCGCGCTTACGCACGAGATCTATCCCACAGCGCGAAGCAGCCCCGCCAACTTGATGATATCGGTTTTGGCGAAACCACGACCACTTCGATCGTGATGTTGCGCTTTCGTGGCCTCCCTCCCCAAGCCAAACTCCGTCACAACGGCCTCCTTGTAACGCTGGATCTCGGAGGGATCGGCCTTCCGCCTCGACTCAAGCAGCCGATCGATACGTCCGAATTTCGTGGCATTCTCCAAAAAATCGATTTCATGCCAACCAAGCGCGGCGTGCGCCTGATCGCTCAACTCACACAACACGCCCGCAGTACCATCCATCTCGAACAAGACACTCTCCAATGGCGCTTCCCCATCCCGCCACAAGCCTCTTCTTCACAAACCAGCAATTACCGCATCACCTACCACCCCAAACAAGTCGGACAAGCGACCGGAGGCGGCGCAACAGGTGATCCGATGTCTTCAGATGTCCTCGCGACACTTGCACGACAACGACCTCAAAAGCGTTATACTGGCCGCCGAATCTCGATGTATTTTCGCAAAACAGAAATCCATAACTTGTTGAACCTCTTCGCGGAAATCAGCGGACTCAATATCATCACTTCGGATGCAGTAAAAGGTCGAGTCAGCCTCAAACTACGCAATGTCCCTTGGGATCAAGCCTTTGATATCGTTCTTAAAACGCTCAAGCTTGGGCAAGAAAAAGAGGGCAACATCCTGCGTATCGCCACTCTTGATGAACTGCGTCAAGAATCCGAACAACGACAACGCCTTTTGCGCACTCGCTTGCTTGCACAACCCCAAAAAATTCGACTGATCCCCGTCAACTATGCCCAAGCCCCCGCCATGGCCCAACAAGTCCGAAACGTCCTCAGCCCCAGAGGACAAGTGACGATCGACACGCGCACCAACGTCCTCGTGGTCAAAGACTTTGTCCCTTTTCTCTTGCGCGCCGAAGGACTTGTTCGCAGCCTTGATACCCAAACCCCGCAAGTGTTGATCGAAGCCCGTATCGTCGAAGCCAACGTCAACTTTGAACAGCAATTTGGTATCCAATGGGGCGGAAGTTTGCTCTTTAGCCCCCTCACCGGAAATTCAACGGGCTTGCTCTTTCCCAACCCCGTCGGCATCCGAGGCGGGGTTCCTGATCAGGGTGGTGGCGGCGCAGAAGGAACGTTTGGAACTCCCAACTACATCGTCAACTTTCCTGCATCCACCGGGCGGGGCCGGGGTACAGCGGTGAACTTTTTCTTTGGTAGCCTAACGGGCGCTTTTGATCTCAGTTTGCGCTTGAGCGCTGCAGAGTCCGCAGGGGACGTCAAGATCATCTCCGCCCCCAAGATCGTCACGCTCCACAATATGGCCGCCAACATCCAACAAGGACTTCAGATTCCTTTCTCCACAGCTTCAGCTGCGGGAACCAACGTTCAATTTGTTGCGGCAACGCTCAGCCTTCAAGTGACGCCGCAGGTCACCACAGACGGCTCGGTGTTCTTGACGATGAACGTCACCAACAACGCTCCCGACTTTTCGCGGGGTGGAGCAAGCGGACCTGCGATCTCGACCAAAACGGCACGCACCAACATGCTGATCAAAGATGGCGAAACCATGGTCATCGGTGGAATTTATTCCCGCCGTACCGGCGCAAGCGAAAACCGCGTCCCTTTTCTAGGAAGCATCCCCATCTTGGGGGCATTGTTTAAAAACTACACCTACAACGACGACCGCGCGGAACTGTTGATCTTCGTAACTCCTCGCATTATCAACCGCGCCAAAACGCTCGGAGGAAGACAAGGATCATGAAACCAACAACGACCTCTTCGCGCTTGCGCCCCGCATCTTGGCGATGGACCGCATTTTGTGTAGCCTTTTTGGCCCTGAGCGCAGCACAAATCTCAGCCTGTCAACCCGTCCCTCTCAGCCTCCAATGGGGTAATCCGCTGGTTTGTAGCGACACGGCCGGGGGAACAAGCAACGTTTCCTCAACACGCGTCGTCATCGACCTCCAAGCCACGAAACTTGACGCGACAGGCAACCCCACAACGGTTATCCAACTCGCGCCTCGGCTTCCTTTGATCTTGCGTGTTTTTAGCCAACTCGCCTTCAGCAGCGATTCTTCACGATTGATCCCTGAAAGCAACTTTGTTCTGATCGACCGCATTGTGTACTTTTACGAATATCCAAGCAATTTTACACTCCCCCAAGACACCAACCTGCTCCCCAAAGGCTCTCCCCTCGAACAAAAAGTGTATTTCCGCATCGAACCCAAGATCCAAGCGAACACCACTGGGGGCGGACAAGGGACAGTCATCAACCAAGATCCCAACACCGCTTCCGACAAGCTGCTCGACTCCTTTATGCCTCCCACCATGGCCAGCGCCATCATCAACGCCCAAGAACTCAATTCAGGTTCCCAAAGCTTCGAGATGATTCTCAACATCCAAGCCTTCGGCACAACGGGATGGGGTTCAAAAGTGGAAACCAGCATATTGCGCATCCCCGTGACGGTCTGCAAGGGCTGTTCGGGATGCGTTCTCCCTGACGGAGCCAAACTCGATAAATGCGCTGGACTCAACGGAAAATGTGCAACTGAAAGTGGTAACTGAGATGTGTCGAACTCAACGGAAAATATGCAACAGAAAGTGGTAACTGATCCGCGTCCCCTTTCTTTGGAAACACTCCGCACTTTTTCTCTTTCGTTGTATCGCAAAACAAACGTGGAGCATACTATGGGTTTTCAGCAGGTTTTACAGCGCGCCGTAGAACACGTCGAGGGCGGCATCGCTTGTATCTTAATGGGCCGTGATGGCCTCGCCATCGACGCTTACCACAACCCACACCACGAAGTATCGTTCGATTCGGCTCACTTCGGCATCGAATATACAGCCCTTTTCCATCAAATGATGACCGTCGCTCGCCAAGCCAACTTCGGCGATCCTTTTGAATTTTTGATCCGTTCAGAGCATCTGATCGCGATCTTTCGCTTCCTGACAGAGGACTACTTTATCTTGCTTACCCTCTCTCCCGAAGGAAACACCGGAAAAGGCCGCTATCTCCTGCGTGTGGCCTCCCACCACCTGCGCAGCGAGATGCTTTCTTAATACCGAACCTTCCGCCAAGTTCGCTCTCCCCTTGTCGTGTCTTTGTTGCCCGTATCAAAAATCTCCATACCAATCAACCTGTTCATACAAAGACGAACAACTATTCCAACTTGCATCTTGCGTTTCGACGCTCCTCTCTGTATCGTGGGTGCCGCCTGTCGTCTCGCGTTGCATTGCACCCCTCTACCCCAAGGAGAACTTTCTATGTACTCGACAAACCAATTTCGTAAGGGCCTCAAAATCGAGATCGATGGGGAACCTTACAACATTACCGACTTCCAGCACGTAAAACCCGGAAAAGGCAACGCATTTGTCCGTACAAGGTTGAAAAACCTGCTCACAGGCAACAACCTCGAAAAAACCTTCAAAAGCGGCGAAAAAGTCGGGATACCCAACCTCGAAAACAAAAAAATGCAATTTCTCTACGCTGAGGGCGAAGACAAAGTGTTCATGGACATGGAAACCTACGAACAAACCCACGTCCCCGCAGAAAACCTCGGCGACTCCACACGTTTTCTCAAAGAAAACACAGCTTGCGATCTGCTCTTCTACAACGGCGTCGCCATCGATATCGAACTTCCGACATTTATCGAATTCAAGATCACCAAAACCGATCCCGGTGTGCGCGGTGATACGGTAAGCGGTGCCACCAAACCCGCAGATATCGAAACAGGTGCCACCGTGCAAGTCCCACTCTTTGTCGAAGAAAACGACGTGATCCGCATCGATACCCGTACAGGCGAATACGTCGAACGCGTCAAAGCATAACCCGCGTGATGGAAGGCATGGAGGCTCACCCCACACCATGCGCTCACCCGTATCCTTGACGCGGCTGTACTTGGCTGCGCCCTTTCGCTCAACGCGCCTGATTCATTCCCTGCGGTGGCCCGTTTCGTCTGTCCTTTGACATAGGCGGACAGATGTGACATGAAAAAACCGCAACGCTGAACGCTAGTCAATTGTGAGGATCGCAAGGTGGCGAAGAAAACCAACCCCACTCTATTTGGTCGATTCCAACGTTTTCGTGGTAAAGGTCAACACGACGCGGCTATCGAAGAAGTCCAAACCGCGCTCGAAAAAGACCCCGAAAATATGCGGCTCATGCATCGGCTCGGCGATCTCTGTGCCAAAGCAGAGTACATCCCCGAAGCCATCGAAGCCTACCTTCGTGTCGCCGAAAGCTACACCGAAGACGCACACTTCCAAAAAGCGCTCGCCGTATACAAGCAGATCCTGCGGCTCGACGAAAACCGAGTAGACGTTCAACTCCTGCTCGCCGAAGTCTTCGTCTCTCTCGACCGACGCGGTGACGCGCTCAGCCAGTACCAAAATATCGCTTTTCTCTTTGAACAACAAGGCGACCTCCCACAATCCATTTCTGTCTACCAATCCATGCTCAGCTTGGATCCACACAACATCCCCCTCCACGTAAAACTGGCCGAACTCTTTCTCGCTCAACAAGACACCCAACAAGCCACCCAAGAATTCGAAAAAGCACTTCACGAACTCGCCAGCCAAGAACGCTGGGGCGATTATCTCAAAGTTGGCGAACGTTTGCTCTTTATCGATCCCAACAATATGGAAGTGTTGCGTAAGCTGTCTTCTATCTACCTCCAGCAAAACGAAGTGATGAAAGCGGTCGCCAAATTACAAATCGCTTACAAACACAACCGACGCGACACCGAAACCCTTGAATTGTTGATCGAAGCATTCACCGTGTTGCGCCAGCCCCCCAAGGCGCTCTCCGTTCTTCAACAACTCGCTGAAGTTTACCAAAACAACCAAGATATCCTCCAAGCACGCAAAACCTACGAGCGCATCCTCGCCCTCAACCCCAACGACACCAACGCACGGCAAGCCTACGAAGAACTCAAGCGCGCCCCTAACCCGACCCAAGAAACCTCCCAACCTACGCGTACTTCGGCTTCCCTCTCTTCCTCTTCGCCCGGAACACCGCCCGCTGCCAAAAATCAAGAACACCTCGAAAAGTTGCTTGCGGAAGCTGAAGTCTTCCAAAAATATGGACTCGCCAACCGCGTCCTCGAAAAATTGCAACAACTCCTCACGATTAACGCACGTTACGGCCCCGCACGCAAAATGCGCGCAGAGATCCTCCTCGCTCGCGAAGACTTCGCACAAGCAGCAGAAGACCTTTGGGTCGCAGCTCAAAACCTACCGCCCGTCGATGCGCTGCCTTGCCTTGAGCGCATCCTTGAGATCAACGAAGCTCCGCCCCAAATCCAAGAAAGCGCCTACCAAGTCCTCGTTCGCCTCCGACAACAACACCCAGAACTCCTTGCCGAGGAGATCCCACAACAAGTCCTCGAAGAATCCTTTGGGGATATCCCCGCTATCTCTCGCCCTCAAGAACCCGAAAGCAAAGACATCGCCGTCGAAGATGATGATGTGATCTCCGTTGAAGATGATATCGCTATCGAATCCGAAGAGAATGACGCTGTCGCTGTTGAAGACAGCGATGCCATCTCCGTTGAAGATGATATCGCTGTTGAATCCGATGATGACGACGCTATCTCCGTTGAGGAGGACGCTTCCGACCAAACAGGACAAGGGCTTTCTACTCCCGCATCCAACTTTGCTCCACCAAAACCACCGACCTTTGCTCCTCCTCCTCCGCCTCCCCCTGCGCCGACCTTTGCCCCACCTCCGCCCAAACCGACGGGCTTTGCTCCACCTCCACCTGCGCCGACCTTTGCTCCTCCTCCGCCGCCTCCCCCTGCGCCGACCTTTGCCCCACCTCCGCCCAAACCGACGGGCTTTGCTCCGCCGCCTCCACCTGCGCCTCCTGCACCCAAACCCGTGGGCTTTACGCCTCCTGCACCCCATTTCGCGGCACGCCCTGCCCCCTCATTTGCTCCTCCTCTCCCAACAGTCCCCCCACCCAAGCCCGCTGTTCTCCCCAAACCAACGACGTCGGGAGGCAGCAGCCTAGATGATCTCGAAGCCCAAGCAGCACGCCTCGAAGCCATGATCAAGGCCAAAGAAGGCGACGAAACCCCTGCCCCCGCTCCTTCTGCGCCCGCACCTCGCCCCGAGATCCCCCCCGCTCCTTGGCTTGACGCTTCGCCAGCGTCTCAAAAAATCGAAGCACCTCCGCCGCCCCCTCCCTTTGGCAAGGCCGCCGAAGCACCCTTGCCGCCTCCTCCCTTTGGCAAACCTACCCCGCCCATCCCCTTGCCTCCAACCCCTTTTGCAGCGCCCGCTCCACCTAAACCCGTCGCGCCTTCTTGGGCGACTCCTGTAGCCACTTCTTCCCTCTCTGCCGAACCCATCGAAAAAGACGATGAGGATCTGAGCACACTCGATCAGCCCGATGACGCAAAAACGCCTCGCCCCGCACAAGAAGAAGAATTCGAGGAACTCGACGAAGATCTGATCCTCGAAGAACAGCTTTCTCTCGTCGCAGAAAAACTCGAAGAAGCTACCCTTTACCTCGAACAAGAAGAGTACGCCTACGCGCTGGAGATCTACGATTTTATCCTCTCCGAAGATCCACAAAATCGCGAAGCACTTCGCGGTCGCGATCACGCCTTATCTGCGCTTCGCGATCAAGAACAAGAACTCGAAAAGCACCTCGAACAGGGAGCAAACGATATCCTCCTCGATCTCGACTCTGCTCTTGGCTTCGCAGAAAATGCCCCCTCACAGCGCGCAAGAGATCGTGTCGCCGAAGAAATCAAACAATTTCAACAAGCTGTCCAACAATCCGTCAACGAAGACGAAGGCGAAACCCACTTCGAACTCGGCATCGCTTTCCACAGCATGGGACTTTACAGCCAAGCCGTCGAAGAATTCCAAATCTGCTTGCGTGGCGGCTTTCGCCAAGCAGACTGTTACAAGATGATCGGAAATAGCTACGCTGCACAAGGCAAGTCCCGTCAGTCTGTGGAAGTCTACACCAAAGCCCTTGAACTCCCCTCCCTTGATCCTCACGATCGCCTCGATCTCCTCTATGAAGTGGCGCAAGCCCACGAGCAAGACGGCAACCCACAAGGCGCGCTTCAGTACTTCGAAGAAGTTTACATGATCGATCAAAGTTATCGCAGCGTCGCAGCCCGCGTCCAACAACTCCGCTCTCGTCTCGGTATCTGAGCCTTGATCGGATGCCTTGTTCACCACAAGGTTGTGCGCCTCGCCCAACCGCTCAAAGCCAAGGATCTCCGCGATGATCCTCACTTGCACACAATGCCAAGCACGCTTCCAAATCCCCGAAGAACGCATCGCTGCCCTAGGTTCCGTGGTCCGCTGTGCTTCTTGCCAAAGCATGTACTGGCTCTTTCGCAACGGCCTGATGCGGCCCTACGAAGCGGGGTCTCCCCCACCCACCCTCTCCGCTGAACAAGCCAGCGCCGTCTCTACCCCTCCCCCCACCACCTTGCCGCCCGCTCCCTTGCCGCCCGCCATCACACGATCCCCACTATTCAATCCTGCTCCTGTTCCACCCCCTCTCTCTCGGTCCTCTCCGCCCACCACTTCTCCACCACCCCTCCCCTTCGCCCCCAGCCCCCTCCATCTACGCGACGGCGACGGACTCCCCAATTCAGAAGAAAGCTGGTTCGATGTTCCAGCTTCTCTGATCCAGCAGAAACTCCAATCCCCTCCACCTCCCGACCCTCCACCTCTCTCTCTCTCTCCCGTTTCTCTCGGCCCCAAAGATAGCTGGCTCGAAATTCCCCTCGAAGAGATCCTCTCCAAATCTCAAGCCTCAACCCAGCCCGCCGCTCCTCCGCCCATCCCCCCCAACCGCACCACAAAAGAAAAACAAGACAGTTGGTTTGAGATCCCAACGACTTCCGCCGCCCTCTCCCCAAACAAGCGCGACCTCCGTGATTCTTGGCTCGAAGAAGATATCGTCTTGCCTGCTCACCTCCGCGAAGAACGCATCGACACCAGCCAACTCCCACCCTCTATGCACTTCCCAACCAGCCAGCCCCCGCCCTCTATGCACTTCCAAACCCGCTCCAACGCCGATCTTCGTACGCTCTCTTCTTCTTCTCTCTCAACGGTCGATCCCTTTGCCCCCATGCCCTCCCACGCCCGTCCACCCCAAAAACCAGCAAACAACGATGGAAACACCAATATCCTCGGGCTGATCGACGAAGAAATCCCCGCGCCCCAACTTCTCGACCTTGATCTCGAAGCCCACCGCAAAGCCGAATCCGAAGAAATCTTTGGAGAGGCACTCCAAGCCTCCCTCCAAACCCCCCTTACACCCGCTCCACCCCCTCCCACTCCCTATGGAGGACTCGCCCGCAACAACGAAGTCGAATTCTTCCTGCCCGACCGCATCCAACAAAGACAACAGTTTTGGCACACCCTGCTCCCCTTTATCACCCGAACCACCTCTGTTTTGGGCCTTCTCGTACTTTTTCTCTGGCTGTGGGGTTCTCTTCTGGCTGGAAATTTCTCTCAAAAGCAGCTTGCATGGGCGCGCCTTCGCTCCTTGCTCGCAGGCGAACAACACCTCTGGAAAATCGAACAAGTCCACGTCCATCTCTATCGGCGTACCAAACCCTTTCTCGTGATCCGCGGCACCCTTCACAACCTCACAAACCAACCCCAACGCGCACCTTTCCTCCAGCTTATCCAAGCCTCCCACCCAAGTGCTCCCCTCTCCTCAAATTTCCCTTGTTGCGTTCGCTTCCAGCCTTCCCTGCTCCATCATCTACACACCCCAAATCAAGCCCGCTCCCTCTATCTCACACAACTCGCTCAAACAAACCGTCGAAAAATACCTGCACATGGGAAAAAAGTCTTTGATCTCCTTTGGTTTCCTCCCCCAAATCTGCCCGACTTCCGCATCCGTGTATCTCTTCCACAAGCCTCCCGAAAACCCTAACCCCCCCAAGAACGATGCCGTCATGCCATCCGAGACAACACCCCCGCCCTCTCCACGAGAACAAGCACACGCAGCCCTCGAATCTTTGCTTAAACGCTTGGTATCTTTGCCCGAACGCACGATGCGGCGCGAAGTCATGGGCGAATACTTTGCTCAGATCCACCTCGATATCCAGATCGAGTTTCTCCACCTCCTCACGATGCGCAGCGCTGTGTTTGCCGAATACCGTATCGCCCTAATCGCCTTCCAAGATCTTGCGATCGCTGCCCACCCCCTTCATCACGATGCCTCTCGCGAACTCTATCAGGCCGCAACCTCCCGAGGATACAAGCATATCCAACGACTCTTACTCTCCGCTCCGCCTCAAAAACAAAATGAACGCCCCCCTCGCGGTCATCATCAACTCGCCGAAGTCCCTTTGGGTCTGCGTAAATCTCTTGCTCGTAAACAGAACATTTCTATGCTTGAGAAGCTACTTCTTGATCCTGATCCTTCTGTCATTCGTATGCTTTTGCAAAATCCCCGTATCACCGAAAAAGAAGTCCTGTTGCTTTCGACTCGACGCCCCAATCAACCCCAGATCCTCGAAGAGATCGCTCGGCACCCTCGATGGTTTCGTCGACCATCCATCCAGATCGCGATCTGCAAAAATCCCTACACACCCACCGCCATCACCCTACAGTATCTTCCTTCTCTCCCAAGCCAAGAACTCCTTGAGATCAAAGACATGGCTCAACTTCACCCTGTTACCCTCGAAGCTGCTGCCGAGATCCTCTCGCTGCGTGATGCCGCACGTTTCTATCAACCCAACCGACAGCCAACTCCCGCCCAAAAAGACCCTACGCCCTTTGACCTCCCAAAAGAGAGCCTCTTTGAAGCTCTCGAACGCATCCGAAAAAAACCCTCGCCCAAAGACCTCGAGCAAGAAGATTAAGCGCGTCTAAACGCTTTCGATGCTAGAGACTCCTTTACTTCGTGTGATGCGTACACGAAGCATCGTTCGTAGACGCCCTATTTTTGGGCTGCCACAAGGAGCTGCCCCTACATTTTTACGATCACACGATGGGCGGATTTCGTATTATCGAAGGAATGCCTTCGGCGATTACCGCGCAACCAAGGCAGATGTCTTCTTGGTAAAACACAGCATATTGCCCCGGAGCAAGGCCCTGATCGGGTTGCTCTAGCCAAACTGTTGCTCGGCTTTTCTCCTCAAAAAGAACCTCCGCCTTGTAAGCAAATTCTCCGTGTCGGATCTTGACACGGCACCCAAATCGCTGTCCAAGCGGCGGCACAAATCCCGAAAGCCAATTAGGTGACTCCACATAAAAACAAGCGCGCAACCGTTCGATGGCTTCGTAATTTCGGGAGATGTACACAACATTCTCGTTGACATCTTTGCGCACCACGTACCAAGGGCCGTTTCCTAAACCGATCCCATGCCGTTGCCCCAAGGTGTAGTACCAAAACCCGGGATGATGGCCCATCACACGACCACTCTCGAATTCGACAAGCTCTCCAGACTTTTCACCAAGATGATGCCGAATAAAATCGCTGTAACGGATCGTCCCCAAAAAACAAATACCTTGGCTGTCTTTGCGCCGAGAATTCGGTAAATCAAAGCGCGAGGCCAACGCCCGAACTTCCGGCTTGGTGTACTCTCCGATCGGAAACATCGCACGCTTCAATTGTTCTTGGCACAAATGAGCTAAAAAGTAAGTCTGATCTTTGAAAGCATCTACCGCCGTCTTCAAATACGCGACACCACCTTCTTCAGCACAACGCGCATAATGTCCGGTGGCCACTTTCTCAAAGCTGTCATCGATCTTTTGATAGAACGTCCCAAACTTGATCCGTGCGTTGCAATGGATATCTGGGTTTGGCGTACGACCCGCACGAACCTCATCGATCGTGTATTGTACGACTTGTTCCCAGTACTCTTTCTGCAAAGAGATCACTTCCAAAGGAATACCTTGTGCATCGCAAATCGCCCGAACATAGGACAGATCCTCTTCCCAAGGACACTCTCCCAAGAAAGCCAACTCGTCTTCCAACCAGATCTTGATGTAAAAGGCCGTCAGATCGTGGCCTTGCTCCTGCAACAAACGTAACGCCACCGAAGAGTCCACACCCCCCGACGCCAACACCGCTATCTTCATCAAACGAACTCTCCACCACGCATCCAGCGCAGTACAAAGGCCCTACAACCCACGATCACGCAAAGATTCGGGATACCAAGGCTCGCAGACACACTCAGCACACCAAGATATCCACAAACGCTCAACGCACCAAGACGTTCACAACAGACGATATCTCGTTGTCCGCGTTCCCCCAGCATCCGCCGATCACAAAACTCCCCGCTGAGGCATCTGCTTTGTAAGAGCAGCTTTCCGCCTTGGTTCCGACTCCCAAACGAGCAAAGAACGTATTGTTGGCACAATGCTGCCCGCTCTCGTGCCCTGCTCCAACACCGATGCGGATGTTTGAGACCGAGCCAAAAACATTGAATCCCTCTTTTACGCAATCCCCCGCTAACTCGATCAGGGTAGCTGAAGCGATCACGCTCTTCCACGTCTCTTTTCCCAAACCGTAATCGAAGGCGGAATAGGCCCCTCCAACAAGTAGTGATTGCAACGAGTTGGCTTGTTTATGGACCACCACAAAGCGTTCAGGGGAACCCGCTGGTGGAGAGCGAAACCCCAACGCAATCTGAGAAAATGCCAACGTCCCGAAGGATTCGAACTTTGCCTCGTCTACGCTATTCAGATCCAATTTATCCTCGCCAAAGGATGTCTTATCCTCCCAAATCCCCGCGCTGTAGACGAACGTTTTTTTGTCACCGTCCACCTTCGCGGCCAAGGTCCACCCTCCTCCAAAGCGGCTCATCAAACAGTACGCTTTTTTCCGAGTGTTTTGGGCCGCAGGCTTGATCCAATACGCACCGTCCTCCGTCACAGCGTAAGGCGGAAGATGGTACGCAAGACAAGACTCCAAGGCCCCCCCAACCACAGGGGCCTTCGCGCCAGCATCATCGATCACCGGACTCCACGAAAGCAATTTTCGCACAAAGATATACCCAAAATCCTTCGTCTCAACCGAGCCCCAAACGTTCCCCACAACGGAACCTGTCAAGCGATCCAAACCAAATCCAACCACAGACGAGGCCTTGCAGGCTGGAGAACTAGGACTCGCCAAAAAGCCCAAACGCACGCCTGAGATCGCGCTCCCCGCAGACGCTCTACGATTCACTCCTTCTTCAAAACATTCTGGCGCAAGGTTACTTTTTTTCACCAACGAGCGCCACAAAGTTTGGCCCATGCCTTGCGCAAAATTCGTATTGTCGGGCTTGCTCATCACCTCTCGTATGGATGTCCCACCGATGTGGACGATCCCCGAGCGGATCTTGTCTGCGCTTGTCTCTTGCATCCGCAACAAGATCTGACCCACCGGAACCGTCCAATAACTTTGTAGTTTTGCCTCGGTACGGTTGAGATCAGGGTCGGGATTGCTTGCAGGGTGTGTGTTCTGATCCGTCCACAGAGCATTTTTATACTCAAAGGTACGACCCGATCCATCCGCCTTTAGCACCAACGTCCATCCGCCCCCTGCATAGGTCATCTCACAGTACACAGGAAAAGCTGCCGTAACACCCGCTGGTTTGATGTTGTAGAGGCCGTCTGCTGTAGCCGCCGCATAACCGACATTTCGAGGAAACCGATACTCTGCACAATCCGATGCAAACGTCCCATCGCTCCACTGACGTGCGTTCCCTTGCAAGATCGCATGTTTTCGACACAACCCCCCCCAACAAATTCGTTGTAGAGCGGTACACTGTGCATCTGTCGTACATTCGGACAAACACTTTTTGTCAACACACCGCTTATCTACCCCACAATCACCGTTGTTTCCGCAAAATCCACAAGCATTGTTCAAACACAAACAATCCCCTTCACCCACACATTTTCCAACGCAATCCGCCCCCGTCGAACATTGGGACGCGCTGCATTTGTTCCCCACACAGACCGAGTCACGACCGTAATCAGGTTTACACTCCGCGTCTGACGAACAAGTCGTGCATTTGTCTTTCACGCAAACCGAACCGAATTGGCAATTTTTTGCCGTCACGCATTCTTTGCAGATCTCCGCGTTAAGATCACAGGTCCGCTTTCCTGGTTCTTGACAATCCAAATCATTCACGCACCCCGATCGACAGACATCTTCGCCCAATTTGCAGATCTTCCCGAACCCGCAATCTGTTTTTTTGACACAAAACTGACAGTTTGGAAGGTCGACAGGGCATGTTCTCTCGGGTGGGTCGGGTTCTTTTGTTGAACCGTCAGGCTCGGGGATGATCTTTTCTGCGTCAGGCCCGGGGATTTCTTTATTGCTAGGCTCTAAAGGTTGGATCCTACGCACAACACAAGCGTTCAACACACAGTCCATTTCCGGCTCTTTTTTTTGCGGACAATCAGCACTTGTTCGGCATAGTTTATAGGTTGGGCCGATATTGGGCGGAGCCACACACTGCCACAACACCACGACCACACAAAGGAGGCTTGCCCCCCATAAACCCACGCGGCTTGACACATCTACACGCCCATTTTTCTTGATTTGCTCGCTCATCCAACCACACCTCAAAGCAGAAAGAAAACACATCCCATTCCTTTTGCAAACACCCGACACTTCGCCTGATCGTCACCCATCCACGCTGAGTTACCCAAAACATCCGTCTCCATCAAACGACAAGCTTTCCAAGCGACCGCTCAACACAAACGATTGTGCGAAGATCCCTATACTACGGAGCCCACAAAAGAATCAATCCACCATGCTTGCCATGGGAACCACAAAAGAATCCTTCCATCACACCACTCACCGCACACACAAACACAAAATCACCGCACAAACACATACACAAAAGCCTTGGTGCTTCTGTCAGGACCTTCTGGCCAGCAGTACGCCTCGTTGCCGGCGCTATTGTCGTTGTCTTGACCGCAGTAATCGCTCGCCCCACCCACACCGATCCGCGAGTCATTTTGGCCGTCACAGCTACCTTTTTCGTTCGCGATGATGCCAATTCTGACGCGAGCTGCGTTCGCGTCGCTTGGGATGGCGTTAAACCCCTCTTGCGCACAATTCCTTTGCAATGACGCAACAGGCATCGCCCAACGCCACGCATAACGGCCTAGCGGATAATCAAAACTTTGGTACGTGTTGGGCGATAAGATATCATGCAACGACTTCGCTTGTTTATGTGCCATGATCGAGATGAAACCGGTACTTGATGGATTTTGGAAACTGAGAAGTACCTGCGAAAAAGATTGCGCCCAGAAATTCTCTAGCTTGGCCTCTCCGTCCGTAGTCAAGTTCACAAGCGTCGGATTTAGCGGCGTTTTGTCTGTCCAAATCGGTTTATTATACGAAAAAGTGGTTTTTCGCCCATCTACTTTCATCGCCAAAGACCACCCTCCGCCTTGGAACAGCATCCGACAATAGGTCTTGATTCGCTTCGATACACCGGGGGGTTGAATCCAATACGTACCGTCTGTGGCTGAAGCCGCAGGCGGCAGATGATACGCCAAACAAGACTCGCCTGTGCGCCCTCCTGCGTAGGTTAACGCTCCGTCATCCAACACCACGCTCTGGGTCGAACGCAATTGACGCACATACACATAACCAAACGGCTTGTGATCTTTGTTGCCGTTGTCTGCTCCCGACCGTGCGATGTTCCCGATCGATGGGGGATTGCTCACTCGTGACTCGATCCCAAATCCGATCGCAGAATCCGCATAACTACAGAAACTGCTGTTGTCATTGGCCTTGATCCCAAGCCGAACACCGCGCAGATCGCCGTTGGAGATGCGCAAGTTGATCCCTTCTTGGATGCAGTTTTGCTGCAAGGAGCTATCCCCCACCAACGATCGCCAGTTGGGGATCGCCATCCCTGCCTCAAAATCCGTATTGTTGGGCTTTTTGATCACGTCCAACATCGAGTTGGCTTTCATCCGCACGATCCCCGAACGCACAGCATCCGTTGTGTTTTGCTGCATCTGCAACAAGATCTCCTCGACAGGTACCGTCCAATAGCTCTCCAGTTTGGCCTCGGTGCGGTTGCGATCGCGATCAGGGTTGCTCGCAGGGTGCGTGTTCTGATTTGTCCACAAAGCATTGTTGTATTCGAACGTCGTCTGCGCTCCGTCCGCTTTGAGCACCAGCGTCCATCCTCCCCCTGCATAGGCCATCTCACAATGCACCACATACGCATTCGTCGAGGCTGCGGGTTTGATCCGATACAAGCCGCTGCTCGTTGCGGCCTGAACATGAGATCGGCTTGGAAACCGATAATCCGCACAATCCAAGCCCGCCGTACCATCGCTCCATTCCATCGCGCCGTTCTTTACTTCCGCCACGATCAGACATTGCCCCCCCACACAATCTCCCTTGTATGCGGCACAATCGCTCTTTTGTGTGCAAGCCTTACAAGCATTCGCTAGGCAAACCTGCCTTGACGCACCACAATCCGCAAGGGTGTCCACGCAGTTTCCTCGCTGGCACCGACCCGAGATACAGATCTCATCCGCAGCGCAATCGCTTCGGCTGGTGCAGTCGGCACATACGTTGTTTTTGCACACCTTACCGCTGTCGGCACCTTTGCAGTCGCTGCGCAACCGACACTGCGCGACCTTGCATCCTCCCGACAAGCACAACTCGTTGCTCTCACATTCGCTGTCTTGTCCACATGGGCCGCAGCGAAAATTAAAGCACGTCTCACCCGCCCGACAATCCGAACGGACGCGGCAGTTCGCGTTCTGGCAAACTCCCTGTAAACAAAGCTCTCCACTCGCGCACTCATTGTCCTGCGTACATCCCGCACACTTTCCTCTCACGCAAAGCAATCCACTCGGACAATCCGACCTTACCGCACACTGCCCTTTTACACACGCGCTGTTCTCACAGATCTGCCCCCCCAAACAATCCTGAGTTCCTGTACAACCTGTGCAGCGGTTTTGCTTGCACAACTTCCCACCCAAACAATCGCTGTCTTGGCGACAATCGCCTGACACACATTTTCCCGCCAAACACAGGCGATCACTCCCACACTCCGTTCCCGTCTCGTTGCAGGGTTCGCATTGGTTGGCTCGACAAAAGCACTCGTCTCCGCACTTTTGATGCGCTTTCGGACAATCCGTATGTTGCCGACACTCCGCCTTCTTGCACTTCCCTTCGATACAAAGATACCCCGCCTCGTATTCCTTGACGCACGCGTCATCTGTATCGCACGTTCCACAAACATCGTTGCGGCACAAAGTACCCGGCTGATCGAAACGGCACTCCGCTGTCGATAAACAAGCTTTACACACGCTCAATTTCGGGTCGCAGTACGGTGGATCGGGCTTGATGCAGTCCTCGTTGTTGACGCAACCTTTGATGCAAACCCCTTGTTCCGTGCAGATTCGGCCTTTTCCACAATTTTCTTTCCGCACACACGTTTCGCATTCCGGCATTCCCTCGGGGCAGATCTTTTCGGGGGGGGCTGGTTCGCTCGCATCCACCGGCGTCACAGGATTCTCGGGAAGCTGGATCTCTGGAAACGGTTCCGGCACAATCGCCTCGATCGGACGCTGAATGCAAGCGTTCAGCACGCACACAAAATCTTGCTCGCAATCTCCGCTGTCTCGACACAACCGATACGTGGTGTCGACTTGTGCAGGCCCCACACAGCGCCACAACCCCGCCACTGCCAAGATCAAAAACCATCTATACACCCGTATATTCCGTACATTCCGTGTTTTCTGTTCCGCCATCTCTCGCTCCGTGCGATGCTTTTGTCTTGCTCGGCCCGTTGTGCCTTCTCAAAAAGACCCCCTTCGCTCAACGGGATGTCTCGTTTTTTGAAATCTACACGGACTTTGCTTCTTTGCTAGTCCCCTCGCTTTCCGTATGTGTTCGTGGAGACAAAAGATCTTCAAGGAAAAAAGCAGCCAATTCGCTACGGTTGGCCAGTTCTGATTTGCGGTAGATCGCTCTCGCTTGTTCGCGCACAGTTCGCTCGCTCACGCGACGGATATCTGCGATCTCTTTGAGGGCCAGTCCTTTCAACAACAGCAACGCGACATCGGATTCCGCTTCGCTCAGTCCCCACTCACCCAACTGCCGATCGATCGCCTCCGAAAGACCTTCCACCAAAGAGCGATTCTGTTCTCGCCAATGTTCCGCCGCACCTTGCCACGTTTCGGAAGCCAAACGCAGACGTGCGTGTTCCTCTTCCAACCGCGCATGTGCGGCGCGCATCGCTTCGCGTTCGGCTTGTACACGCTTCCACAGCACACGGGCTGCCAAAGCAGACGCACCGATCAAGCACAACTCCAACACAAAATGCCCGACCGACATCCCCACCCAAAAGTCCGCCACCAAGTCGAACGTGATCAAAACGGCCAACAAGATCAGCACCCCCAACGGCGTAAACAGTTCCTTCGCCGATCTGACATCTGACGTATCCATCAAAAAAACACCTTTTCTTTCAGTCCATTACATTCATACGTCATCGGACGCATGGCGCTACGCCGCAGCATATACTACTCCTCCCCCCACGAAAAGCGCGCAACCTCTTTCACGCTTGCGATCTCTCCAAAAACGGTTTCACGTGGATGCAGGTCAACTCTTCGGTTTGTGGTATCGTGACGCAGGCATCCAGTCCAAAGGCGGGCGCACCGCACAAAACAGAAAGGCCCTCCTTGCTATGCACAACTCCTTTCTTCAACTTCTTCTCTCTTGGTCGGGTCGATGATGATCAAAAAAACGGTTCTTCTTGATAGGATTTACGCAGGTAGGAGACTTACACGACATCGCGGTGTGGCTGCTTTGCTTTTTGTGTGGATTTTCTCTGCTGCGCTGGTGCGTGCAGAAGGCTCATCGAGCTTAACTCCCCAACAAGCGTGGAGCTTTGCTTATAAGCACAACCCCACACTCCGACAACTCCGCGCTCAAAGCGTCGTAGCCCAAGCCCGCCAACAAGGACTCACCGCTTTTCCTACCAATCCGATCCTCACCTTCGAAGGCATGGAGTCGCAACCAACAGGCCGCAAAGATCGCCGTCGAGATCACACGCCTTCGCCTTCAACAAGCGAAACTCGCCATCCATCGGGATCTTTTGCTCGCCTTGTACACCACTCGCCAAACCTCCCGCGAAGTCGAGATCTACCGCTCTCTCGCCGACTTTCACCAACGCATCGCCCAACTCACCCTCCAACGCAAAGCCCTCGGCGATGGCACACGCCTCGAACAACAGATGGCCTTGCTTGAAGCCCTCCAAGCGCAACAACAAGTCCTCCAGTCCGATTCTCGACGCCTCCAAGCCATCCAACAACTTCGCCTCTTGCTCGGTTGGTATACCCCCACCTTCCCCCACGTCGATATCCCCATCGCTCCGCAATTTCCACCACCGCCGCTGCTTGCTTCCATCGAACAAAAAATCCCCCATCATCCGAATCTACAGCTTGCCCACGCTCATCTGCGACACACACAAGCCGAACTCGCCCTCGCCGAAAGCCTCGCCATTCCCGACCTCACCCTTGTGATGCTTTACGCTTACAGCGTGGGCGCACACGTCTTGCGCGGTGGCATCGAGATCGCCCTGCCTTTGTGGTGGCGCAATCAACCCGCTGTCGCCTCTCTGCGCGCTCAAATCCTCCAACGCCGCGTCGAGATCGAACAAATCCGCCTCCGCCTTCTCGCAAGACTTCACACCGCTCACCAACGCTACACCCTCGCACGTCGCGTCGTCCTCGCCTTCCAAAGCCAGATCCTGCCCCAACTTCAAAAACAACTCGATCTGATCGAGCAAGGCTATCGCGCCGGTCAGATCGACCTGATCCGCCTACTCACCGCCCGACAAAGCCTCGAAAAAGGCCAACTCGGTTACCTCCAAGCCCTTGAACAAGCCACCCAAACACACATCGAGCTACGTTGGCTCGGCGCTCAAATCCCCATCCATCCGAATCATTCAGTCAAGGGAAGCACACCATGAACCCATCCAACCCAACTCCCCTCTTCACAACGCGCCTTCTTACGGTCGCTTTCGTCGTTGCCGCCGCCTTCTTCTTTGTGCTTGCAGGAGCGCGTCTTGTTTTGTTCTCAGAGCCACCGTCTTCTTTGCGCAAAACCCCTTCCCATCGACCCCATCCACCCAAACAACCTCCACACGCACGAACGCTCCCATCCCCCCCAGCACAACGCCCACACCCACAAGATCTTCCACAACCTCCGCCCACTCCTGCTGCGATCAAACTGGGGGGCGCTCCCGCTCATTCGCCCGAAAAAGGCATCCCCCTTCCCAAACACCTCCAACAACGACAATCCCTTCAATCGATCCGCGTTGGAGAACGAAAGCGTTTGCAAAGCCTCCAAACCATCGCCGAAGTCGAGATCCCTCACCACACCCTCCAACACACGGGCGCTCGCGCAGCAGGTCGTGTCGTCCGCTTCTTTGCAGAAGAAGGCCACCATGTTCGCTCCGGCCAAGCCCTGCTTGAGATCGATAGCCCCGATGTCGGAAAAGCCCGTAGCCGCTACCTCCGCACCCACGCCCTCTGGCAGTTGACTCAAAACGAAGCCAACCGACAAAAACAACTCCACAAGATCGGCCTCAACAGCGCAAGCGCCCTCGCACAAGCCGAAAACCGCGCAGCACACGCCAAGATCGAATACCAAGACGCACGCGCACAGCTTCGGATCTTCGGGGTTCAACCTCCTGCTCTGGATGCCAAACAACTCCACGGGCGCTACACGCTTCGCGCTGTTCGTCAAGGAGCCATCGTCCACGTCAACGCAAAGCTCGGACAATGGGTCACGCCCGATACCGCCCTTATGCAGATCGAAGACCGCCGTGTGGTCTGGGTCCATCTGCGCTATCCGCTGCAATGGGCTTCGCTGATCAAAGAAGGCGATACCGTGACCTTTACAGGCGATGGCGTTCCGCACGCTCTATCCGGCAAGATCGTGCATATCAGCGAAAATGTCTTGCGCGCACAACAAAGCCTCCAAGCACGCGTTGATCTCCCCAATCCCACCGGGCTTTTGCGTGGAGGCCAACTGCTCGAAGCCCATCTTGCCCCAACCACCAACACCAAAGAACCTCCCTTCGTCATCCCCGACGAAGCCATCCAAACCATCGGCCTTTCAAGCGTGGTCTTTGTCCTCCACAAAGATCACGCTCACCCACGAAATATCGTCACAGGTGCCGCATTCAAGGGATACACCGAAGTCCTGTTTGGACTCTCCGAAGGCGAAACCATCGTCACTCGCGGCGCATTTTTGCTCAAATCCATCCTGACACAATCCGCCAACGACAAAAAAACCGACAGCCGCTAAACACCACGACATTCACCAAAAAGGCCCGATACCACGATGTTTCAACGCATCCCCCAATATGCCCTACACAACCGCTTTTTGATCTTGTTGGCTGGCGTATTTTTGATCATCTGGGGCTGGCGCTCCTTTCAATCCCTTCCCATCGACGCTGTCCCCGATCTGACCAACGTCCAGATCCAGATCCTCACCAACAGCCCCGGCCTTGCACCCGCAGAAGTCGAGCGCCAGATCACCTACCCGATCGAACAAGCGATGGCCGGTATCCCCAAACTCGATGAGATCCGCTCTCTCAGCCAGATCAGTTTGTCCGTCGTCACCGTCGTTTTTCAAGAAGGAACCGATATCTACTGGGCCCGTCAGATGGTCAGTCAACGCCTCTCGAACGCTCGCGAAGAGATCCCCGCAGGATACGGAACCCCCTCGCTTGGCCCCCTATCTACCGGCCTTGGCGAGATCTTTCAATTCGAGATCCGCAGCGCCAAACGCGATGCCATGCAATTGCGCACGATCCTTGATTGGTACATCGCCCCCGCCCTGCGGATGGTGCATGGCGTGATCGAAGTCAACTCGATGGGCGGACAGATGAAGACCTTTGAGGTTTCGCTTTATCCGCAACGCCTACGCACCTACAACCTCAGCGTATCCGAAGTCCTCCAAGCCCTCCAACAAGCCAACAAAAACGTCGGTGGAGGCTACATCCAACGCGCAGGCGAACAACTCGTTGTCCGTGGTGAGGGTTTCTTGCGCAGCCTTGATGATATCCGAGCGCTTTCCGTTCGTACGCAATTCGGCTTTACTCCCGTCAGCATCGGACAGATCGCAGACGTACGCTTTGCTGCCATGCCTCGCCAAGGCGTTGCCACCCGCGATGGCCGTGGTGAGGCCGTCACCGCCACCGTCATGATGTTGCTTGGAGCCAACGCCCGCGACGTCATCCAAGGCGTCCAAGAACGCCTGACACAACTCCAACCCGGACTGCCCAAAGACGTCACCCTTGATGTCTTTTATGATCGCTCTTTGCTCGTTCAACGCACCCTACGCACCGTCCAAAACAACCTGCTCGAAGGCGGTCTCCTTGTGATCGTCATCTTGTTTCTGTTGCTTGGCGATCTGCGCGGTGGATTGATTGTCGCTTTTACCATCCCGCTGTCCCTGCTCTTTGCGTTCATCTGTATGCGTTGGATGGGCATCAGCGGCAACTTGATGAGCCTCGGAGCCATCGACTTTGGCATCATCGTGGACGGTGCGGTCGTGATGGTCGAACACAGCATCCTTGTTCTCACCGCACGCCGCATCGCATGGAAAAGTTCCCTCGAAGCTGTCGAACACGCCTCGAACGAAGTTAGCCGACCCATCGCCTTTTCCGTCGGTATCATTATCCTCGTCTACCTCCCCATCCTCACCCTCCAAGGCACCGAAGGCAAGATGTTTCGCCCGATGGCGTGGACTGTGATCTTTGCGTTGTTTGGGGCGCTGATCTTGTCGCTTACGCTTGTGCCGGTCGCCGCTTCTTTAGCCTTTCCTCTCCACACCCAAGATCGCCAAACATGGCTCATGCGCTTCTTTCTTTGGATGTATCGGCCCCTACTACAACAAACTCTCCATCGCCCAAAGCTCATCCTCGCCTCCGCCTTCGCGATCTTCGCGCTCAGTGTTGTACTGGCTTTTCGCATGGGCGCGGAATTCTTGCCTCGCCTCGACGAAGGAACCCTCGCTGTCCAAGCCCAACGCCTTACTTCGATCTCCCTCTCCGAAGCCATCCAACAATCCGCTCTCGTCGAGCGTTCTCTCAAACAATTCCCCGAAGTCCTCTCCGTAATCTCCAAAACAGGCCGACCCGAGATCGCCACCGATCCAATGGGACTTTACCAAAGCGATATCTACATCACCCTCCAACCCACCCACAAATGGCGCTCTGGCATGACCACCCCACGCCTCGTCGAAGCCATGAAAGCCGCTCTCCTCCACGATGCCCCCGGCACTTCCTACAGTTTCACCCAACCCATCGAGATGCGCACCGCCGAACTCCTCGAAGGCATCCGCTCCGATATCGGGATCAAGATCTTTGGCGATGACCTCCACAAACTCCGCCAAACTGCCGAAGCCATCGAATCGCTTGTCAAAAAAGTCAAAGGGGCCGCTGACGTCTCTGTCGAAGCCACCGATGGACTTCCTTATCTACGCATACAGCTCGATTACCAAGCCCTCGGTCGATACGGTACGTCTCCCGAAGAAGCCCTCCGTGTCGTCGAAACCATCGGCGGTATCCATGCCGGGCAGATCTTTGAAAAAGAACGTCGCTTTCCTTTGCGCATCCGCTTTCAACACCTCGATCGCACCACCATCGATGCGATCCGCCAACTCCCCGTCCGAACACGCGATGACAAACTGATCCCCCTCCAAAAAGTCGCACGCATCTGGTCCGAAGAAGGCCCCGTCCAGATCCAACGCGAACAAGGCAAACGCCGCATCGTCGTCCAGATCAACGTCCGAGGCCGTGATCTCAGTACCTTCGTCCAAGAAGCCAAGCTCTCCATCGAAAAAGCCCAAAAAGACGGCTCCCTCGTCATCCCCGAAGGCTTTTTCCTCGAATGGGGCGGGCAATTCAAACAACTCGCCAGTGCTTCGCAGCGCCTTGTCGTGGTCGTTCCGCTCACCCTCCTGTTGATCTTCTCCCTCCTGATGATGGCCTTCGGTTCCGCCCGTATCACCGCCCTGATCTACCTCAATATCCCCATCGCGGCCAGCGGCGGGATCTTTGCCCTGTGGCTTCGCGGAATGCCCTTTAGCATCAGCGCTGCCGTCGGATTTATCGCACTCTTCGGCCTCGCTGTGATGAACGGTGTCGTCCTCTACAGCGCCTTCCAAACTCTTCAACAAGAAGGACACTCCCGCGAAGAAACCATCGTCCTCGGCGCACAAGAACGCCTCCGACCCGTCCTCATGACCGCACTCACCGATGCCATCGGCTTTTTCCCGATGGCCTTCGCAACCACCGCTGGAGCCGAAGTCCAACGCCCCCTCGCCACCGTCGTGATCGGCGGCGTCTTTACCTCCATGATGCTCACCCTCTTTGTCCTCCCCTCCGCCTACGGCCTCTGGGGCCCACCCACCCCCCTCACATCCGAAACTCCACCACCCTCCGACAATTCACTTCCATCCGATTAAAAAGCCCCGATGATTCGGCGAAATCCATCCATCGGAATCTGTTTTTGTGGGGTCAGGATGCGCAAAGGTAGGCGGCTTTGGCCGCTTGGCCCCGCGATAGATTCCAAGGCGGCCTTGAGTGGGGCTTCTTCGGGATCGCCAAACTGCCGCGTGATATCATCGGCTGCCTCGATCTCGGGAACGATCCCTTCGTAGAATTCGCCCTTTCCTTCGGCGTTTGCAAGTTTGAAAGAGATGGGCGCAAAGACCTTATCAAAGAAATTGTACACATACATCCCCATCGGCTTGCCGTGGGTGGTTTGCCCAACGACCACCACAGGAAGATGCGGACGCAGGCCGTTGATCAGGACTTCGCTTGCAGAGGCCGTCCCGCCCATCGCGATCACAAACAAGCGTTTCAACGAAAGCGCGTTTTTTACGCCTCTTTGAAAAGGCACATTTTGATTCCAGATCTTGTTTTTTTCGTTGTGTAGGTACTGGAAGAAGACTTTTTCGTGAGTCTCGCGCCCCATCAACAGCGATGCAAGGTAAAGGGCTGTACTCAAGCGCCCACCGCCGTTATAGCGCAGATCAAGGATCAATTCGTCGATGCCTTGGGCACGAAACGAAGCAAACGCTTCGTCCAGTTCGCCGATCGAAGGTTCGATAAATTGGTTAAACAACAGGTAGCCGATCTTTTTTCCCGCACGCTCGATGATCTTGTGCAGGAAGACGCTGCGGACATGGATGGTCCCTTTCAGAAACCGCAAAGAGCGAGCTTCTTTGCCTTCTTCTTGGATGGTCATCTCGACAGCCACTCCTGCCGAAGGTTCGCCGAAGATCGTCGCCCACAAATTTTGTTCTTCGATCTCTTTGAGCGCCTTCCCATTGATGGACAAGATGAGCTGTCCGCGCTCCAAACCCGCCTTGCCTGCGGGTGAATCCGCATGAGCCAACGATACGCGCAACTTTCCCTTCGGATCATAAGCCATGTTAAACCCGATGCCGACGTATTCGCCCTTGGTGTCGAAGTCTGTGTGACTTTGAAGGTTGGTAATATAACTCCAGCGGTCGTATCCGCCCTTGGCTTTGTCGTAGCGAAGGGCTTGTAAGATCTCTTCGGGAGATCCGAAGCGTTGGGGATCTTCTTGTGGGATCTTGTCCGCCCAAAAGTACACATCCCGCAACATCGCATACACATAACTTTTTTGATCGAGTGCTTGGACCACCACTTCGGGAGAGCGCTGTTCGTCGATCTCTGCTTGGAAAGAATAACGTCCGACCTTGGCGATGCGAAACTTCTTTTCCTCCCAAGATCTCGGATCACGCAGATCTGCACCTTCTCCACGCACGATCAATCGGGCTTTTTTGGTCACATCGACTCGCGCCCCCCACACATCGGTCGCCGTCACTTGAAAGCTCACATCACGTTTTCCATCCGCCGGTAACAACAGCGTGTTCGGCTCCACACGCAGATCATGCACAGCACCGCAACCCACCACCGCCCAACTCGCCAACGCCCAACCCACCCACCCAAACAGGCACAACCTCCCTCTCCACCGATTGCCCACCATCTTACGCCTCCCATGCGTTGACTTGGCCGCCCGTGCGTGAGTCTTTCCATCCACGACCACGCAACAACCCTCGCACCATTTCGCCACAGCATACCGCCCTTTGGACCCGATCGACCACGACCACGCAACAACCCTCGCACCATTTCGCCACAGCATACCGCCCTTTGGACCCGATCGACCACGACCACGC
Organism: Myxococcota bacterium; assembly: GCA_023150835.1. Lineage (GTDB taxonomy): Bacteria > Myxococcota_C > UBA6777 > UBA6777 > UBA6777 > JAKLKB01. Next base: position 5,257 of record JAKLKB010000050.1, on the reverse strand, counting down.
AACACCCCTTGCACAAGCCTCCGACGAGCCGTATACACACACAAACTCGCCAAACACAAGGACAAATGATTCACCCAAAACACTCGCCGCTTGAATCGTACAAGCATCTTGGATCTTATGGAAGAGATACGGATCTGGGTTGCCCTCCCAAGGGCCAAAACAAGGAGCCTCACAGCATGCAGCAAAGCACGCTCCACCTCAACGTCGACGGACACACGATCCCTTGCCTGATGGGACAGCCTCACGCTCAAAAAAATGCCCCTGTTGTCTTGCTCTTACACGGTTTAAACGCCCACAAAGAAGTCCAAGTCAACGAGATGTTCCATCTTTGCGATGCAGGATGGGGGGCTGTGGTTCCTGACGCTCCCCATCACGGAGAGCGCTCCAACGGGCATCTGCAAACGATGGAACAGGCCGATCCGCTCACACGCCACCGTTTGTTTTTAGAAATGGTCTGCGAGTGGGCACGCGAACTTCCCGGGATCTGCGGCGCCCTCCAAGCCCAAGGCATCCAAGTTCACGCACTCGCGGGCATCTCTTTTGGGGCTTACGTCACTTATAAAGCACTCGCCTCTCATCTGCGCCTTCCTGTCGGCATCGCCTTGCTTGGCTCTCCCTCTTGGGAACCCATGAGCGATATCCCCCGCGAGTCCCTGCGTCCCTTGCTCTTCCAAGCCCCGATCGTTTCTCACGGGCGCCTCCGCGAATGCGCCCTGTTCGCAGTCCATGCCGCTCTCGACGACAAAGTCTCCCCCCAAGGAACCCTCGATCTCTTCGACAAACTCCGCAACCAAGGTGGTGTCCCCCCCGATCGACTGCGCTTTCTCAGCTACCCCCACTCAGGACACACCATGCGCGCCGAAGATTGGTGGGACGCTTGGCGCAAGATCGTCTTTTGGCTCAACGCCTTCGCTCCCAAAGATCGCCCGATCTCCTAAAAAACCCACCAAAGAACTTTTCCATCCCTTCGTAAAGTAGGCCCTGATGAAAAAGAAACTCAAATCATCCCTTCCCTACACCGCGACCCGTTCTGATCTTGCGCTCCGAAAAAAACGGGCGAAGAAAAAGAAACACACCTCCTTTCTTCCCTCTACCTCTCCACCCCCCGTCACGATCGAGATGATCGAACAATCTTTTCGCGGCACTTTTGAACCTGTCCGCGAAACATGGGGCTACCGCATCGGCCTGTTTCTCACAGCTTGCGTGATGGTTCTTTTGTTTGTTTTTTACATCGCTTTGGTCGGTGCTGTCGGATGGAGCGTGTATCAATTTGCCGTCTATTACAAAGACATGCCCACCACCAACGTCTTGGGGGTCTTTGTGTACCTTTCGCTGCTTGTCGCGGGTGGTTTCTTCTTTGTCTTCATGGTGCGCCCTTTTTTCGCCCGCTACGACAACAGCGAGACCACACGCGCCCTTTCACCCGACGAAGAACCTCTGCTGTTTGCACTAGTCGAACAACTCTGCCTGACCCTACGCTCTCCCGTCCCCGAACGCATCGAGATCGATCTGAATGTCAATGCCTCCGCACGCTTCCTCCCCGGGCTGCGCAGCTTTCTCCAACACAAACTCACCCTTCGCATCGGATTGCCCTTGGTTGCGGGACTTTCGATGCGTCACTTCACCGGCGTCTTGGCCCACGAATTCGGACATTTTGCCCAAGGAGCAGGGATGCGCCTTGGCTACCTGATCCGCACCATCAATCTATGGTTTATGCGTGCGGTGTTTGAACGCAGCGCCCTTGATGACCGACTACGCGATCTCTCCGAATCTTCGGGGATCTGGTTTGGGTGGGGTTTCTACCTTGCGCGGTTTTTTATTTGGATCACCCGCAAGATCCTGTGGCTGTTTATGGCCCTCGGAGAACTGATCAGCAGCTATATGACCCGTCAGATGGAGTACGATGCCGATCGCTATCAAGCCCGTATCATCGGCTCCGATCAAATCGGCCCGCTGTTGCGCAATGTCACGCATCTCGAAGTCGCCTCTTTTCTAGCAGACGCCGATCTCCACGATGCTTGGCGCGATGGACGCCTTGGCGATGACTTCCCTGCCCTTGTGGTCGCACGGCTCGACAAGATCGACGACCCTATCGCCAAAAATATCGACGAAAATATCGAAAACACCAAGACAGGTTTCTTTGACAGCCACCCCAGCCACCCCGACCGCGCCCGTAACGCCGCTGCCGAAGCCTGCCCCGGGATCTTTCGACTCTCCATCCCCACCTCCGCGCTGTTTCAAGACTTTGACGAGACCTCCAAACGCCAAACTCTCTCCTTTTACCGCGATCTCTTTGATGACAACTTCCAAGAAGACAGTCTGATCCCTACCCCGATCCTGCTTGCGCGCATGGACGCCCTCGACAAAGAACGCAAAGCCTTTCAGCGCTCTTTCCAAGGAATCTTCTTGCCGATCCGGCCCCCTTCCCTCGAACCGATCGGCCCACCTCCCGATGATCTCCAACTCGCCACCACCGAGATCGAACGGCTCAGCGAAGACTTTCTCGAACAACTCCCCGAAGCCCGCGATGCCTTCCTTGCTTACCAACGCAACGAGGCCGTCTACAACGAACAAGATATCACCGTCCGTTTGATCGAGTGCCAACTCATCGACAACCGCGATCTCAAGCTCTACGCTGAACTCGATCATCACCGAGAACTCCGCGACGCCACACACCAAGAACAACAAGCCCTTCTTGACACCATCAACCAATCCATCCAACGCGCCTTTCAACGCATCCATCTCGCCCTGTGCCTCCTTGGACACCCCCAGATCGAAGAACAACTCGAAGACGCCACCGCCTACCGCACCGAAGCCAAACCACTCATCGAAACATGGAACTTTCTCCAAGAACTCGCCCCCCAATTGACGCTCTTGCGCGAAAACTTCTTCCGCTCTGTCGGTTATCTCCACGCCTCCGAAGAAGTCGCCGCCGTCACCAACAGCCAAACCGAAGTCCAACAAAGCCTCAACAGCCTCTTCCAAGAGATCCTCGACCTTCACGCACGCCTCGAACACGAACCCTATCCCTTCGATCACGCCAAAGGCGATGTCGATCTCGCCTCTTATGCCATGCCCGAACTACCCCAAAGCACCGACGATCTCCCCCTCTTGATCGGCTCCGCTGAGATGATCCTCGATCGTATGCTCAGCCTTTATGCCCGCATCCTCGGTCGCCTTAGCCTTTTCACCGAAGCCGTCGAAGAGAGCCTCGATCTTGAACCTCTCCCCGATCCCGACCTCGACGCACTCGAACCTTCCCACCCCGACAACGTCTCCCCCGAACATGTCACCTCCACCCGCTAATACGAAATCCGCTCATGGTGTGATCGTAAGACGTAGGAGCGGTTCGCGAACCGCCCGATTCTTGGGCAGCCACAGGGGGCTGCCCCTACATTTTTACGATCACACTACAGGCGGATTTCGTATAAACCACTCCTTCCTCTTCATTTTCTTGGAAAGCTTCATGAAACAGACAACTTCGATCACTCCCGCAACTTCGGATTATCACGCAGATATCCAAGCGGCCTTGCAGCCACAGCACTTTCTGCGCCTTCCCTTTCAACAGCAGATCGATCTGCTCAAGACATCTCTCCCAACCATCGATCCCTTCGTCCTGATCGAGCTTTGCGCCATCTCTCGCGATCACGAACCGCTGATCTTTGCGCTGCAATGGCTATTTTCGCAAAACTGGCCAACAACCGCCCAAGAACAAACACACTTGGCAGACTTCTTACTCGAACAGCCCGATAGTGCGGGATTACAAGTCTCCCTCCTGATCGATCGCCTACTCGCCGAAGACAGCGCGATATCCACCACCCAACACGAACACATCGCCGCCTTGCTGCTCCAATGCGCCGAACGTGCGCCGATCCAACGACTGCAATTGTTTTGTCTGTTCGATCGCCCCTTGCTACGGTACTTTCCACAACAGCATCAAGCCTTTCTCGATCAACTCCAACACCGCTGCCAACACCTACTTCACCAAGAACACACCGAAGCGATCCCCGAAGCCACCCTGCTCAAACTCCCCGCCTCACGGCTCGCTGCGTTGGATCTGCCTGCCGAACACCAAAGCCGCTTCCAAGGACTGCTCAAACGGGCGGCCCACGCCGCCATCGAGATCTTGGCCGCTGTCCCCAAGCCGATCTCCCAAGCCCGCGCCGAAGAACTCTTGTCGCGTCGAGTCTATGACGATCCCGGACACTTTCTCTTCGAGCTTCTACAAAATGCCGAAGATCAACAAGCCCGCCGTTGGTGCTTGCACTTCGGCCCTTCGGAGATCTTGGTCTGGCATGATGGCCTGCCCTTCGATGCCCGCGATCTTGTGGGGGTCACGTCGATCGGACAATCGAACAAAAAACGCCATCAGATCGGCTTCTTTGGCGTCGGCTTCAAATCCGTCTACGAGATCACCCGCCGCCCTCAGATCTACAGCGGCGCTTACCAATTCGAGATCGCCGATGTCTCAATGCCTCGGGCCTTAGAAAAACGCCCTGCGGTCTTGCCTCCCTCCATGCAGGCAGAGGGAACCCTGCTCGTCTTGCCGCTGCGTGAACAAGATCACGAAGCTCGTTCTCCGCATCGCCTGTACCTGCGCACCCACGGGCTTGATCCTGTGATCCTCCTGACGCTGCGCCATATCGATCACATCGAAGCCTCCCTCGATCTCTCGCTACACGCGCAGCTTCCGCCACAAACAGCACCCCTCCAACAGATCACCCTCCAAGGCGATCGACAAAGCACCCACGTCACCCTCCAACGCCACGATCCGCCCACACACCAACACTACTTGCTTGCAAGCACCGAGATATCCGTCGCAACGGGACTACGCAGCGCGGATCGCGCAAGCCATACCCGTCTGCTCCTTGGGATGGCCTGTGATCCAATGGGCATCCCACAGCCTCTTCCCCCCCAAGCACCGCGCCTTTATAGCTTCCTGCCCACCGCCGAAGATCCCGGCCTCGACTTCTTCTTACAAGCCCACTTCGACGTTCCTGTCGACCGAGAAAGGATCTTGCGCGACTCCCCTTGGAACCACTACCTCCTCCAACAAGTCCCCCCGCTGTTCTTGCAGATCGCAACAAAACTGTTCTCCCGCTCTCAACAAGACCATGATCCCGCCCCCTTGCGCGGCTTCTTGCGACTTCTCCCCCTCCAAGAACACCTCCACGATCCGCTCTGGAAGCCTCTTGTCGATGCTCTCCCACTTCTCCTCGCCGCTCAACCTCTGTTCCCCGATACCACCGACACTCTC
>JAKLKB010000220.1 GCA_023150835.1 Myxococcota bacterium | reverse complement strand
ACGCTGTTTGCACGAGACGCAGACGCTGCCCGTTCCAACTTCCCCCCGTTCACGGGGGGATTGAGGGGGGGTAGAAAAAGAAACGGCGATCAGCCTAGACTATCCGATGTTTCCACCTTAACAAGGCGCGTATGGGGTGGCACCCCACAAAAATGTTCGAACAGCGTAAGTCGTTATTGGGGAGAAAGGTGAAAGAGCGGATGGAGATATCCAGCAAAGAAGTGTATTTTGTGCAGCCGATCGTGCCGTTGCCGTTGTTATTGAACGCGCAAAAGCATCATATCGAGGCGTTGCGGGGGTTGATAGAACAGGCTGTATCGTTGGGGGAGGAGGGATTGGACAAGATGGCGGAGGCGTTGGTGCCGCTAGGACAAGGGCTGATGGACTTTTATCATGGGCCGCTGTCGTTGGAGGCCGTCTGTTCGATGTTGAAGGGGCATCTGTTGTCTGAAGGTGTGGAAGATGCGGAGAGGTGCAAAGCATGGATCGCGCAAGAGGGGACTTATCGGACGGTGGAGTTGGAAGCGGATCGATCGGTGTGGGTGTTTTTTGTTGGGGATGAAGAGCGTTTTGCGCATGTCCATCCCGCACGATACAGCCCACATACAACGCGGATTCGAGCCAATACACTCAAGACAGTGGTGATGGCGATCGCACACGCAGCCCAAGAGGACGAAGATTGCCGCGATATCGGTGTGATTAATTTTGTGAGGGCGCGTTGGCTTGCGCTGTCGCCGTTGCAAAACCTCGAAGCGAGCGCAGCGTTGGAAACGACGTTTCAGTTGTTTTTGCCTGCGGTGTAAAATTGTGGGCGGTATCTTGCGCGGGGTGGATTGTTTGGCTATGCTTGCGATCGTTTTGGTGCCCCAAGATGCCCGTCAACGGGACGGTCGTGTCGGTCTTCAAGCAACACATTGGATTCGTTTGAATCTCTGCGCTGTCATGCCGTCCAAGGTCTCTTGATGGATTCTTGATCGCTACAAGATATCACCCCCCGCAAGGGTGTACAGATCTTCCGAAGCCCGCGTCTCTTGTCACTTCACCGTGTTATACGGAAGGAGGAAATGCTCATGTTTCGATGGTGTATCGCGTTGTGTGGTGTGTTGTTGTGGTCGGTGCTTGGAGCGCCCCAAGCGCATGCCGCACAAGGCCAAAAAGAAGGCTTTGCGTATTCTGGAAAACTTCCAAAATTGACGGATACAACGTTGGTTTCCGATGATTCGGATCGTGCGTTGGTGCGTGAAGCGTTGAGTGTGCAAAAGAAGAAGCAAGATCGATCAGGCTGGTTGTTGTGCGACAACGAAAGCAAAAAGCCTTGTGATGTAGTGGTTGTGGGTGGCGGCGGTGGCGGGATGGATCTCGTCTTGGGCTTGTTGCTCAATATCTTCCTGCCTTTTGCGATCGGTAGTTGGGTGGTTGGTGACTTTGTGGGTGGCTTGGTGGGCGCGATCGGTTGGGGCGGTGGCTTGGCCCTGATGCTGATAGGTTGGGTGTTGGTGATCTCCAACTATACGCTTGCGGGAGTGGGGGCGATTATGTACGCGCTCGGTGGTGTGTTGATGGGGATTGGCTACATCGTACCGATCATTACGGTGGTGTTGCATGTGTTGAATCGCCGACGTGGAGTGCGGGTGATGCACCGTCGCCGTCATTTCCGAGATGAAGGGATGATGATCGATGCCCAGTCCCGCTCGATGATTCGTGGTTTCCCCACTGTCGGCAGCGCCCCCTTGATGAGCTTCTCGTTCTAATCCCCCCCGAACCTCGCTACTATCCCCCGAAACTCTTTGCTCTCTCGTCTCCCTCGAAACTCTTTGATTAAACATCGGTACGCATGGTGTCCCCCTCGCCCCGTCGGGATTCAACCCTCACCCCTGCCCTTCGGGCCTCCCCTCTCCCTGCGACGCTCGCAAAGCCTCGCTGCAAGGCGAGGGGAGAGCACAGAAGGATCGGAATGGAGCCGCGATTTAGCTGCATGGAGCAGCGGATCAGCTTTTTTCCGTCTGCTCCGACGCGGGTACGATGTCTGATACCCCTGCCCTTTGGGCTTGACAGAGGATGCGTCCGAGTGTTCGTCACAGGGGGGCTGCCCCTACTTTTTCGATCACGCAAGGGTTGGATGTTGCATGAATGCGGCCCTTGTGCGACCAAAAGCCGTCGGATGTGGCTCTTGCTCTTTGCGAAAGTCTTTGTAGGATGGGTGCGTTTGGGGTGTTGTGAAGCAAAGAAGAAAGGCGAAAGGGAGAGTCATGGAGTGGGAGCCGCTGCGCGTGCTGTTGTCGGGAGAACTGGGGGAGTCTGTGGAGCGGTTGTACGCGGATTATTGCGCACGCCACGGGGCTCGGCGGTTGGATGACTTTGTGACGGAGCTTTGGCGAACGGGACGGATCTCGGAGTCGTTGTTTCGCGATATACACGGAAACGAACGGATCGAGGTTTTTTTGGAGGGAGGAGCCGACGAAGATCCTTATGCAGCGGATCAGATGTTGGTGGAGTTTACGCGGTTGCCCGTTCACGATTATCCCGAAGAGACGGACGAAAAGCCGGAAGGGACGCGGCGTGTGGTGATGGAGATCGACCGAGAGGAAACGGACATCGAGACCAAGCAGCGTGCTTCTTGGGAAGAGGAAGGGCATTCGCCAGACGAAGAAACGCTGGACACACACGGTCTCAAAGGTTCGCCGTACGGAGGGCGTTTTCATGCGGATCATCTGATCGCTGCGGTGGAGGCGGAGATCCGAACCGAAGAAGAGATCGCCGCGATATCGTTGTCGCAGCAAGAGAAAGCAGGCATTGCTTCAAAACCCCGATCGCAAGGGCGTTATCGGGATACGTGGGAACATTCCACAGATCCTTCGATGGTGGGGCGTTATCGTGTGTTGGGGGCGATCGGTCGGGGCGGGGTGGGTGTGGTTTCTTTGGCGCGTGATGAAAGTCTGCATCGCAAAGTGGCGCTCAAACAGCTTCACGATGTGAGCGAGTCCAAAGATGTGATCCGACACCGCTTTTTGCGCGAGGCCCAAGTGACGGCGCAGCTCGATCATCCCAACATCGTTCCGCTGTACAGCCTTGAATACACCAAAGAAGGGCAGCCAGCTTACGCGATGAAGCTGGTGCAAGGACGGACACTCCAGCAATTGTTGCGTGAAGTCGTCCAACACTACGAAGACAAAAAGCCCTTACCAAGGGAGATGTCGTTGGAGACGCGGATCGAGCATTTTATTAAGGTGTGCGATGCGGTCGCGTATGCCCACAGCAAGGGCGTGATCCACCGCGATCTGAAGCCCGCGAATGTGATGATCGGTCGATACAACCAAGTGTATGTGATGGATTGGGGACTTGCGCGGCTGATGCAACGGGAGGAGCGAGAACACTCGATCATCACGCCCAAAGATACGAGCGAACCGAGCATCGAAGAGACGTTGGCAGGTCAGATCTTGGGAACGCCGCCGTATATGTCGCCCGAACAAGCGGCAGGTTTGCATCCGATGTTGGACGGACGAAGCGATCTGTATGCGTTGGGCCTGATCTTGTTTGAGTTGATCACCTTGCGCCCTGCGATCACGGGGTATGTGGCGGCGGAGATATTAGCGAAAGCGATGCGAGGCCACATCGCACCGATGGAGCACTTGCGGGCTGAACCCATCCCATCGTCGCTCAAGGCGATCGTCGAAAAAGCCACACATCTGGATCGCGAAGATCGATACGCATCGGTGGAAGCGTTGGCCGAAGATCTGCGGTGTTATCTGCGCGGTGAAGCCTTGTTGGCGCGCCCCGATAATCCGCTGCAACAGATCGGACGGTATCTGCTCAAACATCGGCAGATGACGCTGATCGTGTTGTTGAGCTTTTCGCTGCTCACGACGGGCCTGATCATCTTGGGGCAAGTCCAACGCTATCAAGCCCTCGAATATGCGCGCCAACGAGAAGGGCAGATCAGCCAGCTTTTGACGGCAACAGCCCTCCAATCCAACGTCATCGAAAACCGCCTCTTGTCGGTGGATGCCGCACTGCGCTTGCAATTCGCAAGAACGCAGATCACCCCAACACAACTGCGTTTGCCCAAAACGATGGGAGTTCGAGAAAGCTATCTTCTCGAACCGAACGGGCGGATCATCTTGTGGGTTTCCGCAACAACCACACCTTCCCCCGCATCACCGACAGCTTATTTTTCGCAGCCTAGCGTATTGCAAGCGATGGGGACGGGTAGCTCGGGGATGTTTGAAGAAGTCCGCGCCTCGCGCAAACAACTGTACGCTTTTTATCGACTAGATGGGGTGGGCTGGTACTTTGTCGCAAAAGCCGATGTGCTGTAGCAGGTGGCAGAGATCGTAGGGGGCTGCAAATGGAGATGGTGTGGCCTCCTTGTGCTCTTGCACACAAACAAATCATACGATATCCGCGAGATGTGTGATCGCATCATGTAGGGGCGGTTCGCGAACCGCCCTGTGTTTGGGCAGCCACGGGGGGCTGCCCCTACATTTTTACGATCACACAACGGGCGGATTTCGTATCAGAGGGTGTCTAAAACAGTGAGATCTTTTGGATGTGTACACAGAAACATCGAAGGAATGGACGTCTTGTGATTCCCCTCACCCCAAGAGGCAACACTTCTCAGCGAGGGCAACCGCGCATGGTTGCCCCTACGTGTCGGA
>JAKLKB010000049.1 GCA_023150835.1 Myxococcota bacterium | reverse complement strand
CGGGGCTTGCCAAAGGAAGCACGATTGTTTTACCTTGCACTTGAGGGTACATCCTAGACCTCCCATTGTTTGGGTATGCAGGGTCTAGGGTACCCTCTCTTTCTACTTTTGTCACCTTACACAAAATCCGTTAGAGTCAGTTTCGTTTTAGGACGCAGCCAACAAAACAAAACAGTACAGAAAGAAGAAAAAAGATGACGTTGATCGAGATTCATAAAAGTGTAAAAGACTTGTCTCGTTGGGAAAAATTTCAATTGGTTCAACAACTGATCGCCGATCTCGCACAAGAAGAAACAACACCTCCTATCGATTCACAAAAAGAACAAGGTTATTGGAGCCAACAAAACGCTTTTGAAGCCGCTCTTGCACTTCAAGACTTACTCGGAAAACAAGTATGACATCTTCACGCAAAGTAAATTACACCACTCCTCCTGTTGGCCTACAAATCGGTATGCCTTATCTCCCTCTTACTCTTTCTCGCGAACATCGCTCCATCGATGTGTCTGCTCTTGTTGATTCAGGAAGCACACTTAACGTTCTTCCATATCACATCGGTCTCCAACTTGGTTTGGACTGGCAATCTCAAACCTTCCCTCTTCCGTCGCTTGTTGGAAACTTAAAAGGCTTACAAGCATTTGGCGTTCTTCTGGATTGTATCATTCTTCCTTTTCCTTCTGTCAAGCTTGCGTTTGCTTGGACATCTAGCGATCAAGTACCTGTATTGCTTGGTCAAACGAACTTTTTCACACAATTTGATGTTTGCTTTTTTGGTTCACAAAACACGTTCGAGATCAGTCCGAAAAAATAAAGATGTTCTTTGATGGAAAAGCCTTTTGCTTTCGCATCCCGCGAACCATTCAAAGCGATGTTCTCCTGAAACCTCCTGCCCTTCGGCGTGTAAGTATTCCACGCGAAAAAGTCTTTTGAGTTACGTAGTTGCCAAAAAAAGCCGTGTTCGCAGCACTTCAAGCGGCTGTGTTATTTGTTTGAAACACGCTTGTTCACCCCGCCAACACGGGGTCAAGGGGCGAGAGTCCCTTGCGGGGTTTGGGGTGGAACCCCACAAAAAGATGCAGGGTGGAACCCCACAAAAAGATGCAGGGTGGAACCCCACAAAAAGATGCAGGGTGGAACCCCACAAAAAGATGCAGGGTGGAACCCCACAAAAACAAAGAAAAACGTAGGGGTCACTCATCGTCTTTTTTCTTGGTGCATTGGGCGTTGCAGGCTTTGGAGAAGCCGTTGCGACAAGCGAGGCGAAAGAGTTTGAGTGCTTCGGTGCAGTTGGGGTCGGTGCCGCGCCCGTATTTGTTGAGTAGGCCGAGACCGTAGCAGCTACGGGGTTGTCCGAGAGTGCAGGATTTGCGAAAGAAGAAGGCGGATTCTTCGTAGCCCTCGACGTCAAGGGTGGGCAATTCGTAGAGTTGGTTGAGTTGTTCGCAAGCGGGGACGTGTCGCAAGAAGCAGGCTTGTTTGAGGTGTTTGTGTCCTGTGTTGTCGTTGCGCAGGGAGGGGGATTTGAGATAGACGTTGGCGAGGTGAAAGCAGCTTTGGGGGTCTTTTTGTGTGCATCCAAGGCGAAGATGATGGGCGGCTTGTTCCCATTGGACGGGGGTTCCGATGCCGCGCATATAGGCGAGTCCTGTGTTGAGGCAGCCTTGGACGAGTTTGTTTTGACAGGCTTGGCGGAAAAGTAGGAAGGCGTTTTCGTTGTTTTGGGGAGCGCCGTCGCCTTGGGCGTACATGACGCCAAGGTTGAGACAAGCGTTGGCGTGGCCTTTGTCGCAGATGGTTTTGTAAAGGGCGATGGCTTGGGCGGGATCGCGTGGAGTGCCGCGCCCTTTTTGATGGTGGACGGCAAGATAAAAACAAGCATCGGGTTGTTGTGCTTGGGTGCAGGCTTGTTGAAAGGCGCGGGTGGAGGCTTGGAGATCGCGGAGGCCGCCGAGGGCGTCTGCGTAAAGGTGTCCGAGAGGTGTGCAAGAGAGGTGTTGTCCGCGAGTGCAGGCTTGTTGGAGGATATCACGGGCTTGTTGGAGGCGACTGGGGGTGCGCGGGGGTCGCAAGAGCAAGTTGCCCGCGCCAGCGCATCCTTGGGCTTCTCCCATCTCACAGGCTTGGGTGAGGTATTGGATGGCGTCTTGGAAGGTTTTGGGTTCTTTGGCGAGGAGTGCGCCCATGCCGTAGCAGCCGCGTGGTTCTTTCATGTCGCAAGCTTTTTTGAGGAAAGTGCGTGCGCGTTGGGGGTTGGGTAGGGTGCGTTTGCCTGTGAGGTAGAGCGCGCCAAGCTGAAAGCAGCGCACCTTGTCATCGAGGTGACACTCTCTCCAGAGGTGGCACATGGCGCGGTCAAGTTCGGGGCAAGGAGGGATCTTGCTTTCTTTTTCGGCAGTGGTGAGTTCGCCCGGGGCAAGTGCGCCCGTGTCTTTGACTTCGTTGGAGCGGCAAGCGATAAGGCTGCACAACACTGCGGCGAGCCAGAGATTGCGCAAGAGAGGCTTGGCGGTCGCGAGCTTGACACCTTGAGTTGACTCTCTTTCGGACCAGAGATTGCGCAAGAGAGGCTTGGCGGGGTGAGTGTGCATGGGGCGATGTCTCCGTGACTAAGGGGGCGTGATTGGTTTCGCAATGGCTTCTCGAACGGCGAGATAGGGGCCTCGTTCGGGCAGGTTGCGAAGAGAGCTTGCGTTGTTTTTATCACCATCGTGGGGGGTTGCACAACCTCGCTGTTTTGTGGTGAGAAGTCGCTTTGTGTGGAAGGTTTTTTTCGAGCGTGTGGGCATGGGTTGCGGAGGCGCGAGGTGTTGAATCAAGGCTGGTTGTATCGAGAACGTGTTCCGAGGGATTTTGCGGGTTGGAGTGTGCTGGCGTATTATGCAAAACGCTATCGGCACTCGGAGGCGTCGGTGTGGGAGGCGCGTGTCGTTGCGGGGGAGGTGCGGGTGGAGGGTCGGGTTGTTTCGCCGACGTACGCGTTGCGTGCGGGAGAATCGTTGTGTTATGCGCGGCCTCCGTGGGAAGAACCCGCTGTTCCGCTCGATATAGAGGTGTTGTACGAAGACGCGGAAGTGTTGGTGGTGGCGAAGCCGTCGGGGTTGCCCGTGATGCCAGCGGGAGGATTTTTGCAGCATACCTTGTGGTGGCAGATGCGACAGCGTTATCCGAAAGATCCGCCGATTCCTGTGCATCGTTTGGGACGAGGAACGTCGGGGATCTTGTTGTTGGCGCGTACAGGGCAAGCGCGTGCGAGTTTGAGCCAACAGTTGCGCCAAAGCACCGCAGGTCACAAAGGGATGCGCAAGTCGTATCGGGCGTTGGTGGGAGAATGCGATCTGCCCGCGCAATTTGTGGTGGACGCGCCGATCGGCAAAGTGGAGCATCCGCTACTTGGGCAGATCTACGCGGCACATCCGCAGGGATCGTATGCTTATAGCGAGGGGCGGGTGTTGGGTCGGCGAGCAGGGGAAACGTTGGTGGAGATGACGATCGCAACGGGGCGTCCGCATCAGATCCGCATTCATTTGGCGGTGATGGGGTTTCCGTTGCTTGGCGATCCGCTCTACGGCGTCGGCGGCAAGGTGATCGTCTCAGAAAAGAGCGGTGGTTTGGGAGGTTCGTGTACGATCGAAGAGTCTCGGGGGTCGGAAGTTGCGGGTATGATTGAAGAACTGCGCGGTCTGGGAGGTGCGGGGGCGTTCGACGGGTCTCGGGGCTCGAAAGGTGCGGATGTATCGGAAGAATGGCGCGTCGCATTGCCGGGAGATGGCGGTTATGCGCTTCATGCCTGTCAGGTGGTCTTCCAACATCCCCGCACCTGCGAAACGATGGAGATCCATTGCGCCCCCCCCGCAAGGCTCGCGTGGTAGGGGCTTTTGGTTGTTGGGACGGGTTCTGTGATGCTGGTGTGTGCGTTGGTACGAAATCCGCCCGCTGCGTTATTGCAAAGATGTAGGGGCAGACAGGTGTGGCTGCCCAACAATCGGGCGTCTACGTGCTCTCCTTTGTGTGTACGTCGCTCGGATATCGTATGAGTGTCGGAGCAATGTTTTGGGGTGTCACCCCACGCCCCACAAGGGAACTGCGTCCCCTTGACCCCGTGTCGGCGGAGCGAACAAGCGTGTTTCAAACCAACGGCTGCGCCGCTTGAACAGGCGCGAACACGGGGGTTTGTGAAGAGATCGCGCCGAAGTTATGGGGTGGGTTTGGGCGTGGGTTTGGGCGTGGGTTTGGGCGTGGGTTTGGAGGTGGGTTTGGAGGTAGGTGGCTCTTCGGGGAAGATGACGGGATCGTCGCAATCTTCGGGGGGTTGGTTGGGGGAGGTGGTTTTGCCTGTGATGCAATCGGCAGCGGGTTTGGGGGTGGGTTTGGGGGTGGGTTTGGGGGTGGGTTTGGGCGTGGATTTGGGCGTGGATTTGGGCGTGGGGTGAGAGGTTGGGGAAAGAGGCCGAGAGGTTGCGGGTTTGGAGAGTTTGGGTGGAGAGGCGAGAGGAGAGTTGCAGAGCAGCGTAAGTCCGAAGAGGGCGGAGGCGAGGGAAAAGGTGAGGGTATCGCGTCTTGTTGAAGGCATATCGTTGCTACCGAGTCAATGAAGTGCTACTTGTTGGAAAACTCCCGTGTTCACGGAAGTTCAAGCGACAGATCTGCTGGTTTGAAGACCCTGTGATCTGTATCCTCACGGGGTCAAGGGGGCTAAGCTCCCTTGTGGGGTGTGGGGTGACACCCCACAAAACCAAGAGGTGATGCCAGTTTGGCATAGATCGACTGCATTGGTTTAGAAGTCTGGGGAAAGCATTTCACCGAAGGCATGGGCTTGTTCGAGCAGTTTTTCTTGAATGGCGGGTTCTGTCATGGAGTGCCCAGCGCAAGGGATGATGTGGAAGTCTGCTTCGGGCCAAGCGCGGTGGAGATCCCATGCGGAGATGGCAGGGCAGACGATATCATAGCGTCCTTGGACGATGACTGCGGGGAGGTGGCGGATCTTGTGTACGTTTTCGAGCAACCAATTGTCGGTTTCAAAGAAGCCACCGTTGACGAAGTAGTGGCATTCGATGCGAGAGAAGGCGAGGGCTTCGGGGGCGTTTTCAAAGCGGCCAAGGTAATCGGCGGGGATGTAGAGTCGGCTGGTGCGGACTTCCCAATGCGCCCAAGTTCGGGCGGCATGGAGTTGAACATTGGTGTCTTCGTCGGTGAGGCGCCGATAATAGGCTTTGATCAGGCTTGTGCGTTCGGAGGGCGGGATGGGAGCGAGGAAGTCTTCCCAATAATCGGGAAAGATGGTGCTTGCGCCGCCTTCGTAGAACCAATCGAGTTCTTGGGGTCGCAACAAAAAGATGCCGCGCAAGATCAGGCCCAAGCAGCGATCAGGGTGAGAGATGGCATAAGCGAGGGAGAGGGTGGAGCCCCAGCTTCCGCCAAACAACAGCCAGCGTTCGATGTGGAGTTTGCGTCGGATGGTTTCGATATCTTCGACGAGGTGCCAAGTGGTGTTTTCGCGCAATTCGGCGTGGGGTAGGCTATGACCGCATCCGCGTTGATCGAAGAGGATGATACGGAAGCGTTCGGGGTCGAAAAAGCGGCGGCAGATCGGTGAAGTGCCA
Organism: Myxococcota bacterium; assembly: GCA_023150835.1. Classification (GTDB taxonomy): domain Bacteria; phylum Myxococcota_C; class UBA6777; order UBA6777; family UBA6777; genus JAKLKB01. The sequence goes on along the minus strand of JAKLKB010000049.1, from coordinate 37,348 downwards.
CCGCCCGGGCCGCCATGAACGAAGAGGACAGGGATCCCGTTGGGGTTTCCACATTCTTCGAGGTAGAGGGTGTGAAGGGAAGAGACGGGCAAGAATTCTTGTCGGTAAGGTTCGATATGAGGGAAAAGACTACCTGTCATTATTAAGCCTGTCCGCGCAAAAGGTGAGCAAAGTGAGGGATTTGGATGATATCTTCGAGCAAAGATTCGGGATTGGGGGCGTGTGGCATATCGAGACGAACGACGACAGCTTCGGGGAAAGCGCGCAAGAAAAGGTTGCAGAGACCGGGTTCGTTGTCAAAGACTGCGACGACATCGCCGGCTTGTCGGAGGTGATCGACGACGGATTGTTTGTAGGCGCTGTCGCCGATCTTGAAGTTGGGTTTGAGGATGGTGCGCGTATCGACAGTGCCGACGGGGAAGCCGTCGCGTTGGAGGGTTTGGATGGTTCCGAGCAGCATATTGGGAGCATCGCGTCCCGTCAGATAGGCGGGGATGGCTTGGGCTTGGTAGACGCGGTGGACGAATTCGACAGCCCCTTCGGTGGGGAGATCGTGGAGGAGGTAGGCGTTGGTAAAAAAGCGATCGAACCAGAAGTTTTGGATCTGCTTTAACAGAGATTCGTTGTCGATGCCGACGCTACGGAGGGTATCGGAGACGCCGTAGAGGATATCGCGTGCGGCGAGTTGTTCGATCTTGTTGAGTAGACGGGGTTGTTCAAAGGCGTGTTGGTGGGCGAATTCTTGAAGGATGCGCAAGGTACGGGGGGCATTGTTGTAGATTGTTCCGTCGAGATCAAAAACGATCAACGGATCACGTCCTTGTTGACGGGTTCTTTCGATCTTCTCTAAGATTCGTGCGAGGATGGTACTCATCGTTCGGCCTCTTTGTCGTCAGCGCGTTGCAGGTTCGTGGGGTGAGCATACCAAGGCAAGGCGTTTTGTGCAAAGGGTCTTGCGCAAAGAATCGGTGAAAGCCAAAGCAGGGCTGTTTTTTGCAGGTAGGGCTTACGCAGTTGCCAAAAAAACCCGTGTTCGCGTTGCTTGAAGCGACAGAGTTGTCCGTCTGGAAAACCATCGGTCTCTTCGCCGATACGGGGTCAAGGGAGCCATCTCCCTTGTGGGGTGTGGGGTGAAACCCCATAAAAATCATTGAACTGCGTAAGTTCTATGTAGATAGGAGTGACGCAGTTGAAAAGGGAAACCCTGAGATATCAGAACGTTGTAGGGGCGGTTCGCGAACCGCCCGCGCCCGAACATTGGCCTTTTTCGTATCGAACTGCGTAAGTTCTATGTAGAGTGAAGCTCGTGTTGAGCCGTTAGGTTTTGATCAAAAGGTAGTCGAGCAAAGGAGCGGTGGATGCAAGGTTTTCGTTTGGGGCCGATCGATCTGGGGGTTTCTTGGAAGTTGTTGATGTCTTCAGCGATCAAGTCGTTGAAGTTTCCCTCGCTGCCGAGGGTGACGTGTGATCGTTGTTGGATGGCGACGTGTGGTTATTTCGAGGAGCGCGCCAAGTGTTGCACGATCTATCCGATCATTCCGAATTTTTTGATGGGTGAGATCGTGGAGCGTGGGCAGTCCGAAGGGGCGCAAGATCGGGTGGTGCAAGACTGGCTGCGGGGTGGGCGGATGGGTCCGATGTTTTCGGAGACGCCGCCGCTGTTGGCGCAGCGTTATGACAAAGAGCGATACAAAGATCGAAAGAAGGTGCCAGCCTGTCCGCTGTTGGGGCAAGATGGGCGTTGTACGATCTACGAGCAACGCCCGTATGCTTGTCTGGCGTTTCAATGTTCGTATCCACCGAATCGTGAGATCATTGCTTTTTGGTTTGGGTTATCGAGCTACTTGATCATGTTGTCGTATCTGGTGGGCGAGTTCTTGATGGAAGAGATGGGGATGGAACGTGCGAAGTATCGGGAGCTTTGGCAAAGTTTGACAGACGAGTCGGAGGCTTGGGAGGCGGATGGTTTGCGGATGAAAGCGTCGTTTGCGTCGGCGTTGTGGCAAGGGCAAGATCCCGAAGCGTTCGTGCGAGCGTGTTTTGCTTACTTGGTGGCGCACAAAGACGATCTGCATTTGCGGATCGAAGTGTATCGTCGGCGCACGCTGCGGGAGCGTTTGCCGAAGCTCGGTCGGTGGACCTTGGAACGGGAGCAGGCTTTGGCGCGAGGATGGTCAGCGCCTGTGGCTTGTGCGCCAGCATCGGCGTTTTGGGCGATGGTACAAAAGGGCGAGTATGTGTTTTTCCAAGACAACGATTGGACAGTTGGGGAAGTGGAGGGATTTTTGTTGTTTTTACACGAGCGGATGATGGCGGTTTATGCGGAGAATCCGAGTTTGGCTGGAGAATAGCGGCTGCGCGGTTGTGTTGTGCGCCATTTTCGTGGTTCGTGAGCCGATCGTGAGGTCGTGATCAGGAGATGGGATCGAGTGCGATCTCGGTGGGTTGGCCGCGCAGGCAGTGGTCGTTGGACATGCTGGAGCCGTAGCCACCGGCGGGAAGGAAGCCGATCAGGTCGCCTTCTTGGAGGGGAGGGAGGAGCTGTTCGGGAGACCAGATATCGCCGGCTTCGTTGATATTTCCAGCGATGGTGTAGGCTTCGGTGGCAGGAGCGAGAGGCTGGTTCAAGGCCACAGCAGTGAGCGGGATCCCGTAGAGTGCGGGGTTGAGGTTGACGGCAAAGCCTGCATCGACACCAAGCCAGCAGCGGCCTCGGCGGCGTTCGATGGTGTTGGTTTCGAGGATCAAGATGCCGGAAGGAGCGACTACAAAGGTTCCGGGTTCACAGATCAGTTTGCGACCGAGAGGAGCGAGGTGTTGGCGGATCATGGCGGCCCATGTTTCCAAAAGCAGCGGATGATCGGAGTATATATAACGTCCGCCGAGACCACCGCCGACGTTGATCGTTTCGAGATCGGGCATCTTTTGGGCGACAGAAGCGAGGCGAGCGAAGGCTTGGGAGACTTGGGTTTGGCTGCTTTGCGGAAGTCCCCAACCAAGGTGCATGTGGACGCTATCGACGATCAGTCCAGCGTTTGTGGCGGCGGCGAGGGCTTGTTCGGCGTCTTCGGCTTCAAAGCCGAACTTGGCTTGTCCGTAGCTGAGGCGTGGGTTGTCGCCGTAGCTTGCGTGGATACCGGGGTTAAAGCGAAGGCCAACACGGGTGCCTTTGGGGGCGATGGCACCGTAGCGACGGAGGGCGGATTGGGTGTCGAGAGTGCAGTGGACGCCCATGTCGACAAGCTGGCGAAGATCGCGATCCGAGAGCATACCTGCGTTGAAGGAAAGCTCGGAGGGAGCGAAGCCTTGGGCCAAGGCCCATCGGACTTCACGCGGGGAGCAAGTGTCTACGCCGACTTCGCCAAGAGAGCGTACCGCAGCCAAGATGCCGGGGTGACGGTTGGATTTCATGGCGTAGTAGATCTTGTGCTCTTGGGCAGATTCGCGTAGGGCAGCTTGCATCCGTCGGAGTTGGCGGATGATCGTGGCTTTGCTGTACACATACAACGGAGTGCCGTGCGTTTTGGCGAGATCGCGCAAGGAGTGGCCGTCAAGCAGGATGTCGTCGTTGTGAAGTGTGTAGCTTTCGTGTTTCCACCAAGGAGCGGCTGGGGCGAGAGGAGCGTCGGTTGCAGAAACGGAAGAAGTGGGGGCTGAGGAAGGCAAAGGAGGTTCTTGGGGTTCTTGGGCGATGTCCATTCGTGATGGTCTCCATGACAGTCTGTTGGGGTGATTGGGTTCGGGAGAGAGCGCCATTTTGGCCGATTTTTCGGCTGTGTTCGCGCTCGGTTTGATGATTTTCTTTGGAAGAGAGCGCGCCGTTTTATCCGATATTTCGGCTGCGTTCGCGCTGCGTCGGGTTATTTTCTTTGGAAGAGGGTGCGCCATCCTGTGGGGACGAGAGAAGAACGTCCTCTTGGGGGGAAGCGGACGTTGTGGACGGAGCGAACATCTTCGATGGTGAAAAGCGCGGTGGAGTCGGCTGCATCGATACAACGCATCAGTGCGGGAACGTTGCGTCGCTTTTCGATGACAAGCAACACTTCAACAAATTGGCCTTGGGGTTCCGCCATGCCTTGCATCACGGTAACTTCGTAGCCTTGTGCGGTCAAGGCATTTGCAACAGAAACTTCGGGGTTGGCGGATATCACGCGCACCATGACGTTTCCCAAAGCCAGCAGATTTTCAAGCCAGATGCCACAAAGCGTACCCGTCGCAAACCCGCCTGCATAGGCAAACAAGAGATACCAGCGATCGGTGTGTTTGAGGACTTGCCCTGCAGCAGTCACCCACAAGATCACTTCGCAAAATCCGATGATGGCGGAGGTGTAGCGATAACCCCGCACCACCGTGATCGTGCGGATCGTGCCCAAGGAAACATCCAAGATCCGCGCACCAAAGATCGCCAAAGCCAACAACCAAGGATGGGCTAACAAATACTCCATCATACGTTCGACCCTGTGGGCTGCTGGCGGTGTTGTGCGGAGCGTGCGTGGGCTTCGAGCCCCTCGTGGCGGGCGAGATCGATAGCATCTTGGATGAGTTCTTGGGCCGCGCTGAGATCGTCGATCTGCATCCAAGTGCGGATGCGCAGGAAGTGGTGAACGGACAAGCCACCTGCCGAGCGTGCTGTGCCGCCTGTGGGGAGGGTGTGATTGGGGCCTGCACAATAATCGCCGAGAACTTCGGCGCTGGCGTGGCCGACAAATAGTGCGCCGTAATGATGCAGAAAAGGCATTGCAGCGGGGGCGTCGGCGATCGAGAGTTCAAGGTGTTCGGGGGCCAGTTGATCGGCGATCTGGAAGGCGTGGGCGCGATCAGTTGCGAGTGTTGCAAAGCCATTTTTGAGGGCTTCGCGGGCGATGGTGGCGGTGGGGAGGTCTTCGAGTTGCGCGGCGATTTCGCGTTGCGTGGCGTCGAGGATGGTTTGTTCGAGTGCGATCAAGATCGGGATCGCGTCGGTGTCGTGTTCGGCTTGTCCAAGAAGATCGGCGGCAAGAGTGGCTGGATCTGCCGACGCATCGGCGATCACCACCAGTTCAGATGGACCCGCCAACATATCGATCGCAACATGCCCCGATACCAGTTGCTTTGCGGCAGTCACCCAACGATTGCCCGGGCCAACGATGGCATCACAAGGCGGGATCTCTCCTGCGCCGTACGCAAGCGCGGCGATGGCTTGGGCGCCGCCGACCGCCAGAAGCGCATCGGCTCCTGAGAGGGCCGCTGCTGCGAGTGTGATCGGTGTGGGTTTGGGAGAAGCCACCCAGACTTCGGAAACACCCGCAGCGCGAGCCGTGACGACCGTCATGATCACCGAAGATGGCAGAGGGTAGCGTCCACCGGGTGCATAACAACCCGCACGTTCGACAGGTGCGATCTCTTGACCGGCCCATCCCCCCGGGATCGCGGTGCGGGTGGGTTGAAGGGAAGCGCGTTGGGCTTCGGCAAAATGGCGAACACGTGCGATGCTTCGCTGCAACAACGCCTGATCTTTCGGGGGAATGGTTAGTAGGATCTCCCCAAGTGCTGCTCGATCGTAGAGCATCGGCTGCGTTTCGTTGATATCGCCAAAGCGCAGAGCGATATCACGAAGAGCGGAGATGCCGCCCGTTCGGACTTGTTCGACGATCACTGCGGCTTGGCTGAGGGTTTGTGCGTCGATCGCATGACGCCGAAGGGTAGGGATGGATTGTGCGGAGATCTGGCGAAGGGGAAGCATCAATGACCTCGTGGAAATCAGGCTTGCGTCGAGGATGTGGTTTGCGGCGAAGGGACGGCCTCTTGCGCGGTTGGAGGCATCTGTGTACCGCGCAGCATCAGCACGCCGAATAGATACACAGCGATACCCACAAAGATGGCATACGAAAAGCCGATGTGAAGCGCAAGCAGCATCGCAAGGATCGAACCCAACACCGAGGCCGCACCGTTGATCCCCCACGCCCAAGGGATCAAGGATTGAAAGGCTGGGGAGGCGCCTTGGATGCCAAGCGGAAGCAGCGAACCCATCCAAAAGCCCATCGGTGTAAGGAGTCCGACGGTCAACAAGATCCGCAAAAACAGCGGTGCTGCCGCAAACGCATGAAAGATCGTCGGCAGCGCGATGTGGTACGCCGCGATCAACACACACAGCAAGAAGATGTGGCGTTTGATCTTCCCGAGGCTTTCGGCTTCGAGGGTCGAGCGGATCGCCAAGCTACCGATGCCACTCGCCACCAACACCGTAAACAAGATCACGATCAACGCATACATCGGGTGACCCAAAAACAACGAGAAGCGTTGCATCATCCCGATCTCGATCACGATAAACGCGATCCCAAGGGAGAAAAAGTAAAGCAGATAGCGGAGCTTTTGAAGCTTGTTTTCGCGCAGCGCTTCGCGTCGAAACAAGAACAACGGCAACAAGAAAAACAGCAGTAACAAGATACTTACAACCACCAGCGCAAGAAGAATGATCAGTAAGCCGTGGTTGTGGCTCGGCAAGCCGCGCAAAGAAAACAGTTGGAGCGAGTCTGTTGGGCGGTGCATATAAAAGAAAAAAGGCCGATCATCGGGGGGAGGAGAGATATCAAAAGGATGTTTTTGGACGGTTTCTTCCCAACGTGGCTTGCGCAAGAATTCGGCGAAGGGATTTTTTAGCGGGCGTGAAGGGGTGTGTTCGATCACCAGTTTGGCGTTGTTGCATTCGCGCTCAAGCAGGGCGATCTCTGCGGCGGTAAAGGGGGTTTTTTTCAAGAACATCGAGGTGTAGATGCCCTTGGATGCGGCAAAAAAGTGTTTGTAATGCGTTTCGCCCGATATGCCGTGATCTTGGAGACCTGCACGCCCAAGAACCAACAGACGCAAGAACTCATGCTGCGGTTGTTTCCACCGCTGCATCGCAAGGATGCCTTGGGGCAAGAGATGATCGAGGTATTCGTAAAAGGCTTCGCGGGTGTAGAGGGAGTTTTCAGAAAGTGAGAATGCGCCGGCAGCCGTTGCGGCCCAAGTATCGACGAGTGTGGCTTGGATCGAGCCAAACCGCCGCTTGGAAGAGCGGATAAAGTTGCGCCCTTCGGCGTTATGGATCGTGACGTTTGGATGGTTGTAGATATCTCCGTTGAGATGGCGATATCGGCGCTTGACGATATCGATGATGATCGGATTGAGTTCGACGCCGATCACTTGTTGGCGGCCACGTGCAACGGCAGCCGCCACTTCGGTTCCACCGCCCGGGCCAATAATGACGGCTTCACCCGGGATATCGAGGTAGTACAACAGGTTTCCGAGTTTTGTGCTTGCGTCGGAAAACAGGTATTTTTCAGGCTGGTCGATAGCGTGCTTGCGATTCATCGCGGTCGCTGCGGATGAATCCATGCGTATCCACATATAGTATTTGTGAGGGACATCTTCGAGAGTCACGCGGGAAAATGAGTTCCATTGGTGGAAGATCACGCGCTGCTCGACGATCTCTTTGACCGAAGGGATCTTGAGGATCGGTGTGCGTAGGCTATAAACAAAAAAGCCGAGCGCTGCGATCCCAAAGCACGAAAAGACCGCCCATGTCTTGCGCGATGCCCCACCCGCCCACAAAAACATCCATGTGCTGACGAAAAACAACAAACCTGCAAACAAGACGCTATGGATGCCTCCGAATCCCCCGAGTATCGGCGTTAACAGCAAACATCCGATCCCTGCCCCGACCAGATCGTAAAAATACAACCGCCCCATATCTTTTCGGAAGTGTTCGATCAGGATCGTCAAACAAACCCCTGAAAAGAAAAAGGGAGCCGAGGCAAACAGATAAATCACACCCAGCGCCGAAAAGGTCGGCGTGCGAAACCCAAGATGGGCAGACTGCTGGAAGATCGGCGGCAAACACGCAAAGGCCGATACGCCCGCGAGGATGCCATACAACGCAAGGACGCGGTTTCGTCTTTGTTCTTCGAGAAGACGCGGCTGCAAGTAAACGTAGATCCCCGAGAGTCCGATGCCAAACAACGCAAGAGAGATCGCCAGAAAGGCGAAGTGATAAAACATGATCACGGAAAAGATCCGCGTCAGCGAGAGTTCAAGCAACAAGGTCGCGGCGGTTAGCACACCCACTCCCCCGTAAAACAACCGTGCATTTTTCGACATGGATCTTCCTTTGTTCTTCGGCGCTTGTCAAAGCGATCATGGTAAGGAGTCAGCAGAGCAGTCTTTGTGGTGGATCAGTCGTTGGATGGGGGCAAGGTTTCTTCGGCAGAAGCCGATGCAAGGAACGGAGGTTTCGCATCCCCGGGGCGCCGCGAGACTTTGCAAGCGCGCATCGAAAAGGTGCGATGAAGATCCGATAGCGAGACACCAGCGCGTGTGGCCGCAACCAGCGCAAAATACAGCAGATCAGCAGCCTCTTCGCGGACGTGCGAGGGGTCGGTGGCTTCGCTGAGTTCATGAGCTTCTTCGCGGAGTTTGGCGGCCAAGAGGGCGGGGTCATCGAAGAGACGACGAGCGTAAGAGCCTGTCGGGGCATGATGCAAGCGTTTTGCAAGCGTTCGCATCAAGGCGTGCATCCCTTCCGTTTCGCCCCAACAAGTCCATGTATCGAGGTGGCAAAAGCCCGGTGTTTGCTGCTCCACCATAAAGCGCAAGGTGTCGCGATCACAATCAAGATCCACCCGCAACAAGCGCTGCGTTGCGCCCGATGTTTCACCTTTGATCCACAGCCCACGTTTGCGTGAAGCATACGCTCCCACGCCGCGATCCAGAGCGGCCCGTAGGCTTTCGCGATCGGAGTAGGCCAGACCCAACGCCATCCCATCGGGATCGGTGATCACGGTCGGCCACTTTCCATCAGAGCGATCGCTTTTCAAACAAGCCCCGATGGCATCGGCTAGATCAAAGGCTCCTGTGTAGAGGGCCATCCCAACTTGTGCATCAATGCCCATCGCATCCAACGCAGCGATCTCTTCGACCGTTGCAACGCCCCCTGCGATCGTCAGTTGTGCGTCTCCTGCGGCAGCTTTCAATCGGGCGATCTCTTCCAGATCGATCCCGACCATGCGGCCTTCGCGCTCCACAAATGTCACCAAAAATCCCCCCACATAGGGCGATAACGCGGCCATCTGTTCTTCCACGCGCTTGCCCGTCTTGGTCTGCCATCCCTCGACCACGATATCGCCATGCACCGCATCCAACGCCGCGATCACCCGCTCTTTTGGTAGGTGCTGCAAGATATCAGGTCGTGCAGCCGTCCCAAGGATCACTTTGACGGCTCCTGCATCCAACCAGCGCAGCGCACTATCCACATCGCGGATGCCTCCACCGACCCGACAGCGCGCCACCCGCAACAACGGCTCGATCAATGCCGATTGTCGGCCTTTTCCCATCGCTGCATCCAAGTCGATCACCGCGATCTCACCCACTCGGCCAAAGCGTTCCGCGATCGGATGCGGATCTCCCGCGTCCAAGGCTTTTTGCTTTCCACCGATGAGCTGTACTGTTTGCCCGTCTTGAAGATCGATCGATGGGATGATCATGCTTGGCTACCTTCTGTCGTATGGGTCGATGAATCGGTATTTTTTGTTGTGGTAGAGAGTCTGGCTTGGGTTGTGTGCGGAGGGCGCACCTCGACACCACGCGACAACAAGAACACCTTGAGCGCATCGACCGTCCAATCCCCGTCGTGGAAGATCGAGGCCGCAAGCACCGCATCGGCCCCTGCATCCAAGGCTTCGAGCAGATGCTCGGGGCTGTGCGCTCCGCCTGATGCGATGATCGGAAGCTTGACGGCTTGCGAAAAAGCCCGCAACTGCGAAAGATCATAACCTGACCGCGTTCCATCTCGATCAAAGCTCGTCAACAAGATCTCCCCTGCACCGCGTTCTTCGCCTTCTTTGCCCCATTCGATCGCGTCACGCCCGACGCGCTGCGTTCCAGAACGTACCACCACTTCCCACCCCTCCATGCCGATCTTGGCCGCAGCATCGATCGCAAGCACCGTACATTGACGGCCAAAACGCTCTGCGATCGCCGACAATAGCGCAGGATCGAAGACCGCCGCTGTGTTCATGGAGACTTTGTCTGCGCCTGCTTGCAACAACGCGCTTGCATCTTCGATCTTGCGGATGCCACCGCCCACCGTCAGCGGGATGCTCAGCACCTCGCGGACTTTGCGCACCGTGTCAAGCTGATTTCCCCGTCCTTCGGGAGTTGCAGAGACATCCAAGATCACGATCTCATCCGCGCCTTGTTCTTGATAACGCGCAGAGAGTTCGACGGGACAACCTGCATCCCGCAAACCTTGAAACTTGACACCCTTGACGACGCGCCCGTGGCTTACGTCCAAACAAGGGATGATCCGCCGAGTTGCCATCGATCCGCTCCGTTGCCTCTCTGTGTGTGGGAGAGGCTGCTGTTTTGGTAGGTCGTTTTGTCTTAAGAGTGAAGCATTTGGACAGAGTGGTGGGGCTTTGCCCCACGCCCCACAAGGGACTGTCGCCCCTTGACCCCGTATCGGCGAACAGAGCAGATGTTTTTCCACGAACGGCTCTGTCGCTTGAACGGGCGCGAACACGGGGGTTGTTGTCCACAGGTCACTCCTATCCGCCTGAAGAGATGGGCTATTGCGGCTTGTTTTCCGCAGCGTGGGCGAGGGTGATGGCTTTTTGGAGGCGTGGGAGAGCAGCGTGCATGATCGGGGTGGAAGTACACAAGCACGCACGAAACCACCCATGAGCACCAAAGGCGCTTCCCGGCATCAGCAACACGCCCGATTCGCGGGCTAAGGCGCAAAAAGCCACATCATCAGCAAGTGGCGAACGAACGAAGGTGTAAAAAGCCCCTTCGGGTTCGACAAAATCGAGACGATTGCGCCGAAGCGTGTCCTCAAGCAGCGCTTTGTTTTCCAAGATCATCGACAAGTCAATGGTCACGTCCAAAAGCTCGCAAACAACGGTCTGCATCAGGCTCGGTGCGTTGATAAAGCCGAGCAGACGTTGAGCGAGGTTAAGACCTTGTCGCACTTGTTCGTGTTCGTGGAAAGAAGGCGAGAGGGCGAGATAGCCGATACGCTCTCCCGGGATCGCGAGTTGTTTGCTAAAGGAGGTGATCAAGACGGATTGATCGTACAGATCGGAGAGAAAAGGGATATCTTGTTGGGTGAGGTTGATGTAGCGGTAAGGTTCATCGGAGAGCAGGTAGATCGGATGAGAAAAGGCGCGACTTTTCGCCGAAAGCAACGCTCCCAAAGCGGTGAGTTCTTGGCGCGTGTAGATCACGCCTGTGGGGTTATTTGGCGAATTGAGGATCAATCCCCGCGTTTGGGGGGTGATGGCTTGTTCGATGGCGTCGAGATCAAGGTGAAAATGCGCGTCTGTTTGGACGATCTTGGGGCGCAGCGAATACAGCGCAAGAGAGGTGGGATATTCCAAAAAATAAGGAGCCAGCAAAAGCACTTCGTCGCTAGGCGCAAACAGCGTCTTGAGCAGGAGCGCCAAGGCCCCCGAAGCGCCCATCGTGAGGAAGATATCTTCAGCGCGAAATCGGGTTTGACAAGATGCCCGAAGATGCGCCGCGATCTTCTCTCGCGAACCCGTCAGACCTTCTTGGGGAGTGTAGTGATGCAGCGTCTCGGTGGGCTGGCGAAGTTGCCGCTCTAGGGCGGAATAAAAAGCAGCGGGAGGGATCATGTGCGGGTTGCCGATCGCGAGGCTCACAGGTGCGTCTTCTTGGGTTCCATCAAACCGCTGAAAGATCTGACGCAGCCATGCCGAGGCTTCGAGCTGCTTGAGAAGAAAAGGATTCATCAAAAACTCCCCCAAAATGTGGGTGACTCCGGCTACGGCGGTTCTTTGCTCAAAAAACGCAGGCAAGAGGATTCTTTTCTCCGGCACAAGGCAAAGAGAAAAACAGGGCGTTGGTGTTGACACCAAAAGGCGAGGCATCTATACCTGTAGCCCCCCACAAATGCAAGAGTCGGCTGTACCGCACCAGACAGGCTCTACGCACCCCAATGATTTGGATAGCACCTCGATATGATCCTGCGCGCCTCAAGGATGAAAGCGTAGGGGATGGAGTCTTTATGCAACAGATTGCGCTGACCGTTTTGTTGATCGTCACGATGCTTGCGATCGGGATGGGGACGAAGATCGCAGAATTTGCGGCATTGCGCCAACACAAGGGCTCTTTGTTGTTCGCGGGTCTTTTGAATTTGATCGCGGTTCCGGCGTTTGCTTGGTGGTTTTTGTCGGTGTTGCCTTTGGAGCAGCCGGTTGTTTTGGGGATCTTGTTGTGTATGGTCAGTCCGGGCGGGGTTGCAGGGCCGTTGCTCACGCTCAAAGCCAAGGGCGATGCTGCTGCGGCTACGGTGACGATGATCTTGCTTTCGTTGTTGAGCGTGGTGATCGCCCCGTTGGCTTTGGTGGTGATCTTGGGGGCGAAGATGACGCTGGCGCGCTCGGTTGGGTTGTTTGGTTCGATGCTTTCCACGCTGGTACTTTACCTTTTGTTCCCTCTCGTGGTCGGGTTGATGATTCAACATTATCGCCCGCTGTTTGCGGCCCGCTATAGCAAGCCCATGAGCCAAGCTGCAAATGTGTTGTTGTTGTTGGTGGTGATGGGGCTACTCATGCTGAAATTCAGTGTATTTTTGCTCGTTGGATGGTTGGGGTTGGGGTGCTGTGTTTTGTTGATCCTGTTGAATCTTGGGGTGGGGGCTTTGACGTCGACGGATGCTTCCTTGCGGCGGAGTTACTCGATGGTCGCGGGGATCCGCAACATCCCGTTTGCCTTGTTGATCGCGACCTTCTATTTTACGGATCCTCTAATCGATGCGTCTGCTCTCGCCTACAGCTTCTTGATGATGGCTCTCGCCTATTTGGTTGCATGGTTTTGGGGTCGCTTCCCACCCGCCCGAAAATCCCTAGCCACCGCTTGAGCGGTTGTTCTGTTGTTTTTTTGGGTGGAGGTGAGCGATGGATTACGAAGCGGCAAAGTCTGTGTTGTTGGATCGGTTGGCGGTGGCGGAAGGGACGCTCAAAGAAGGCGATCTGAAGGGCCTTTTTCACAAAAAGAAGCTGATGTCGGAGTTTTTGGCGAGCGGCGCGTTGGTGCTTGTGGGTGGGATGTACAGGGCGGAAGGCGCGCTGTTGGAGGGACTCGAAGCGCGTCGCCAAGCGATCTTGGCGCGCCAAGAGGCCGAACGTATCGAGGCCGAACGAGCACGAGCGGAAGCTGCCCGCCTTGCTGCGGAAAGAGAGGCCGAACGAAAGCGGATCGCGGACGCGATGAATCGGGCATTTCAGGCGTTTCGTGAGCAGCGAGAATCTATCGCAACGATATCTGGTCTGGTCAAGGCTTTGGGCATCCGTAAGTCGATGCTGGAGCGCGGCTTGGCGGTCTTGCCGATCGCTTCATGCGTCGATGCCAAAGGGGGGACATGGTACGATCTGCACGAAGCCAAAGCCCATCGTGAACAACTGCTGTCTTTTTCTACGGTGAAGACGACTTTTTTGGCGACCTGTTTGGGAGTGACGCCCCAGACGGTGCGGCGACGCTTGCAAACTCTCGATATCCGGCCTTGGAGCCAAGGAGGTATACATCGCAGCAGCTTGTATCTGTGGAGGGATGTGCGTGTTTTGTTTCCTGAGCCGATCCCGGAGCTTTCGGTTCTTGAAGCGGAGTTCGAAGAGAAAAAACAGGCGGCCAAAGAGGCCAAAGAAGCCAAAGAAGCCAAGAAACGTCAAGCACTTATCGAGAAGCAAGAACGCGATCGACAACAACTGATGGCGATGTTTCCGATCGTCGCACGCGCAACGTGGCCCCAACCGATCGTCTCTGTTGGAGCGACCAACTCCGGCAAGACGCACACCGCCATCGAAGCCCTTGCTGCCGCCCCGAGCGGTGTGTATCTCGCTCCGTTGCGCTTGTTGGCGTGGGAGATCTACGAACGCCTGAATGCGCAAGGTGTTCCCTGCGATCTGGTGACGGGTGAAGAGGTGATCCGCACCCCCAACGCCCGCCATCAAGCCGCAACCGTCGAGATGTTCCGTCCCACCGAAGAACAGATCATCGTCCTTGACGAAGCGCAGATGGCCGCAGACCCCCAACGTGGCGGGGCATGGACTCGTGTCCTTACCCACGCCCAAGCCAAAACCCTCTACCTATGTTGCGCGCCCGAAGCGTTGCCGCTGTTGCAGCGTTTTGTCTCGGTGCTTGGTTATCCGCCGCCCACCGTCCAACACCACCAACGACTTTGTCCACTACAACTTCACGATGCCTTGTTTCCGATCGAAAAGCCCACAGAAAGCTGCATCTACATCGTCTTTTCACGCATCGACGCACTGGTCCTCAAAAGCTACTTCGAGGAACAAAAGAACATCCCCACCTCCGTTTTGTATGGTGCGCTTCCTCCCGATGTTCGGCGCGCACAGGCCGAACGCTTCTTGCGTGGAGAGACCCGGATCTGTGTCGCCACCGATGCCCTTGGCATGGGGATGAACCTTCCTGCCCGTTATATCGCCTTTACGACGCTGCACAAGTTCGATGGTAAACAGCGGCGCCTGCTCACACCCGCCGAAGTTCAACAGATCGCGGGACGTGCAGGCCGTTTTGGGTGGCATGAATTCGGTGCTGTCGGGGCTTGTTCGCCTGACGTTCAACACGACCTCCAGCACCTGTTTTCTGCAACCGTCCAAAAACCCACCACACTTCGCATTACACCGACCTTGCAGGAGCTTGAGATGCTTGCGGGTTCGCTGCAAGATCGACTTGCTTATTGGGCCGAACTGCGGGCGATACCGTCCTCTTTTCAATCGCTGCTTTCGCCCTGTGATACGCGGCCTTTGATCGAACTTGCCGCGATGATCCCCCTCGATATGCAGCGAGCGCTGGGCCTCGAACGCTGTTTGGCTTTTGTGCAAGCCCCCGTCAGTCGCGAAACCCTGTCCTATTGGGGGCAATGTGTCCATTCTTTCCTCCATCATGACGAATTCCCCCTCCCTGACGAGATATCTCTTCCCAAAAGATCATCCGAGCCAAGCCGTGAATTGCTCGCCCTTGAACGAGCGGTGGGTGAGAGAGAACTCTTCTTGTGGTTGGCCCATCGTCCCTTGTTTGCTCACGCCGTCACTTCCGCTGATATCGACGAGATGACCGAACAAAAGCACACACTCAGTCAGCGGATGGACGCCTTGCTTTGTCGCGCCAAGCTCCAACAAAAGAAAACATGCAAAAGCTGCGGAAAAGCCCTCGCCCCCCTGTCATGGGAGCGCTTTTGCGATAGATGTTATGAGACGCCCTACGACTTTTGAGCGGAGGTGAGCCCCGCGAATGACGGATAGGAGCGGCTTATTGGATGGTGTTTTTGGGGCGCTGTCCCAAGCCCCGCCTCCTTAGCGCGGCTCCCTTAACTTCGTATCGATGGGGTACACAGAGGTTTTTCAAACCAATAGCCCTGCCGCTTAAAGCGATACGAACACGGTTTTTTTGATCGCGTCAAACTCGTCAGAAGCGAAGAGAGCCTTGCCTCAGGGAGAGTTTTGCAGCTTTTTTGCTTTGCCGTCTCTGTCGTTTTGAGGCCGATGACACAAGGAACAGGAGGATTGGGATGTTGCGCGTCCATCAAAAGCCTACACCGTTGGCTGTTTTGGTTTTGATTGGGTCGTTTTTTTGGGTGTATGTGATGATCAGCAGCGGTTGTGACGATGCTTGCGCGATCCTTGCGAACGCGGTGTCTTCTTGTCGAAAAGAACTCGACTGTAGCGTGTTGAAGGACTCGTACGCGAAAGAGATCTGCGCGCAAAAAAAATCCGCTCCACCAGAACTGAGCAGTTGTTTGTCGGCCAACGACGGCCCTCAAGCAGAGCAATGTTTGCGTGGACTGAGGACTCAAACGCAGCCAGAAGACACCGCCGAGACGGCCAAGGTGTACTGCTCTTGTTTGCCACCACAAGAACCTCTACGATCGGATGCTTCACCCTCCGAGACGACAACCGAAGGCGAGCGTTTTCGTGTAGACCAGTTCTCCGAACCCTCGCCAGAAAACGAACCCGAAAGCATCCAAGAAGGTTCCGCAGAAAGCAAGCCCGAAAGCATCCAAGAAGGTTCCGTAGAAAGCGATCCTGAAGTCTCAAAAGAACAGGCTCCGTCAGAAAACGAAGGAGCTGTTCCTTTTCGCATCGATGAAGTGTTGATCCCCGCAGGGACGTTTACGATGGGAAGCCCGACCACCGAAGCCGAGCGAAAATCCGACGAGACACAACACCAAGTGACGCTGACACGGTCTTTTTTGATCAGCAAGCACGAGATCACACAAAGCACATTCGTCACGCAGATGGGCTATGATCCCTCGCAGTCCGTGGGGTGTGGGAGTTGTCCTGTGGAGCGGGTCAATTGGCATGAAGCCGCTGCTTTTTGTAACGCGGCTTCCCGAAAGATGGGGCTTGCAGAGTGCTTCACTTGTACTGGATCGCAGGCCAGTACGATCTGCTCCGTTGCACCGGCTTATCAACAAGGAAAATATTATCAATGTCTTGGTTATCGCTTACCGACGGAAGCAGAGTGGGAATATGCCTACCGTGCGGGGACAGCGACGGCTCTTTATAACGGCGATCTTGTGAATCATCTCTGCTCTCCGCTCGACCCAAACGCCGATGCGATCGCATGGTACGATTGTAACGCAGCAAGCAAGATCCGTCCTGTTGCTGGAAAGCAACCGAACGCATGGGGGCTTTATGATATGGCTGGAAACGCGCTCGAATGGGTTTATGATCTACATGGTCCGTATCCGACGCAAGCGGTCGTCGATCCTGTGGGGGCGGTGGAAGCGGCTTCGCGAACGTATCGGGGTGGGGCATACGATATGGTTGCACGAAGCTTGCGCGCTGCGGCACGTTATGGCGGTTCTGCTTCCACACGCAGCCCAAATCGTGGCTTTCGCGTCGTTCGCACAATCCCTTAATTTTTGCGAAGCGCGAGGTTCCCCTTCGGTGGTCACACGATATCCGAGTGATGTACACAGCAAAGGAGAGTACGTAGACGCCCTATGATCGGGCAGACACAGGGGTCTGCCCCTACATCCTTACGATCACACAACGGGCGGATCTCGTATCACACGAAGAGCGAGACTTCCTTCGGTTGTCTGTCATGGACTCTCTGTCAACTCGTATTTATACGATCTCCGCGTAATGTATGATCGCATGATGTAGGGGCGGTTCGCGAACCGCCCTATTCTTGGGCAGCCACACCTGTCTGCCCCTACGTTTTACGATCACACAAGGGGCGGATTTCGTATCATACGAAATCCGAACGATGTGTACACAAAGGAGAGTGCGTAGACGCCCGATTCTTGGGCAGCCACACCTGTCTGCCCCTACCTCTTTACGATCATACAACGGGCGGATCTCGTATTACTCTTCTTTTCCTGCCCTCTTTCCGTGCTTTACGAAGCGTGAGACTCCCGTTGGTCGTCGTTCGTGCTTTCCGTGGACTCTTCAATCGTTATGGGTGTGTTCCAACCAGCGGCAGATCAATTCATGGCCCCATTCGCCCGAAAGTTCGGGATGAAATTGACAAGCCACGATGCCGTCTTTTTCAAGGGCCGCCACAAAGGGACCGCCGTATTCGGAGATCGCACAACGCCAGCCTTGGGGTTGTTCGATCAGCCTGTAGGAGTGGGCAAAGTAGGCATAGCCATCACAAAGGATACCTTGAGTTGTGGGCGAGACTTCGACGGGGGCCCAACCAAATTGAGGGATGCGTGGTGTGTTGCGAAAGCGTGTGACGGGGAGGTCAAATAGACCCAATCCTTCGATGCCGGGGGTTTCTTCGCTGCTTGCGCAGAGGATCTGCATCCCCAAACAGATCGCAAAGGTCGCCCGACCTGCACGCAAGCGGCGGCGCAGCGGCTCGATCAGATCGGCCTCATGGAGATTTTGCATGGCGGCTCCAAAGGCCCCAACACCCGGCAATACAAGACGCGGTGCGTGTTCGATCACGACCGCATCAAGGGTGTCTTGGGGCGTCACGCCTGCACGTCGGAGGGCTGCAAAGACAGAAGCAAGATTGGCGGTTCCTGTGTGGACGACTGGGAGCGTATCAGACACGGCGAGGACTCCTGAGGTTGGGGGCTTATCCTGCGAGACTCCCTTTGGTGCTAGGGATATCGTGATGTTGATCGGGGGTGATGGCTTGTCGAAGGGCCAAGGCAAGGGCTTTGAAGGCGGCCTCGATCTTGTGATGGTCGTTGGCACCGCGCAAGAGGTCGATGTGAAGGGTGATGCGAGCGTTGATAGCGAAGGATTGTAGCCAATGGATCAGATTCTCACAGGCGATATCGCCGATTTGCGGGCGTTTGAGATCGAGATGGATCTCAGCCCAAGGCCGACCTGAAAGATCGACAACGGCGCGTACAAGGGCTTCATCGAGCGGAGCGTAGGCATATCCAAAGCGACGGATGCCACGCTTTTGACCGAGAGCTTGGTCGAAGGCTTGACCGAGCAAGATCGCGCAATCTTCGGCGGTATGGTGATCATCCACATGGAGATCTCCTTGGCATCGAAGAGAAAGATCGAGGCGAGCGTGTTTGGCCAGCGCGTGCATCATGTGATCGAGAAAGCCGATACCTGTTTGGATATCGGCCTTTCCGCTGCCGTCAAGGTCGAGTGTCAGGGAGATATCGGTTTCTTGGGTTTGGCGTTCTTTGTGGGCGCTGCGTGAAGTCATCGGGTGGCCCGCGTTTCTAGGAGGTGGCGATGGGAGTAGAGCTTGTGTGAAGTCATGGGGTGGCCTTTGTGGGAGCGAGAGAAGGCGAAAGATGGCGGGCGTTGGTGGATTTGGGGCGAAGCATCAGCAGAGCCATCAAGGTTGCTGGGTCATGAAGGACACGCGCTGCACCCGCCGAAGTGAGGGTTGCTGTGGCTTTGGAGGGATCTTCGCCCGGGGCGATAATGCCGATGGGAAGGACAGAAGCGTGGCGACTGGCCCACAGATCGTCGGGCGTATCACCCAGCAGCCACGCACGCGAAGCCCCCAGTTTTTGCAGGGCCAAGTGGACGGGATCAGGGCGTGGCTTGGCAGGGGCATCTTCCATACACACGACTGCATCAAAGAGATGCGACAGATGATGTTCTTCGAGTAGACGCAAAGCATCGCGGCGTGGGCGTCCTGTGACTATCCCAAGTGGCATCTCTTCGCGTAGCGCGGCCAACCAAGCCGCATCAAGGCGCAAGGTCTCGCGTCTGCGCAGTCCTTCGTGTGTGGGGCTTCCTTGGTAAAGATCCTCGAAACGTGCGGTGACATCGTCGAGAGGGGCCGTGATACCTGCTTGGGCGAGAAGTCGCTGCGTGAGTTTCCAATCGTTGTTGGCATCGCCAGCGGCTTTGGCGAGGCGGATATCTTCGCCTGTCACGGTGACACCGTAAGATGCAGCCGTTTGGATGATCGATTGGCGATACGAACCCGACACATCGACCAAGACGCCATCCATATCAAAGAGCATGACTTGTGGGGAAAACACCGTACGAAGGGCGTGTTCAAGGCGTTGGTGTGCAGTCGGATCGCTTGGGCAGGTGATGCGCAACCAGCCCGCAAGGGCCTCTTGGCCGGGGAAGGCTCGAATGGAGATGCCCATCCCTGCGAGAGCATCGCGCACCCAGAAGGCATCGGGAGCTTGCGCAAAGACGAAGTTGGCTTGTGAGCGTGCGACAGGTAGGTGGGATTCGGCAAACAAGCGCTCGATCGAGGCGCGTTCGAGGCGAACTTGGGCGGTGTGTGCGTCGAGATGGGCTTTGTGTTGGGAGAGTTGTGTGCGGGCGAGGTGGATCGAGGGGGTCGAGACCGCATAAGGTTCACCAGCGGTGCGCATCCATCCGATGACATCGGGATCGCCGAGAGCGTAGCCGACACGTAATCCCGGGATTCCCCATGCTTTTGAAAAGGTGCGCGTGACCACGACGTTGGGCCATTGAAGCGCAAACAAGGTGGGGTCGTGGTCTGCGAACTCGACGTAAGCGAGATCGAGCAACAAGATGGCGTGGGGAGCGGCTTGGGCGATCGTGGCGATATCTTCGGGGGAGATGATCGATCCCGTCGGATTGTTCGGACTGATCGCGACGATCAGTTTGACCTCGGGCGTGATCGCTTCCAACACGGCTTGAGTGGGGTAGGGTTCACCGACAGGCCAAGGCAAGCGTTTGGGGACGCCGCCGGCCATCGTCGCGTAATGCGTGAGCATCTCGAAGGTTGGAGTCGGAAGCAAAAACGCTGCACCATCGGACAAGATGGCTCTGGACAAACGATCGATCGCATCGTCCACGCCAGCGGTAACAAGGATGCGTTGCGCAGCGAGAGACCAGCGTGCAGCAAGGGCATCCACCAGCGGCGTTGTGTCGGGATAACGAGCCAGATCATCCGCACGCAGCGATGCCATCGCGTCCAACAAAGCAGCGGGGGGCGGATAAGATGCGCTACCATCAAGGATCAGATCCATCGGAGCGCCGTGACGTGGGACGCGATAGGCTTGTCGACCTTGTAAGAGTGAGGCTGGTTCGACCCGAAGTGTGGGGCTTTGTGACATGGCGTCCTCTGTGGTTCACGGGATGATCTGATTGGGCGTGGTGACGACGATATCGGTTCCGCCCGCAGCGCGAATCTGTGGAATAAGGTGTGGCAGATCCGCCCGTGGGACGGCGACTTTGACCGCATATCCTGCTGATCCATGCAAGGGGGCGATGGTGGGTTCGCGCATACACGGTAAGATCGCAACCAATCGTTCGAGTTGCTCGCCTGAGATGTTGATCTCGACCATCACGCGCTTGCGTGCTTCGAGAACGCCCTTGATCAACAAAGCGATATGCTCGATCACATCGCGTTTTTGGGGCTTGTCCATCGCTTCAGGGCTGGCGTATAGGCGCGTCGAAGAAGTCATCAGTTGATCGACGATCTGGAGTCCGTTGCTGCGCAGCGTTGCGCCTGTTGCGGTGTTGTCGACGATGCAGTCTGCATCTTCGGGGGGGAATACTTCGGTGGCTCCGTAGGTGCGGACAAATGTGGCATTGAGGCCATTCTTGCGGATCCAGCGGAGGGCCAACTGTTCGTACTCCGAAGCGATCACCAGATGGCGTTTGGGGAGCACACCCGATTCGAGCAGATCGATCGGGGCTGCCGCAACCAAGCGAACAGGATCAAGCCCAGTATCGAGCAGCTCGACCAGTTCAACATGCTTTTCTGCGACCCAGTCGGCTCCTGCAAAGCCCAGATCTCGCGAACCTGCGTGCAGCATCTCAATGATATTTTGGGGCTTGAGGATCTTGGCCTCGACACCTGCAAACGAGATGGCGGGGCGGTAGTTGCGCGAACCCATTTTGACGTGGATTCCGGCATCAGCCAACAATCGAAAGACGTTGTCTTGCATCCGTCCTTTGGGTAACGCCAAGTGCAAGATCGGATCGCTCATCAAAACTCCTATGCATGCAAGTGAAAGTACGATACAGCCGACGAATACGATATAAAAAAAAACGCCGCACCCTCCAAAGATGCGGCGTTGCTTGAAACGCTGGGTGTTGTGTTGCACACCGTCACATCTTGGAGGGGGAAACTCCTTGGAGATGAGGATGCGGATGGTGTTGTGTGCGTTGCATTGGATTCTTCCGTAGTTGGGTGGGTGGCAAGACAGGGGCTTGCGTGTTTGTTGCGCAGGATGTAGCCACAAACGCGACAAGGCTGTCAAGGATTTTTTGAACACACAGCGAAGGGAGAGCGCGACGGACAAGCGGCGTGAATAGGCCGTCTGTAAAGCCGAGCCTCTGCGCTTTTGTGAGATGTTGGGAGAACGCGATGGAGAAGCGACGTGTCGAGGTCGTGGGAGCCGTGATCCGCGATGGAGCGGGGCGGATATTGTGTGCTTTACGTGGTAAGACGATGTCGATGCCCGATTTATGGGAGTTTCCCGGTGGGAAGATCGAGGCAGGCGAAAGCCCCGAAGTGACGTTGGTACGGGAGATCCGAGAGGAGCTTGGATGCGAGATCGAGGTGTTGGGGCCTTTTGAGCGGACAGCACACGCTTATGAACAGATCCTTGTCGATCTGCGACTTTTTGAAGCCCGCATCTGTTCGGGTGAACCGACTCCACACGAACATGCTGCGGTGCGATGGGTGGTACGAGAGCAGCTACATGAACTTGCGTGGTCTCCTGCGGATATCTCGGCTGTTCGGCGGCTTCAAGAAGAAGTATCTCTACAAACTGCCCAAGATCACCTCTCCTTGCCCAAAAATGCAACGGTGCTTCGTTTGGCCTTGCGCCAAGCGAGCCGCGAAGATGCCGAACACATCGCACGTTTCAATCAAGGCATTGCATGGGAAACCGAGAAGATCAAGCTCGAATGGCCGCGCATCTTGGCAGGCGTCACTGCGATGATCGCGGAACCTTCGCGGGGGTTTTATCTGTTGGCTTTGGAGGGAGAGCGGCTTGTCGGGCAGTTGGCGATCACCTACGAATGGAGCGATTGGCGCAACGGAAACTTTTGGTGGATTCAGAGCGTGTATGTGGACGCAGCATATCGTCAACGCGGCGTATATCGGGCGCTTCACGAGCATATCCGCCAACAGGCCATCGCCGATCCACAATGTTGTGGTCTGCGCCTGTACGTCGAGGAAGACAACGCCCCTGCGCTCGCGGCCTATCATCGGCTGGGTATGAAGCGCTCCTATTATCGGATCATGGAAGAGGCTTTTTTGTACCCTTCTTCTCGCCCTCATAGCGAGTGATACGAAATCCGCCCGTTGTATGATCGTAAGGATGTAGGGGCAGACCCCTGTGTCTGCCCAATCATAGGGCGTCTACGCACTCTCGTACGATCTCAGATCGCTCGGGTATCGTGTTATGTGATCGTAAAGATGTAGGGGCAGACCCCTGTGTCTGCCCAATCATAGGGCGTCTACGTACTCTCCTTTGTGTACACATCGTTCGGATTTCGTATGATCTGGCTCAGATCGGATCGGAGTTGCGCAGTTGCCAAAAAAAGCCATGTTCGCGAACGCTCAAGCGACAGCGCCGTTGTTTTGAAAAACCGTGACCTGTTCGCCCCTTGACCCCGAAAGGGGCGACAGTCTATGGCGGGGCATGGCGTCACACCCCACAACATCAGCCCAAATGCCTAAGTCCTATCGGATTTGAGCGCTTGTGGGGGCTGTCACTTTGTCACCACCACACCCAAAAGATCAACAGCGCTTGTGCATACACGATCCCTGCGAAAAGGCTGATCCATCCGAGGAATCCAAACAGCCACGTTGTGCGTCGCCATGGCCTGTTGCGCAAAAGCAAGTACAATCCGCCTCCACCCATCCCCAAGCCGCAGACGGCGCTCGTCCCCAACAACGCAGAGGTGCAGATATCCTCCCAACGCGCCGAAAACAACGAAGGTTCCGCGTAAGCAAGGTGCGCCAGTCCCAACAACAACCAAGGCGGTAACCCTTGCACCAAAAAGGCACCCAAGCACCATCGATGCGCACGTTTGAGGGAGTTTGAGCTTTCTTTTCTCAGAGCTTGTGGATTTGGGAGGATGGGGTCGGTCATGGTCGATCCTGCGGGGGGGAGAGGCTTGAAGCGTCGAGCTGATCGATGTGTAGGTTGCATTGTCCATAACAAAAAGCCTTGGATTCGCGGTACACACGTTCGGGAGTGTACGGTGCAGGCAGGATCGGTCTTGCGATGTGGAGGATCGTTTCCATCGAACGGTTCGAGATACCCATCGCTTCGGGGATCTGCAATCCCAACGTCCAACGCCGCAAGAAATAAACATAAAAGATCGGAGATGCGCTCACTCCCGGATGGCTGATGTAGGCTTTGGCTCCAAGCCCAATCCACATACGCCGCTGCCATAGGTCTTTGCAGCCTGTGTTGTAAACCAAGCGCAGGCGTTGGCGCTTCTGCCAAGGGATCTTGCTCACCCATCGGTAATAATGGTTGCCATGCGCCAAGAGAAAGAGATCCACAGCTTCGTAGCGCTCCAAGGCTTTGTCGAGTCGTTCGAGAAAGGCTGAAGCGTGGTTGTGTTTCTTGGATTGTGTGAAGTACCATGCTTTGTCGTAGTAGGCCGTGAGATAGGGCAGGGTGAATTGTCGTGTCCCCCATTTTTGGAAGGGGATGACGTGATCCCGAATGGCGATGGCTGCGCGTTTGGCTCGCACTTGTGAAGGTGCTTTGTACCAAAAGCACCGCTCCACCAGCCGCTGCAAACCAAGAAAGCTCACCAATGCGATCAAAAAGACCACCAACACGGCATCTCTACGCGACATACTCGATCCTTGGACTCGGGTTTCAGAGGGCGCAGAAAGGAAGGGCACAAAAGATGGGAATCAGAGACGTTCGAAGCTATCTAAGCCAGAAGACAGAAAAACAGTTGATCGAAGAGATCATCGATCTGATCAAGATCTTCCCAGATGTCAAGGAGTTCTACCAAGCGAGAACTTCCCCAGAGGATGAGGCTAAGCTTTTGTCGAAGTACAAAAAGATCATTCAAAACCAGATCTTACCGCCCCAAGGATTTGGAAAACTGGATCTGCCGACCATCCGCAAGGCGGTGAATCAATACAAAAGGGTTGCCGTTTCGTTTGAAGGGCTTGTTGAACTGTTGTTGCATTTTGTGGAACAAGGCTCCGAGTGTGTTGGTCAGTATGGTGGCATCAAGGACAATTTTTACGGTGCGATGGTTGCTGCGTTTCGGGATGCTTGTCAACTTGTCGAGATCAACGAAGCGCAGAAAGTCTGGAAAGATCGCTTTCGAGAGATCGTGTGGAAAGCGAGCGTGGCGGGATATGGTTGCGGTGCGGATATCCAAGATCTATTCGATGCGTTCTTTGGAGAAAAGGCTAGAAAACGTTGAGTTCGGGCAGCCTCTCGAAACGCCTCGAACTGTGCGTCTTGTCCTCCTCTGCGCCAGTTCTCTTTTTAGAAAAAACAATCGAGCACAATCTTTTTCTTTCCCGACTTCACATCAAGAAAGGACGGCACTTGTTCCTCCCTCTTTCCGAAAGGGGAAAACGCCGAAGAGCCGATGAAAACTCTAGGATTCTCTATCGTTGTGTTGTTGTTTTTCGTTCACCTTTCTTCCGCTGTGTTCTTCTTTGGGGCGGCAGGGTTTTTGCGCGCCGGAAGCTTCGCTTTGCAGACACCCCATGGAAAAAAACCAGTCTCGAAGGAAACGATAGAGCAAGCAGAATCTCTCGCCAGTCAAAGCGCTCACACGACCGCACAAGCTGCTTTTCTGCTGTTAACGGCTTTGGGCTACTTGTTGCTGCTGTATTGTTTGGTGCGTCGTTTTGCTGTGCGGCTGGTGTTCCTTCTGCTTCTGGTGAACCAACTCTTGTGGTTGAGGCATTCGGTTTCCTTTGTGCGCAACACCTCTCTCTTTTGCCTTTGTTTGCTGGGAGTTCTCTTCGTTGTTTTGATCCAAGAGAAGGAATGGAAAAAGTCTTTTTCTCGAAGGAGTGACGGGTAAAATGCACCGACACCTCAAGCACACTTCTATCGCATCATACGAAATCCGCCCGTTGCGTTATCGCAAAGGTGTCGGGGCAGCCCTCCGTGGCTGCCCAAGAATCGTGTGCTTACGCACTCTCCTACGATCACAGATCTCTCGGATATCGTCTAAGTCCGATTACTCTATAAAGAAAGAAGCAGCACAGAGGAACAGTATCAGACCGACCAAAACAAACCCAAACCTTCCGGGCATTTCTTTTTGTCGGAGCGATATCTGGTTTTTGGGATGTTGTCCTTGCTGTCCGCTGATCAAAAAGAGCGCGGGATAACTTTCGTAGCCCGTGTGCTTTAACCACAACTGC
This sequence comes from Myxococcota bacterium, assembly GCA_023150835.1. GTDB lineage: Bacteria > Myxococcota_C > UBA6777 > UBA6777 > UBA6777 > JAKLKB01. The sequence continues at coordinate 11,548 of JAKLKB010000049.1, read as the reverse complement.
CCTTGGTCGTCTCGGATCAATTTGCCGTAGACGCTGACCTTGTCTTGATGAGCGCACCACCTTTCCGAAACATCGTACTTTTTGTATTTGGGGTCGACTTTCTCTGCACAAATCGCGGGACAAACATCCATCATCTCGGATTTGGTGCGCAGCGGGGGGGCAAATTCTTTGAGATCGACAGAAACCTCTTGTCCCTGAGCGTCCCTCAGTTCGATGACGCTCGACGGCGAGCTTTCGTTGTGGAGCGTCTTGGTGTTGGTTTGCATGCCTTTGCCCGGCTTTTTGACCTTGGTTTCCCACTTCGCCTGAATTCTGCTCATGTAAAAGGCGCAAGCTTTTTGATAGATCGGGGTGGTGTGTTGGTTTGGGGTGGCGATGTATCCCTGAAAATGAACATAACAGTCGAGCAGATCGGTTGCAAAGGGGGGCAACTCTTGCAGACGACGGATCTCTTTGCGTAATTTACGAGACTTCATCCAGATATGCAACAGAATAAAAGACAGCACGATCATCACGAGGATTCTGATGGAAAGAGTCATGATAGTTAACCGTTGTTGCCGTTGTTGTTGCCGTTGTTGTTGTTATTGTTGTTGTTATTGTTGCTGTATTCGATATCGGCGGCTCCATACCACCCCGTTTGTTGGCTCTCGGTCTCCCAAAATCCGCGAGATTGCGTCGGTCCTAAATAATATTCAGGATCGATCTTCGTCACTTTTTTTCCATCAAAACGCCAGTAGTTTGGATCTTTGTATTGATCGTAGGTCTGTTCGATGTTTCTGATCTCTTCGCCGCTAAAGAAATACAGCAAGGAGTGGCGAAACAAGACATAGTTGCGGTTGTTTGCCATAAGATGCCTGAGAATTTGGTCGCTCAAATCTGCATCTTGATCAATTTTCGCCTGATGCAGAAAGAGTCCCAACTTCTCTTGAAGAGCATCCGCAGGTTGGGTTTGGGGGCGGGAGCGTTGTTGCATCGTAAGCCTCCGTTAGGGTTGCCAAACAAATTCGATATTCTGGAAAGGCAAGTTGATGGCCTGTAGGTGGTAAAAAGCATTCTTTTTGTGTTTTGCGTAATGATATTCACGCAAGGTGCGTGTTGTAAAAAAGAGATTGTTCGTCACGCCTTCGAGATAAGCGTGGCGATGGAGGCCGAGGATCGGGGCGATATCGAGTAGCACATAATGATCTTCGCGCTGCGCCGAAGCGAGTACTGTGTTGGAGTAGATGGTGTGTTCAAAGACGTGTTCCTGTTTGCGCCGCTGCTCATCGCCGTAGATCACGGTCGTATCGCGCAAAAGCATCAACATCAGGAAATTCGTCACAGCATCGTCGCAAGCGAGGTGAAACAGATCTTCTCGCATCCCCAAGACGACTTCTTTTCGGGGAGTCAGGATCTCGATGTCGCGCTCATTTTTCAAAATCGCTGAGCGCAGAGGGTATTGGATACCTCCGATCCGCAGAAAAAACAGATCATCGGCGTAGAGATGTTGGAGCGTTTCGTCTCGGCGGATCAGGCTTGCGAGGGAATTTTCTTCTTGAAACAACTCGTTGGTCACAAAGGATTGCTTTTTGGGGTGCGGTGTTTGGAGCCGTTTGATATTGTTTCGGAGAAGCAAGCGGCGGCTGTATGCTTCGATCTCTTCGGTGCGCAGGGGGCGATAGCGATCAGGGTTGTCGCGGTATATCTCAAGCTGTAGCGCGCAGGTGTAGCTCTTGGAGAGACCGACTTCTTGACGGACAAAGGTGCATCCCACATTGCAATAAGGCAGGTACGCACAACGTAGGCACTTGTCATCGATCTCTAAGCTGTTTTCGTTGCGTTCGATCACCTGCCAACCTCGCGCAATAATCGCTTCGATATCGTCTTGATAAATATTGCCGTAGCGGTAATTCGGTGAGGATTGCCCGCGAGGGCACGAATACACATCGCCGTTGGCTTGCAGCAAAAAGAACTTGTTGCCGCAGTTGGGGGCAGAACAGCAGTACTCTGGTGTGAACTCCTTAAACCAGTCCATCTTAAAGGCGTTGTACAGCGGTGTTCCTACGACGGCGGCTTTGACTTTGCGGTAGAAGGCCAGTTGTTGACTGTCGGACAACATCTCTGTGCCTGCGGTACGTTCGACGAATTTGTCGTTGTTTTGCTTGGAGTCAAAGCCGAACATCACGTTAAATCGGCTCATATCGAGGCCGATATCGTCATGCAACATCTTCAAATCAGCGATGAACTCGTCGAGATGTTGCAGGTGTGCTGCTGTGACGACGCAAGATATCTTTTTGTTGTGAGGGTAGCGCGCCAACAGCTTGAGGTTGTTGCGGATACGGTCTAGGGTGCTCTGGTCGCGTTTATCTCGCCGAAATCGCTCGTGTAAGCTGAGTGGCAAGTCGACGCTGCCGCTGATCGACACGCCGTGTTGCTGGAGCACATCATAGTGTTTCTCAAGATTGAGTAGATTTGTTTTGATGTGTAGCGGATGGACGGGATATCCCATGGCGCGGATGTCTTGTTCGTATGTAGCGTAATGTTGTGCTGCTATCCGAAACAGCGCATCCAACGTTGCTGTGGGCAACGTGGTCACTTCGCCGCCATGAAAAGACAGATTGAAGGGCAGGTAGCCTTTGCTTAACAATTGCTCTAGGGTCCGATGCAGCGTCTCTTTAACTTTTTCGGTATCGACGCGCTCTTCGGTCAAATCCCCAAGATAACAGTATTTGCAGCTCATATTGCAAAACATGGTTGGAACGTACAAGAGATGGATGGCTTTCTTCCATTGCATGGATACCCTCCTTTTGTCGTTGTATATCTATCTAGCACAGCGGAGATTTGCAAGAGGAGATGCCTTCTCGGTCGTGCTTGGTTTGTCTTGGATGAGGGCTGGTTTGTTGTGTCGGGAGGAGGTCAAGTAGGCAGGGCAAATACGGATGGAAGGGGCGATGGTCTGAGGCGAGGCGGGAGCCAACAATATCTCTCCAACTGCGTCACTCGAATCAAGATTCACCTTCAGGAGCGAGGATCTCGCGGGGTTTGCTGCCGATCTGTTCGCCGACGATGCCTTCACGGGCCATTTGTTCGATCATGCGGGCAGCGCGGTTGTAGCCGATGCGGAGCTTGCGTTGGAGCGCGGATATCGAGGCATTGCGAGTTTTTACGACGATCTCAATGGCTTTGTCGTACATATCATCTGAGAACTCTTCGCCTTCTTCTTGGCCTTCGCTGCTTGGGAGGATCTCGGCGTTGTATTCGGGGTCTCCTTGTTTTTTGAGATGGTTGACGACGCGGTGAACTTCTTCTTCGGAGACGTAGCATCCGTGGATACGGACGGGAGCGCTGCTGCTTGGTGGAGTAAGAAGCATATCACCTTGGCCGAGAAGCCGCTCGGCACCGGGCTGATCAAGGATGGTGCGAGAGTCGATCTTGCTTTTGAGTTGGAAAGCGCAGCGGCTTGGGAAGTTGGCTTTGATCACGCCCGTAAGAACGTCCACGGAAGGGCGTTGTGTGGCGAGCATCAAGTGGATCCCCGCAGCACGGGCCATCTGTGCGAGGCGTGCGATGCTGAATTCCACTTCTTTGGCCGCAACCATCATCAAGTCCGCCAGTTCGTCGATGATCACGACGATGTAAGGCATTTTTTCGTAATAACTTTTGGGGGCGTTGCTTTGGTAGAGTTCATCAGGAGAGTACTCTGTGGAGCTTTCCCAGTCCATCTCGGCGGGTTCTTCGGCGATATCGTCCTCGCGCAACGCTTCACGACGGGCGGCATCAAGTCTTGCTTCGCGTTGCTCGATAAATTCGCGGGCTTTTTTGCGTTGCTCGACGAGTGCGTTGTAGTTGTTGATATTGCGTACACCTGCCTCGGCCATCAGAGAGTAACGGCGTTCCATCTCGTTGACGGCCCATGCAAGGGCGGTTGCAGCTTTTTTCGCATCCGTCACGACGGGCAAAAGCAAGTGCGGGATCCCGTCATAGATCGAGAGTTCGAGCATCTTGGGGTCGATCATGATAAAGCGCACGTCTTCGGGCGAAGCGTGGTACAGCAACGAGACGATCATGCTGTTGACACCGACGCTTTTTCCGCTTCCCGTGGTTCCTGCGATCAACAAGTGAGGCATCTTGGCGAGGTTTGCGATGTAGGGGGTTCCTGTGGTGTCTTTGCCCATCGCCATGGGGAGTTTGGCTTGGGTCTTTTGGAAACGTTCGTCTGCGAGTAGTTCTTTGATGTAAACGACTTCACGTTTTCGATTGGGAAGCTCGATGCCAACGCAGTTTTTGCCCGGGATGGGGGCAAGCACGCGCACTTGGACGGCGGCGAGGGACATCGCGAGGTTGTCGGCGAGGCTTGCGATGCGACTGACTTTGATCCCGGGGGCAGGGAGGTATTCGTACATGGTGATCACAGGTCCGGGCAGGATCTGTTGCACTTCGCCTTTGATCCCAAAAGTCTCAAGGGTTTTTTCCAGTACACGGGCGTTTTCGACAAGGATCTCTGGCAGCAGATCGTCATCTTCATCGGGCGTTTGCTCGACGTAATCGAGCAGATCGAGCGAGGGATGTTGGTAGCCATGCAAGCGCCAAGCAGGTTTGGTTTGCTGTTGAAGCTCATCACCGCTTTTCGCACGCGCTTTGGCTTGAACAAGCGGCCCATTCATCGCTGCGGTGGCTTGGGCGATCCCGGGCGGTTGTTCGTTTTGCGCCATGCCTCGGAGCATCGCGGCGGACTCTTGGGCGGCAGCGATGGGCGGCTCACTTTGTGCGATCCCTCGGAGCATCGGGGCAGCAGCGATAGCTTGTTCGCTTTGTGCGATCCCTCGGAGCATTGGGACAGCAGCGATGGCTTGTTCACTTTGTGCGATCCCTCGGAGCATCGGGGCAGCAGCGATAGCTTGTTCGCTTTGCGCAACACCTCGGAGTTTCGGAGCTTCTTCTTCCATCGGATAGTCGAGGGCTTTGGGCAACGAAGGCAACATCTGCTGTAGCGACAATTGCTCTGCTTTTTCGAGAGCGTTGGCTTTTTCAGCAGCGGCGACTTGCGCAGCAGCCCGATCATACACCGAAGCCTCGGCATCTTCGGTCGCAAATCGGTTGTGTATCGAAGTCGTGGGGCTTTGTGTAGCAGGACGAGTATGCGCCGAAACTTTCGCCTCTTCGGCTGCACCGCGATCATGCTCCGAAGCATCGGCCTCTTCGGCGATGTTGTATTTGCCGTGACTTGGGTCAAATGACGGTGCGTCTGCACGCAGCGCGGGAAGAATCGTCAGGCCCGAACGCACAGGCGTGATCACCCTCGGTTCAGGATGTTTCGGTGCATTCTCGATCGGACGTCCGTCCTTCGGGGCGGAGGAGGGCGCGAGCCCGATCGACTCAGGGCGCTTCGGGATGTCCGTTTCGAGGCTATCTTCCATGTCATCGAAGCCATCGGAAAGATCGACCTCTTGATTCTCTTCTACGCTTTCTGCGTTCTCTGCGTGGTGGAGATCGAGGCTGTTTTCCATGTCTTCGGAATCCTCCGAAAGATAAGCTTCTTGGCTGTCTTCGATCTCATCCTCGTCTTCTTCAAATAAGGATGGGGTGGGTTTCTTCACCAAGGACTCGGTGGAGCGGGCGATTGGGATGGTGGATGGAGGCAACGCAGAGGGTTGGCTGGAGGGTGTCTGGGTGTTCGTGATCGGCGAAAGCGACGGGTGTTTCTGACGTTGCAACACAAAGGGTCGGCTGGAGGGTGTCTGGCTGGTTTGGGCCAAGTCTGGGGAAAGCACTTCTTTGGCCGAAAATTCGGCTGTTTGTGAGGCGGGTGGTTTGGAGGGCGTCGGAGCATCCGCAAAAGAAGACGAAGAAGCAAACGAGTGAGGAGTCAAGTCTGCGGTACGCTCAGCTTGAGGCGCAGGAGAAAAGTCAGAAGTACTCTCTGTGAGAGCGGCAGGAGAAAAATCAGCGGTACGTTCAGCTTGAGGCGTAGGAGAAAAGTCAGAAGTACTCTCTGTGAGAGCGGCAGAAGAAACGTTATCTGTCGTCTCGGTTTGAGGGGGGACGGAGGGAGTAAGTACGCTCGTTCTATCGAAAGTCGGGGAAAAGTCAGCGGTCATCGCCGCTTGAGGGATGCGGGAAAAATTCGCAGCACTCTCGAATTGAGGAGCGAGAGACAAGTCAGCGGTCATCGCAGCTTGAGGGGCGGGAACCGCGCTGTAGGCTTGAGAGTGGGCATAAAAGGCTTGATGTCTTGGATCGATCGTCATCGGTCTGATGGGAGATATCGCGGTGGGTATTTCGAGCGGAGCGGCGTTTTCGATGGAGGGGAGGTGGTGGGATTCCAAAGTACCGAAGGGCCGCTGTGCTTCGTTCGCAGCGGCAGGGAGGATTATTTGAGCTTCCAGCAGGCCGAAAGGATCGATGGGTTGTGGGGCTTGGATGGTGTGTTGTGTCGCTTGGATGGTGTGTTGTGTCGCTTGGGGGGCAGAGAGAGAAAAGTTCGTTGTGGGTTGTTCAAGCGTGGGGATCGTGCCGTTCCAAGTGGGGTGCGGATGGGTGGGTTCGTGGAGAAGTGTGGTTTCTGGGTCGTCTTCGTGGAGTGGTCGATGGGGCCAGTCGGTGCAGGTTTGCTCGTTGGATGTGGGGTGGGCTTGTTCGATCAAGGTGTTGGTAGGGAGGGATGGTTCGAGGTTTGACCAAGCGAGGGCTTGTTGGTGGCGGGGGTCGTCGACATCAAGAGTGTGGATCTCGTCGGATTCATCGGATAGATCAGCTTCGCTTTCGATGTCGGCGTGAGAGATGGGGATGAGATCTTCGAGAGAGGTGATCCGCTTGTCGTGGCTTGGGGGAGGTTGTGTGCGTCGATCGACGCGGTCGGCGTGGTGGTCGTGATAGAAGTTGTAGTCATGGTGAGCGTTGTGGTCTTGGTGGGCGTTGTGAGGGAGAGCGTAGGGCGGATCGTCTGCATTGGTGTGGTCTTGTAAGCCGCGCAGGATGGCGTCCATACGTTCGGAGGGAACAGACAGTGCGAGTGTTCCGAGGTTAAGTTGTGGAAGACTTTTTCCACGAGAAAGCTGCGAGATAGCGATATGAGGGATATGCTCGGTGGCTTCGGGGCTTTCGCTTGTGGAGGCAAAGCGGCGGAGAGTGCCTTCGTTGGTGGGGCTTTCTTGATCGAGGGCAGGTGAACCCGCAGCCTGAGAGGACCAGTCAGGATGACTGATCTTGACGGCGGATATCTCGGCGCGATAGGCGTCTACACCAGCGGGGGGGGTGAGTTCGGGGAGGACTTTTTCGCGGTCACGAGCGGCAAGATCGCTTGTGGCCCAAGAAGGGTCGGCATCTAGCCAAGAGTGGTCGAGTTCCAATGCAGGCAGATCGCCACCTGCTGCGGCAAATACGGGCTTACGTTCTCTTCGTTGGTTGGCGTGTTTGGCAGAGCGCCAACGATACCAAGCGTCACGCCAATCCAAAAACCTTTCGTGAAAACCAAGCGCCCATCGCCTTGTATGCGGAGACATCCGTTCGGCGATCCGCGAACCCGTCTCCACAAACGAGAACTGCGTTGTCCATACGACCGAAAGAGCGAGCATCATGGTCAAAAGCAAGTAGCTTCCGCCTCGTCCCGTCTGGCTGACCAACAACGTCGCAAGCCATTGTCCTGCTGCGCCGCCCGTCGAGTAGCCATGTGGACCCCAATGTCCCCACCACAGATGAAAAAACGACGATATCAACAGGCCGATGCAAGCGTAACCCACCAGTGAGATCCAGCGAAAGGCGATTCGCCGCTGCAAGATCATCATCAAGGCACACAAAAAGGCCAAAAAAACGATAAAATACGCGCCGATACCAAACATCTGCAAAAAGATATCCGAAACGTAAGCGCCGACAGGGCCAGCGGCGTTGCGTGTGACGCCGTGTCCTGCGAGATTCCAACACGGATCTTCGGGGTGGTAGGTGAGTAAGCTCAGAAACAATAATGCGCCAAATGTTAGCGCGATCAGCCCAAAGATCTCGCGCATACGGTTGGCTTGCGTGGGGGTCTTTGAAAGCTGTTCGTAGGACTGCATCTCTTCCATGACGGGCGCTCCTTGACAATCCGTTTGGATCTAGGCGGCAGATAGTTTGCCGTGCGCCCGTATACTAAATCTCCTCTTTTGTTCAGAGCTATTTTTTGACACATCTTCTGCGAAAGATGCGGTCTGTTGCGCCTCTCGATCGTATGGAACTTGCTTTGTGGGCAAAAACCCCCCGTGTTCGAGCGAAGAGGTTACTCGACGCGTTCCAATACGGCGGCAGCAGCGAGGCCACCGGCGGCACAGATGCCAAGGAGTGCGGTGCGTTTGCCGGTGTAGGCGAGTTCGTGGGCCATCGTGGTGATCATGCGTGCGCCTGTTGCGCCGAAGGGATGGCCGATGGCGACGGATCCACCGTGTACGTTGAGTTTTTCGGGTTCGATCGGGCCGATGGGTTGTTCAAGACCGAGGCGGAGGCGGCAGAAGTGTTCGCTTTCGAGGGCTTTGAGGACACAGAGGACTTGCGCGGCAAAGGCTTCGTGGATATCGACCACATCGATATCTGCGATGGAAAGCCCTGCGCGTTGGAGGGCTTGGGGCATGGCAAGCGCGGGGCCGATCAAGAGTTGGTCGCGAGGATCGACGCCCACATAAGACCACGAACGAAATGCGGCCAAAGGTTTGAGTCCCATCTCACGGGCTTTTTCTTCGCTCATCAACAACACAGCGGCTGCTCCGTCTGTGAGCGGTGTAGAGTTGGCTGCCGTAAGCGTTCCATTTTTGGCAAACACAGGGCGAAGCCGCGAAAGTTTTTCGAGACTGGTTTCGGCTCGGACCAGTGCATCGGTGTGAAGCCACGAACCATCGGGGGTTTCCACAGGTACGACTTCTTCATCGAAACGGCCTGAGGCGATGGCCGCAGCAGCGCGTTGATGCGAGCGCACGGCAAAGGCGTCTTGATCTTCGCGGGAGATCTCCCAACGCTGCGCCATCTTTTCTGCAGATTCGCCCATCTTTTCGCCTGTTGTGCGTTCTGCGATCTTTGGCATCTTGGGAAAGATATCGTGGAAGGGCATCAATTGGGCGAGGACACCGAGGTAATCGCTGGCCTTTGGTTTTCCAAGGGCGATCGGAGCGAGGGCATGGACGACTTTGGGGGGCAGCGTCACTTCGGCGTTGCTGGTGGAGTCGCTACCGCCTGCGATGATGATATCGGCCTCGCCGCGTTCGATCGCTGCCGCAGCAAGCGTGATCGCTTGAAGGCCCGATGTGCAAGCGCGGCTGACTGTAAAAGCATCGCTGCTTGGATTGATCCGCAGATCCAAAGCGATCTCGCGAGCGACGTTGGGTGCTGCACTCGGCAAGATCACGCTTCCCCAGTAGATCGCGTCAACGACTTGATGACCGATTCCTGTCTTTTTCAGCAGAGATTCCACGGCTTTGACGCTCAGCGCGATGGTGTCGAGCTTGAGCAACGTCGAAAAAGCCTTTGCAAAAGGGGTTCGTTGGCCGGCGACGATTACTGCCCGTCGGGCTTTGGGTTTGCTTTCAGACATCTTCTTCTATCCTTTCGGTGGGTAGGTGTTGACAGTCCTGCTCGGTGGGCAGGCGCTTACAGTTCTGCTCGGTGGACAGGCGCTTGCAGTTCTGCTCGGTGGACAGGCACTTATACGAAATCCGCCCGTCGTGTGCGCCAATATGTAGGGGCAGCCCCCCGTGGCTGCCCAACCACAGGGCGTCTACAGCAAATCGTTCTGACGTTTCGAGCACACATCTCTTGGTATCCAGCAAGTCCTACTGCCCATAAGCCAAAAAACAAGCGAATAGGTTGCTTGCGAGCGAATCAAGCGCCGATCAAAGCGCCACCACAAACGCGAAGAGTGCGGCCTGTGATGCCCTGCGCTCCGACACTTGCGAGGAACGTGATGGTTTGGGCGATATCCTCGGGGAGTCCGCCTTGACCGAGGGCGCTCAGGCGTCGGCCTGCTTCGCGGATCATCAAGGGGATCGCAGCCGTCAGGCGCGTTTCGATAAACCCGGGCGCAACGGCGTTTACGGTGATTCCTCGGTGGGCGAGGTGATCGGCTTCGCGTTCGACAAAACCGATGATACCCGCTTTGGACGCTGCATAGGCAGTTTGTCCGATGTTTCCTGCGATCCCTGCGATCGAAGACAGGCAGATCACACGACCCCCGTCACGCAAGACGTCTTCGCGCAGGTGACGATGCAGTCGCACTACTGCTGCAAGATTAACATCCAACACCATCTTCCATAACTCGGCTTTCATCCGCGATATCGTCTTGTCGCGTGTGATGCCTGCGTTGTGAACGACGATATCAACGCCGCCTTTTTTGCGCAGCGTGTCTGCAATGGTTTCGGGGGCATGTGTCGCGATCAGATCGATGGGCAGGGGAGTTCCGCCGATCTCTCGTGCCAAGTGGCTGAGCGGCCCTTCTTCTTCGGGGCGATCCAAACAGACCACGTGTGCGCCTTCTTGAGCGAGATGCAGGGCTGTTTCTTTGCCGATGCCTCGCGCAGCACCTGTGACCAAGGCGATCTTGCGGTCCAACACATGCTCCCAAGCGATCGGCGATGCCGTGTCTTGGGTGTGGATATCCACTTCGATCGGTTGAGCTGTGACGAAGGCCGATTGCGCCGACAGCAGGAAACGCAACACAGGTGCTGCACGAACCCCCGCCCCTTCGGCAATTCGCAATAGATTCGCTGTCGCGCCCTTGCGACCGATCTCTTTGGCAAGGCTGCGTGTGAAACCTTCGAGTGCTGCTTGGGTTGCCACGAGTTCACTTTCTCCGAGATCGTGCAGCGCTTGGCCGATCACCACCACGCGACCGCTTCGTCGCAAACGACCGACCAACGGCTGAAATACCGCGTGCAAGGTTTCGAGCGCATCGATCTCTTCCAAGCCCGAAGCATCCAACACGATCGCATGAAGGTTTTTTTCGGTATCCAAGCTCTCTAACATCCGCGCAGGACGCCCGTAAGCTTCTCCCGCCACGCGGAAGGCCATCTGCAAAGAATCCTCCATCAGGTAAGGATTGGCCCCCGCCAACGCCAATGTTTCCGCGATCATCGCCGTATAAAGACTTTTGTTGTCCCCTGCCACCGCGATCCGCTGATCCTGCAAGGGCTGCGCTTGCCAAGGTCCCTTCAACCGAGACAACGGCTCAGGCATCGGCAACGGAAGACCCAACGTCTTAATTAACTCGCGCAACTGCGGCGTTTTGCTTAACTCAAGAAAAAAATCTGTCATGTTTTATCCTCAACGTCTTGGGGGTGATATCCTTGTGGGGTTGTGTGGGGTTGTGTTGATTTGATTTGTGTTGTGTTCTTTTTGTGGGGCGCTGCCCCATACGCGCCTTGTTAAGGTGGAAACCTCGTAGCGTCGGTCTTGATCGCCTTTTTTTTCTCTCTCCCCCCCCCTCAATCCCCCCGTGAACGGGGGGAAGTTGGAACGGGCAGCGTCTGCGTCTCGTGCAAACAGCGTGCGTCATGAAAAAACAAAATCCCCGCTGCTTCCGACTTTCGCTCCCTCCCCTGTTCACGGGGGAGGG
>JAKLKB010000048.1 GCA_023150835.1 Myxococcota bacterium | reverse complement strand
GCGCTTTGTTGGACGAGGGGGGATGAGTTGATTTGGATGCCTTGGAGGGTTCGGAAGACTTAGGAATATCGGGAGATGAGGGGGGATCGGAGACTTTGGGGGAAGAAAGAGCAGGAGGCTCAGCAAAGGCGCGATCAACGACTTTGTCTTCGTCGAGAGTCATCTCTTGGAAAGAAAGACCGGGATCGGGTTCATCAGAGAGTTGGTAGGGAAGATGTTCTGCTTGTGAGATCACGGTGGGAACTTCTTCGGACTCGGCGAGTTCACCGAATTCAAGGATGCTGCTGAGGTCAGCGATCAAGTCGGCGACGTGTTGATAGCGCTTGGTGGGGTTGGTTTCGGTGGCTTTGTGATAGACGGCATCAAGCAGATGATGGCAATCGGGGTTGTAGAGACGGAGGGACTCGATCTGGCGTTCGAGGATCTGGCCCGTCAGCATCTCCGCAAGCAGAACGCCGAGAGAGAAGATATCCGAACGACTGTCGCCAGATTGCCCATCGTGCATCTCAGGCGCGAGGTAAAGGATACCGTCGGGCTGTGCTTGATGGGCGTCTTGGAGACTAGAGAACGGGAGGGAGATCGCGAGTCCAAAGTCAGTCACTTTGAGTAGATCAGGGAGAACGATCACGTTGTGGGGCTTGAGGTAACCATGAAAGATCGAAGCGTGTGCGTATTCGAGTGCTTGGCCGATTTGAGAGAGGATCGGGACGATCTCTTCGAGTTGGAAGACTTGTTGTTTGTCTTTGCGTAGGTCGATAATCTTACGAAGGGTCAGCCCTTCGAGATGTTGCATCGTAAAAAAGAAGATATCTCCGTCAACACCTTCGTCGTGGATGCGGACGATATTGGGGTGGTTAAGCTTTCGGACACGGCGAATATTTTTCCGCAATTCAAGGAGAGATTCGGGTCCGCTGAGGTACTGGGGGAGGATGATCTTGAGAGCGACGTCGAGATCAAGGTCGCGGTCGTAGACTTTGAAGACAGCGCCCAGCGCTCCAGAACCGAGGATCTCTTCGACTTCGTAGCGATCCGCGATGGTGGACCCCACACGATAAGGGAGATCAGCGCGTGTTTGTTGGCGTTTTTTGCGCCGCAGCACGAGGGTTCCGGGGCTGGTGGCGCGTGTGTGTTGAAGGGTTGCCCCGCAGTTGTTGCAAGTTTTGGCATTGTCGGGGACGTGGCTTCCGCAGCGATGGCAAAGCACCCTTGGACTCCTTATCTGGTAAACACAAGAAAACCGTCGCGGGGATGAGGGGATGCGAGGCTCCTTGAAAAGCCCTAAAAGAATGGTCTAGAGTACGCCGAGATACCGCAAACGTCAAGCGTTCTGCATAATTCTCTCTCACCAAGGGAGTGTTTCACGATGGTAAGAATGGCTCTGTGGTTTTACGCAGGGATGCTCGGATTGGCTTATGGGATCGTTTTTTTTTGGAATGGGGGAGATCTGGGCTACTGGTTTCCTGCGCGCAGCGTGGGGGGGATAGTGCTCGATATCTTGATGGGCGTGGGCGTGGGGCTGGTCGTTGTGGTGATCAGTCGTTTTGGGATGGAACGTCTGGCGTGGGGAAGGCAGATGATGGAGAGTTTTGTACGGGTACTGGGGGGGCTTCGGCGTCATGAAGTGCTGATGTTGGCGTTTTTAAGCGGTATCGCTGAAGAGGCTCTGTTTCGGGCCACGTTGCAGCCGTTGTTGGGTGTTGTGTGGACAGCGCTGTTGTTCGGTCTGGTCCATACAGGTCCAGAACGGCATTATGCGCTGTGGACGTTGTTTGCGATGGGGTTTGGGCTGTTGGTAGGCGGGATAGTTTGGTGGCATCCGGGTTTGTGGCTGCCTGCGGCGGCGCATATCACCGTCAACGCGATGAATCTTGCGAAGATTGCGGATGCCCCTCGCACACCAAAAAACGACCCTCGCCAAGCAGGTCCAAGATCAAGTCAGACAAAATCCGCCCGTTGTGTGATCGTAAAAATGTAGAGGCAGCCCCTGTGGCTGCCCAAGCACAGGGCGTCTTCGCGCTTGCCTTCGATCACAGATCGCTCGGATATCGTAGAAGCTCACGATCACAGACACCCCTCCCGACAAACAACACGACCACAGCGGACAAAAGCGCCTCACTTTCGCCCAAATCCCCATCCGCCTTTCTTGGCGGCTTCTTTGGCTTCTTTGGCTTTTTGGCGTTCTGCGATGGCCGCGTCGTGTTGTTTTTTGATCTCGTGTTGGAGGATCCGCAATTGTTGACGGACTTCATCAGACTTTTGAGAGTAAGGCGCTGTAGCGAGATATTTTTCAAAAGCCTCCATCGCTTCTTTGTTTTGTTTTTGTTCTCGGTAGATCTCGCCCACATAAAAGTGTACGCGATCAGGTTCGGCCTCGTGTTCAAGGGTCTTTTCGATCTTTTGGATGGTTTCTTTCCAAACGTTGGCTTTTTGGGGGGATAGATGGTACTCGCACCACAACGTGTCTGCTTCATAATCCCCAGTATCAGGAGATATCTGACAAACCCACTTGAGATTTTCAAGCGCTCCTTTGAAGTCCTTTCGTCGGATCTGAACCGTCGCCATGCGATACATCTCTTCGGCTTTTACGCTATTTTCGACGTGCTGTGCTTGTTTTCTGGGGGTTTTGAGGTTGCGGTCGTAGTCGTCTCGTGTGGTTTTTCGTGTGAGGATCTGGTGGGCCTCGTTGAGTTGAGCAAAAAAGCTGTCTAATTTTTTGCGCAAAGGCTCCAGAGGACTTCCTGCAACGCGGTCAGGGTGAAAAGTACGACTAAGTTTGCGATAAGAAGCACGGATATCCTTGGTGTCAGCGGTACGACTGACATCAAGAAGTTCGTAAAAGTTGGCTCCTTCGGCGGCTTGTTGCAGTTTGGCTTCGATGATGTGCTTGAGTTCGAGATCTTCGGGTGTGAGTTGGGATTCATCAATAAACACATCGATCTCGCTGGCTTTGCTTGGGCGGATCTTTGTGGTTTGTTGATCGTTACGAGCCTCCGAAGTGGGTTTAGAAGCCGAGTTATCGGGTGTTTTTGGAGCATTGACTGTTGCGCTTCGCTGCGATGGCTCTGTGGTCGGCGTGTTTTTTGGGGATACAGAAGGCGGAGCAGCGGGTGCAGGCGGAACAGAAGGCGGAACAGCGGGCGCAGGCGGAGCAGCGGGTGCAGGCGAAGCAGCGGACGGAGCCATCGCTGAGACAGAAGACGGAGCAGCAGGTCGAGCGGGTGGCGCAGGTGGGTTTGAGGACGAAACAACCGTTGCAGCGGGCCGATAAGGCGAAGCCGTAGTAGCTGATACAGGGGAGGAAACAGCGGGTCGGGTGGGCGGAGCAGGTGGGGATGCAGGCGAGACGACTGTCGCAGCAGGCTGGATTGGCGGGGAAGATGTCGATCCGAGCGGAGCAGAAGGACGAACCGAAGCGGCGGGGGCAGCAGGGCGAGGCGGAAGGTTTGTCGAAGCAACGGGGCGTGTGGTTGTCGAAACAGGCGCAGAGACCGATGGAATGGGAGAGAGAGAAGGTTCGAGCGGAACATGGGGGGGACGTTGCGCTGCGGGTTTGCTTGTGGAAGGCGAAGCAGCGGGGGTGCTGTAGGTTGTTTTCGGCGCAGCAGGCCGAGTGGTGGGAGTTGCAGCCAGAGGAGAAGGTCGAGCGGGAGGAGTACTTGCCGAATTTTCGTTGCTTATCTGGGTAGGGCGTGTTGTCGAGGTGCTTGGAACATTGGGGGGCCGCAAGGTCGAGGCATGTTGATAAGTACTCGGCCTTGGGACGGAAGGTTTGGCGACAGGTGGCTGTGCTATGGTATGGGGTGAAGAAGCGGGGGTGTAGCTTGAGGCGGGGGTGTAGCTCGGATTGGACGAGAGAGGAGGCTCTGCAAACATCGGATGGGCCGAAAAATCGGGAGAAGCGAGATCATCAAAAGACAGACTTTTTGCGCGGATCAGCTCTTTTGCACCGACTTCGAAGAAGCCACAAACATAAAAAATGGAGAGCAAAACCAAGGCAGGAAGAGACTCGAGGTAGCCCGTTTGAAGAAAATGTGTGATATCCGTCCAATCGTAAAGCAGGGCGATCGCATTGATCTGATCTTCGTCGAGCGGCATCTCTTCGAGGGGTGTCGGGAATTGCGCTTCTTCTTTGAGGCGAAAGGCTTGTGGTTCCGCCTCGCGCAAGACTTCTCGCAAGGCTTGTGTATCATTTAGCTGTCGTAATCCATGCCCGATAAGTGAGTAAAGATTGAGCCTGCCGGGCGGGACGTCTTGGACGGAGACGCGAGATTGGCTGCGAAAGACAAAGCGTGCTTGGCGCAACGTAAAGATGCGGATGAGCTTGCGTTGAAGTTGTAACTGTAGGGCTTGTTGCAGATCGGCATCATGAAGAACGCCCATCGCCTTCAACACCTGTCCTTGGAGTTTCTTTTGTTGCGCCATCTCTTGTAAGGAAGCCATGCAGGTGGCTTCGTCGATCTTTCCAGATTCAACAAGCAACCAGCCGAGATAATGCTCCCCGGGACCGCCACGCACACCGACAGGCTGGCCGTCTTTGAAAAAAAGCCATTGCGGCTTCGTTTCGGGAGAAGTCAAGCTGAGTTCGCCAGAGTACGTTTCCCGAGCGATCCAAAGCAGAAGCTTTCCAAAAGAAAGATCCTGAAAATTTCCACTGAATTGTACGCCACCATCAGGCGCAAAGTCGAACTGTAATGCCATCTTTCGCTATCCCTGTTTTTTTGGCTTGTACGAAGAACGCCCTCAGGATACACAAAAAGCAGGTTTCGCTGCAAGCGATCGTATCAAGGGTGTTGTCTTGGTGAAGAAGCCGCGTCATCAAACCCCTTGTAGAACAGGCCACACACGACGATAGGCTTGAGTTTGTGGAGAGCAAGGGTATAATGGGTCATTTGAACGATCTGAGAGGTCTTCTTTGCGAAGGGAGTGTTGTATGCCCTTGAAACTTGAAGTCATAGGCCGCACCGACGTGGGGCGGAAACGTGGACACAACGAAGACGCTTTGTTGTTGGATCATGAAAATAGGCTTTACATCGTTGCGGACGGTATGGGGGGCCATGCCTCGGGTGAGGTCGCCAGCGGGATGGCGGTTGAGACGTTGACACAGTTTTTCAAAGAGACGCGAGAAGATCAAGACAAGACTTGGCCGTACAAAATGGACAAGACGCTTTCTTACGAAGAAAATCGCTTGAGCAACGGGGTGAAACTCGCCAACAAGCAGATCTTTCGGCGCGCTCAAGCCGATCTGCGACTCAAGGGGATGGGGACAACGGTGGTTTCGCTCTTTTGTACGGATCGCTACGCATACATCGGCCACGTCGGAGACAGTCGTGTGTACCGCATCCGAGACAAAAAGCTGAAACAGATCACAGAAGATCACTCGCTGTTGAACGACTACATGAAGATCAAAAAGTTGACCCAATCAGAGATCGACAATTTTCCACACAAAAACGTGATCGTTCGGGCGTTGGGGATGAAAGAGATCGTGCAAGTCGATATCTGCCGAGAAGAGCTTCAAAAAGGGGATATCTATCTGTTGTGTTCGGATGGTTTATCGGGCTTGGTCGAAGATCAGGAGATGTGCAAGATCGTCGTCGAACATGAAGCCGATCTATCCGAAGCCGCGAAGATATTGATCGAAACTGCGAATAAAAATGGCGGGAACGACAACATCACAGTCGTTCTGGCGCGTGTAGAGAGTGTTTCTTGAAGGCTTCTGCGAGCGATATACAACACGCAACACACGAAACCTCGTCGTTTACGGGCGTTTATGGGATGGAATGGACGCCCCAACGAGCCGCGATGTTGCGCCTGCTCCTTTGTTTTCGGGCGTTTATGGGGTGGGATGAAGGGGTTTTGGCGCACGAAGCCCTTCGGCAGGCAAAGAAAGAAATTGATCGAGATACGCGATACCATCAAGATAACGCGAATGGGGTGGGATGCGTGCATGGGGCCAAACGACGACGCGTTCGAGGTGACAGTGCGGGCCGACGGAAGCCTGTTCTCCGATCAAGGAGTATCCGCCTGTAAGCGTTTTGAGATCGGCTTGGTGGTGGGAAGAAAGCCAAAATGGGCCTTGTGTGCCTTGGCGGATCAGTGCATCCATCGGGCAAGGAAAGCGTGGATCCACGAGCGCATCAAGGTTGGCTTGGAGGTAATGAGCGGGAGTGCCGATATCCACCCAGACGCTGCGATCATCGAGGTGGCCTTGGATGTGCGCGCCTTGCTCTAGCAACCCCCGCACGCCAGAACGCAGGATACAACTATACCCTTGGGCGGGAAGGTGCGAAAACACGGACGGGGTGAGGATCGAAAGTCCAGTAAACATCTGTTTTTGCAACGGATGCACCGCATCCATGTCCGGAACACGCCACACCCGCAAAGCCTCATCGGTCCCGATCCATCCCATCGCTGGATCGCCGGGGTGCGCTCGAAGTGCGAGCGTGACTGCCGCGTGCGCTTCGGCGTGGGCTTTGGCGAGCGCAAGGAGATCAAGATTGTGCAAGATATCGCCGTTCAGCAACAAAAAAGCGTCTTCTTGTTCAAAGAAGGTGCGCACCTGAGCCAGTCCCCCTCCTGTCCCCAAGATATCGGGTGATTCGTGGGAATAGTGAAGTTGAAGGCCCCACGCTGCGCCATCCCCAAGAGTTTGCGGGATGTGTTCTGCAAGATGGTGGGTATTGATCATCACTTCTTGGATACCAAGCCGAGCGAGTTGATCGAGATGGTGCGCGATCATCGATCGCAAGCCGACAGGAACCAACGGCTTGGGGAGGTGGTACGTCAACGGGCGCAAGCGCGTCCCAAGACCAGCAGCGAGGATCATGGCTTTACGGATCACGGGGTTCTCCTTTTGGGTGCCTTGTCGAAAACAGCATCACAAGTATAGTCTCATTTTGGCGTGTTCTCTTGTGCGCGTCGATTTTTTCGCTGCGGCGTCGGAACAAGCACACGAGGCTTGTGCTGCTGCGTTTGGTGGAGACATTCGTGCGGTGCCTCAATTTCGTGGCGTTTCGCTTGCGAAGTTTCGACAAAAGGTGAAAAATCTCCTCTAGAAGAGGTTTCAAATTTTTCTTTTTGTTCCTGTATCCAACAGTATCTTATTCCTGATGTTTGTAATATCTTTTCTCTTTAGATTGACGCAGATGCTAAAAAACCCCGTGTTCGTGCCTGCTCAAGTGACAAATTGGCCTGTGTGGAAAACAGTGAGATTTTCGCCAAGCACGGGGTCAAGAGGCAACAGCCTATGGCGGGGCGTGGGGCAAACCCCCACAAAAAACCCCAGATGCGTCTTTCTTCTCTCGGTTCGAAACTGGACGGAGTTTCGGATGGTGTTGTCCTATGTTGTTTGCGCGAGGAGCGAGTTGTATGCCCATCAACAAGAAGGAAATGGTTTCGCCACATCAAGCGGAGGCCCCATCTGTGCCCGAAGAGCGCGGAGATCGGACGCAAAAAGAGGCCGGCTTGCAACAAGACGCCTACATGGGGGAAACGCCCGACAAGAGCGAGCGAAACGAAGCTGTGATTCGTTATATGCCGCTGGTTCGGCGGGTCGTTAGTCGTTTGAATTACCGTTTTCCGCCGTTGATGGAAGAAGGCGATATGGTCGCGCTTGGGGTAGTAGGGCTGATCGATGCGTTGGAACGATATGAGCCGGGTGCGCTGGCTTTTACCCAATACGCAGAGATCCGCATACGCGGAGCGATCTTAGATGAGTTGCGTCGAGCGGATGTGTTATCGAGGGGATTGCGTCGAAAAGCACGGGTATTCCAGCGCATCGAGTCACATCTGCGCGTCCGTTTGGGGCGCAATCCAACAAACGAAGAGGTCGCCGCATCGATGGAGTGTTCTGTTGCGGAAGTGGAAGAGATGCGCGAACAGTTCCAGCCTATTGTCTTTACGGAGATGGAAGCGTTGGACTTTGCAACGGAGCGTCCAAGTACAACAGGGACATTTTCTTCGCGCAGCCGCCAAGATCCACAAGGATACGTCCAACAGCTTGAGATCAAAAAGAAAGTGATGGAAGCGTTAGAAAAGCTACCCGAGCGGCAACGTATGATCTTGTACTTGTATTATTTTGAAGAATTAACGCTGCGCGAGATCGGCGAGATGTTCCAACTCAGCGAGTCGCGGATCTGCCAGATCCATCAAAAAGCCTGCGGCGCTCTAGAACAGCTCCTACCGTTCGATTTAACCGTACTTTCCGAGCATTAGAGCCTGTTCGGAAAGGGCCTTGACTTGACTCGGCGCGGTGTTGTTTGCGGCTGGGTGCGGGGCTAGGGGCGCGCTGGGGGGAGATGGGTTTGGCTGAGTTCTGCGGAGCGTTTTCGTGCGGCGTGGACACCGCGATAAAAGAGTTCGCGCAGACCTTCTTGTTCAAAGACCGCCATCGCGGCGGCAGTGGTGCCGTTGGGGGAGGTGACTTGTTGGCGGAGGGTCGCTGGAGAGAGTTCGCTTTGTGCGATCATCTTGGCCCCTCCGAGGAGGGTTTGGGTGGCAAGGTATGAAGCGACCTCACGGGGGAGTCCTTCGCGTGCGCCGGCTTCGGTGAGGACTTCGGCGAGCAAGAAGACGTACGCAGGCCCAGTACCAGAAAGTGCCGTCACAGCGTCCATTTGGTCTTCTGAGACTTCGACAGAGATCCCAACCGCCGAGCAGATCAGGCTACAGACGACACCGTGCGGCCAAGAAGCATGCGCACCAAGGCAATACGCCGAGGCCCCTGCACCGATCATCGCGGGAAGATTGGGCATGACACGGATCACGGGAACGGCGGGAGGAAGGGCAGATTCGATGAGCGCTGTGGGAATGCCCGCTGCGATCGAGATCAGCAGCGTGTCTTTGCTGGTCATGTCTGCGATCTCTTCGAGTAGTTGGGGCATATCTTGCGGTTTGATCGCGAGGATCAAGATATCGGCAGCTTGGGCGACTTCGCGATTGGATCCCGTTTGCACGTGGTAAGTATCGGTGAGTGCGCGCAATTTTTCACTGCTGCGATCCGCGATCCAGACGTGCGCGTCTTGGACAACTTTGGCTTGTAAGAGACCTTCGATCATGGCGCGCCCCATATTGCCGACGCCGATACATCCGATGTGTTTGCCTTTTAACATCTGTCTTTGATCCTTGTGGTCATCAAGAGGGTCGAAAAGTTTAAGCCGTTTTGGGAGTGATCTGCCGTTTCGGCAGCAGCGCGATCAGCACACCAAGCAGCATCAAAAAGCCGCCAAACCACAGCCAAAAGACCAGCGGATTGAGGTAAAACTTGAAGTGCGCAAGCAGCGGCTTTCCTGACTCGGCTTCCCACGTGACGAGGATCGCGTAGATATCGTCGGTAATGCGCGTCATCAGGGCCACTTCGGTGGTCGGCTCGGGGTGTTTGTTAAACTTTTCACGGGCAGGAACCAGCGAGCCAAGCGCAGCACCCGTTTTAAATACAGCGAGATCGACTTGAAGCAGCGAAGCGGGCGTGCCTTGCGCAAAACGCGGATGTTGGATGCGCAGCAACTTTCCTTGGAAAGGGATGGCTTGGTTTGCATCAAAGGTACGCGGTGGCTCGTTGGGGGTGCGGACTTCGATCTGTACGGCTTGTTGGGGTTCAAGCGCACCTTTGAGGCGCATCAGACGCAACGTGCTGCTGCCTGCATCCAGACGGATCGGTTGGTTTTCTGAGATCGTGATCGTGCGCTCGAATTGGCTTTTGAACAGGCTGAGATAACCTTCATACGTACGTTTTTGCCGATCCTTCCACGCTTTCATTCCATCAAAGCGCACAAGATAACCACTTCCCAGATCGGCCAGTTCGCCTTGGCTCATCGCAGCGGCTTTTTCGAGGCGAAAGCCATACCCCGCAAATCCAAGAAACGCGAACACCACGCCCACATGAACCAGATAACCGCCATAACGCCGACGCATCTTTCCAAGATGTTTGCGGGTGGTTGTCCAGACGCTTTCTTCGCTGCGACGGCGCTGTGTCACTTCTTCATGCAGTTCGACATACAGCGCAACAAGCACAAACACACACAAGCCCGCAACAACGCTCGATGCGATGCGCGTAAACGGATCGGGATCGCCTGCTCCCCAGCTCGAAAATAGCGCATGAAAAGCAAAGCCTCCCACCACGCCCGCCAACAAGGGTTGCACCAACAACCTCATCAATCGGGCAGGATCCACCTTTCGCCAACCCAATAACGGACAAACCCCCAACAAGACCAAAAACCCAAGCGCAACAGGAGACATCGCACGATTAAAAAAGGCCGGCCCAACCGTCGCTTTGGTCCCGTGGGTATACTCCCGCAACAACGGGTAGGTCGTCCCCAACAAGACAATAAACGTCGCGATCGAAAAAAGTGCATTGTTCAGCAAAAAGCTCGCTTCTCGCGAGATCGGAGAAGTCAAAATATTGTGCGACGCAAGCCCCTTGCTGCGGTAGATCATCATCCCAAAAGAAACCACCAACACAAGCACAAGAAAAACCACAAAGAAAGCACCGATATCGGAACGCGCAAACGCATGAATACTCGATATCAGACCGCTCCGTGTTAAAAATGTCCCAAAGACTGTCAAGAAAAAAGTGACGATCAATAGTGACATATTCCAAACTTTCATCATCCCTTGACGCTCTTGAATCATCGACGAATGAACGAAGGCTGTGGCCGTTAACCAAGGGAGAAACGACGCATTTTCAACAGGATCCCACGCCCAAAAGCCACCCCATCCAAGCTCGTTGTAAGCCCAATACGCGCCAAGAAGATTACCGAGCGTCAGAAAAGTCCACGACACCAACGTCCAGCGGCGACTCGCAAGCAGCCAACGGTTGTCGAGTTTGTTGGCGACCATCGCGGCCATCCCAAGGGCATAAGGGATGTAAAAGGTGATCAGCCCCATGTACAACGTGGGCGGGTGGATCGCCATGACAGGAGTTTGAAGAAGAGGATTCAGCCCTTTTCCGTCTGCGGGTGGGTGAGGCAAAATGCCGAAGGGATCGGCTGCAAAGAAGGTAATGATCGCAAAAAAAAGCTGAACGCCCGAAACTGTCGCAAGAAAGGAAGGATGAAGATCAGGATAATGGTGTCGGACTTGGTGGATGGCGATCAGCGAAAGCACACCCATCAAGAACGTCCAAAACAACAAAGAGCCGTCTTGTCCACCCCAACCCGCGCAAAAGAGATAAAAAGCAGGCATGGCGCGCTCAGAGTAGCGCGCAACATAACTAATCGAAAAATCGTGTGCAAAAAAAGCGTAAATCAAGATCGCATAAGCGACGATCATGATCAGACTAAAACCAACGGAAGCGCGATGGCTTGCCCAAACGAACCGCACATCTTTCCGACGGATCGCGATCAAAGCAAGCCAAAAAGCAAGGCTGACACTCACAAGCGAGAGGATCATCAAGGCTTGCCCAAAGGTGGCAAGAGTGGAAGCAAAAAGCGGCATGGGTGATCTGCTCCTACGCAGGTAGTATAAAAAATCGGAAGTATTGAAAAGAAATCAAGGAAGGAGGAAGGTAAAAGAGAGGAATGTGGCCTCTCAGGGCTGGATCGTTCAACGGAGCCTCAGACGCAGGTAAAAGGGGCTTATACGATATCCGAGTGATGTATCCACAAAGGAGAGTACGAAGGTGCCCGATTGTTGGGCAGTCACGGGGGGCTGCCCCGACCTCTTCACGATCACACAACGGGCGGATTTCGTATTAACTGGTTTGTTTCTTTTGTTCTTTTTCTTCTTTGTACTTGGTCGGACACTTGGCAAAGACCGAATAGGCTTGAAACAAGTCAGGCTGAACGAGTTTTCCTTCGATGACCAGTTCGGCATGATCGCGAAAAGTATCCGGAAGGATGCCTTGGTAGCGGACTTTGAGTGCGCGGCCACTTTGGCCTTGGATAAAGAATTCGTAATCAAGGCGGCCTTGGTAGCGGCGAGCGCTTTTGGCTTTAAGATGCCCGTGTATACGGAGATAGGTTCCGACGAGACTTTCTGGTCCTTTGTGTGCGGTTGTTGCGGACTTTTCGAGACGTGCGAAAACTTCATCGGTTTTAAGGTAAAGCATCGACACTTGCGAAGCGTATGTCACAACAAGACCGATCATCGCGGCAACAGCGACGAGACTGACGACAACGAGCCATTTTGTGCGGGTCATGGGCGGACTCCTTTGCTCTTGGTGCGTTGAACAGGCAGACACATCAAGACGAGGTGGTGGGGCACCTGAGAGAGCAACCTAAGATCTTGTTTTTCTAGCAAAATCGGCTTTCTTGTTCGGTCGCTCTCGAACTTTCGGCCTATCTTTGTGTGTTCGCCGAGTTTTGTCAAGCGCGTACGCAAGGGAATGTCGAAGGCGATCTCAAGAAACACAAAAGCAGGCGTGTTTGCGTAAGCCCCACCCTTCCCTTTCAAGGTCTCGTTTGGATGCTTCATGGGGCGGTAGGGTGGCAGGCCGAAGGATTGTTTTCGTCGGAGCGGCAAAAGAAGCCTTGTGAGCATTGGATCGTGCCGCTGCAACGGGGAAGACAGGCATCAGGCAGAGGGGAGTTGGCGGGATCACGGCGCTTTGCGCAAGCTGTGTGTGCAGGGCAAGAAGCCGAGCAGATCTGAGCGCAATAACCGAGCGCCGTACAAGCTCCCTCTCGGCAAAGCGGCGAGGCCACAGAGCAATCTACCGAGGACAGGCAACCGACACAACGCCGCTGGGAGGGATGACAACGCGGTGTCGCCACAGGACAGTCTCGATCTTGCTGACACGAGATCACGGATCCGCCCAAACGATGGGGAAAGACACACAACCCCGTTTCGCAATCGAGAGAATGAGCGCAAAGCGACCCGACACGCAGATTCCCACGCCCGACACAGACCCCAACAGAACAAAGGCTTTGTTGATCGTCTCTCGCGCAAAAGCTCGTCACATCGGCGATCTTTGTGGATGGGCAGTCAGCGTCACCGAAGCAAGGAAGGGGACGAGCCGTTTGTGAGTCCTCAAGCAAAGGCACAGACAAGCAAGCGTATGTGGAGCGCGCACATGGCGAACGCGGCGAACAGGTCGGCAGGCACAACCGTTGGTTCGGATCAAGCGAGCGGCAAAGAAACCCACCCGCGCAATCTGTTTGGGATCGGCAAGCACGCGCACAAAGTCCGTTGGGAAAAAGCGGGTGTAGCCAACATCGGCCACTTTGACATTGCGTGTCGCTTTGACAAGCCGAACCATCGGGCAGCGGCGGCAAAGAAGCCAGCTCACAACGCAGCGATCGACATCGGTATCCTTGTTCGGAACACTCCGCGTCGATGTCACACAAACGCTCGCACCATCCGCCTTGTTGGGAACTTGATCTTCGGCAAAAGAAACGAGCGGGGCAGTCCTGTTCACAGGAGATCGTGCAGTAGCGGCCATTTGGGAAGAGACGACATTGCGCGGAAGAGCAATCTTGATCGCGTTCGCAAAGATCGCCGATCTGGCCCTGACCACGAGGGATACAGAAGCCAAGCGCATTGCAAGCGTATTCAGAGCGGCAATCGCGATCCGCTTGGCAGGTGGGCAGGCAGAGGGCTTGTTGGGGAGCGATAAAGGTGCAGCGCGTGGCGGCTGGACAGTTGGGCGTACACAAAAACTGGCCAGAAAAGGGATCTTGGGTGCATATGTGATCGGCCAAACAAGGCGGATCTTGGGGGGCGCACGAACGGCTCACAGGAGTGCATGTTCGGGAGCAGAGTCCTCCCGGCCAAGTCGATCGGCAGGTGGCGAAGGCAGGGCAATCTGCGCGCTGCGTACAAGCTCCGCCCCATCGCGCAGGCGATTGCGGCTGGCAGCGGCCTTGGGAGAGGCAGAGATAGTCTTGCGGGCAATCCCCATTGCTTTGGCACAAGGGCCAACAGCCGGAGAATTCGCCTTGTTCGCCGAAACTATAGCGGCCACAAAAAAACCCTGTAGGACAATCGGTATCCTGTTGGCAAAACCCACCACAGCGCCGAAAAAACGGAAGCAAGCAGATCCCGCTCAAGCATTGCGCCGATTGTTCGCACGACGCACCCGCGCTCTGTTCCGAAGCAACCGAAGGATACGGTGGGATGCAATACGGATGGAGCGTACCATCGCGCTGTTCGAGAAGGCGGCAAGCTGTATGAGGCGAGGTCCGGCAATCATCCTCGCGGACACAAGGACGTGGAGTGCTTTGACATCGACTGTCTCGACCGTCAGGGGTGGGAAAGCACAGTTGGCTCGGCGGGCAGAGGCGGCTTGTGCGGCAAGAGAGTACAGGTTCAGGCGCGATCTCTTCGGTGGTTTCGGGAGTAGCCTCTGTGTTTTTTTCTTGCTCGTCGCCCGTCTCGGGGATCTCGTTGGGTGGTCGTAGCGTGCAGCGTTCGGTGCGATCGCAAAAAAACCCCGCGCTGGTTTGGCAATCGTTGTCTGTGCGACAAGGAGAATCAAGCAGGCCATCTGCACAACGTTGGTGGAGGCACTTGAGCGGGGTTTCGCAGTCCAGCTCGCGAAGGCAAGCCTGACCTTTGTGTTGAGGCGCGCTACAGCGTGCGAGCAAGAGCAAAAGAGCCCCCAGCCCGATCCATAGAGAAGCAGCGCGATCAGCCCAAGTCCCCCGTGTTCTCGGCACTTCAAACGGCAGTGTGGTTTGTGTGGAAAACGTCTGCTCGCCCCGTCGGCACGGGGTCAAGGGGGCAAAGCTCCCTTGTGGGTTTTGGGGCAACGCTCCACCCGAACTATTGGACAGGCGTTGCTTTGAGGGCGGCTTTCCCGGATTTTTCGTAGACATAAAAGCGAACGTCTTTGCATCCAAACTGTTGGATGATGCCTTGGCGTTGTTTTTGAAGCTTGGCGGAAAAACTATCCAGAGCCAAACCCTCGATAGATTCGCCACATCGTTTGCGTAGATCAAGATAGGACTGAAAGATCTTTTGAAGCGCTACGTCGTCGTTGGGGATGATGCCTTGTGCGGTGTCTTCGGTGGATGGGGCGGGTGTAAGCGGGTGTTGTGGGCCTGCAGCCTCCGCTTCGGGTTGGGGTCCGCGAATGTTTTTCAAGACGTGTTGGGCTTCTTCTTCGGTCATGCTGCTGTAAGCCATCGTCGCGCCAGCATCCGCAGATCGCATATTCAATTGGATGGTGCTATCGGCTTTGGGGGCCTCGATGGGCGCGGCTTTGGGGGCCTCGATGGGCGCGGCCTTGGGTGTAGGAGAGAGCGGTGTCATCGGCAAAAAGTTGTCTTGAAGACCGGGAAAGACTGAATCAAGAGCGCCATCAAGCGAAGAGGTGGCATCCATTAACGAAGTGTCCATGAATGAAAGACTATCAAGTGCGCTTTGGGCGGCGACTTTGGAGGCTGGATTCAGCGTCAGTTCAGA
This sequence comes from Myxococcota bacterium, assembly GCA_023150835.1. Classification (GTDB taxonomy): domain Bacteria; phylum Myxococcota_C; class UBA6777; order UBA6777; family UBA6777; genus JAKLKB01. The sequence goes on along the minus strand of JAKLKB010000048.1, from coordinate 28,009 downwards.
AGATTGCGAAACCACCGCAGCCGCCGCACCGTTTGGCGCGACAGACAAGCCAACAGGTTCAGCCTTTTTGGAAGAAGCAGCGGTCTGCATCGCGGGCGATGATGAACCTTGCGAAGAGATCGAGGGGACGCTTTGCTTCGACACAGATTCGGGTGCTGACACAGTCGAAGTAGCGGATATTTGGGCCGATGAAACGGGGATGGGAGCCGATGCAGCGGGGTTTTGAGTTGCGACTGAGATGGGTGCCGATGCAGCGGGGCTTTGAGTTGTGGCTGAGATGGGTGCCGATGCAGCGGGGTTTTGAGTTGTGGCTGGGACGGGTGCCGATGCAGCGGGGTTTTGAGTTGTGGCTGAGATGGGAGCCGATGCAGCGGGGTTTTGAGTTGTGGCTGAGATGGGGACCGATGCAGCGGGGTTTTGAGTTGTGGCTGAGATGGGGGCCGATGCAGCGGGGTTTTGAGTTGTGGCTGAGATGGGGACCGATGCAGCGGGGTTTTGAGTTGTGACTGGGATGTGGGCCGATGCAGCGGGGTTTTGGGAGAGGGTGGGTGCAAAGCTGACTTGGCCGGGTACAACGGGAGAAATCTTGGGAGGAGCGTTGTTCGAAAAAGGCTGTGGGATACCCTTTTCCTTGAGGGGGGCGGCTTGAGCGGCAGGTTGGGCTTGTTGAGCGGCGGCTTGAGCTTGTTGAGCGGCGGCTTGAGCTTGTTGAGCGGCGGCTTGAGCTTGTTGAGCAGTCGATTGAGCTTGTTGAGCGGCAGCTTGGGCTTGTTGCAGCTCCTTTTGAAGGCGTTGATGTTTTTCAAGAAGTGATTGTAGGCTTTCGGCTCCACGACGAAAGGCGCTGGGGAATCGGGCTTCTTTGACAGGCTGGCTGGGGTTGTTGGCGACGTAGTGGAAAGCTTCGAGTAGACGGCGTTTTTGAAGAAAGAGACCGAGACTCAGCCAGATCCAAAGGAGAAACGCAAAGCCCACAGAGAGGCCGAGCAAAAGGATCAGATCAAGGCCAAAGAACTTGCTTTGGTTGGAGAGTGTTGGGTTGGGTGGAACAAAGAGCACATACCCGATCTGCGGGTGGTTGATCTCGCCGGGAAAACGGCTAAGCGCGTAAGGGATGGTTCGATCTTGATGGGTGGGGCCTTTGGGTTGATAGAGCGGAGCGGCTTTCAGATCGGCAAGGAGGCGGGATTGTTCGCCAGTAAACCAATTGCGCAGCGCTCCTGCGGACTCGGTGGGTGTGCCGTTGGCGAGGATGCCGGAATCTCCGAAGAAAAACAGAGGTGTTTCTTTGCGTTTCAAGGCTGTAAAGCCCAAGTCAAAGAAGATATCAGCGTTGATCGGGATCGTGTGCATCAAGATCCCGAGGACTTGCTTGTCTTTGCGAACAGGGAGACTGATCACAAACACATCTTGCCCGTCGATCTTCCACGTCCCGGCAGGATCTTGTTCTGCGAGTTGGACGAAGGGAAGTTGACTGAGGGGATGGGCTGCGTCTTCTAATTCGACGTCGCGATCGGAGCGCATCAAGAGGCGGTAATCTTTGGTAAAGACGTAAAGACGCTGGCCTTGCGCGTACCTTTTTTTGAAGGGGAAGGTTTTTTGGATGGATTGATGGGCGCGTTCCAGATCGCGGCTGCGCCGATCGGACTCTGCGGCGATGCCGAGAGGGCCAAGGATGCTTGGATGTGCTGCGGTGCGTTTCAAGTTCGCACGAAGCTGTCCGTAAAAATCGCCGATCTGTCGGTGAAATTCGGTATGTTTTTTCAGCAACGATTGAAGCTGTTCGAGTTGTTGTTTTTGCAAGGCGGAAGGCTGTTCTTGCAACCAAAGCAGCGCGGCAAGTCCAGCGGCGATGAGAAAGAGAAGAAGTGCTTTGAACTGAGACATACGCAACCTCTCGTGGAGAACAAAAGCAAGCGTTTCAGGGCGACGTCGTGAGGGCGACTATGCCACAGCCGTTGCGAGATGGCAATTTGTCGTGGTGAGGGCAGCGCAGGTTCAGGGATATCGAAGTGAAAAAAAGGCGGTAGATAGGGCGTTTTGGTGTGGAGAGAAAACAGCGGAGAGTCGGGCGTTTTAAAAACAAGCACGCCAGAGCAGCCATCCAAGCAAGACAGCGAGCAGCCACCAAAGAAAACGAAAGGGAGATCGCCGAGGCCGTCGTTCCAGCGTGCGATCGTAAGCGAGAGCTTCTTGTTCCCATGCTTCGGGGATCTGCGAGGGGATATCGTGGTGGGAAAGAAAAGCATCAAGATGGTTGTCAAGCGATTCTGTGGGGGGATGGATGGTCTGTAAAGAAGGCGGAGTAAAGGGGGTGTGTTGTGGTTCAGGCGGAGTAAAAGGCGTCATCAGATGATCGGTTGCAGGCGTTTCGTTGGATGAGATCGGATCTTGGAGGGAGATCTGGACTTGTGGAAAAGGAGAGAGAAGATCTTCGGTGCGGTGTTGTTGTTTTTCAGAGGAAAGAAAGAGATCCCAAACAGCGGGCTGGATCGCAGGGATCTCTTGTTTGGGCGGATGGACGGGGTGAGGGGGCAGATGGGAGAGTGATTCGATCGGGATACTGGCATAAGAAAGAGTGCCTGCAGCCCGATGTAGCTCGTGTTGAGAGGGATCGTGTGGGCTGGGAAGCTGGACCCAATCTTGACCCGCGAGCCAAGCAGAAAGAGTGTGGCTGTTTTGGTAGCGTTTTTTGGGGAGTGGATGCAAAAGGCGTTCAAAGAGTTGAAGTGTGACAGGCTGAAGAGGAGGGAGATCTTCGTGCCAAAAGAGGTCTTCGGGGGAGAAGGATTGTTGTTGGGCGGAAAGAAGGGGCTTTCCGGTCAAGATGCGCCAAAGCAAAGCGCCCGCAGCGTAAAGATCATGGTGGATCTGGATGGGTTGATCGGGGTCACGACAAAGATCGGGAGCGACGTAATGGAGCAGATGGTCGGCGTATGGGAGCTCGTGCCAACGCGCACCGCGCAAAAGAGATTGCAAGCCGTAATGCGACAATCGCAGACGCAGGGGTTGTTTGCTCCAATCGAGCCAAAACAGATCGGGAGGAAGAAGGCCCATGCGATGGCCTTGTACGTGGATGCTTGCAAGGGCGACAACGATCTGCTCGAAAGCTGCGAGTGCATCGCGTTCTGTAAGGCGCTCTTGGGTTCGCGCAAGCAAGAGTTCATGTAGTGTTTCGGGCCTACGGGTAGAGGGCTTGGGGGCTTTGTAAAAGATCCGCAGATGACGCTCGGTGTGATGGAAGATATCGTAAGACGCAAGGATGTTGGGATGATTGAGAAGGCGCGATCCTTCGAGGCTTTGGCGAAACTGGCTCCAATGAGCGGGCGAGAGCCAAGAAAATTGGTCGGCGTGAAGGGAAAGACAGAAGATGGGCTGTTGTGTCGCGAGTTCGATCCCCCCAAACATGGGGCCTGCCCAACTTTCACTTGCGATGCGCTCGATCCGATACGGGCCGATATCTTTGGGCAGGCTCAAGGTGTACCTCGATGCGACGAGCTTTGGGTTGGCTCCGTGTGTACCTCGATGCGGCGTGGGGCGCTCAGTCTTTGCAGCAAAGAACGCCTGTAATCAGCGGGGTTCCATGAAAGGAGTTGGCGTTCCCACAACCGATAAAAGTTTGCGGGCGTGCGCAGCGCGTTTCGTTGGCCCACACAGCATCTTTGCAAAGACCAAACTGACAGTCTTTTCCGCAGCAGATCGGCTCGGAACAAGGGCCGCCTTGGGTGCAAGGTAATCCGCTCGCCCCATAGGAGCAAGCAGGCTGCGAAGTGACGCAGTGGCTCGATGCCGCAACAAACAGACCTGCCCCATCGCTCGCACAATCCGGCCCTGTGACACGATTCTTCATATCGCTTGGGTCGCCGTTTTTCATACAGATATGCCAGCCCGCAGCGCAAAGATCTTCGGCAGCCTTGCATTCTTGGCTAGAGGTCGCACCGCAGTTTTGGCCTTGGCGAGCCAAACGCAAGCTCTCTCCGCGATAAAATCCCGCACATCCCGCAATGGTCGGATACTTCGCCATATTCGTAAACAGTTCACGCGTGCCATCTGCACATCCCGGCTCTGGTGTTCCACAAACGCCGTTGTTGCAGGGTTTTCCGTCGGGGCACGTCGCCCCGTTGTCGATCTGCCCGTCGCAATCATCGTCTTGGCCGTTACATTGCTCGGGTCCACCTGTGGCTGCCTTTGCGTTACACTCGGTGGATTGGCCGTCTGCGGTGCATACTTTCTTCCCAGTTTGTTTGCAAACGCCCTTGCCGACTTCGCAGGTTTGGCCTAGATCCGCAAAGGTCTCGTCGATCTTTCCGTCGCAGTTGTCGTCTTTTCCGTTGCAAGTCTCGTTTGCAGGTTTGCAATTTTCGTCCTTGCACCGGTTGTTTTCGCAAGCGTTGTTGTTTGGGCAAGCTTCGGGAGCGAGCCAGACGATACAACCGTCTTGGTTGCGCCCGCAGGTTTCGAGGCTTTTTCCATCACTGCCGCAGCGTTTGTTTCCGAGCGGACATTCTGCGGCTTTACAACGTTCGGGGATACATTTGTTGTTTTGGCATTTGTCTGTACCGGGGCAACTTTTGACCGCGCTGCTCCACGTCGGGCAGTCGTCTTTGTCAAGCACGCACTCGTAGTATTTCCCGGGCATCTCTTCGGGGCCTGTCGAGCAGCGGATATCCCCCGCAAGGCAAACCGCAGGACTTGCGCATTTGTTGCAATCTTTCCAGCCTTCACAAAAGCCCCACAATAGGTTTGCTCCGCACTTTTGCACCCCCTTTTGACAGACGGTGTCTTCTTTGCCTTCGGGCACACAAGCGCGTGTTGAGCCAAAACGACAAGCTGCACAACGGCCATCTGGCGCACAAACGGGCTTTTCTGCAAATGCCGCACAATCTTTGTCATCGATACATTCGAGGCATCCGCGTTCTCCAGCGCATCGTTGTCCCGTCGGACAGTCTGTATCCCCCCCACAGATGCAGCGATTTTTCAAACACTTTTTCGTCGAGCTTCCACCATCACGACAATGCTGATCCGTCACGCAAGCCACGCACTCAAACTTGCTGCCCTCTTGCACGCAACGCTCAGGAATCGGGCATGACTGGCATCCGTTGCCTATCCCCGGCTTTTCATTGCAGCTACAGCCGCCCGCAAAAAACATCGCCCCCAACAGCACCACATAAGCAACACGCACGAGACCTTGTTTCCATCGTATTCTTTCTGACATGAGACCTTCCCTACTTTATTGAATCCCTCCGACACGCGAACGGCACCACGCATCTTTGCGCCCTTTTAGGTGGGATCACGAAAAGAGTCAAGGACTTCGCTGCATTCGAGAGAAGACTGATGCCTTTGGGTTTATTTTGTGGGGTTGGAACCCCACACCCCGCAAGGGGCCGCCGCCCCCTTGATCCCGTATTGGCGAAGAGATCGACGGTTTTTCAAGACAACGACCCTCTCGCTTGAGGTGTTGCAAACGCGGTTTTTTTGGCAACTGCGTAAGTCCTATCTAAAAAGAATTGTCGCAAAAAAGCTGTACTGCCCAAAGCCTTTTGGTCTCTCCGCGTACCCCTCTTGCACAAACAAGAGCACTCCGCTATATCCCCACACCGCCCCTTTTGATCGTGTGCGTGGGCTGCCTGCTTCGGGCTGATCGAAACGTACCGAAAACGTGCCGAGAAGCCGATCGACCCGCGCACAAAGGAACGCTCCATGCCGAAGACTGTTGAACGCTGGCAAGGTATATTGTGGCTTTGTAGCCTCCTGCCCCTGTTTGAAACCATGCGTGCGCCTCGTCCCCCTTGGTGGTTGGTCGGCCTGTCCTTGTCTCTTGTGTTTGTTTCTTATGGACTCGCAGGCATCGTGCTGTTGCGTTTGTTTGAACGAAACTACCAAACTTTCGCATGGTTTCGACGCCACGCCATCGAGATCGTTCTGTTCTTGATCGGGCCACCGCTCTTGCTCCAAAGTTTCGCTTTTATCGGGCTGTTGCTTTGCTTTGGCGCGATCATTTTTGGCGAAAACATCTACCACGACAAGTATTTTCGGCATCTATGGGATGGACTCTTGCAGCGGCCTGCGTTGTTGCTGGTTCTGAGCTTTGCTTGTTTGATCCTGCTTGGCACGTTTCTGTTGATGCTGCCGCCCTCTAGCCCGAACAAGCCCCACACCTTCCTAACGGCCCTATTCACCGCAACTTCCGCAACTTGCGTGACGGGCCTCGCGGTCAAAGACACAGGGGCTGATTTCACCTTCTTTGGTCAGTGTGTGATCTTGGTGATGATCCAGATCGGTGGTCTTGGGATCATCACCTTTTCCAGCTTTCTGCTGTGGTTTATGGGCCAGCGCCTTGGACTGCGCTCTCGCAACGCGATCTCCGCGATCCTTGATGAACAACAAAGCAACAAACTCCTTGGGCTTTTGCGCTTTATCGTCTTCTCCACCGTGATCATCGAAGGCATCGGCGCGCTTTTGCTTTTTATCGCGTGGCACAAACCCACCGTCGATCCGTGGCAAACGGCCTATCAAGCCATCTTTCATGCGATCTCTGCATTCTGCAACGCTGGATTCGCCCTACACTCCCAAAGCCTCGTCCCCTATCAAAAAGATGTCCTCGTCAACTTTACCGTCATGGGCTTGATCTTGCTCGGTGGGATGGGCTTTCCTGTACTGGCCAGCCTTTTTGAGAAAGAGCGCCTGCAACAGATCGGCAAACGCGCCAAACAACAAGGCTATCGTTGGGCACTCCGACTTTTTGTCCGCACCCTGCCCCTCAATACCAAGATCGTCTTTCTGCTCCAAGCTTTCTTTGTCATCAGCGTCGCGGTGCTTTTCTTCGCGTTCGAATACCGCCATAGCCTCGGTTCCTTGGGCTTTTTCTACAAGATCCAAGCCGCACTCTTTCAATCGGTCACGCTGCGCACCGCTGGATTCAACACCGTCGACTTTTCCCTGCTCACGCCCGCCACTCTGTTGCTGATGATGTTCGCCATGTTTGTGGGCGGCGCATCGGGCGGAACAGCCGGCGGAATCAAACTCAACACCATCGCGATCCTTGGCCTGATGCTCCGTAGCATCCTGCGCGGACGCGAAGATGTCGAGATCTTTGGACGCACACTCACCCGAGACAACCTCGCCCGCGCAACGGGCATGATCACCGTCTTTACCGTGATCTTTTTTGTCTTCTCCTTTTTGTTGCTCGCAACACAAAAACTGCCCTTTTCTTTCGTCCTGTTTGAAGTCACCTCCGCGATCGGTACCGTCGGACTCACCACCGCCAACAAAGCAGGCGTCGCCACCACTTCGGCCCTCGATTCTTTCGGCCAGATCTGCATCGTTCTCCTGATGTTCCTCGGTCGCCTTGGCCCCCTCACCGTGGCCTTTGCCATCTCTTCCACGCCAACCGCTGGCCGCTACCAATACCCCGAAGAACGGATCTACGTCGGATAGAAAGTGACACGCTCGATCTCGAAACATCCGACGTTTTCCACAACACGCTCGATCGATATGGATTCTCCGCATCGATCACCCTCTTTCAATTAGGAGTCCACCTTGCGCCGCTTTGCTGTGATCGGTCTCGGACGTTTTGGCTTTCACGTCGCCCAAGCACTCCATGATCGGGGGGCCGAAGTGGTCGCCATCGACCGCGATCCCAAGATCGTCGAACGCATCAAACTCTCCGTCACCAGCGCCGTCTGCACCGATGCCACCGACGAAGACAACCTTCGCTCCCTTTCCATCCAAGACCTCGATGCCGTCGTCATCACCATCGGAGCCGAGTCCGTCGAAAGTTCCATCCTCACCACCGCCTTGATCGCACGCCTCAAAGTCCCTCATATCATCGCCCGCGCAACCAGCGATCTCCACGCCCAAATCCTCCGTCTCGTCGGCGCTCACGAAGTCGTTAACCCCGAAAGCGATCTCGCTGCACGTATGGCCCAACGCATCGCACGACCCGCCATCCTCGACTTGATCCAACTCTCCAGCGACGGCTACTCCCTCTCCGAGATCACCGCCCCCCGACGCTTTAACGGAAAAACCCTCGCACAAGCCAACATCCGCAAACTCTACGGACTCAATATCCTCGGCATCAAACGACGCACACGACGCTTCCATCCCGATGGCTCCGAAGACTTCCACGAATACGTCGACCACAACCCCGCCCCCACCGACGTGATCCAAGATCGCGACATCCTCCTCTGCATCGGCACCATCGAAGATATCGAACGCTTCTCCCAACTCGACTCCGATTAAGACGATACCCCACCAAGCCCAATCCTCCCCATCCCCTCAATTTTCTCTTGACATCTCTCTTTGTCTCGTCTATTACTTTAAACAAGTAAGTAAATACTCACTTATGAGGATACGCCGATGACCCAACGCTTGAGTGCCGAAGAACGACGAGAGGAGATCGCCGAAGCAGTGTTGCGGCTTGCAGGACAAGAAGGCTTCCATCGTCTGACCACCGCCTTGATCGCCAAGAGTATCGATGTTTCGGAAGCGACATTGTTTCGGCACTTTCGGGACAAACAAGATATCATCGCCGCAGCGCTCGTACGTTTTGAAGAACTGGTCATGGCAGACTTTCCTCCAAAAGAAGAACATCCTCTTGAAGCGCTTCGCGCCTTTTTCTTTCAACGGATCGCGCTAATCCGCAAGCATCCCGAGATCAAAAGCCTTGCGTTTAACGTACAACTTCTTCAAATCGCTTCCGAAGAAAGCGCCGCACGCATCTCTTTTTGCATCGGCCAGATGTTCCAATTTGTTTTTTCATCGCTCCAAAAAGCCCAAGAACAGCGAATGATCGCAAACGACCTCCCACTCGAAGTCTTTTTGTGGTCCTTTCTTGGCGTCTTGCGTGGCTACACCGATCAGATCCAAGAGGCTCCATCCACTCCCCAAGACGAAGCCTACAGCCAAACGCTCTGGCTCGGCCTCGAACAACTCTTGCGTCGTAGCAAATAAGACGAGATCCGCCCGTTGCGTGATCGTAAAAAGGTCGGGGCAAACAGGTGTGGCTGCCCAACAATCGGGCGTCTACGTACTCTCCTTTGTGGATACATCTCTCGGATATCGTATGACGCGATCGGACAATCAAACGGAGGTTTCTCGACACAAAAACAAGAAACCATCGATCCTTCGATTAAAAAGTAAGTATTTACAAACAATTAAAACCAAAAAAGAGATCAGCGACTTGTGGAGAAAAAGCCCGTGTTCGCGGGCGTTCAAGCGGCAGAGCTGTTGGTTTGAAACGCTGACGATCACCCCGCCGAGTCGGGGTCAAGGGGCGAGAGTCTATGGCGGGGTGTGGGGCAAAGCCCCACAACAACCGCTCAAGCAGGTCGGCTCGATCCGAAAGGAGCAAAGAATTATGAAAAAGGTGCATGGGTTGACATGGACGGCGTTGGTGCTTTGGATGCTGACGGTGGGAGTGGGTTCTTACTACTTCGTGTTTGGGACGACAGTTGCGGGTGTGGACAAGCGAACGGAGGTTCGGCTCAACGTTCACGAAAGGGAGTTTGTGCTCAACGAGATGCGGACGTTGCTTGCAGAGTTGCAGCGGGTGGTGGATGGTTTGGCGCGAGACGACATGAAGGCTGTGTCCGTTCATTTGTCGAACATGGGGATGAAGATGGCGGCGGATGACAGTCCGACGCTGCTTGGGAAACTTCCGCTTGGCCTCAAAACGATGGGGATCGGTCTGCACAAAAAGATGGACGAGTTATCCGAAAAAGTCGCGAAGAAACAGATCCAAAAGAAAGAGCTTCTCCAAGAGCTATCGAATTCGCTGAGTGTGTGTGTGAGTTGCCACTCAACCTACCGCATCTCGCTTTCGCCGAGCATCGCGCCCGTGCCAAGGCAAAAATAGGCAAAGCCTTTCAACGCGAAAGCCGCGTGGCGGAGTGCTCTGCGGGGCCCGGATAGACGATCCTGCGCGTTGCCTTTCAACGCGAAAGCTGCGTGACAAAGCGCTCTGCGAGTTCTTGGACTTCGGGATCTTTGTCTTTGGCGGCGTCTTGGAGAAAGGGCAGCGCGGCCTTTCCCATACCGCGTGCGGAATAGATGATCGCCTTGCGTGTGTTGGCGTTGGGTTCGTCTTGAAACAGCTTGCGCATGGAAGGCAAAGAGGCGGCACCGAACCGATCGAAAGCCCGGATGGCGGCAAGGGCATACATCTCGTTGGTGCGAAACGTCGCTTCCCAAAAAGGTAAGGTTCGAGGGCCAAGAGAACGGATCGAATCAAGCGTCCGATAGTGTAGGCGATGGAGATCTTTACGCTGTAGGATCTCTTGGAGCATGGGTAACAGTTCAAACGCATAGGGCCCAAGGTGATCGATCAAAGAAAACGTGCGGTTTGTGTACAATAAGCTTTTGAATAGCAGCGTTTTTCGGAATTCGATTTCCATGTGAGAGACGGGAACTTCAGCAGCACTCAAGATCTCGGCGATGGTTTTTTGAACCTTCCAGTAAGAGGTTGAGTGAGAGATGACGTACAACGCAGGCCAGACTTCCTGAGCAGAAGGCCGCATCCGTTGGATCGCTTCCAGCGCTGCATGGAGCGTTAGCCAGTTTTGATCGGGTTGTTCGGCGACGACCAAAAGCAGGGGCAAGATCCGCCGCGCAGGGACGCCGATCTTGCCGATGGCATAGGCTGCAAAGCGGCAGGTGATCGGGTCCTTGAGTTTCATCGCTTGCGCCAAGGTATCGACGGCCAGCGCCCCCATCGAGGCCAAAGCATCGGAAGCTGCTGCTTTGATCGCGAGATTTGGCTCTTGAATATGCTGGTACAGGAGCCAACGAGAGCGTTGGGTGGGGATCTCGCCCAACGCCCGCAAGGCGTGGATGCGCACACCGATCCCATAATCGGGCTTGAGGTCTTCCAAAAGATGCGCAGGGATCGGCTTTTCATGGGCGAACGCTGGATTGGACTTTGTCGTTGAGGCGCGTACTTTGGGTGAGGTAGGCGATCGCACGTTGGGATCGGAAGAAGAAGTGACGATGCTAGGCAGGGAGGTCGGTTCGAGGGCAGAGGGAGACGAAGGCGGCGTGGGTGGAACGATCAGGGGAACAAACGGGCGCAGCGGAGGTTTGGGTGGGAGGGAAGCGATCGGAGTGGTCGGCGAGGGGCTTCGTTTATCGGACGTTGGCGGGCTTCGATGTGGGGTCTCGGTGGGCTGCGAAAACCGCCCACCCAGCCATCCGATCGCAAAAACCAGCACCAAGAGAGGGGCGATCAAAAGCACCGCAGCAAGGCGGATTTGAGAAGTTTTTGTGTCTGCGTCGATGGGTTGTGGTGGAGAAGAAGAAACCTCACTTCCAACCACTCCAGATTCGGGGAGTTGAGAAGACAGCGTGTGTTTCGGGAGGACCAGATTTTTTCTTTGTGCGGAAGAGTCCATCGTATCGGCTTTTGCAAGAACCAGATCGTCCATGGCGGATTGTGTTGGTGAGATATCGAGGCTCTCCTCGGGCAAAAGGACTCCGCGCAAGGTTTGGGAGAGTTTTAAAGCATCTACGAGCTTTTGCAAGGAAGCATGGTTTCCGTCTATGGCTTCGCGAACCCACGCCAAACAAGCCAAGGCTTGGCGCGCACTGGGGACACGCTCTTTGAGATTGACGCGCAGCATCCGACTGATCAGCAAAGCAAGTGAAGTTGGGAGCGAGACGTAGCGGTGAAAACGAGGGCTTTGTTCGATCGGATCAAACAAGGCCAACGGACTCTCTCCTGTGAGCAAGACCAGAAAGGTCATCGCCAGCGCGTACAGATCGGACGAAGGTGCGGCATAACCAAGCGTCTGCTCAAACGGGGCATAACCCATGGTGTAGCCAAAGACCGAAGCTTTCGCGCCTTTGCTTTCTTGGATCGTGTGTCGGATCTCGGAAGACACGCCAAAGTCGATCAAAAAGATCCGCCCATCCGAAGCACGACGCATCAAGTTATCGGGTTTGATATCCAGATGGATCACAGGCGCATCTTTGCCGGTCTCGGGGTCTTTGAGTTCGTGAAGGTACTGTAGGATATCGAGAACTTGCACAAAGATATCGAGGGCCTCTTCCAAGGAATAGACTTCTCCCCGTTGGATACGAGCTTGAAGCGTTTCTCCGTCGATGGCTTCTTGCACCAAAAACCACCTCGACGGTGGACCACCCGGGGCATCTTCAAAAAAATCCCGATATGCGGGGATTCCGGTATGGCGTAGCTGCAAAAGCCCGCCCGCTTCGCGTTGCAACATCGCCGCAAAGTCTTTGTCGTGATGCTCGCTTTTGATCTCTTTGATCACACACCGTTCGCTGCGCGATCCTTGAAAGCGCTCATCCGAGGCCATGTAGGTACTGCCCATCCCGCCTTGGCTGAGCGCACGCAAAAAGCGATAATGCACACCAACACACAACGCTGCTCCGCACTTCGGACACAGCGACTCCGTCGACGCGATATCGCGCTCACCACATCGAAAATTCGGACAAAGCAGCGTCTTGGACATCACAAGTCTCCCCTCAAAACAACCCATCCGACCGCGAGATGCGCGATGGCATCTCTTGTCCTTGCAGCATCGGCATCAAAAAGTCAACACGCACGCACTCTGCTCAAGGCGGCAGCATCGGACAATTCACCGCACCCAAATCACGGTACTCATGACGGCAACGTGCGTTCCATGCGATGCAGCCCGAAAGTGCGCTGTGTCCATACGTATGTTTTGGAAGAACGTGCGATGTGCATCCCCCACTTTTCATAAGCTCGGATGGCTGAGGAGTTGTCGATGTCGACGTCGAGCACAACGCAGCGGCATCCTTTGGAGCGCGCTTGTTGTTCCGCCAAGTTCAACAGCGCTTGGCTGATCCCCATGCGCTGAAAGCGCGGATATACGGCCAAAAACTCAACATAAAACTCGCCTTGTTCGAGATGTTCAAGTGCGCGCACAAGTCCATTGAGGCGCATGGCGTACCAGATCATGCGCGGCAAGGTCGCCGCACCATAACGCACAAAGTCTCGGCTGTTTCCTGCGGTGACGGCAAGCTTTTCTTCATAGGAAAACCCACACATCAGCCCTGCGATCTCGCCGTCCACCCAAGCAAATCGGCAAAAACGATGGCTCATGAAATTGCTTTCGTGCGGATACAGCCGCACCATCAAGTCTTTTGCTCGCGGTCCAAAAAACAAAGGGAACATCTCTCCACCCGCAGACACCGCAAGCTCCGCGAAACCCAACGCTTCTTCTTGCGAGCGTCCGCCTTCACGCAACACATAAGCCATCTTCTCCATCGTCGATCGCCTCCTATTTCAAAAACGTCTTCAATCGGAAGTGCGGACGGGTTGTGTGGGACTCTGATAGCGCAGGTCGAAGCCAAAAAGCAAGCGTTGTCCATCAAAGCCGACTTGTTGGGGCCACAGGCGGATCGCTCGGAATATCGGGCGGTATGCAAGGGAGACGTTGGCAAAAGGATCGTCTTGGTGCAACGGCAACGAACGAAAGATCGCAGCGGCGGCATCGGGTGTTTGTTCGAGTAAGATTCCCGAAAGAAAAGCGGCCCAATCTTCGTGCGAAAGCGAGTGTGTGCCGCTTTGTTGGAGGATCTGCAATTGAAACTGCAAGGGCTGGGGGGCGAGGATCAAGAGTAGCTCTCCTGCGGCATTGGTGGTCACACGCGCCCCGATCACAAGGCTGATCTCAGCGCGCAAAGAAGAGGGGGGAGCGTTTTTCTCGGACCAATCGAGATGGACGCGAAATCCACCAAGCGCAAGGGCAAACGGATAACGCGCATCCCCGGGCATGATCACAGGCGGAAGATGCGCAGCAAAGCGCAAACGTAGATGTGGCAAAGCAAATGGCAGATCGGGGATCTTGAGGCGCGTTTGCAGCAAACGCGAGAGATCGCGTTGAAAGACGCCACACTGCCAAATTGCGTAAAGGGCCTGATTGACCGCATCCACAGAGAGGGCCGAAGAAAATCCCGCAACAGCAGGCGAGGAACGTTGTGGCGGCAACAAGGGCGCACCTTGGGCGTATGGAAAACGGGGCTGTTCGCAATGCAACGAAGCACCGACAGAAAGAGACAGGGCTTCGGGTGTAAAACGCAGCGTTTGGACATCCAGCAACAGGCGCATCGGTCGGCGTCCCAAAACAGGCGGAAGTTCCCAACGCAGATCGAGCGGCAAAGATCGAAGGCGACGTTGTATCGCGGGAATCAAACGCTGACGGATGGCGTCGGAGAGGCCATCGCGCACCCCATCGCGCACACGCGCCTCGACCGTACCGCGAAACCACGACAAGAATCCGTGCATCCCCTCCACCCGTAGGCCCGAAAGATCCGCAAAACGATGCGGCATCTCGACTTGGATACGCCCTTGCGTGCTGCGCAAGATCTGAAACCAAAAGGAGAAGCGCACCCGCTGCGCGTCAACCGTGATGCGCTGTCGATCAGCGTTGATATCGACATCTAAGGGAAAGACAAAACGCCGCAACGTTAGATCCAGCCAAAAGCCATCGCGAAAAAACCGCAATGAAGCAGCGATCCGCTCCATCTGCATCGCGGCACGTTGCTCAATGCGATACTGTATATTCGGTCCCAACGGGGGAATGCGATACGCTCCTTGGATCACGGGGATACGAACACGCCCGAGTTCTGTCGCGTTCAGGATATCTTCAAGAAGCGTCAACACATCGGCACGATGTTCGAGCGGCCCACGATCAAGGAACGACTGCGCGATCCGTAACGTAAGCAGCGGAGGGATCGGCGTTTGAGGATGTGCCTTCTGCGAAAGATAACGTGGCGCGTACAGAAAACTGCGCTCAAAGCGCCTTATATGACCCGCCCGATCTTCGGCCACAAAGGACAACAGATTCAGTCCCCACCGACAACGGTACGTGATCAAAAAATGCCCCCCCGCATCGACCGAGATCACCCGTCCCAAAAACCGCAACGAAGCCAAGCCGCTTTCTGTGTCGACCACACGGCCGCGCAAAAGGATCGTCGGATCTCCAGACAGCATCGCATGAGGGACAGGATCGAAAAGCTCGATTGTCGGGGGATTTTCGTCAACATCGAGCGAGATCTGAGCCTGCAAAGACCCAACAACCAAAGCGGTGAGTGTGATGCGCCCTGCTTGTTTCAAATGCAATGCCCCCGCTGCGTCGGGGAGAACACTCGAAACAGAGCTTTTCCACCGCACAACCCCCGAATCATGGGAAAACCCAGAACGATCCAAGACACGCGCACGAACGGAGACCCGCTCTCCTTTTCGATACCATCGGCGTTTGGGAAGTAATTCGATCGAGATCTGGTGCGGTGTTCCCGGCAGGACTTCCATCGAAAGAGGCATGGGTGCGCGCATCATTTGGCGGTCCAACGAAGCAACACATCCGACTTCCCACAGCGAAGGTTGTGGAAAAGACACAGTCATCGTGCCGCCGTGTTGTTTTGTGTGGATGTCTGTTTTTGCGGTGGTTTGGGTCTGAGAGACAGAAGAAGCGTTGTCGATGCAGCGAACAGAGGCATTGTCGATGCGGCGAAAAACAAAGCGCACCGAGGCTTTTGGGAGAGGCTTGTTTTGTTGATCGAGCGCGAGACAACGCACACGAGCCGATTGATGGACACGCGTTGATTCCGAACCTTCAAGGCGAACCCATGTGAGTTGTGGGACGGGCTGTTTGGAAAAAGCAGAGGAGGGGAAAAAGCAGAGGCTCGCAAAGAGGGCAAAAAGAAGGGAGCACCGAGGATTGCGAAAAAGCATGATCGTCTCGGTTGGATGGATCATTTGCCAAGGACAAAGAAGTAAAGCCCCGCAGCAACGGCCCCAAGCAGCACGATCCCACCGATGACTGCGAAGAGCAGCGTCTTCTTTTTGGGAGGGGGTGGAGAATGGCCTGCGCGCTGCATCGCTTCTTGCGCACGTTTGCGCAGATCCGCCATCACGTCGGGCTCCATTGGGGAAGCGATTGTTTTGGACAGATCAACACCGTTGCTGTTGGATGCCTCGCTTTCATCGCTAAAGGTATCCACCGAGCTTTCTTGTGCGGGCCAAGGGTCTGCTGGAGGACGGGCATTTTGTGGAGAAGAAGCGTAAGGCGAAGACAACGGGGCCTCTTGCAACATCACGCCCCCTTGAGGAGGTTGAGGCCCTTGGTTGACGTTAATGGCCCATTGACGGGCCGCTTCGCGCATCTCAGGGGGAAGTTGCACATCCATTGCGGTGGCTTGCTCGTTAAAATCATAGAGATAGCCCCCCGAAGATTGCGCAGGCCCCAGCGGTGCTGAATTATTTTGTACGGGGTTGTTTTGCACAGGGTTGTTTTGCGCGGGGCTATTTTGCGCGGCACGCATCGAGTCCGTACTATCGGACCGAGACGTCTCACCGAGATCGATGGTGTTGAGTTGCGATTCTTGAACAGGCGGAGCTTCTTGGCCGAGACGGATCGCGAGGCCGGGAAAGCAAGTGAGGATGGCGTCACGAAACTCGGTCATGGTTTGGAAGCGGGCAGAAGGTTCTTTTTCGAGCGCACGCATCGCCACGTCAGAAAAGTTTCTGGGGATGCGAAGATCGGGGCGCACTTCGTGGGGCGGTTTGGGCCGCTCCATGACGTGACCCGCCATCACCTTGTGGATGGCCATGGTTCCGCCATCTGGGGGCATGGGGAAAGGAACGTCGCCTGTCAAGCATTGGTAAAGCAACACACCCAAAGAATAGATATCGGATCGACCGTCGAGATGGCTTTCTCCGCGCTCGTATTGTTGAGGGGTCGGCCCTCGGCATTGTTCGGGGGACATGTATTCGGGGGTTCCCATCACGCGGCCATAGTTGGTGAGCATGGTGGCTTTGTTGTAGGTGGGTCGTGCGATACCAAAGTCGAGCAGTTTGACGATCTCTTCCTCCGAGTTGTTTTCGCGGTGAAGGAAGATGTTGTCTGGCTTGATATCGCGGTGGACAAGGCCTTCTTCGTGGACGGCAGCCAAGGCTTCGCAGATCTGGCAAACAAGGCGGGCTGTTTTTTCGAGGGGAGGTGGTTTTTTTGGATCTTGGAGGATCTCCGCAAAGGGATAACCGTTGAGGAGTTCCATAACGTAGAAGAATCCGACTTGATCTTCGACCCCAAAGTCGTAAATGGAGATCACGTACGGACTGCGGCGTGCGACTTGACGCGTAAGACGGGCTTCGCGTTGAAAGCGCTTGAGCATCTCTTCTTTGGAGGCAAGGCTTTTTTTGATGATCTTGACCGCACAAAGGTCTTCAAGAAAGATGTGTTGGGCCTTGTAGACGACAGCCATACCGCCTTCTGCAAGATCCTCGACTAACCGATATTTTTGATTTAATACACGCCCAACAAGCGAGACTTCGGCCTCTTCGTGTTGCATCGAAAAGCCACACGCAGGGCAAAACATCGCCTCGTCAGGGACGGGATATTCACATTGTGGGCAGGCAGGCATCCTTCGATCGCTCCGGTCTGGTGGTCCGCAGACAAGGGGTTAGGTGTCTTGTCAAGTTCTTTGAGGAACCCATCACAAACAAGTCACGGGTTCACCAAACAAGATCCTGCCTTATCGCAGAAACTCCGTTGTATTGGACCGACTTAACGCATCCATCTTTCAGGCTCACGACAATATGACGGATCTCGTTGCATTTGGCAAGCTTCTCACAGCAATTCGCGCCTCCCGACCCCAGCCATGACACCCCATTCATATTGAAGGATCGAGGCCACAGCCACACCTGCGGTCTCAGTGCGCAAGATCAAAGGCCCCAATCCAACCGAGAGAATTCCATGTTCTGCCAAGAAAGCCACTTCTTTCGCAGAAAATCCCCCCTCAGGCCCGATCAAGACGACGACTCCACAAGGTGGCGCAGCAAAGGATCGCACCCACGCCCGCAAACCGCGATCTTGCTCACCTTCCCAACAAACGATCACAGGGACCCCCCTAGGCAAAACAGACACAAGCTCCCCAAGTGCTGCAACATCGTAGACAGTCGGCGCGATACTTCGCTGGGATTGTCGTGCAGCTTCGGCGGTGATCTTTTCCCAGCGTTCGCGGCGGGCGTTGGCTTTTTTTTCGTCGAGTTGAACCACCGTGCGTTCTGTAGAAAGCGGATAAAACGCAGCGATACCGACTTCTGTTCCTTGGCGCAAGATCTGCTCAAAGCGATCGCCTTTGGGGATCCCTTGGGCAAGATACACAGGAAAAGGCGTTGGGATGGGGGGAAGCGATTCGATAAGTGAAACGCGGCAACGCTCGGATGTGGCGTTTGCGTGGATGTGAGCATACCAGCGCGCCCCTTTGCCATCGCAGATCTCGACGGATTCACCGGGAGGCTGGCGCAAAACCCGCAAAAGGTAGTGAGCGGTATCCTTGGCCAAGTCGATATCAATAGGGGTTGTATCCCAAGCAGACAGCGCCAGATCAGGAAGCAAAACACGCCGCATGATCAGAACATCATCATCAAAAGAACGATCAACACGATCAATACGGGGATCCCGACGACCACAGCAAGGAAGATCTTTTGGGTCGAGTTCAACCCCGTAGGAGGGGGCGGTTGGGGAGTTGGGGCTTCGGTACTGGGGGCTTCTTCGGCTTCTGTTTGTGCGGCTTCTTTTGGCTTTTCGGGAACAACAGGAGCGGGAGCAGGTGGAGGTTGTTCGACCTCGGCTTTGGGGGGAGGGGAAGAAGGTTTGGGGATACCACCCGAAGGGCGAGACCCCGAAGCTGCGGGGGCAGGAGCGGGTTCTTCGGCACCAAACTTTTCTTCAAATTCCGCAGCCATCGGATCAGAGAAAGACATCTTGGTGGTTCCGATCGTGATCTCGTCACGATCGCGGAGTCGACGCTCGGCGTTGGCGCGTAGGCGATCACCGTTGACGATCACACCATTGCGACTGCCGTTATCGCGGATGGTGACGCCATTCGTTGGATCGCGCCGAACAACGGCATGTTCGCGTGAGATGTTTTCGTCGTGGACTGTAAATTCGCAATGCGGCGATCGACCGATCGTATAGTCCGTGTACATCCCTTTGATAGGAAACTCGCGATCACCGTGGTGTGGGCCGTCCATGACGATCAGCTTTGGAGGAGTGTCTTCGTGCGAAGTGACCCCCCCAAGGACGTTTTTGATCATCGACAAGGCGATCATGGTGGTGTTTTCGGTCGATTCGGTTTGGTAAGCCGCAGCACCCGACTTAAAAGTGATCACATAGTTGACGATCTGGATGCGGTCTCCATTGCGCAAAAGCTTTTGCGCCCGCGCAGGGAGGCGCTCACTATTGAGCGATGTACCGTTGCGACTGCCGAGATCGTGCAGCACAAAGTCCTCTCCTTGGCGCGTAATCCGCACATGCTGACCGGACACAGCGGAGTTTGCGAGCTGCACATGGTTTCCGGGCGCTCGCCCAATAAAGATCTCCCCCGTTTCGTGATCCTCCAAAAGGACATCTTGCGGGGTGGTATGCGGATCTCCCGGGTCAACGGGGTTCACAACAGTCATTCGTACAGCCATCTTTGCGATCAGCTCCACAATGTTCGGTGATGTGTTGAGTACGCTTCTAGCGGATATACCTGCTCGAAGACACCTTCGATCATGCAGGCCGAGATACCTTGTTCAGGGTACAGGAGAAGCAGGGGTTGCCCCCGTGCGCAACGCTTGGATCAATTCTCCTCGCATCCGCAACGCTTCAGGATCGTTGGGGATACGTTGTAAAAGCAAATCGATGTGTTGCAGACTTTGGGAAAAACGCTTTCGCGCTTGCAAGACGCGAGCGCTCATCCGAAGGGCTTCGGTGTGGCCCGCATCGCGTTTGAGCGCACGCTGAAAAGACAATAACGCTTGTTCGTCTTGTTCTTCGGCAAGATAGATCAGGCCCATCTCAAAGTGAGGAGGCGCTTTTTGCGGATGATCGGCGATCATCCGAAGGCATTGGACTCGCCCGAGTTGGTATTGGCCGATGGTTCGGTAGGTTTGGGCCAAAAGCAAGCGCGGCGTCATCGCGTCGGGCTGGGTATCGATCGCCCGCTGAAAAGCCAGCGAAGCTTCTTTATAGAGTTTTTGCGCTCGCAAAGCCGATCCAAGATGGGTCCATGCGATCGTCAGATTGGCGTCGCGCTTGACAGCTTTGCGAAAGTATTTTTCGGCTGTACTCAAAAGGCCCCGCCGAAGCATAATCAAGCCCAGCCGGTCATAGGCCAACGCGTACGCAGGATCGATACCGATCGCATTTTGGAAGCGTTGCTCTGCGGAACCGTACCGCCCCTGTTCCATCAAGGCGATGCCTTCTTCGGTTTGGCGGATCGCTGCTGGATGATAGGGATTTGTAGTCTTGCAAGCCGCTGCGGTCAAAACGACAGCAAACAAAAACAGACCCACCGCCCGAAGCCACGAAAGCCTCGATACCACAGGGGTTTCTCTGCAACAGACGCTGGTTTTCTGGTTTTTGGGGGATATCTCTTTCGCCAAAACACGGCTCCGTCTTGTTGTCTATGTTGTCGTCTTTGGGGGCGGTCGTGATCCTTGTGTGCGCTGTCCGCATGGGAGTTTGGGGTGTACGCAAACCGTTGTCCCGCCGTGAGATCGCTATCCGCTGCGTGGCTCCTGACCGCTTTAGCATCCTCTGAAGTCCACCTCCTTATTCACACCTCCAACTCGCCTTGTCAAGGAGACCCAACAAGACCCGTTTGTTGCCCTCTTGTGTCGTGCGCCGCTCTTGTTTTTCGCAACGCTTTGTGTATGCTCGCCGAGATGATCTGGATCGACACAGCCCTCCTCCATAACCGCCTCAGATCGGCCTGAAATGAGGATTCCGAGTGGACACGCGCATGCATCACCCTCACGCAGAAGCCCCCCAAATTCGATACGACGGCGAACAACGGCTCTTTTTGGAGTCACAATTTGCGCTCAATCCCAATACCCTGATCGAGGGCCTGACGCTTCAAGTCCCCGCTTCCTTCAAGCCCACCTCACCCCACGCCATCAAACAAGTTCGTGGTAACCTACTCGACCTTCGCTGCCTGCTCGAACAACGCTACCTCACCGCCCTGATTGGCCGAACCTTGTCAGGAGGCGGCCTTTCCGACCTGCAACTCCAAGTCCTCGGCGCACGCATCGAGATCAGCGGCGTACTCTCGCGTGAGGGCAAACGTACGCCTTTTTGTGTGCGGGGGTTTTTATACGAAAAAGCCGGTCCACTCGGAGGCGTTGTGTTTTATGATCTCCGCCTGTTTGGACGACCCGGCCTTCCCGCCCCCGCCATTATTCCCCTTCTTGTCGCACGAACAGGCCGCCAAGGCCCCGTCAAGGTCGCCGGCACCGCTACACTCCAATTCGATCCGCTCTCGCTACTTCTGCGTTGGACTCTGGCTGCCTATGGCTGGAAACTCCCCAACTATCGGGACGTTCAACTCCACCAGATCACCCTCGATCAAACACACATCGGGCTTTCCTTTCAACCCCTTCAGGCCCGACCTGCCGCAAGTCTCGCCAGCTTCGACCCCCTCTACAACTCATGGATGCTGTTTCGACAATCCGAACAACAGTTCCTCTCGATCGAAGAGATCCTCGGAAACGGCGACTACGACGGCGCAACCCAAATCTACGAAGAACAACTCTGGCAAAATCCCGGACATCCCTTCCTCCAAGAACGCTTGATGCAGCTCTACATCGGCTCGCCCAACCCAGAAAGCTGGCAAAAAGCCAGCCGCATCGCCGAAGAAGCCCTCCGACGAAATCCCCGCGATATCCAAGCCATCAACTGCCTCGCCCAACACGCCGAAGGCAACAAAAACCTCCAACAAGCCGCCCAATTTTACCTCCAGATCGCCGATATCGCCCGTAGCAACAAAGAGCGAATCGAAGCGGCGCTCGCTTACAGCAAAGCCGCCGAACTCCTCGAACCCCATCTCCCCGATCACGCACAAACTCTCTGGCAACAAGCCCGTCAAGAAGACCCCACATACCGACCTGCCATCGCTGCTCTGGCCCGTTATGCCCTCAAATTCGGCCATTTTCACGAAGCCGAGTCCGTTCTCCTTGACCTCATCGAACAAACCCCCCCAAGCATCGAACGCGCACGTCATAACCTTTCTCTCGCCGGACTCTACCGATCCCGCTTGCGCCAACTCCCCGAAGCACGCACCCAACTCGAACAAGCTGCTCCTTTCCTCCAAGACGATATCTCTTATCAACGTGAACTCGCTGAATTTCGCCTAGCCACCGACGAAAACCTCGAAGCTCTCCGTATTCTCGATATCTTGATCGATCGACTCGAACAACTCAACCACACCGCCCTTTGCGCGGATCTGCTATTTCGCACAGGGCAGATCCTCGAAGAACGCCTTGCTCATCCCGGCGCTGCCCTCCGACGTTACCGTCGCGTCCTCCCCTTGCGCCCCAACCACCCCCCCACCCTCCACCGCATCCGCGCCCTTGAAGCCAGCCAAGTCCAAGAAGAAGACTTTTTCACCGACGAAGAACACACCCTCGACCTCCAAATCAACGAAAAACAACGCTTGCTCCAACGCGAAGGGCAGCTTTCCCCCTCCGAACGCAGCATCCTCATGCTCGAACTCGCCCGCCTGCACTGGCAACGCGAAGACGCTGAACGCGCCCTTCAATCCGCCAACGAAGCCGTTCAGCTCCAAGCCGAACTCGAACCTGCATGGCAACTCCTCGAAGAGATCTGCGTTCGCACTGGACGACAAGCCGAACTCGCCCGTATACACAGCGAGATGGCACAAAAATCACTCTTCGATCTTGATGCTGTTCGACATCTTGAAAAAGCCCTTCGCCTCCTTCCCACCGACACCCAACTGATCGAACGCCTCAGCCAACGATACCAAAAGCTCGAACAATGGGACAAACTCGACACCCTCTACCTTCGCTCGATCGAAGTCGCCCCCACGCAAGCCGCCTCCCTCTCCCTCAAACGCGCACGACTTCTCGAAGAACAACTCAAAAAAGACACCGAAGCCGAACTCGCTTATCTTCAAGCCTACCAACTCGACCCCAACAGCAAACAGCACCTCGAAGCCTTGATCCGCTTTTACGTCCGACGCGAAGATTGGAGCAAGCTCGACCGACAACTTGAACGTTTTGCCCTTCCGCTCTCCAAACACGAACAAGCCGACCTCTACGCCGCAAAAGGACGCATCCTTCGCACCACTTACAAGCAAACCGACCGCGCCCTTGCCGCCTACCAAAAGGCCCTGATCCTCGATCCCGAACACCTCCCCTCTTTGCGTGCTTCCGTCGACCTTCTCCGTGAGCAAAGTCAATTTCAAGAGCTTCTACCCTTTCTTGCCCAGCTTGCTCAACTTGCTGATCAAGCCGAAGAAAAAATCTCGACTCGACTCGAACTCGCCGAACTGCTCGAAGAACAACTTCGCCAAGAAGCCCGTGCTTACGAAGAATACAACAACGTCCTCATGCTCGACGACGCACATCCCGTCGCGCTCAAACGCCTCGCGCAGATCGACCAACGCAACCAACGCTACACCTCAGCAGTCGAGCATTGGGAGCGCCTCTTCAAAGTCCTCCCCACCAAGCCCGCCGAACGCGTTCAAGCCGCCCTTGAACAGATGATCGCCCTGTACGCTCGCCTTGATCGCGCCCACGAAAGGAAGAAAGCTTGCAGCCAACTGCTCTCTCTTCAACCCCAATTCGGCCTCTCCATCATCAAAGAGTATGGCCTCCCCACCGACAACACCGAAGTTCGCGTCCTTTTGCAACTCGGCGAACAACTCGCGGAAGCCCCCCTCTTTCTCGAAGCCTTTCGCCTCTTGCGTGATATCGCTCCCGAAACCAGTGTCCGTTGTTGGGAACAAGCCTTTCAAAAAGAACCCTTCCTTGGCGATCTTTGGATGGCTCGGATGTTGCCCGCCCAACCCCAAGAACGCGCTCCTCTTTGGGAGCGGCTCGCCGCCCTCCTCGCACAACGCAGCCCTTCCGAAGCACAACAACAACAACTCAACCCCCTCTTTGAATCCCTTCAACACGCAGGACTCGGGCTCGACGAACTTCGTGCCGTCCATCAACTTCTCGATCAAAAAAACCTCCGCATCCCCCAACTCACGCGCTTATTCGGCCAACGCCTTGAAGACGAAGGTGAACTTGAAGAAGCCCTACGTATCCGCTTGCGCTTGCTTGAAACCCTCCAGCACGGGCCTGAGCGCGTCGGGCTGAATTTTGAACTGGCGATCCAACAACTTCACCTGCTCCAAGACCGCGAAGAAGGCAAAAAACAACTCTGGAGCGTCCTCGCCCAAGATCCCTCCCACAGCGACGCCTTTGGCGAGCTTCAAAATCTCTACGAAGAAGACCAAGATCTCGAAACCTTCGTCAAAAAACTCGAAGAATCCACCCATCTCGCCCCACCCGGCCAGAGCCGCGCTGAGCTTACTCTACGCACCTTCGAACTCTATCGGCATCTCTTGATGGACGAAAACGAAGCACGTGCCATGCTTGAGCGCGTCTCCAGCCACGCCGCCAACGATCCCGCAACCCTCCAAACCATCGCCATCTCCTTCGAAGAACTCGAATCTCGCCAAGAAGCCGCCCAGATCTACCTACAGATCGGCGAAACCGCCCCCTCCGTCGAAGACTCTATCCGCAGCTTTGAACGCGCCGCTGAGATCTACCAACACGACCTCGAACAGCCCGACGAAGCCATGCTGATCCACCAAAAGATCCTCGAACGCTCCCCTCAACACGAACCCTCCATCCACGCACTCAAAAGCATCTACGAAACCCTTTGGATGTGGGAAGAACTCGCCCGCCTGATCGAAAACCAATCCACACTCCAAACTGACCCTCTCCTTCGCGCTCAAAAGCTCTTTGAACTCGCCGAGCTTTACCTCGGACGACAGGGCGATTACGAACGCGCTCTCCAAACCTACCGACAAGCCTTGCGCTACGATCCCCGCAATCTCCAGATCCTGCACAGCCTCCAAGCCCTCTACGAAGAACTCGCCGACTGGCCCGCCGTGATCAGCGCACTCAAAGCACGCACTCGCGCAGAAGTCGATCCTGCGGGACTTTGTGACACATTTATGCGCATCGCTGAGATATCCCTCTCTCATCTCGAAAAAAGCGATGACGCCGAAAAATACTACCGACTCGCCCACACACAACAGCCCCAACGCACCGCACCGCTACACGCACTTCTTGACCTGCTCGATGCCCAAGGCAAAGCCCAACTCGCCGCTCCCATCGCCGTTCAGCTTGCCATCCTCCAACTCAAACAAGGTCAACAAAACGACAGCCGCGACAGTCTCCAACGCCTTCTCACGATCACCCAAGCCGATCCCTCCGTCGGAAGCGCCGAAGATCTCTTGCGCAAAACGGTCCTTGAACAACAAGAATCCGCTGAAAACGCCCAAATCCTCTTTGGCCTTCTACTCAACGAAGCCTCGGACCTTGAAGATCCACTCCCCCTCACCTCTCGGCTCTACCAAAAGAACCTTCTCGAACTTAGCTGGATCTTGCGTCTGAGCGAGTCCGAACCCGACTTTTTACCCGCCGAAGCCATCGAAGAGATCCGCACCCTTGCTCGCGCTCAATCGTGGGACGACCTGCTCAAAAAGCTCGATCTTCTCGCTCAACGCGACGAAGCCAACGAAGAAGATCGCGCCAGTTGCCTCCTCGCACAAGCCGAGATCCAATGGTATGCCCTTCAACGCGGTAAAAAAGCCCAAGAACTCGCCCAACAAGCCCTTCAGTTGGGCGCTTTCCCCGAACGCGCTCTCGCTTTGATCGAAGCCATCCTCTCCAAGAAAAAGCCGCCCTCTCGCGAAGACCTTCTCCCCATCCTCCAAACCCTCGATATCCCCGAAGATCAAACCCGCGCTCACTTTCACCTCGCCGGACTTTTCGCCCGACGCTCCCAATGGCCCGATGCCCTCTGCACTCTGCTCGATGCCTTGGCCGCTGAACCCGAAAACCGCGAAGCCCTCGCAAGCCAAAAAAACCTACAGATCTTGGATGTCGCTATCAAAAAAGGCAAACAGCCCGGCCCCACCATGTTTTCCACCATCTCCGATCGGCTCCCCGAACGCTTCCGACTTCTTCTTCAAGCATGGCTACTGTTTACCGCCGCAGACGATGATCAGGCATGGGATCGCCTTGAACTCGCCCTCCAAACCGATCCCGATTTTACCCCAAGCCTACGCCTCCTTGGGCAGCGCGCTTTGATCCTCGATCAAAAACAAACCGCCTCCGAACACCTCTTCCGCTTTCTTGAGATCGAGTGGGATCGCCTTCCCTTTGATGAGGTCGTCGAGCTTTGTCTCCAACTCGCAACCCTCGCTTCCGAACGCTCGGATTGGGAAAACGCACTCTTTTACATCGACCAAGCCTACAAATTCATCCCCGAAGATCCCCGCATCCTCGCCCTTCACGTCCGTATCCTCCAAGACGCCGACTGGCGCGATCCGCTGCGTGAACTCTTCCTCCAACGCATCGAATCTCCCGAACCTTCCGACCAAGTCGCCGATCTGTGGTTCCAACTCGGCCAACTCTACACGCAACAACTCCAAAACCAAACCGAAGCTCAATTTTGCTTCGAACAAGCCGTCAAGATCTTCCCCCTCCACGAAGGTGCGTTGCGCGCCCTTGGGCGCTGGATCACCAGCGCCACCGAAGACAGCCTCTCTGCTGTCCTTTAACCTGTGCTTTGTTTGGTACATCGCACACCTCTCACACAAAAAGGAGACTACTATGGCTTTTGAACCCGCTACCGAGTACCAGAGTTACGATCAAGTTCCCACGATGCGCAAACGTTGGGTCTTCATCTTGTCCATTTTGTTCTTCATTCCGCTGGGTCTTTTTCTCGCATTTTCTGGAGAGATTTATGCCTCCCAAGGCGGAAAAGTCGTGAAGATGGACAAAAAAACACGCATCATCATCGCTGTGTGTTGGACAGTCATCCTCGTCACCAGAATCAGCACCGCTTTGATCGCAAAGTGAAACGGGCAGAACGAAAGAACGAGCCTACACAGAACCCTCACGGAACCTTGATCGAAAAGGGTGTAAAGTCTGTGGCTCTATCGTAATAATCTTCCTGCTCCGCTCGTTTCAAAAACGCCACCACACGGTACGTTATAGGCGTGGCGAGCGCCTCCCACAAGACCTTGAGCAGGTAGTTGGCGATCATCACCGATACCAACATCTGGTTGCTCCACACCCCATAAAAGGCCAGCGGATAGAAGATCAACGTATCGACCGCCTCACCCGCCATCGTTGAACCGATCATTCGCGCCCAAAGATGCCGACCTTCCGTCCATATCTTCATCTTCGCCAGCGCATACGAGTTGCTCAGCTCTCCCCAAAAGAACGCCAACACCGACGCAAAGACGATCCGAGGCGTTGAACCATACGCATACACATACGCAGCTTGGTTCGATGCCCAATCTTTCGAGGGCGGCAACTCGACGATCACCCAACTCATCAACGCCGCAAACCCCAACGCCGCAAACCCCGTCCACACCACCCGCCGCGCCCGCGCATAACCGTACACCTCCGTCAAGATATCCCCAAACAAGTAACTCAACGGAAAAAACAAGATCCCCGCACCAAACGTAAACGCACCCCACCAAGGAAGCTCGATCGTTGTCACCTTTTTCACCCCGATCAGATTCGCACACAACAAAACACAGACAAACGCCGCCATCACAAGGTCATAGTACCGATAGGCGCGGTTCTTCATACGATGCTCCTTTGTTCCATTCGATCCACACAAAAACCCCATACCATCGTGAGGTTCGCCTTGTATCAAGATGCCGCCAAACACGCAACGCTGCGTTCGTTCGCAACGAACACTCTTGCTCCCGAAGATCCACGCACTACAATCCTCACACGCAGAGTCTTCGCGATACCATAGGGATCACTTGTTCGATCGTTTTTGTGGGGCGAGGTACCATAGGCGTTAGGTTAAGCGCTTGTTGGCCCCCCCCACCCCAGCCCTCCCCCGTGAACAGGGGAGGGAGCGAAAGTCGGAAGCAGCGGGGATTTTGTTTTTTCATGACGCACGCTGTTTGCACGAGACGCAGACGCTGC